>JBGTHM010000031.1:0-12983 GCA_041746255.1 Fibrobacteria bacterium | reverse complement strand
CCCAAAATCCGTACCCAAAGTGACCGGCAATGAGTAACTTCTAATCGGTTGAAATCCGGTCCATGGTGACCGGCTATGACAAGGGTGGCTGTCGGTCACTTTGAACCGGATCGCCCGGTCACTTTCACCGGATTCTGCAATCATGACGGCTTCATTTATTTCGGCATTGGGGGCTATAAAAAATATGTAACGGAAAAAGAGCCGGGTTATATCTACAAAGTGGATCTGAAAACAGGCGCATGGACTCATTTCGTCCGAGGCATGCGTATGCCTAATGGCGTGGGGGTGAAGAAATCCACGGGCGATTTGTTTTTCACCGACAATCAGGGGGAGTGGCGGAAGGCAAACCCCATCTATCATATGGTGGAAGGGAAGCACTACGGCTATCCAACCCAATTGACGCAAACCTCGTGGGCTCCTCCGCCCCCTCCGGATTCCATTCAGCAACCCGCAATTTGGATTCCGTATCGAACCGTCGGCAATTCTCCCACGGATATGTTTGAATTGAACCAAGGTGAGTTCGCGGGACAATTTTTGATGGGCGACATTCACATGGGCAAGGTGCACAGGGCATACCTTGAAAAGGTGAACGATGTTTATCAGGGAGCCGTATTTACCTTCAGTGGAATTTTGGAGGCGGGCATTCAATCCATCCTGCAAGGACCTGATGGCACTATTTACGGCGGGGGTTTGGGATCGCCTGCGCCAAGCAGCTGGAGTTATCTCGGACGCTTATCGGGTTTGATGAAATGGCAGAGAAACGGTAAGGAGTTAATGGACATCCATCGCATCAATTCCACCAATGTCGGTTTCGACATCACCTTTACCGATCCTATTCGGGAAACGGATTTGAAACCTGAAAATTTTTGGGTTCGTTCATGGCACTATGGAAAAGCGGAACAAAAGTATGGTGGAGTGGCCGAAGATACAAGGGATATGAAAATTACCCGGTTGGAAATGTCCCCGGATCGAAAAACCGTAGCGTTGTCCATCGAGGGGCTGCAGAAAGGCAGAGTCTATCAGTTTTCGTTCAGCTCCGGGATGCAGTCACAATCAGGTAGTCCGCTTTGGTTCCCCTATGCATGGTACACCTTGAATGAAATCGGTTCCGAGTCTCCTTTAACCGCCAATGTGCAAAAACATGCCTCGGCGAATGACTTTGGACTCGCATTCCAGAACAACCAATTGTCCATCGTTAAAAAGAATGCGGCGGCCGAGTTTACCGTGAGGATCCATAATGCCTCGGGACGCCGGCTCCCCTATCCACTAAAAAGCAATCAAGGGGTTTTCTCCGTAACATTGCCTAAAAAGGGAGTGTACATCGTAAGCGTTTCATCGGATCTGGGTAGCTTTACGGAAAAGGTCGTTTCGCATTAACCCCTTGGCATGAGTGGTATTTTTTAGGAGAAAGAGAAAATGTCAAAGAGATTTTTATGGGTCTTACCCATTTTGGGCAGCCTTGTTATGTCGCCGAACTTGATTGCACAACCGGAGAAGAGCGCGGATACGTCTCCCTTTATTACCTCTCGGCTAAAGAAAGCCCTTATTTATGCAGGGGGTCGCAATCCCGACAGAGTCGCTTATGCTTATGCCAAAAAAATGGGGAAAGACAACGGCTTTGAAGTGGATGAAGGGCTTGAAGTCGATTTTACTGAGGAAAACCTCAAGCAGTACCAACTCGTTTTGTTTTTAAGCAATTATGACATTAACTTTAATGCAACTCAGCAGGCCGATTATCAAAAGTGGAGTAGTCTTGGTAATGGCACGGTTTGCATCCATGCTTGCGGTCAAAAACACATCCATTTGGCGTGGCCGTGGTATGGAGCGGCAATGGGCGCCTTCACCAACGGTCACACCCCCATAAAGCCTGGAACCGTTCATGTCGATGCGGAAGCGGCGAGCCACCCAATTTTCAAGGGATTAACGGCCCCGAAATCCATGACTTGGACGGATGAATGGAACACCATGAACCTCAATCCTCGCGGCCAACCCGGTGTCACTATGCTGCTCACTGTAGATCCAAAGGCCTGGAATAAAAGTACGGGTGAATATCCTCATGCCTGGGTTAAAGAGGTAGAAGGTAGCCGGATGTTCCGGTGGGCGGGAATGCATACTCAAGCTGCCTTCGAAATTCCTTTTATGAACGAATTCTTGCTGAGCGGGTTCCGGTATGTGGCAGGATACGATACTTTGCGAACGGGATGCATGGACCCCGCTTCCTCGAAGCACAACCCCTACGCCACTTCGCAACCGCCCGGCGCATGCGAAACTCCTTCAAGCATCAAACCTGTCAATGGTTTTTTAGATAATAAGGTGAGGCTTGCGGGGCGACGCTTGTCGATAAATCTTGAGGGAACCTATTCGTTGCGAATTACGGATGCACAAGGGAAGAGCATTCATCAGGCCGTACCCATGGGGAACTCAACCTATCTTGTGCCTCAAAATGTGACATCCGGATTGGTGTATCTGCAAATCTTAGTGGACAACAAGTTGTATGTGAAAAAGTTGGCATTGTTATAGAAGAGCCCCGTCATGGAAAATCCGGATGAACGGGTAACCGGAAGGATTCCGCATTCTTTCCCCTGGATTGCAGGACGGCAATGGACGCGGTTTTGGGAACGATCCATGTCGGAATCACTTGCGGACCGGTTACATTGTCAAGTCGCCATAATTCCCGGCCTTGCAGGTTTATCAGGGAAATATCCAGAGGATAGGATTCCGCGGAAAGATTCAAGCCGATGGATGTGCGGCGCATAAAGTACGGAGAACTCCGCGAAGCGATCCCCTTCGCCCCCAAGCTGGTGGGATTGCTCTTTTCACCGTTTATCGTCGCGCCGGTGACGAAAATCATGGAAGCCGCCCTCCATTCCGGAAAAACCGATGCTATCGAAAGTGGATTGCGCCTGATCGATTTCGTCCAACCTTGGCCGCAGTGCGAAGCGAGGGCTGAATTTCGGGCTGCGCAGTTTGTGCAATGATCTAGAGCGGAGAGGAAGGAGGAAATTGCCTAACGACGTAAAATCTTTTCCATTTTCTTCCCCTTGGCTAATTCATCCACCAACTTATCTAGGTACCGGACTCGTTTTGTCAAAGGATTCTCGATTTCCTCAATACGATACCCGCAAATCAGTCCGGTGATGAGGTCCGCATTGGGGTTCAGGGAAGCCCGCTGGAAAAAGGTTTCAAAAGTCACGTTTTCCTTCAGCAGTTCCTGCAACTTATTGCTTTTAAAGCCGGTCAGCCACTCTATGACCTGATGCAATTCTTCTTTTGTCCTACCCTTTTTCTCCACTTTTGTAAGATAGTGTGGATAGACTGAGGTAAAGGTCATTTTCGCGATACGCTGATTATGAGTGTCTGAATTATTCATATCTGAAATATTGTTTGTTTTCTATAAAAAATCAATGGAGGTAATGAAAAGGCCTTTGACAGACTTAATTCAAACTGGTTTTTGTTTTCGGACGGGCGCTTTATTTTTTCTTCGCGCGACGTTTTTTCCTGTACTGGGCTAACGCCTGCCGCTCAGCCGCCGCCGAAGGCGGTCGGCTGCAGCGACTTGTTGGGTGACATTCATGGAAAGCTCGGGCATCTAACTAGACGAGCACGCCTACGCCTCGTTGTAGGCTCTCTCGAGCTCCGCCACGTCGAGCTTCACCATCGTCATCATGGCATCCATCACAGCCTTCACCTTCCTGGGATCCCTATCGCCGATTAGCTCGGTGAATCGTCTAGGGACAATTTGCCAGGAGAGACCGAAGGGGTCTTTGATCCAACCGCATGCCGTGGGCTTTGATCCTGCCTTCACGAGCTTGTCCCAGTATTCATCCACTTCATCCTGATCCGCACAGTCCACGTAGAGCGAGACACCCTCAGAGAAGCTGAAGTACGAACCTCCGTTATAGCCCATGAAGAGTTGACCACCAATGACGAACTCGGCGGAGCTGATTGGACCGTCCTTTCCCGTGCGGGCGACGTTGCGTATTTCCGAGTTCGGAAACGTTGCGGTGTAGAATTCGATCGCCGCTTCGAGCTGGTCGTTGAACATGAGGAAAGGTGTCACTTTGTTCATGGGAGTTTCTCCTCTGTGGGTGCGATGCTCTTCTCCAACCAAATATAATTAGGCTGATTATCATAAGGAATGTAAAACTTTGTCTTTCCGGCGCGCGCATTTTTTCTTTTCTTGGAGTGCTGGTTTTGAAATTTCCATGTCTTGTGTGGGGGCATTTTCCTCCCGTAGGCTTCGCCCGCAACATGTATTGAACAAGAGCACCGGAACAAGCTGGTCTTAGCCAGCGCCGTGAGAATGATAGAAGAGGACATCACGCGCTTTTGGCCTTCGCGGAGCGAATTCATTCTCTCGTATTCGCAAGTTATCTCTCCATAAAAATCGTAACTCGGACAGCCACAAAAAGAAACCCTTCGTTTTCAGCCTTGTTTGTCCCTTCTCAAAGATAAACCTAGTCGAACCGAATCTTGTTATGTATCTCGATGACAGTACTTGAGAGTACGGAGGCGGTTACGAAGCCGGTTTCTTTTTGTCTGTAAACCCAAGGATGAAAAAATGAATCAATATTACATGACCAGTGTAAAACCCGCGACGAAAATAACGATGGCGCTTATGCTTACGTTTTTCACGGTAGGCTGCTTGTCGGACGTCAGCAAAGAAGAAACCATATCACCAAGCCCTCTTAAGGTCAGCGGAGCCGCCAAAAATACGGCCTCTGTGAACCTTGGGATGGCAGGTAATTTTGTGATCTTGGCAAAAAGCGGAATCTCGACCACTGGTAACACATCGGTTACCGGTGATATTGGCGTTAGCCCGGCCGCGGCAACATACATCACCGGCTTTTCCTTGATTGCCCCGCCTAGCACCTATTCGACCTCCGCTTTGATAACCGGAAAGGTTTATGCAGCGGATTATGATTCACCGACACCGGCAAACTTGACCACGTCGGTACTGGACATGCAAACCGCATATTCCGATGCCGCCAGCCGGGCTCCAAACTTCACCGAACTGGGCGCAGGAAATATCGGCGGACGGAACCTCGGTCCTGGCGTTTATAAATGGAGCAGCAATGTCCTCATCCCCACGAATGTAACCCTCACAGGCGGCTCAAAGGATATTTGGATTTTCGAGATTGCTGGCACTCTAACCCAAAGTTCCGGCGTCAAAGTCATTCTAAAGGGGGGAGCTTTGGCCAAGAATATTTTCTGGCAAGTAGCCGGGACCGCGGTTTTCGGAACGACCTCGCATATCGAAGGCGTCGTACTTTCCAAGACCGCCATTGTCCTCAAGACCGGCGCCACTGCGAATGGTCGATTGCTGGCGCAAACAGCGGTAACACTCGATGCGAACACCGTGAAGTAACCGATCACTTCGTCTCCCAAGGTGCGCGCCCTTTCTGAGCACCTGGGATTGGTTCGAGGATCCTGACCTAGATATCCATGCTAGGCTTTTTTTCCATAAACCTGTAAACAAGTTTAAAGGGGAAATTGCAACACTCAAGTTTTCTTTTCCCCCCAAGCAGACGATAACCTTGCGCGCCACGTGTAAACAGGGTTCTCCTAAGCGGATGTGGGAAAGAATGAGGCCCGGATGGAACGCAAATCATTACGGGGCGCTTTTGACCAACTCGGCATCGATTTAAACTTACCTCATGTCGTTAACGATGACGACGCACAGCTACCCGCGAATGCCGAGCATGTGGTTTAGCAGGGTGGTTTTGCCGGCGCCCAAAAGCCTGAGAGCACGGTGACGGAGGGAGGGTGACGGTTCAGTCCTGAAATTCGCCCTGCCACAGAAGCGAGGCGAACTCCTTCCAAGGCAGGAACCGGATGCCATTCGACTTCCGGGAAGTGGATTCGCAGGTCACCACAATCCGGTGTTTGGGGCGCAATTCATCTCCTATCAGCAGCAATCCCTTAATCTGGTGATCGACCACCCGCTCCGAAGCTTTTATCTCAACGGCGACGTCCTTGCCGATCAAGAAGTCGACTTCATGTCCGCTAGCGCTGCGCCAATAGGTAAGCTCCCGTTCATCCCTTGTGTACGACAGCCAAGCGGCGATTTCCATATACACCCAATGCTCGAATGCCTTGCCGTAAACGGGTGTTCTGGGTTCGATATGCCGTCGCTGCGCAAGGGCGTGGGCTACTCCGATATCGAAGAGGTAGAACTTCGCGGAAGCCATGGCCTTGCGGGTCGGGCGCTCACGATAGGGCGGAATGAGCTTGCCTATCAGGGTATCATCAAGAATGAAGAAGTATTCCCGCAAGGTGCGGGCAAGAATTCCGCTTTCCCGGGAAAGCGCTTCGAAATTGATTATCTCGCCGCTCATGAGGGCGGCGGCGCGCAGGAAACGGGAAAAGCTTTCTATGCGCCGAACGGCTGCTTCCGCGGCAATCTCTTCTTGTAGGTATTGCCCGCAATAATCCCGGAGATCCTCATAGGGTTCGTCCGACAGATAGATGCTCGGCAGCATCCCGAAGGATAGCGCCCGCTCCAGATTAAAGTCGGGCACTTCGGCGCTGACGAGAGGATGCAAGTGCAGAACTCGGGCTCGACCCCCGAGCAGATTCGCCTCCTCCCTGCGAAGCTTGCGGGCGCTGCTTCCGGTGAGAAGGAAAGTCCACCCCCTGCTTTCGATGGCGTTGTGGACTTCATCGAGAAGACGCGGGAGTTTCTGGATTTCATCGATAAGGATGGGGCTTTGAATGGGTTGGGGCAATGCGGACAGTTCCTCCACCATCAAATGGGGCGCCTCCGCCAATTTCAGAAAGGTTCTCGAATCCAGTAGGTTGTAACAAGGCGCATTGGGAAAGGCCTGGCGAATTAGTCGCCTTTTGCCTGTTTGCCTGGGGCCCAGCAATAGCACTGACTTTTTCCGCAGGACTGTGGTCAACTGGAGCTGTCGGGAAAAATCGAGGTTATTCGCACTCATAATGTAAATAATGGCAGATTATTCGCATATTTTCCACGAATAAATAGGAATATTCGCTAAAATACTGCGAATATCCGGAATTCGGGTGCTATTCTTCTTGGGCCATTCCGCCAGCCTGCGACCAAAACCGGCTATGTCCAGGCGCGTGGAGGAGTTTTCCCTGCACCTCAGTCCGAACACATTCAGAGGCGTCTTCCTACAAATCGGAGACGCCACCACCACCAGGGTGATTGGTTCACTTTTTGGTGCGTCTTTTTCCTTCGATGGAAATGGCCATATCCTTGTTCCTGGTCAGCGTCTTGATATGCTCGACTCTCCTGAATCGAAGTGCAGACCAGTCTTCATCGATTGCCACTTGACGCACAGGCTCGAAATCGGCCTCGCCAAGTACATTCCAGCCTTCGTCACGGTTAAAGTCGCATTTATACCGCTTGGAAGATTTTTTGGGATAGGCCACCCACGCGATGGCGTCTCCAGTTATCGACTTGATAATTTTATCGGATAGTTGATCGAGTTCCATCTGGTTGGTTGCAAATCCGATTACGAATGGAACATTTGGGCTTGACGGTATTTTACGCAATACTTTGATTCCGGCAAGTTGTATCAGTTCCGCTTCAAAAGAATCCGGGGCATTGAGAACAAGGATGGTCTCGTGGGTCCCCAGATTGAGCTTCTTGAACAGTGGTGTCATGGAAACCTCCTTGTATCGGAAAACGTAAAATATTTGCGAGTTTCCACTTGAATCGTTTGCTCTTTATTGAAATTTTGCGCCACAACTCTTATTGCGAGTCGGATTCGAAAAGTGGAAAATTTTTGAAGAATGGCCTCCGCCATTTCTCCCTGGCACATACCGCCCGTAACTTGCAGTGAACAAGATCGCTGCAACAAGCCTGTCTTAGCAGGCGCAGAGAGGATGCCGTGTGAATTGCCAACCCAACGTTCGCGCCATGGCTTGCAGATCCATATCCAGGATCATCGGCCGCCCTCCTTCGGTTTTGCCCTCCACCACAAGGCGCCCTGGGAACACCCTCTCGCCCGATCAAGTAGCAACTCCTTCTCCGGCCCGTTCCTGCTCAGCTCCGCCGCGCACTCGAAAGCGGCTCGCGCCTCGGTCCACAGGCCGGACTTCGCGAGCAACTCCCCGCGGGCCGCATGCAAGGCCGGATAGGTCTCTAGGGCACCCTCCGCGACCAGGTCCTCCAGTATTTCCAGGCCCGCCGCCGGACCATAGGCCATGGAAACAGCCACAGCCCGATTGAGGTCCACTATGGGCGAGGGGGTTAACTCGCTCAAGGCATCGTAGAGCGCGGCGATGCGGACCCAATCCGTGTCCTCCGCCCGCACGGCCCGGGCATGGCTGGCGGCGATGGCGGCCTGCAACCCGTAGGATCCAAGTCCCTTCCCCTGCTTCTCGGCCCGTTCCAGGGCCGTCAAACCTCGGCTGATCAGCAATCGATCCCACTTGGCGCGGTCCTGGTCCAGCAGGAGGACCGGCTTCCCGTTCGTCCCCACGCGGGAGCGCAGGCGCGAAGACTGGATCTCCATCAGGGACGCGAGCCCATGGGCCTCCGGCTCCTGGGGGACCAACTCGGCCAGGATGCGCCCCAGGCGCAGCGCCTCGTCGCAGAGCTCATGCCGCAGCCACCGATCGCCGGAGGTGGCCGCATAGCCTTCGTTGAAGATGAGGTAGATGACCTCCAGCACCGAGGCCAGGCGCCCCTCGCGGTCCGCGCCCCTCGGCACCTCGAAGGGGACCTTGGCTTCGGTCAGGGTGCGTTTGGCGCGCACGATGCGCTGGGCCATGGTGGGCTCGGGCACCAGGAAAGCACGGGCGATTTCCTCCGTGGTTAGCCCGCCCAGCACCCGCAAAGTGAGGGCCGCGCGGGACTCCTTGGGAAGCAGAGGGTGGCAGGAGGTGAAGATGAGTCGCAGGAGGTCGTCCTCGATGGGATCCTCTTCGAAATCGAACTCGGGCACCCGCGTCCCCGATTCCACTTCGTATCCGATGGCTTCCTCCTTGGATGCGAAGTTCCGCTCCCGGCGGATGCGGTCCACGGCGTGCCGCTTGGCCACTACCGTCAGCCATGCTCCGGGATTCTCCGGGATGCCGGCTTTCGGCCATTGCTCGAGGGCGGCAAGGAAGGCATCCTGGGCCAGCTCCTCGGCCAAACCCACGTCACGCACCATGCGCGCGACGCGGGCGATGACCCGGGAGGCCTCGATGCGGCAGACAGCATCGACCGCTCGGGCCGCGGCGGAGGCGTCGGAAGGCACCAAGACTCAGGCCTTCTTCTGCTGGCGCTCCAGCTCGGCGCGCAGCTTGTTTTCCTGCTCCTGCACCTCGGGGGTAAACGCAGCGCCGAAGTCCTCGGCCGAGGCGATCTGGCGGATCTCAAGTTCGGCGTCCTCGCCAGGCATCGGGTCCGGGCAACGACGCGCCCATTCCACGGCCTCCTCCATGTTCTTCACCTGCCAAATCCAGAAGCCCGCGATAAGCTCCTTGGTCTCCGAGAACGGCCCATCCAACACCGTTCGCTTCCCCCCGTTCACAAGCTTCAGTCTCCGGCCCTTAACCGAGGGCAGCAACCCTTCGCCGTTCAGCATGATGCCGGCCTTCACCAGTTGCTCATTATAGTTGCCCATCTCAATCATCAACTTCTCGCTGGGCATCGCCCCGGCCTCGGAATTCTTGGTCGCCTTTACAATCACCATGACCTTCATGTTAATGCTCCTTCCGGCGTCTTCCCCGGGACGGCATTGCCCCGGTTCCTGCCTCTGCCCATACGTCGAACGGTCCATCCCTGGATCGACAAAAGGGTTAAAATATTTTATTTCCCAGGAATTCGGCTAAATTTACCAGGAAAAACCCGTTCCCGGTGTTTCGGGGCGGTCCATAGGGGCGGAAAATCCAGCGGAGTTGGGTAAATCGAAGCCCATTTTCAAAACTGGCCCCCCATTTTCTTGTAGGAGAAATCTTATTACTTAGTAGGACTTTTTTATTCCCTCTCGAATTTCTTGGGCGCGCGTCATTTGTGATATTTATAAATTTCCCTACCCATACGACGTGCGGCGGTTCGCATCTATGCACCACCATTGAACAACGTTGGCGGAGGGTGAAGCGGTTTTTCGAGTTTGGGCTGAATGCGAGGACGAAGCCGGAGTGGGTCTTATGTACCCCGGAGGCAACGCCCGCAGCATGGAATGAGGATGGGCTTTGAGCAAGCGGACGTAGGCGTTAAGCGAAGTTCGCGCCGCTCAAAACCCTTTCCGAATTGCCGGGCCGCCTCGAAAAGCCATTTGGGCGAAGCCCCGGAGTGGCACTGGAAAGTGCCACGCAGCACCCTGCGGTTTGTTGTGGGTGGTGAAGCCCGCCAGCGCGCAGCGCTGAGCGAGTGGTGGGGCATTCTTTATTCCGGGTGGGCAGTACTGGCTTTTATTGCCATTTGAAAGACAGCTTGCGATGAGATACCGCACAATCCTTCAAATAGAGATTGATGAGGTTTTGGTAGGTAATTCCAGTCTTCTGCGATAAGCCTTTAAAATAGGAGATCGCGTCCTCGTCGAGTCGAATCGTGATCTGCTTTTTCAGCTTCTTAGCGTACGGATTCTTTTCTGCGTTTGAAAAATCGTATTCTTTCCTCATAGTGACCTCGGATAACTTTTAGCTTCGGATTTTGTGGCCTTTCGAGCCGAAATAATCCGTATGGTAGATTCATTTTCTCGGTAACAGTGGCAGACCACAAGGAGCCTCAATGCCAAGCTGAAACCAAGCAGGATAAACCGGTCCTCGTCTTCGGAGTGGTCCGGATCGTGAATGAGCTTGGCACTTTCGTCGTAAAAGACAGATTTGGCTTCTTCGAAGGATACGCCATGTTTTTCCTGGTTATGGGCTTCTTTCTTCGGATCCCAACGAAATGCTAGTTCAGACATAATTACAATATAATTATTTCTTAATTAAGACAAGGAGATTGAACAAGGAATTTTATTGATTTTTGAGGTTTTTCTTGCCCCGCCATTATCCACAACGTTGGCCCAGCCGGAAGTGGCTTCGAGGGGCAGGTTTGAAAGCTGAGCACGCGGGCGTAGTGGGGTTTTTCAGCCCCCGAAGCCCGCGCGCGCAAGCTGCAATGAGCCAAAGTTGAGAACAAGTGAGCGAAGCGAACGCAGCTCGAAACTTATGGCGAATTGCCAAACCGCCCCGAGGAGCCATTTGCGGCGGCGCAATGCGAACGCATGTCCGCGCCGCCCCGGCTGGGCTTTGTTGGGTGATCGTGTTGGCTTCCCTCTTTTTTTGGCGGGGTGCATTTAACCGAAGAATTTCATCATACAATTGCATGCTAATTTCCATATATCGTTCTCAGGAGCAGATTGAAATTCCTTCTTATATCGGTCCATTTCTTCCCACTCCTCAAAAGAAGTGATCCCACCGTGGACTATGTCGTTTCGAAGCTGATAAATTTGCTTGGCCTTTTTACACCAGAGCTCATCGTTCAAGGTTTTTCTTATTCCATTAATAATGGAATTCTCAACATTTCCTTTGATTCCATAGATAGCATCCAGCGCGGTGAAAAAAAGCGTGAAGCTTATCAGGTCCTCGCTGGTCATCGCCGAACGCATAAAGTGTGCGGCTATAAGAAGTTTCTTCCTTGTTGCGATGGGCGCTTTCGAAAACCCATCGTACCACTTCCTAATAGAAACGAGGTCGTCCGGCAAAATCTGGACATCGTGATAGACTGGAAAGACAAAAGATTTTGGGAACCCGATGGAGGAGGTTGTGTCCTTGTTTGAGATTGCTGGGTACTCAAAAACTACTGGCCATGGTTCCGTAGAATTCTTCAGCATGTACCTAGGATTTTGAATGATGAAATGTGACAAGAGAACTACGAAGAATGCTCCAACCTTGATTTCAGCATGATGCGAGGCTACACTTTGCACGCCAACCTCTTCGCAAATCACCCAAATATTGGTTTTGTACTCTTGCCGCTGAGTTTTCCTCAGGTCTTCCCCTGTATGCCGAAGATTAACGCCAAGATATCTTTTCGATATTTTTTTCCAAGCCTCATTGTCATCGTTTTCAATTACAGAAATCCCTTCATATCCTAATTCGAACGAGGGGGAATGAATATTCACCGGCATTGAATAAATATTTACCCAGTTTCCATTGTTTTCGCTTTTTTCTGAGAGTATCGCCGTCAAAAATAATTCTCCAAATTCCTTAATATCTTGGATTGACCTCGCCTCGAATAATGATTCGAAGGTGCTTTGAGGATGGAGATAGTGAGTATTAAATAGTTTGGGATCCAGCGCATGGGATTTAAGAAATTCATTTATGAATTTGGATAACCCAGATTTTGTGAACCGCTGAAACGATGGCTCGTAAATTCTAAGCATCAGCCCGATTTCGTTTATCAAGGCATTAGCTCTATCCTCAAACCACCACTTAACCTGAGGACAACCAAACGGAGAAAATGGAGGCCCATTGTCGAATACGAATTTATGGAGCCCAGCAAGGTATCCCGCGGAATTTTTCAGTTTTATGGATCGCAAGAGGGCAAGAAGCTTACCTTCGATTGACTCCTTTTTCATCTTTGCCATTTAGTTTCGTGACCTAAGAAGATCGGCATTTGGATCTTACCCCGCCAAGAAAAATTAGAATAGTTATCGCCATTCCAATTTATGTGGAGTGGCGACATTTTAAAAGCCAACATGTCACCCAACGTTGCCCCAGTAGGAAGTGGGCTGCGAGAGCATACCCGTTGCGCGAGGATGCGAATGAAGTGGGGCGCTACCGTTCCCGTAATGAGCACCCGCAGCGCGCAATGAAGATGGGTTGAGGCAAGCTAAGGATTTCTCTCGACCCGAATGGGGAGAGAGAAACACATAAGCGCAGTCCAAAACCCAGGTAGTGTCAAGTTTCTTTCGCAAATTGATTTTGGCTCCTCGAGTCTGACTCTCACTAGGCGACCTGCGCCTGGAGTTCGTGTCCCTTAAGCAAATCCATATTCAGGTACCGTTTCGAGCCCCATTCCTGACTCGCTACGT
>JBGTHM010000030.1:0-77176 GCA_041746255.1 Fibrobacteria bacterium | reverse complement strand
TTTCCAGCACCCGCAGCAGCCTTCACCGTATTCTTTATTTTTACGGTAGCAATGCTTAATTCAACCCTCTATGTACTAAGCAATTCCTTAACATTGCTCATTGCCGTGCATTTCTTGTCAAATGTCTTGAGCATCCTATTTTCATCGGGGAATGAGAGCCAAGCGCCCCATCCTCAAAATACTCTGAAATGAAACTCTTTGCCTTCGGTAACCGAAAAAGGGTGCGACTATAACCAGCAAGCAATTACGCCGCTAAATTTCTGCGCTGTTTACCGGAAGAACAACTTCGACCCGCATGCCGGTTGCAAGCATCCCACCCCACAAGGTTTGATTTGGAAGCGATATGAACGCATCGTTCATTAGGGTATGCCAAGGTTTTGATTATTGTCATGACTTCTAAATGATGGAAAGGGAACAGTTCACCATTAACCGTTTAAACGGATTTCCTGTCGGACTTGACATGGTGCAAACCCGGAAAAATCACCTTTATTGACGCCCCTGGTTCAGGCGCTTCATTGATTTTATTCTCTTCAATAATCAATTTCCCTCCATGGTACTCCACAATCCTTTTCACAAGGGTCATCCCAACGCCTGTTCCTCCGGTAGCCGTTTTCGTGCTGAATGGCTGTTTCCAATATTTTTCCGAAAAATCACAATCGAAACCGGTTCCATTGTCACGGATCCCTAAGATAATGGAGGAATCGGATTCGCGAAAGGTTACCCAAATTTTATTGGAATCTGCTTCTAGGGAATTCTTGAAAAGGTTGATGAGTAAGTGCTCAAGCAGATTGGTTTCCCCTAAAATTTTCACGGGTTTGTTATTGGGTGAAAATTCGAATGCTGCTCTGCTGTCATAAAAATTATTCTCGATACAGTGGCCGGCCAACCTTCTCAAGTCAATTCTTTCTTTCCTGGGGTTTTCCTGAATCGAGCATCCAGTAAGGTATTTTCGTGTCAGGTTATCGATATTTTCAAAGGCCCTATCGACTCTCCTCATCCTTTCATTTTCCGGATCCAAAGGGGATTTCCGTTGCAATACGGATAAGTTTGCCCTTGCTGTCGCGGCATAATTTTTTATTTCATGCAAAACGAATCTTATGCTCTCTTCACCTGATCCTATCTGATGGGCATCCCTTCGCTGGATATCCCCTGATTTTTCAGCCATTGCCTCTAAATATTTCCGAACTAAGGCATAAGAGGTTAAAACCGTCATTATAAGCGCTCCAGTCATGCTGGCAACCGGATATAGCCAAATCCCCCCAAGGTGGATGTAGGATTGAGTAAATGCATCGAAACAACCGCCTAGTATCAATGCGCCCCATCCCAGAATGAATAAATCGTGGAACCATTTTTCGTTTTTTGCACTCAATTTTCGCCCTTGAATCAGAGATGTTAGGGTCCCTGCGAATAATCCGATCATCAGAGGAACAATCAGATAAAAATACAGGTTTCCAACCGTATGCCCCGGCGAATCGGCAGAAAAGATATGCTGAGTGTTCAGTAAGTAATCGATAAGAAATACTACGAAAGTTAGGGCAGATAGAATCAGTACCAATAGATTGATGCGGGAAGTGGAATATCCGGAAATTTTTCCCACTGCAATCAATAATATCGGAGCGAAAATGGCGAAGACAAGGTGGGAAGTGTACTGGATTTCGATGTAGCTTGCCGTGACCATGGCATCAAGGTGAAGCCAATTATCACCGAAAAACAATATCGATACCATTAGTAGGCAAAGTCCTTGCCACCCGAACCGGCGCTCATTTTTTATTTGAACACCAAGGAACATGAATAGGAGTGCGAATGAAAAAACCGCGGCCCAGATTCCCTTTAATAAGAGAGGTATCATACTTTACCCTCTTGAAGGCATGGGAACCTCATGCTGAGTGATGGAAGTCTATAGGCGGAGGAATCGGGATGATAAGCAGGACTGAGCATATTTCACCTTGAAGGTTAGAAGTTCTCTAAATTGGATTCGCTCTTAATATAATGGGCTCCTGCCCTTCCGGAGATTACGCTATATATAATTCCTGAAGTCTTCGGGAGGAAGTGAGAAAAACCCTGCCTTTATGGAAGGTGGTGCCCCACAAATCCCCGATTTTTCGTAATTTTCCACAACCTGTCAGGCTATTCCGGCATTTTATTAAATGTGCATTTCACCCCATAGATAAGGGTTAGACGAAAATGGAAAACCAGATAGTTACCGGCAAAATCTCCCTGGCCCTGGTCGAAGACAACGTTGACTATTGCATGACCGTCCTGGATTACCTCAGTGAGTTTCCCGGGGTGGAGTGCAAGGGTTACGCCCATGACGAATCCTCTTTTCAGACCTTGGTGGACAAGGAAAATCCCGAGATTGTTTTAGTGGACATCAATTTGTCTCAGGAAAAGGGCGGTATTCTGTTGCTGCACTGGCTGCGCGAAAACCATCCCGATATCAAAGCAATTATGATGACGGTGAACGAAGACGATGTCTTGGAATGCTATGACCTGGGTGCGCGCGGATACCTCTTTAAGAGCAAATTGGATGATCTGGAAAAAGTGATCCGCGAAGTAGCGAGTGGAAGTATTGTTATTCCCACAGACACCGCCGCGGTGCTGGTCAAACTGGCCCGTGCGGACAGGGTTCGATGGCAGAAGAAATTGACCCTGATGAAGTTTTCCGATAGGGAAATGGAAATCTTACGGGGTCTCAAAGAGGGTCTGTCCCGGGAGATGATTGGTGAAAAGCTGGGTATATCCTATTTCACCGTGCGCAGACATGTCCAAAATCTGCTGCACCGCTCCGGCAAGGACAGGGTTCGGCAAGTACTGGAGGAGTTCGGCGACGCCCTTTGAAGAAGTTGACTACTTCAAGTAACGGGGCTAAAAGAAGAGGAGCCCCTATTTGGGGTAGGGGCTCCTGTGGGTGGGTCCGATTACGCGGGGACTATTTAAATTATGAGAGAACCTGCCAACGGGAAACACCAATCGTCTTGGTCCTTTGTCGAATTCTTGCGCGAGTGGCTTTTTTACCCCAAAAAACGGCTTTGTGCCTCTCAAATTCCCCAAACCCTTTTTTACTTTTCTTAGAACATGAATCTTCCGGCTTTTACTTTCGCCCCTACCCCCCAAATTCATTTTGGTCCCGGTAAAATTGCGGAGCTGGGTAAACTCATCCTGCCGCTGGGGTCCCGCGTACTGCTGGTTACCGGGGGGACCTGGTTAAGGCAATCCGGCCGGTTGGCGGCTATCGAAGCGGCTTTGCAGGCCCAGGGAATCGAGCACCATTTACTCACGGTGTCGGGGGAGCCGTCGACAGGCTTTGTAGATGGCGCCTGTGCAAACCTGCGCCACCATCGCATTGAGGTGGTTATCGGTATCGGCGGCGGTAGCGTCATCGATGCGGCCAAGGCCGTCTCCGCCATGCTATTGCAACCATCCCCCATCATTGATTTTTTGGAAGATGTCGGTCGCGGGCTTGAACATGACGGACGGAAAATTCCCTGCATTGCCATACCCACCACTTCGGGTACGGGCAGCGAAGCGACCAAGAACGCCGTCATCACCGATATGGGGCCCGCAGGATTTAAAAAATCGCTGCGCCACGATCATTTCGTGCCCGATTGCGTTATTCTTGACCCCGAATTGATGGTAACCTGCCCAACCGACATCACCGCCGCTTGCGGCATGGACGCCTTCACCCAACTTTTCGAAGCCTACCTTTCGCCCAAAGCCTCGCCCCTTACCGACGCCCTGGCCCTGAGCGGATTGGAGCGGCTCAAGGATAATCTTGTCGGCGCCTGCACCGACCGGGCTCAAGACGTCGCCACGCGAGGGGAAATGGCCTATGCCGCACTGCTGTCGGGAGTGGTTTTGGCCAATGCCGGACTGGGGATTGTCCATGGCTTGGCTTCGCCCCTCGGGGGGAAATTCCCCATTCCCCATGGCGTGGTTTGCGGAACCTTGGTGGCTGCCGCCACCCGAATCAACCTGCGAGCCATACAGCGTAGCCAATCCCATGCCTGGGCCTTAAAAAAACTTTCGCGCGTAGGCGCCCTTCTCTCGGGAAGCGGCTCCGACGATAGTGACTTCAACTGCCGGGCGTTGCTATCGACTTTGGAAGAATGGACCTCCACACTCAAGCTACCTCGCCTGGGGTCTTATGGTATCCAGGCATCCGACCTCGACGGTATCCTAGCGGAAACCAAATGCCGCAACAATCCCGTGGATTTGACCCCGGCCGAAATCCGCGAGATTCTGACCGAGAGACTGTAACCGTGCGGGCCCCGAAATTCCGCTATATCGCCTTTCATAAGCCCTATCATGTCGTCAGTCAATTTTCGGCTTCGGGCGAAAAGAAAACCCTGAAAAATTTCCTCGAAATTCCCGGCGTTTATCCCTGTGGACGATTGGATTACGATAGCGAGGGGTTGCTTCTGCTTACTGATAACGGAGTCATGCAGAATCGCGTCAGCGCTCCGCAGACCAAACTCGCTAAAGTCTATTGGGTGCAAGTGGAAGGCATACCGGATGAAAAGGCGCTGCAACGCCTGCGGAGCGGAATCGATTTGGACGGCCGGAAAACCCTTCCCGCCCAAGCCCGCGCCATCTCTCCTCCCCATCTACTTGCCGAACGAATTCCACCCATCCGGGTGCGGCGCAAGATTCCCGCCAGCTGGCTGGAAATCACCCTTACCGAGGGGCGTAACCGGCAGATTAGGCGTATGACCGCTTCTGTGGGATACCCCACTTTGCGGCTAATCCGTTGGGCCATAGGGCCCGTCACTCTGGAGGGACTAAAGCCGGGGGAATGGCGATCGGTGGATGGGGTTCGATTGCTCCGCAATTGGGAATAGCCAAACCACATGTTACCTTTTTGTTTCGGAATCATTTCAAAGGGGCGTATCTTGTTTAAAACCGCATATCTACTCCTGATGTCCTTCGCAGTTTTCGCATTCGCCCAAGAGGTAGAGACGGAAAGTCCCGCCTCCAACCCAGTGGAAAACCCTTCCATGCCACCGGATACCATTGTGGTGGAAATGGTCGATTTGGTGGACCCGGTTCCCGATGGTGAAACCAAGAGCCTTTTACCGGCTCCGACCAGCGAGGCGGTACCCGCCCTGAATCGCGCCCTGGAAAAAATCGACATTGGAGGCCGCATTCAGTTCAAGGGTTTCCACCACGATATTTTTTCCGAATCCGACTCGGACAAACGCCTCAGCTTCCAGTTGCGCCGCCTCAGCCTGGACGTGAATGGACGGTTTGCCGACCAGTTTGGATTCAAAATGGAGGCTTTGCTCGAAGTGAACAATCATCGCGCCAACCTCAACCAGGCGTATTTGTTTCACGAATGGAATGAACATTGGGGGATCCGCGCGGGTAAATTGAAGCGACCCATTTCCCAGGAAGCCCTGCAATCCTCCAAGCGGCTCAACACCATCGAGCGTAGCGGACTCTATCACGAATTTCTCTCCAAAGAAACCGGTTATATCATGCAGGATATCGGCCTTATCCTGAACGGCGGTTTCGAAGACAATGGCATCCCGGTAGGATACCAGTTAGGGGTATTCAACGGAAAAAATCCCGCGAATGTGGAGGATAATTACGCCAATCAGCATCTGGAAAGCACCGATCGTGGCTTCTTGGCCAAGGACGTAGTGCTGCGCGCGCATGCCAAACCCTTTCCGGAATTATTCGTCGAAGGTGCCTTTGCAACCAAAGGCGCCGAGGACAGAAGCAACCCCGTGAATTTCAAATTCCGGATGAACACCGCCTACCAGTTGGGATTCGCTTTCAATCGCGGCAAGGTAAAAGTCCTGGGTGAAACCGCCTGGGGCGACAATCACCAAGGCCGCGACGATTTTATCGGAGTCGACTCGCTCACCTCCACCTTTTTCACCTTTTATGTGACGGGAATGTGGCGCACCGAATATAGCCGCAACCGGGCCAGCGAATTGGTGCTTCAACTAGAGGGATTGGATCCGGATACGCGGCTTTTATGGCAAGAGGAGGAAGGCAGGCCCAACGACTCCCATCTCCGCTATTATGTGGGATCCAATTATGACTTCAACCGGCACACCGGCGTGCAATTGGGATATTCCATCATCCACCCCATCACCGAAGTCGTAGGCGAAGGCGACCTTCGCCACAATCTCGAATTCATGTGGCGGATGTTCTTCTAAGCTTCGCGCCTCGCGGCTCCCAGATAGGAGAGCGTCAGCGAGGACGTCAACACGAATTCGAAATCGTCCGGCACTTCGCGGGTCGCCAACATTTTCCAAAAAGCCTTGCGCATGAAGTCCGGACGTAACCCCGTCATGGCTTCGATGCGCATGCCCTCGCGCTCGCAGTAACCGCGCAATTCCGATGGCTTGATGAATAACGGAAGCACATGCATATGCGCGGGTGTATTCTTGACGAACCATTCCACGCCTTTGATGATGATAAGCCACGCCAAGGGGTTGCGGTTGAAGGTATGGAAGAAGAACAAGCCTCCGGGCCGCAAAAGCCGCGCGGCTTCGGCCACCACTTTTTCGGGTTGCTCTACATGCTCTAGAAAATCCAGCGCCAGCACCACGTCGAAAGAAGCGTCTTCATAGGGCACTTGATAGGCATCGGCCACCTGCAAGCGCAATGGCAAGGGAGCGGCGAACTCGCGCGCCATGCGCAGGCTTGAGGGGGAACGGTCCACGCCGTAGCCACTATGGCCCTCTTTGGCCAAATGCTTGAGCGCGAAGCCTGCGCCGCAACCGATGTCCAAGACCCGCCGGTTTCCTCCGGGAAGGAGGCGATCGACTTCGCGGCTCACCCAGGCGTGCTTGAGCCGGCCCTCGGCCCGCAACAGGGCCACGGGATCGTCTTTGGCTTCGTACCAACGGCGGCCCAAATCCTCGTAGAAGGCGTTGTTCACCCCGCCGGGGAAATCTACCGCACGGCGGCTTCCGTTCTCCGGCTGGGCAACGGCATACGCCTTTTCGGTAAGCTCGACGGTTTTTCTTTCCATATCCAATTCCACCATATTATTTGGTAAATAAGAAAAAGAGCGGTCAAACCCGCATGCACGGGAAGAAACATCCGGAAAAGACCCAATTCAAACACCCCGGGCAGACCTACCCGGGCAAACGCCGATTCCACCGCCGGGCCTTGAGTAACCAACCAATACCAACCCGCGAAGGCCAACAGCAGCGGGTGCAATACGAACAAGACGGAATGTAGCCATTGCTCTCCTTTGCCGCACCGTTCCGCATGCACCCCTTCATCTTTGGTTACCAACAGACAGGAGCCTACTGCCAGGGCGGCATATCCCCAAGCCGCGCCTATGGAAAACGGCATGGACAGGGCGAAGAGATAACAAGCGAGCACCGACAGGGTATCAAGCGGGTGACCCCATCTTTCCCAGCGGGGCAAACCGCGCCGGTAATGGAAGTGGAATTCGTCGAGGAGCATGAGCAGGGAATGGCCCAGAAAGAGCCCCACCGCCGCCAGCCCCATCATCTTATTTTCCTGAGCAGACAGCCGTGTATGGTAAGGCCGGGGCCGAAGGCGAGGCTGATTATGCGAGTGCCGGCCGCTACCGAATCGTCGTGCAGCATGTCCATCCATATATGCGGTGCGGTGGCCGAAGACATGTTTCCAAAGTTTTTCAGTACGCGGCGGCTGGCTTCCACCTGGTCCGGCTTGAGTTCGAGCAGGGCGGCGACGCTATCGATGATGCGCGGCCCGCCGGGATGCACGGCAAAAAGGGTTCGGGGATGCTTTGACCATACTTCGGCTGGGCGGTAGCCGCCGAGCGCGTAAAGTTTTTGTACGAATTCGCGCAGCTTGCCGGCGATATGTTCGGGCACCTCGCGCGAAAGGCTCATACGCATACCGTGGGATCCCGGAATCCAAGTCATGTCGTTAGCCGAGTCCGGCACCAAAGTCTCCTGCACGGCCAAAACTTCCAGCCCGTGTGCATCGCGCACGCCGGCGGCATCTTCACCATCGGCCAGGACGGAATAGCGGATATGGCCGTCTCCGAAAAGGCTTTGCACCACCAATTGCTCGGCTTCATGCCGACCGGGGTCGAGGTGCAGGGTACACACTTCGTTATGGACGATGTCGACGCGGCTCGAAGCGATGCCCGTTTGAGTAGCCGTCAACAACCCGGAGGCTATGCGCACCGCGGGCAACGCGGCGTAGCAGCCCATATGGTAGGCATGCAAAACCCGGGTGGTTTCGCTCCATCCGCGTTTGACTACCAGGTTTTGCGCAGCGCTGGGCGCCACATATCCGGTGCAGGTAACATGGATGATATCGTCGGGCGCTTTGGCGTCCTCAGGATAAATCTCTTCCAGCACGGCCGCGCTTATTTCCGAAAATTTTTCCATACGCGGGCCGATGCCCTCGCCGTTAGGGGATTCGTGCAGGCGGTGGATGGCCATGCGCTCCCAGTCGTGATGTCCATAGTCTTCCAGGTGATGGCCTCGGCAGGCCACGCTTTCCGACCCCGGTCCGAAACGCAGCAATTGCCTATGCATGCGCTCCGTAAACGCGGTCTCCGAAAAGTACGGATCGGTAGAGCGCGTCTTCTCCGCCCGGCCATGCGCGCTCGCCAACCAAGACGCCGCCTCGGAGTTACTGATCCGGTACGGCGGTCGGTGGGAATGGAAATCACAAAGTATGGCCATGGAGCCGACTAAGCGATTAACGATTGATATAGGAAACCCATGGAGGGAAATAAGTATTTTACCGGGTGCTTGGCCACTGAATTAAACGGTTGCAAAGGCCCGAATATCGGGCGGATCGCGGAATTAAGCGAATTGGGGGAAGAGTCAGGAGCTTTCGAAAAAGAGTAGGTTAGAGTAATCGTTACTTCCAAACGATTACTTATTTCAATCGCGCCTAAATCACCGGCGAATAAAAGAATTTACCCAGGATTCCGCTCCGGCCTTGCACGAAATAAATACCCTTGGGCGCGTCGCTGCCGCCCTCGGTTTTGCCATTCCATTGAAAGGCATTCCCAGTAGGATGCAATACCGCTACTTTCCGGCCCATCATATTATACAGCGTAATCACCTCGGCATCGGGAGCCTTCTCACTGAGACGAATCAGTACCGATTTGCCGGTTTGCGAAGCATGAAATTCGGGCACGGCTCTTCCCTCACGGGCCAAAGGTTGCGCCAATTGGGTTGTCGGCCCAATGGAATCGTATACGGTTTTGATGATTTGCACTTTGAAGTGGGCTCGGCGGTTCGGTCCGAGTTTAATTTCACGCCATGATTTTAGAAAAAGGGAGTCAAGCGTCGTCGAATCGTAATGGATGGAAAGGCTGGGGTAGTAAGGTTCTCCCACAGACCAAAGACCGCTTTCTCCTTTAGTCGAATCGATCATGGTGGCAATCATATGCCACCTGGTATAGTCGGTTTCCTGCTGGCTTTTACCCAAAATATCGGAGCCAAGGAATTTACTGGTATCGGCTGACATGTGGAACCAATATTTAAAATTAGAGCCGACAAGCGAAGCATCATAAAGCCGCACGAAAAGTTCCTGTTCGGCGTTCGCCCAATTCGCTTTCGCAGGTCGCGCGCGGAATTTCACCATCCTCTTTTGATAATTGCAAGCCCCTTCGAATTCCTTGAGGAGAATGTATTGCATTTCGTTCTTCAGGATGGTGGCATCCGTCAAATCCAACTTCAATTGCTTCTTGGTTGCGGTGAGGTTATTCAGGCTTGGGCCTTCCAGGATTGTTTCCGTCGCCGATTGCAAGCGGTAGGTTTGATCGCATATCGTAGCGAAAACCGGCGCGATCGCCAACGACCCCACCAGCGCAAGTACTCGAAGTTTGGAGAGAGTTCCCATCATCAACCTGCTTTCCTATTTCCGGCATTGAACCAACCGATAACCGGGTCCCTAGCCGGCTGCACCGCAGGGTGCTTCACCTAATGTAGGCGAAATCCCGGTAATTGCAAACCGTAATCCCGGCATTTAGTAGTTTTTGGGCATGGCGGATGCGATTCTCAATCCTGCAAAAGGACGAAAAACCCTGGTCTTATGTCCCATCGGTTTGGGAAATTTCATTATGGCCACCCCTGCGCTCGAATTTCTTTCCCGCGAAATCGGTCGCGAAAATCTCTACCTCTTGGCTTTGAAATCCGCAATTGGGCAGATGGCTCAAGCTAGCGACTATTTCCAGGAAGTGCTGGAGTGGGATCCCGACCGGGAGGGGTTGTTGCAGGGAATGGGCGCCCTGTGGCAGGTTCGCAAGCTTCGCTTCGATTATTCCCTGGCATTTTTTCCCAGCTCCCATTGGAAATTCGGCGTTTTCGCGCGGTCTGCCGGCATCCGTACCCGCATCGGCTTCGCTTATCCCCATGCCCCGCTTACCGCCCAATTGCAGGATATCTCTCTGCCCCTCGACGTCAATTCCCACGACACGCACCAAAACTTAAGGTTGGTCGAGGCGTTTTTGGGAAAAACCTTCGACCAAGTGCCCCAAATGCGCTTTCCTATCGCGCTGTCCCATCCCAAGGAAGAGCAACTCAGCCGCACTCGCTATTTCGTATGCCATCCCGGTTCCAGCGCCGAACGCGGAATGGCCGGCAAAAGACTGCCCCCGCGCGACTTCGGGTTTTTGGTGCGGCGTATCCACCGCGAATTCGGCTTGCGTTGCGTGCTTCTGGGCGGAGAAGAAGAATGGATGCTACGTGAACAAGTAAAACGCTTGGCCCCCGACGCCTTATTTCACATGGAGGCGAAAACCCTGGGCGAACTCGGAGCCCTTATCAAACACTCGCAATTCTTTCTCGGAAACGATTCGGGCCTGATGCATATCGCCGTCGCGCTGGAAAAACGCTGCATCGCTTTTTTCGGCCCCACCGATGAGCGCCGCACCGGCCCCTACGGTTATTGGCAGTTCAACGAAGGGGAGCCCTATCACCTAGTCGTGCGCAATCGTAAACTGGATTGCGCGCCTTGCTGGACCATCCATACGGTTTCGAATAATCCGCCGTGTAAATATAACGACCATCGCTGCCTCACCGAAATCAAGGTGGAGTCGGTATGGCCCGAAATCCATAGATGGATAGGCTCGCTGGATTTGGCCGAAGCCTATTTTGTAACTCCGGGACCCGTCTCTACTTGAGCGGGCCCAAACCGTTGGCTGTACGCAGTGCCCCCGCACGCGTCCATAGGTTTGTGTGCAATTTGTAAAAACGCGCCAAAGCCGACGAGCTTACCCCCAGTCGCGTCGCCGCCGCCTCCAATCTGCCCTGTGATTCGTCCAAAGCGCGCAAAGCCATGAAGGCGAGGAGCGGAAAATCCTCATGGGCGGAATTCACTTTGGCCCGAAAGTTCATTATTGGAGGTGGCGCGGGGAGATCACGCGCATCCGCGGCGCCCAAGGCCAGCTCCAGGCGCAGCTTGCGCAAAGCCTCGTCGAGATTGCGCCGGCTTTCGCGATGCTCCGAAGCAGTCACCTGCAAACCCGTGGGAATATGTTTAAGGCGCAGGCCGCTATAGACCCGATTGCGTTTCTGTCCGCCGGGCCCACTTGCCTGAAACCGATCCTGAACGCACTCGTCCAGGAGTTTTTCGGGTTTGAGCAAAAGCGAGGATAAAAGCAAGTTCATGAATGGATTTCGATGGAGTGCTTAAACAGGGCCGCGGCCTAATTCACGGAAGCGGTATTGCGGGCTGCAAGTTCACGAAGAAAAGCCACCAGCGGGGCAAAGCTCTCATCGGGAATAACCCCATCGAAGCCGGGCATTTTGGTGCCGGGATTGAAAGCCGAGGGGTTGCGAATCCACTGGATGAGGGTGGAGTCGTGGGGGAAGTCCGTATTGACTCGGGTCAAATCGCCGACGCCTTTTCCCGAGGCTCCATGGCAAGATACGCAGGCATTTTTCCAGTAGAGCCGCTCGCCCAGCGAGGCCCGCCCTTCGAAATCCGGATAATCGCGCTCCACGGCATTGGAAATGGGCGGAACGGTTTTCAAATAGGCCCACACCGCGCGCCAGGCATCCGTACCCAATTCGGGATAACGGGTCATGGGATAGCGGAAGGGGATGCCGTCGGGCCGGATGCCCGAGCGCATGGCTTTAACGAATTCCGCTTCGCTCCACGATCCGATGCCGGTTTCACTGTCGAGCGTGATATTCGCGGCGCGTATGGGCTGTTGATCAATGTCGAGCAATAGGTTGCCTCCCCCGAGATAGCCTTGCGATTTTTCCGGGTGCATGGCGTTGTTGGTCTTGAAATCGGCCGAATGACAAGCATAACAATTGAGCAAGTCTTGCACGAGATAACGGCCAAACTCGATGGGGTCCGCCGGTCCCTGTGCGACTTTTTTCGCATAAATTTCTCCGAGCGGCTTTGGCTCCCCAAACAGATGCGACAATCTTCGGCTGCGTTCCGCGCGGTCTTCCAACCTATCCGCGGTCGCAGAGACGGCCTGGGTTTCCGATTCGACGCTATCGACAGCGCGCGAAAAAATGAAATAACCACCGATGGCGATAAGCGCCATTCCCAGACCCAAAGCGATTCTGCTTCTTTGTGTTTTCATGGATTACGACTCCGCTGATGCCGGTTACCAGCTTGCCGAATATCGGCGCATCCCTGCCCCATATCCTGCCGCTGAATATAGGCTTTGCCGGGGAGCGCCCCTAGCAGAATCGATCGGCTCAAAAAAGTCGAGGGTAAATCTAGGACCGTTTGGAACCCAGCATCGAAAGCAATTGACCCCTCTCCGCGCGCGAAATGCCTCCCAGCACAAAGGGAATCACAATGAAAAGGGCGAGGGCGCCGATACGGCCCAACCACCCCAGCAAGCTGGGATCGATTTGAATAGCCGTTCCCAGTGTCCAGCCTAAACCGGCCCAAATCAGCACAGGGGCCATTTTCCGCCATTCCACGGCGATAGGGAACAGCCGTTGGCTGCGGCGGTAGAGCATGAAGGCCATGACCAGATAGCAGAAATTGGCCGCCAATACGGCGCCCCAAAGCCCGAAGCGGGGCACAAGCAGAAAATTGCCCGCAACCGTAATGGCCGCCCCCACTCCGTTGCACCAGATGAGGTAACGCGTCTGTTTCGCAATGTACACGCCCAGGGTGAAATGCACGAACCAGGCCTGAAAGGCATAGGATAAAAGGACTGCGGGCACGATTTCGAGCCCGGGCCAGAAATCGCGGTGGATCAGATTACGTCCGAAGAATTCCAGCGCCACCAGCTTGTCGAGGAAAAGCATCAGGGCGATGGAGGCGCCACATACGAAAAGCGTCAGAACCCGCAACACGCGCCCGAAGAGCTGGGGCGCGTCGGCATCTTTATAGCGCTGCAAAAAGAAAGGCTGCCAGGCCATGCGGTACATCTGCACCAACAGCAAACCGAAGACGCCCAACTTCCAGGCCGCCGAAAAAATCCCCGTCAGCTCCAGCACCGTATAACCGCTTCCGGGATAGAGACGCGCGATGTCGTCGGGCCCGAGCATTTTGAGAAACAGCCGGCCCGCCATTTCGTTCACGATTCCGTACAGCCCGGCCGGAACCAACGGCAAGCCGAACAGCAGCAAGGCCCGCATTTCCGGCTTCGACCACCGCAGCCGCAATTGCGAAACGATGACGGGAAGGAGTAACGCCAAGGTGACCCCGCTGGCGAGCAGGTTGGCAAGAAAGATTCCCATGAGGCCCATTTTCAAAACCAGTACCAGATACAGATTCGCGCCCACGTTGATAAGCACGTTGCCCAGACGAATGGACGCGTAAGCCCAAGCCTTGTGGGTTAAGCGCAAGTGCGCAAAGGGAGTTACCGTCAAGGTATCGAGAATCAGAATTCCGATGGCGATGGTCAAAAGCGGGTGGTATTCGTCCGGCACTAAAAAGGCGCGGCCTAGGGAAGGGAAGAGGAAATAAAGCCCTATCGACAAACAGCCCATGAGCGCCGCCTGGCTCCAAAAGGCGGAGGAGAAGATTTTCCGGCGCGCATCCCCTTCGGCATCGGCGCCGAGGCGCAGGTAGGCCGAATCGAGCCCGAATTGATAGACGATATTCAGAAAGGCCAGGAAGGCGAAAATGATATAACTGACACCGAATTCCGCGGTGGTGAGCACATGGGTATAAAAGGGAACCAGAAGAAAATTGAGGAAGCGGCTGAGGATGGAAGATACGCCGTATATCAGCGATTCTTTACCCAATGCCTTAAGCCGGCTCATGTCGGAGCTCTCATCAGAGGCTAAGCATACTAAAAATCAATCGTCCGTTGAACTTATCCGGTCGTCGGATCCCACGTCGGCGGCGCAACGGAAACCCACTTTATAATTCCGGAAGCCCGGACGATTGGAGAAACGTTTGGTGGGATTGAGGCTTTGCGGCTCACTGTACCAGCTCGCGCCCCTAACCACCTTGGTCGTCCCCGTTTCGGGCCCGGTAGGGTTATCCAGATCATCGGGAGAATACTCTCCATACCAATCTTGCACCCATTCCGAGACATTGCCCAGAACATCATGCAAACCCCAGGGATTGGCATCTTTTTTGCCCACCCTATGCGTACGTTGACTGGAATTGGTGAAGTACCAGGCGTATTGATCCGGATTTGGATTCCCCCAGAAATCGCCCCCGGAAAACCCCGCGCGGGCCGCATATTCCCACTCCGCTTCCGTGGGAAGCCGGCCGCCGATTTCCCTACAATAGGTCGCAGCCTCTTCCCACAAAACCTTTTCTACGGGGTAGGCATCGTTATGGTGGTGGGAAGGATTGATGCCCATCACCTTGCGGAAATCCGCTTGATTCACTTCATATTTCTGAAGGAAGAATTTGCGAACCTCGACGCGCCTTCCATCCTTTCTCAGAAACGATCCACCCGGCAGGAATAGCATCTCTGAGGGCTCCGGGTGAACCCGGGGCTTGGCTACCTGGGGAGCCTCCAAGGTGGTAAAACTCCAGGTCGGACTTTCGGTTGCGACATTTCCGTCATTGGCCACGATTTTCCAGTAATAGCGTGTGCCAGGCTTTAAGCCTGCCTGGATATGGCTGGAATCCTTTATACCCTGACTCACTTGCTGTTTAGGTGGTAACAACGTATCCAGATAAACATCGTAAAAGACTTCATCGCCGTCCGGGTCTCCCCCCTTCCAAGAAAGTTCGATATTCAATTGGCCGGCTAAAGCGCCGGGATACGGAAAATAAGCTTCGGGAACAAAAGGAGGTTGGTTCCTTTGGGCAGTGGTGAAACTCAGGCCATCCTGGGGAAAGGGTTCACCTGAACCCATGGCGTTGATGCCTACGACACGCACACGATAGGTTTTTCCCGGAGCCAGGCCGGAAAGCCGGATACGGGGACCGGGTGATTCCGACCAATTCCACCATTGCCCTTCTTCCCAAACCTGGACTTGAAAAGCTTCCACCCCGGGAGGACCATGGTAAACCAGCACCGCCTGGCTCGAGTCAACCTCCCTCAGGGAAAGTGCTCCTCGAGCCGGGGGAGCCAGGAAAGGCAGCTCCCGGGAAAATACCTGGAAATTTCGTCTGACCGCCTCCCCATCCAGATTGACTCCTAGAAACAGGTGGGAGTGTAATCCCACATTGACAAAACGATTGGTACCGCGACCGGCGGGGTCGAAGGGGGATGCGGGGGCGGATGACAGGCTCTCGGAAGATAACCGCATGTATGGCTCGAAAATGTGCACCGGACCCTGGCGACCGTTAAGACGTACGTCAAGGTTGGACTGCAGTGTAAGCTTCATGCTTCCCTCACCTTCCACGTGTTGTCTGGTTTTGGAATTGGGCAAAAGAGTGTAATGCGAGGTCGGGTTCCATTCGCCCTTGGCAAAATCGAGAGAACTGCGAACGCGGCTTTTCAGGTCCAGTCCCGCCCGCCCGGTTAGAGTACCGGTAATCGAAGAGGCTTCGACGATGAATTGAGCTCGATGCGAAATTCGCAAGAAAAGTCCCTTCTCGAGAGGGATGTTGATAGCGATACCTTCGGGAAGCGCTTCTTCAAGGCGATAATTTCCCACACCCTGCAGGGAGCTTTCCATTTTCCCGATATATTCGAACTCTCCCTCAACGGAGGACGTGAAGACCTCAACCCGCCCATCATTGATGCGTAAGCGGCCCGTTAAACGGGGACTGGCCAGTACCTTCCCATCCAAGAGCGAGAATTCCAGGAGACCGTTTTCGGGAAGCCCGGCGCCCGTACCGATATCCTCCACCTCTCGCGAGCCTTTGCGTTCGCGAAATGCCAAGTTCAGATTAATATCGGTGCTGAAAAAAAGATCACAGGAAAAAATGGCGTCGGTCAATGCCGCCGGAACGGTTTCGAGCATCCAGCGGCGCCGGAATCCTCCCTTGCCTGGCGTCGGTTCGAATCGGTTGACCCGCACCAACACTCCCCCCAATGCGGTATCGCTGAGAATCATGCCCTGACGGGGAAGAAACCCGGCGGAACTTTCGAATTCATACAGGCCCGGCCGCACCTGTCGAATAACCCGAAGCGTGGGGTCCGCGACGGCGTCCACCAGATTCGGGGAGACGACGAAGGGCAAATCGTATTCTTCAATAAAGACGGCCGCTTGTATTTGATGACCGCTTACCTGGAGTTTGGAAAGGTCAGGGAGCCGCACCGAATCGTCTATGGCCAGGGTAAGCACTCTTTGCCCCACCTGCCCCCCCTCGACTTCGAACCCGTTCAAGGCATGCACTACGACGGGCGCTAATAGCGACACGCAGAGAAGCTTGGCGAAATCTTTGCGGAGGTTTCTCATCGCTATTGAACCCGGGTGAGCACCTTTTTGAGAACGACCCGCCCGTCTACCTTAAGGGTTAAGAAACGAATTCCCTGCTTTTCCTCCTCGGTGGAGGAACGCATTTGATAGGAAAAAGTGCCCGCTTGAAATTGACCCTCGGCGATAGATTGCAGATTTTTCCCATAAAAATCACGCAGAGTCAGCTCGACATAGCCCGCATCCGGTAGAACCAGGGTGATTTGGGCTCCTTGCCTACCCGTCGCTTGGATTTTCAAATCCAGAGACTTTTTGGCTACCGCTTCGACGGCCCGATCCTCACGGAGGGGTTCGCCCAACCATAAGGTTTTTTCCAGATCACGGACTTCTCCACGCGCGGAGGTTAATTCGGGGAGGCGGATTTCCACATTTTCCGCGCGTAACGGTTCCTTAAGTATCACCACCACCTTCTGCTTCCCGCCAAAAACGGTCGCATAGGCAAGTAGGAAGCATCCCCAGTGCATGGTAAGTTTCATGGGTTAACCCCGGGGTAAATCCCCCTATAGAGAAAAAAATGGGCCATGTTCCACCCAGTAACCGATATTTCCCATCAGCTCATTTATCAACGGCCCGAATCCCTTATCCGGTGAGCTGGAATTAGATTATAATACTTACTTACGCGGTCGGCTGGGAGAAAACGCTTCAGCCTGGACCTTACCACCACAAAACCCAAAATTCGCAAAATAATTAATCACCCTTACTTGTTTTTTATTTGGACTAAGGGTAGAATCGAAAAGATTTTTTCAATTAATACTTTTGGGTAATAGGGAAATTTATCTAGCTTCTATGGTAACCGGCGTTTATTTTTTTAAACTTCTTAAGAATGTATGCAAATAACCGACCTAAACCTTAAGGTCAAAGCGGACGTTTCGTCGGAAGCGACGAAAACCCCTCCCGCCCTCGGCGAGCCTGAACCGGTATTTAAAAATCCGCAGGTTACGGATGAGTCATCAGTCCTGAGTATACCGCCACAAAATCGCCCGGTTTCGCAACCCACCCGTGTTCTGCGAAACCTGGTTCACTACCGCCAAATACTGACTGTCATTCAAGTAGCTGCGGACGCCGTCACCATTTGTCTCAGCTTCCTTGCGGGCTATTGGCTATGGAGTTTGGTGGGCCCCTATGTCGCTATCGATCTCTACGAAAAAGAATCGCTCAGTCGCTATACGAGCTTGCTTGCCGTAACTCTGGTCACTACGCTGCTGGGACTCGAAATCCATGGTCTTTACAAACCGCAACGCAGCCTCATGAACGTGCGCGAATTCGAACTCATTCTCAAGACTTGGATTAAAGCTTGTCTGGCTACCCTTGGGATTCTGTATCTGGCCCACCAACTGTATTTCAGCCGTGGCGTTTTCGTGCTCACCTGGGGCTGCATGCTCACCTTCCTGATTTTCCAACGTTACGCCTTTTTCAAGTTCAACAACTACCTGCGCCGCAGGGGTTTCTTCGAAACCACCGTCCTGATTTATGGAGCAGGGGTAGTCGGCAGGAAGCTACTGGAAAAATTCAAACAATCTCCCAAGCTTGGTTACCATGTGGCGGGTTTCATCGACGATAGCCCCCAGATGCATCGGGGCCAGGTTCAGGAGTTCCCGGTTCTCGGCGATTTCTCCACTCTTATCAATGTGATTCGTGAAACGGGCGCCAAGCGTTTGTTCATCGCCCTGCCGCAAGTGCCTTCGAAAGTGGTCATCGACATCCTCAACGTTTGCCGTAAAACCGGGTGCGATTTTCAAATCGTTCCTTCCCTCTACGATATCGTGATACAGCGTGTAAAGGTCACCGAAGTCGAAGGCATTCCGCTTATCGGCGTGAGTGAACCCACTTACTCCTTCAAGACCATGCTCATCAAGCGTATTTTCGACATCATGGCCTCCGCTATTTTGCTGATTGCGCTCAGCCCCCTGCTTCTCGGGTTGGCTCTCATCGTTAAATTGACCAGCAAAGGGCCGGTGTTTTTCGTACAAAAGCGAGTGGGAAAGAACGGACGCAAATTCCGCTTTTACAAATTCCGTTCCATGTACGTCGACTCTCCGATATATGCATTCACGCCTCAGGACGGACACGATACCCGAATCACTCCCATCGGTCGATTCCTGCGCCGCAGCTCTCTGGACGAGCTGCCTCAGCTCTGGAATGTGCTTACCGGCAGCATGAGTCTGGTCGGGCCCCGTCCGGAAATGCCTTTCATCGTGCAGCAATACAACGAGCTCCAGCGCCAACGCCTCAACGTGAAACCGGGGATTACCGGACTGTGGCAAATCAGCGCCGACCGTAAAAACGCCATCCATGAAAACATGGACTACGACATCTACTACATCAACAACCAAAGTTTGTTGCTGGACCTGGTCATTCTGCTACGCACGGTTTTTTCCTGCATACGCGGTATTGGCGCCCACTAGAGCCCACAACCGCCTGGTAGCGTCTCGATACCGAAATCCACAGCCGCTGGTTTAGTGGGAACCCAATTCGAATTCGAACTCTTGGCCGCCTCGCCGGATAACCAGCCGGTTTCCCGCAGGCCCTGGTTCGGTGCGACCCACGATTTGGGCGGCGATTCCGAATCCGGCGGCAATAGTCACGATGGCATTTGCAGCTGTCGGCTCACATAGAATCTCCATACGGTGGCCCATGTTCAAGGAACGGTAAAGCTCCTTTTCGCCCAAGGCCGACTCCTGCTCCAATAAGCGGAATAGGGGGGGCGGTTCGAAGAGGTTATCCTTGATATAAAGAATTCCCTGGCCGAAACGCAGGCATTTGGTTTGTCCCCCGCCGGTATTATGAAAGATGGCAGCCACGGAGTCGCGGTGCTTTGCCAAGACTTGCCGTAAAACCGGAGCATAGGTCCGGGTGGGTGAACGTAAAGCCTCTCCAATGGTCAGCTCGCTACCGGACAATACGTCTTCCAGACGGTACTTACCCATATAGGCCAAGGGCTCAATTTCGGGTGCATATATTTCAGGGTATTTTTCTTTGTAATACGGGGAAAGAATTTCGTGACGAATGGAAGTGAATCCATTACTGCCCAATCCGGAATTCTCCCGGGTTTCGTATTGGGCACGCCCACCCGAAGCCAACCCTACTATCACCAGACCGGGACGGATTTTCTCTCCGGTGATAATCTCGGAGCGTTTACAGCGGGTGACCAGGGTGGAATCCACGACCAGCGTCCGAATACTATCACCCATGTCCGCGGTTTCACCGCCGCCCGAGTGGATTTCAATGCCTAATCCCGCAAAAGTCCCGCATAAATCGCGATAGCCATCCACCAGCGCCGCGATAACTTCTCCAGAAATCAACTTTGCGTTACGACCGATGGTATTGGAAAGTAGAAAGGGGCCCGTGGCTCCTACGCAGAACAGGTCATCGAGATTCATCACCAGGGAATCCTGCGCGATTCCCTTAAAGACGGTAGCATCTCCGGTTTCGCGCCAATGCAAATAGGCGAGAATGGATTTGGTGCCCGCTCCGTCGGCATGGATGATTAGGCAATGGTCGGGGCTTCCCGTCAGGGTATCGGGCAGGATTTTACAAAAGGCGCCCGGAAAGAGCCCTCCGTCGCGCCCTTTCAAGGCGGCATGAACTTCGTGTTTATCGGCGGAGGCTCCGCGGTCTTCATAACGCATAATGTTTGGAAAGGTAACAATCCCCTGTGGGGATTCAGTCCATCCGCTGAGGAACGACCGCAGCCTTGCGATGCCGGAAGAATTCGATAATCATGGGTAAAACCGAGAGTCCGATGATGGCTAGAATGACTAGAGTGAAGTTTTTCTGGACAATGGGAATATTTCCGAACCAATAGCCCCCGTAGACAAATAGGACCACCCAAAGAATCGCTCCGGAAACGTTGAAAAAGAAGAAGCGGTGGTAGCGCATACGCCCCATACCGGCCACGAAGGGCGCGAAGGTACGAACGATGGGCACGAAACGGGCGATAACGATGGTCTTGCCCCCGAATCGTTCGTAGAAATCATAGGTGCGATCGAGATAGGCTTTTTTCAGGAAACGGGCATCTTCTTTGAAGATGGCGGATCCGAAAAAGTTACCCGCCCAATAATTGACCATATCCCCCAGTATGGCGGCAACAATCAACAAGACCACAATTACATGCGGGTCCAGTATGGTAATGGCGGCCAGCGAGCCGGCAGCGAATAGCAGCGAGTCTCCGGGTAGTATTGGCGTCACCACCAGACCGGTTTCACAGAAAATAATGAGAAACAAAATGGCATAGGTCCAGGTACCGTAATCCGTGATAATTCCCGCTAAATGGACGTCGAGGTTGAGAAATAGGTCTATAAATTCTTTGATGATTTCCATAAGTACCCTAATTTTAATTTTAGCGAGGCGCGAGGACCAGGTTTATCCGGCCAGGTTTCGGATTTGCGCAAGGATGATTTCCGCCGCATCGCCGATGGGGCTTTCTCCCATGCGGGTGAAGCGCTCTTCTCTTTCGGACCAGAGCATCTCCAATTCAAGCAAAAGCCTGTCGGGTCCTTTCAATTCCTCCTCCTGGACTACCCGGCTGTAACCCAGTCTTTCGAATGCCGCGGCATTGAGGATTTGATCGCCGCGCGAAGCGGCGCGCGACAAAGGCACCAGCAAATGAGGCTTGCGCAATGCAAGCAATTCGAACAAGGCATTGGCGCCTGCCCGGGAAAGCACCAGGTCGGAGGCGGCGAAAACATCGGGAAGTTCCTTACCTAAAAATTCAAATTGGCGATACCCGGCTATTGCCTCCAGAGCGGGATCGCGGCCCCCTTTGCCGCATAGGTGAATCACCCGAAACCGTGCCGTAAGCGCGGGCATAATGGCGCGCACGGCGTGATTCAACGCGCGTGATCCGAGGCTGCCACCCATCACCAAAAGTACGGGCTTGGCTTCTCCGCCAGCCTCGAATCCCACCGCCGCCAAACCCCGGGAAGCCTCGCCTTGAAGAAGTTCGGCGCGAATCGGAGTGCCCGTATGGACCGACTTATTCATGGGAAGCTGCCGGATGGTTTCGGGAAAGCTATAGCAAATGCGGGCCGCGAAGGGTATGCAGAGTCGATTGGCTAGACCTGGGCTCAAGTCGGATTCGTGAATAAGCGCGGGAATTCGCAACAACCAAGCCGCGAAAACCACGGGAACCGTGACGAAGCCGCCCTTGGAAAAAACCACCTGGGGGCGCCGAGTGAACAGGAGGTAAAATGCCTGAAAAACCCCCAGCAGAATGCTGAAGGGATCGGTAAAATTACGCCAATCGAAGTACCGTCTCAATTTTCCTGAGGAGATGGCATGGTAGGAAATGGATTGGGCTTCCACCAGCGATTTCTCGATTCCCTTGTGGGAGCCGATGTATTCGATTTCCCACCCGTCAGCCTTAAGCGCGGGAACCAAAGCCAAATTGGGCGAAACATGGCCGGCGGTTCCACCGCCTGTAAGCACAATCCGCTTCCGGTTTATTCCGCCCATCTTCCCCTGCTTCGACTGCGATTGCGGCCGGTTGCGTTTTTTCCTTCGGTAGGGAATCTAAGGTATAAAATTGGACCCCTCCCGGTGAAGCGTGGGATACCTCCCGCAACCATGGTATAATTGTAGGGACAAGTTAACACTGCCACGCCCGATTCATCGTACTTGCTAGGTTATCGTGAAGCTCCCATCCCCCTGGAATCTCATTGAAAACGAGTTGGAAAAGCTTCAGGATTATGCTATGGGCGCGGAAAAGCTGGCCCAATTCTTCGTCGGCACCGAAGAGCGCTTACCCGCAGATGATTTATTGGCGCTATTGGGTGAAACGGAACCTTCCCGCAATTGGCTGGAGCGCCTCTGTCTCAGCCTTCTCCATATCGAACCGGCCCACGCCCATATCGGCAGGCGCGCCCTCCGTGTCCAACGCCTGCAACGAATCCTCATGCGCATCGAATCCAATTGCGCCCATTCTCCGCATGAGTTGCAATTGGCGAAAACCCTCCGCGATGGATTGGCGCTTTGGAGCCTTTCCGATTTCAAGGAGGCGGTAAAGCGCGCGCGAAAGGAGTTTGAAGGGCTGCTGGCGGGGCAGCCCATAGCGGAACCGGAAGTAGATGCGATAATTCTCCTCATCGAATGCGAAGCGCTGGCATTAAGGGAGCGGGTTGATTGGCTATCCGAAAACGTAGACCCCTATGACATGAAGGTAATGGCGCGGGTACTCCCGCGACTGCGCATCTATGACGAGTTGGTGCAGGGCGGACTCGAACTCGCTAAGCGTCTCAAGTACCGCGAGCCCGTAGGCCAACCCACGCTCACATTGGCCGACCGCATGAAACCGGCCGCATTCGAGAAATGGTGGGGAAAGGTGCAAAAGCGCGCGGAACTGGCTCAATTAACCCGCATCCTCTCCTTACAATTGGAGAAGAAAATTGCTTCCGCCGATTTGATCGCCCTGAGCACGTTGTGCCGCTGGGCAGCCGAAGCGATGGAAGAAACTCCTACGCCGCTGGATTGCCTGGAAACCGCTCTTAAGGGTTATGACGAGGGGCTTTTCACCCTTCAGGGTGAGGTGGGAGCCAAGGTGTTGATGGGTAGGCTGACGGGCAGCGGCGCGAAGATTTTTCGCGACCATATCGAAGTGGATTTGCGACACCGCGCCTATGCGCAGTGGATTGGCAAGGACATGCTGTCCATTCCCTACTTGAAGGGGGACGAGATTTCCGTGGACATGCGCACCCTCATCAACCAGAATATCTCCCGCGACTCGGTGCTGGAAGGATTGCTGAACAACCCCAAGGTGAACCAGGCTCCAGGCATAGTGGCGCATGTGGTGGCCGTGTGCCGCTCCGTTCCGGTGCTTACCACCATCGCCAAGTCGAAACACCTTTATTCCGGTTTCGCAAACCGAGATGTGCCCTTGGCCTTGCTGAATAATCCCTGCAATATTCCCATGTCGGTATTACGCCCGCTCATCAGTACCAAGTATATCGGACGGCTTGACCTTAAAAACCTGAGCCGGAACCGCGCCGGGGTGCGGCGCGAAATCCAGACGGAGGTGGAAAACTATTTGCGTTCGGTAACCTGAAAGCGGTTAGGAGGGGGTATCGCGGCGGCCGCGGCGTAACGAAAGATTGCGGAAGAAGTCGGCCAAGGTTTCGGTTTTGAAATCGCGAAACTCACCGGCATCGAAAAAAGCTCCATGCCCCCGGGAACAGACTTCATAGTGGATATGCCGCTGCCATGTGTCCTCCACCGTATCCATCACCGTTCCACAAATCGGGCATTTGACGGATTCCATGGTGTCGAAAACCTTCCCGACTTCGGCCGATCCGGTATCCACGGCTTCGGCGCCCGGCATGGCTTTCAGTTGGCGGTGTTCCAGGCCATCGAACCAAATGCCCTGGCAATTGACGCAACGATCGACTTCTACCTCGCGGTATTTAACCTTTTCCATGGGTGAGTGGCACTTGGCACAGAGCATTAATCCTCCTCAAACCGGGGTTCGTGATTCCGGCGGCCTAAATAGAAGTATTCATCGCCAGCCATTCAATGGCTCCCAGCGTCTTTTGCCAGCTTTCCCGTGAATTCAGGACATAGGTGATGGCTTCATCTTCCGCTCCAGGCTGAACCAAGGGAGGAGGTGACTTCGGTAGGGCTTTCCGCCGCAGCAGGTAATCGGGAACATAGGGGTTACCGGTAAGTGCCTCGGCTAAATCGAAATTGGCCTGAAGACTCGGGCCTTCCCGGCGGAATGTCCAAAGGGCTTGCGTATAGCGGATTTCGGGAGCCTGGTCTTCGGGATAGAGCTGCAGAATTTCGCCCAACTCCTCTTCAAACCCGGTTTCGAGTAGGCATTGCGTCAGCAGATATCGCATTCCCACATCGTCCTTAGGATTGACGCGCAAAAAATCCTTAAGGCTGCTGAGCGCTTGATGCCTTTCCCGGGGCTCGCCGTCAGGAGCGCACAGTTTATCAAAAATTTTTTGCAATTCGGGATTTTTTTGCATCATAGCCCCGTCTTTGGCTTTAAAACTCACCGTATGAGCCACGAAAGTATGGGAAAAGTAAGTATTTAGCGGACCCGACGCTATAGAATGCCGGATCCTAGCGGTTTAGAAATCGAATTAAAGCGTTGATATTGGGAGAGGATGGCAAGAAGCGATTATCAAAAACTTAAATATCCGGAAACAGGCAAGGTCCGGGAGGAAATTGACCCTTGAAGATCCAAGTTGCAAAACCGCATGGGCGAATCATGTGCAACCACCGGCTCCAGACGGTCTGAAAGGTCATTTCCGGTCCATCTAAGCGTATATCGAGGCTCACTATCGGCCTCGCAGCGGCATTCGGCTTTGAGGGGAGTTTTTTCCTGAGGTCGTCGGGTCGAGGCCATGCCGTTTTTATTGAACATAAACCAGAATATACCGCGACCCTCCCATTCCTGCTGGGAGTTTTTCTGGAAAAGGTGGTCTCGATTCTCAAGGAATGGTCAATTCGGCAATAATCGGTAAATGGTCCGAGGCCAAACGGGTCAATTGGGTGCGAGGGACCTCGATTTTAAGGGTTTCGATACCCACACTGCAGAAAACATGGTCGATTCGGCTGACGGGATAGCGACCCCAAAGCGTACCGAGGGGCTTATGCCAAGCCATATTTTCCTGGGCTTCATAGAGCCTTTGTGCGAGTTTTTTATAAGCTGCCGACCAGGGAAAAGCGTTAAAGTCTCCGCACAGGATTACCGGCTCCTCGAAATCATCGGAACTCAACCATTCCTTTCCCAGTAGATGTTGGGCCTGGAGCATTCTTTCCTGGGAGAACAAACCCAGATGGGTATTGATGAATTGCAATTTCTGCCCATGTAGGGTTACCTCCGCCCACAAGGCTCCCCTTTCCTCCAGATTGCGATTTTGCAGAGTGGGCAAATGCCCTCTTTTACGTAGCCGCATAGGCAAGGTACTTAGTATCGCGTTTCCGTAATCGTCCTGCTCAACCTGCGGGGTCAAATGGAAATGAAAGCGCTGAATGAGGATATGGGCGATTTCTTCGGCTTGGTTTTGATAGCGATGCCCGGTAGGGTAGGATTTGCTTTCCTGCAAGGCGATGACATCCGGCTCGTAATGATCGATCACCTCGGCGATGCGCTCCGCGGATACCCTGCCATCCATGCCGACACAGCCATGGATGTTATAGGTCATTACCCGCAGGGTTTTCTCGGCCAAACGTACCTTGCGGCGGTAGTCCAAGAGCGTCGAACGCCGTCCCCGCACATGAAAGGCCGCTTCGCGCAAATCGGAGTGGCGCAGGTAGCCTTTATAGGCCGGAAGCGGCGCGTTTCCCGGAAGCAGGGCAAAGGCGCGCGTTTCCTCATACCCGGGGCCTCCATGGCTCCCGTTTTCAAAGCCGAAGGTGAGGGAGCGCCCTCGGGGCCGCCAACCGCTAAGAACGAAAACGCCGGCATTGGGGTGATGGCAGATATCGACAAAGTCGCGCGCGCATTCTTCCAGGAAGGGATGTTTTTCACCCAAAACTGGGGCGGCTTCCTCCGGAAGTAAGTACCGTCCCGACGCGGTATAGGCCAAGGCTTTTCTACCCGGAGTCGTTCCCTCGCCGGACAGATCGTTGTTTTCCGTGGGTACTGCGGTGAGAACAATGGGAATTCCCAGTTCGGCCACCAATTTTTCCGCCATGGCCTCTCGCTGCTCCGCACTAAGGGGTCCCGGTGGATACAACTGACCTACGGGCCCCATGGAAGTGACCAGCACTTCCTTTTGTAAAATTGGAAAAGCCGCGACCAACTCTTTGTTCATCCAACGAAACCCTTTGAGGAGGTAACTTTCGAAATTCCCCCCCAAGGTCATCATTTCACCGCCCTGATTCCTGCCGGTTTTCGTCGGAATTATTTCCTCTAATCCCAGGAGTTCAGAAATCGCCTCGTGCAACGATTTTCCTTTTTCGCGATAGTAAGACGTGACGGTTTCTTGGCCGTGATCGGAAAGAATCCAGATATCGTAATCGCGGCGCGGCGAGCGATGCGCCGCATGCCACAATCGCTTGATGGCTCCGTCTATGCCCCGTAGGGTGAACTGGGCGAATCGCGAAGATGGACCACGCCGATGCGACTGCTCGTCGTAACCGCAGAAGTTGGCATGCACGATTGGCATACCGCGAGTCACGTCCATGCTTCCGAAAATCGCCACCAGCTCGCGCAGCCCCACCGCTACAATCACCCGCGTAAAAACAAAGATGAATTCGCGGCGATATTCGCCCAGTTTGATGGCGCCCCGCACCGAATCGTAAAGTGCGATAAAAATTTCGACGAAAAGGAGTGTTACCAGCCGCACCACGCTACGCAGGTTCCAGAGAAGCACGGGAAAAAAGCGCCAGAAGCGGGTCTGTTTCCAGATATCCGCAGCACCCAAGGATGAGGCGCAAAAATGCGATTCCTTGGCCCCGCCGGTAAAAATATTCATATAGGAGCAGCCATCCCGCAGCAGCGGAGACTCTCCCTCTTTCTCCATGTGATTTTCCACCTTACGAGCAGCCTCGGGGTGGAGCATGGCGGAGAAGCGACCGGTATCGTTATCCCTAAAGCTAAACGACGGTACCGCGCCTTTTACCCCATAAAACAGTTCCGCTTGAGCGGCCGGAGTGGATGACGGCATGCCTGAATAGACTGTATGTAAAGAGTAGCCTTCGCGTTTCAGGAGCCGTCGGAGAAACGGCATGCGACCGGCTTTAATGGCCTTTTCGAGCTGGGAACGCGCCAGGCCATCGATTTGAATGATGAGCAGGCCCTTTTGCGACTCGGGGAGCTCGGAAGGGTCGAGCTTCAAAAAGCGAAGCGACCATTCGCTTCGGCTTACCAGAAGACGCAGGCGTCGAAGACCCGTTTCCAAAACCTGAATCATGAATTATGGACCGTTCCGGTAGGGTCCGCTTCCAGTGTGGGAATATCGGAGCCGGAAATGGCCATACCCGCCGCATGAGCCAAATTAGAGAGAAGCCCCCATTCCGCCTGGATGCGTCGAATCGCCTGAGACCAGAGGTCGTCTTCGGATACTTCCCAGGAGCGCCGGCGAAATTCAAGAGCCTGGTTGTAAACGCCGACAATCTTTTTCACCGAGCTTTCCTGTGAGAAGTCGCGTGCGGTGGCCAAAGCCCCTTCACGCAGCCGGGAGCCGCCTTCTTCATCCTGTGAGCCGACCCATTCCAGGGCCGCGATAAAATCTTCACCGTCTTGCCGTTTTAAAAGACGTCCGTTTTCATAATCCCGAATCACCTCGCGCACTCCACTCGCGTCGAGGCCGACAACCGGCACACCGCAGGCCATCGCTTCGGCCAAAACCATGCCCTGGGTCTCGCTATGCGATGTAAACGCGAAGACGTCCATGCAACCATAGGCCTCCGCCAACTCATCCCCTCCCAACACCCCCAGAAAGCGAATCCGTTCCGACACCCCGCGATTCGACAAGATCCCCCGTAACTCCGGCTCGAGCGGACCCTGGCCCACCAGAATAAACCATGCTTCCGGATTTTTTTGCAAAAAAGCCGCCACGGTTTCGGTGAGAAAGGCCAGGTTTTTTTCCTGTGCCAAACGCCCCACATGTCCCACCAGAAAGGCCTCTGGGGGTATTCCTTGGGCGCGGCGGAACGACACTCGATCGGAGGGTTTGAAGCGCTGTAAATCGATGCCCGTGGGAACCACTGTAATGGGAGTGGTCACGCCCCTTTTGACCAGTAAATCGGCGATACTTTGACTGGGCGCCACCACGCGGTCGCACAAATTGGCGTAACCAGTCGAAAGGTCCATCACGAAAAGTTTGAGCGCCTCGGATTGTTCGTTAACGTAATGGGTGTATTGCTCATAAAGCGTGTGATGGGTGAAAACCAGCGGAAGGCCTTTATCCGACGCCACGCGCACCGCGGTATCCCCAACGAGAAAGGGATGGTGAGAGTGAATTATCTCAGGTGAAAACTCCTCCAGGGGCTCATCCAAAAAGCCGGGCACCGGAAGCCTTACCGAAAAATCACTCCCGTTGAATCGCTGAATGGCCGGGATGCGGACGACGTTCACCTCTTCCTCCGGCATATCCGGAAATTCCGGCGCCACCACCATCACCTGATGACCGGAGTTACGCAACCCTTCGCTGAATCCCGTGACCGACCGCGCCACACCGCCCACATGCGGAAAATACGTATTGGTCATCATTACAATCCGCATCGAAATCCCCGGTTAATAGCCCTAATCCCATTAAGGGATGATTAGCACCCTCGTTAAACTTACCTATTCTAAATAAATGTTTTTTCCGGGCCCAATCCCGTTACATTTTTGCCCTACCCCTAATCCAGAACCTCCCAACCACTTTCCTTGGCCCAAGGAAGCGGCTAATTTGCTGGGGTACCGGGTAAGGAGTAGCTTTGCATCAACCCCGCCGTAATTTTTTCAACCAGGATACGGTAACCGTTGCCCGCCAATTGCTTGGGACCTTTCTGGTGCACGAAAGTCCGGCAGGGCGAACCGTGGGCCGCATCGTGGAAACCGAAGCCTACTTGCGCGATGACCCCGCCTGCCACGCTTCCAGAGGCCAAACCCGCCGCAATTCGCCCATGTTCGGCCCCCCCGGAACCGCCTATGTTTACCTCATCTACGGCATGTATCACTGTTTCAATGTGGTCACAGCTCCTGAAGGCATCGGGGAGGCGGTACTGGTAAGAGCGTTAGAACCCGTGGAAGGCCTTGACCTTATGGCCAAACGCCGTGCCGGGGCTACCGGCAAAGGGCTTTGCAGCGGACCCGGGCGACTGGCACAGGCCATGGACATTAACCTCTCCCAGAACGGAGCGGCTTTAAACCGGGGAAGCCTGCGTTTAAGCAACCGGAACCGCCTTAAACTCGGGCAAGCGTCCTTGGGGGGAAACGTGGTTACCACCACGCGCATCGGCATTACCCAGGGAGCCGATTTGCCGCTGCGCTTCTACCTCGCGGACAACCCTTTCGTTTCGCGCAAATAAAAGCCGGAAACAGGAACCCCAAACCAATAGTCAATATTCCCGGACGGGCTCCTTGGGGCAAATTCGTTCCAGAAACCAGGGTAGAATCGTGAATAAGATCACCAACCCCGAGGCGATGCCCAGCGTCGCCATATACCCGAGTGTTTGCAAACCCTTATGGTTGACGAAGCATAAGCCCGCGAATCCGAAGGCGTTGGTCAGGGTTCCCGTGAGAACCGCCGACCCCGTGGTATGGATGAGTTCGCCTATTTTCCCCGCGCCCAATTCCATGCGCCGATGGTACATATGGATCACGGAATCGACGGAAACCGAGAGTATGGTCGGGATGATGACCAGATTGAACATGCCCAACTTAAGACCGAATAAGCCCATCAACGCATAGGTCCAAAAGCCGGACAATAGGATGAAACCCAGGACCGAAGCCATACCGCGCCAATTCCGCATGTCTACCCAGGTGATGATCATGAGGAAAAACACGGTGGCCAGGGCGAGATAGACCCCGTCGCGTTTGACCATGCGCACGACGTCCGCGTAGATGAAACCGCTGGACGCCACCTGCACCGGGCCCGACTCGGAGTGGAGAGTACCGAAGCGGTCTTGGAATTTACCGCTCTCAATCGCGTCGCTTTCCTGCAGCCGTCCGTACATATATCCGATTTTTCCATGGCTGCCGTCGGCTTCGGTCAGGAAGCGCCGGGCCCATTCCGGAAGGTCGGAGAAGTCGAAAGGCCTGGGACTGGCATAGCTCCGCAACAGATCGAGTTTTTCGCGGGTATCCCCGTCCACATTCGCCAGGGCCCGCGCATCGAGCAATTCGTTGATTTCTTCCAGCACCTCGATTTTCTCGCTTTGTTCCTCTTCGGTGGGCACAAAGGAGGAAATGGTGACGAAGCTTTGCAGCATGCTGTCGGGCGGACTGCCGAAACGCGCCGCCAGGGAATCGTGCACCTGGCGCATCTGCTCCACGCTATGGCCCAGAATAATGGAGGGGGAGGTATTGCGTCCGCTACCTACGGCGCGTCCATAACTGATGCCGGCCCCCGTGCTCTCGCCCCGGAGATTCCGGAAGTCGTTTTCGAATTGGGCGGGCGGAGTGAAGAGCAATAGGCAGGTGAACGCCAAGCCGGCGTAACCTACCCGGTTCAAAGCCTTGCCGCTTATCCGCAAACGGGGCAGCAGCTTACCTCCCGAAACCAGGCTTTCTCCCGGAAGCAAAAATCGACACAGCCCCACAAGGCTCCGCGTCACGCGGTTATCCGTATTCTGAAACGCCCTTTCCAGACCCGTCCCCCAACGGGTAAATAAAAAGAAAAGCGGAGGTATCACGACCCAAGAGGCGATAAGGCAGAATGCGATGCCCAAGCTGACCACGATACCGTATTCCTTGAAGCCGGTAAAATTACCCGCTTGCAGGCTTAGCATGGCGAAAATATTGGTGGCCGCTCCCGAAAGCAACGCCCTACCGGTATAGGTCAGGGAGACCACCATGGCTTCCAGCGAATGTTGGCCTTTACGGCGCTCTTCCGCCCAACGGCCGAAAAGGTGAATGGAGTACTCTATCCCCAATCCCAAAACCAGCGACAGGATAAAGGCCGTCAATAAGGTGAGCCGTCCGTAAATCAGGTAGGTAACGCCCAGCGTCCAAAAACTGGCGATGAAAATCGGACTCATGACCAGAACGAAATTGATGAATCGTCGCAGGAACAGAAAAAGCAGAATCGATACACCCAAAAAGGAAATCGTTCCCGCCAGCGCCATGTCGGTATTGACTTGCTTGATTTCGCTGAAATTGCGATAGGCGCCCGCAACCCGCGCAATCATCTCAGGATGATAACGCCCGGGATCTAACTCGCGAATAAGCGCCTCGCCTTTCTCGAAAATACCTTGAGCAAATTGGGCATTGGTGGAAGGCTGGTCAAGTTGAGCCAATACCACGCCTACCCAAGCGCCGCGGCTACCGTCCCAACCCATAAGCCGCGAAGCTAAGGAATCGGGACGGACGGGATCTTCAGCATCAGCGCGCGGGGCCGAGGTCTCTTCGGTAGGGCTGCGATTATCGTGGGTATTGATTTTCGCCAGCAAAGCGGCCACGATATCCGGAGGTAGGCCTTGGCGTCGTAAGGCCAGAGTATCGGGCCAGCCTTGCAATCCCTGGGATTCTGAATCCTCATCGTCGTCACCCAAATCGAGGAGAAAGGGGTTTCGCTCCACGAAGGTTTTGCCCACCAAGTCCGAAATACGGCCCCGCAAATCTTCCAATTCGCCCAGAGGCATATACAGCAAGGCCTTTTCTTCGAAAAAGCCCCTTTCTTGATCGAATTGCACCCAGGAAACGCCTTCCCATTCGGAGAGCGCCGCGGCCGCGTCTCTTTGGAAGGCCGCCACGGCTTCGGCGGAGGGCGCCTGAATCGCGAGGGTGAACAAATCGGTACTGCCCATGCGGCGCTCCGATTCCTCCAAGGCCTGCACGGAAGGGGTTTTTTTGGGGAGCAAAACCCGTAAATCGGTTTCGATGCGTAATCCGGTACCCAAATAAAGGGTTATCAGGCCCAACGCCAGAAAAATCAGTATTGGCGGCCAGGGATGCCGGTAGCTGAATTCGACATAGGCACGCGCGGTGCGCTGCCAAAGTTTATCCTGCATTCCAGACTTTCAAAAAGGGGCTTCGCGAATTCATGAATGAATGGCAAATATAATACAACAGTGGGTATGAACCAGGCGATGGCAAGCCCGCTCACCCCTTTCCAAACAAAGCGAATTAGGAGAGAGCGCCTGCCGTCTCTCGGAAGTCTACTCCAGCAAACGCCCTGTAGCGAGACATTCACACACCTCCCTATAGGCCGAAAGCCAGTCCTCCCTCGGGCCGGCCAACCGTATGATTCGATCGCTTAAGCTTCCCCGCGTCAAGATATGCTCAATCACAGGTCGGAATAAGGCATTCTCCGCTACGGTGGCATATGCGAAGCCGGTCGACAGTAGATCCTGGAAAAAATCCCGCGCGCTGCGTTCCCTCTGGCTAAGGCCGAAAACTTCCTGCGGATAAACCTTCGGCAGAAGCACATCCATTCCGACGCGCGCGCAGTCCTCGAATAGTGCCCGCGAAACTCCACCCGGCACCTCCGCATGCGCTCCGTACAAATCCGCCCTCGATTCGCACAGCGCGCGCAACAATCCGGAAAAGAAAAAACAGAGGGCCAGGTCGGCGAGCGGGCATTCTTGCGTATCGATACAGCGCACCTCGATGGCGCCCCGATCGAAACGGGCGATGGCCGCGCGGGAATTGAGCCATTCATCCTGGAGCAACCCCTCCGGATCGGAAGAAGCGATTTCCCTATACATAGGCGCCAAAATCTTCGCTCGGTATTCCGCTTCGCTTCGCAATGGCTCGGGAATCACCGGACCGATAACAGAAGGAAATCGTCTTTGGTTTTGCAAGTAATGGAAAAGCCGGGCGTCCTTCCAGGCATGGCGCTTGCCCTCCAATACGGGTGAAGCCGCCGCCAAAGCCGGCATAAGGGGGAGCAATAGACTGACCGCATTATGCAGAAGGTTAAACGAGGCGTCATCGGAGAAGGGCAGGTTCAAATGCACGCTCTGAAGATTGAACCAGCCATGACCGCGGCATCCGAAAATGCCGTCATAGGTCGAATAGATTTCGCGGCCGTCATGCTCCCACAATTTCGATTCCCGGGCCGGGTCCATAAAGGGATGCGAACCTCCGGGCATGAGACGGGAGTCCAAACCGTCCAAGGTTTTATTGAGAAGCGAGACCATTTGTTGGAAGTCGCGCGCCTGGGCGGCCCAATCCGCCGTGGGGACCTTGCATTTCATTTCGACCACATGGGCTGCCAGTTCGTTATCGGCTTCCGCATTTCCCAAGGTGGGAAACAGGTTGGGGCTTCCGCACAAGGTGGTGATTAGCTTGTCCACCACGGGCTTTACCTGCAGGTTATCGCGCCCCACGACGGCATATTCGATTTCAATACCGAATACTTCAAATGGCTTATAGTTCAAGCGTACCCCTTGGAATTCATAAGCTTCGGTAAATCCTGCGCAGCCTGACCAGCCGAACCATCCTTGCGCATTCGCCGCTTATCGATTCGCACCGCGAATTCCTCCATGATTATCTGGTAAAGCTTATCCTTAAGCAGCTCATCCTCAACTCCGGTATCGATATTGGGATTGTCGTTCACCTCCACAACATAGGGCTTGCCCTCGACCACCTTCAAGTCGACGCCGTAAAGGCCGTCGCCTATCAACTTGCATGATTTCAGGGCCGTTGCGATAATGTTTTCTTCCATCAACTCGATAGGGTGGGTTTTATGGTTGCCCAGTCGGCCGCTGCCCTCGACCTTGTGGTTGATAATCTGCCAGTGGTCGCGGGACATGAAGTATTGGCATGCGAAAAGGGGCTTTCCGTTGAAGATTCCAATGCGCCAATCGAATTCGGTGGGCATGAACTCCTGGGCGATGATGTAATCGGAATGACGGAAAAATTCTTTGCTATGCGCCTTGAGTTCCGCCGCGTCCCGTGCCTTGACCACACCGCGCGAGAACGATCCGTCGGGAATTTTAAGGATGATGGGAAAGGAGAATTCCTGCAGCGACGACTCCAGGTTTTCCTCGCTGAGCACCAGGGTGCGCGGCCGCGGGACACCGGCGCGCTTGAACACCTCGTTCAGAAAAATCTTATTGGTGCAGTAAAGAATGGAGCGCGGGTCGTCAATGACCACCATGTTCTCTTTTTCGGCCTTGCGCGCGAAACGGAAGGTGTGATGATCGATTGCGGTGGTTTCGCGTATGAACAATCCGTCGAATTCGGGCAGATGGGCATAATCCCGTTTCTCGATAATTTCCACTGCCAAACCGGCGGTCTTTCCCGCCTTGATGAACTTCTGGAGAGTCGCTTCACTGGAAGGAGAATACCTTTCGTGGGGATTGAAGAGAATGGCCAAATCGTAGCGCAAGGTGTTCGCGCGCTTGCGTAGGCTCCATCTTCGTACCCCGAAATCGAGCAAAGCCTCCATGAAAATTTCGTCGTGATAGGCAGGGATTTTATCCAATGCCACCGGCTTGATGGAATGCAGTGCCCACCGCTTCTCTTTGACGAAATGCACCCGAAACAAGGGGCATGGCAGCAAGTTGAAGAAAAGGCGCGAAAGCTTCTCGTATTTTTTATTCACGTTGCGGCCGAAATAGACGCTCAACTCGAACTTATCGTCGGTGATATTCGCCAGACTCTTCTGGATTTGCGCGTCCAAATCGTCGGTTTCGATGAGATAGAACTCTTTCCGGCTTAAGGCTTGAACCGTGGATAAATTGGGAATCACCTGGTGTCCGCGGGCTTCGGCCACCAGCGACACGTAATAGCCCGCGCCCAAATAGCCGTAATTGCGGGCCAGATTGATGATGCGCAGCTGTTTGACGTCCTGGTATTCTTTGGAAAACAGGTATTCGCTGACGCTTAAAAATTCGACTTGCGGCACGCGCTTCCGCCAGTACCGGGGGTTCTCGACCACATAATATTGTTTTGTCATTTTTTTGAAATGATAAGGAGGTTTTCGTCGTAAGTGATGATGCCCAACATAACGGCGTTGCTGAACTTGGTGAAGGGGAGGTTGTAATTGCCGGACTCCGCGATGGGATTCTTGCGCAGAGGATCGTGGATGATGACTTCGCGCCTGGCACGGTCCCAACCCGAAACCACCACGAAATGACCCACGGGCTGGCCAATGATGTCGTTGTCCACGTTATTGGGCGTTTCCCGCATGCTTTGATAGAGATAGGTCGCCGAAAGTCCTACGATGATAGGTCGGTTTTCCTCGAACAGGGTATCGAAAAGACCTTCGTTAAGGTCGTCGAACCGGATGACTCCCCCCCGTTCCAGAAAGTCGAGGTAGAAACCGATGACCATTTTCTGTTTCTTACTCCGCATTTTCGCCTGACGGAGCTTTAGTTTGTGCGAAAGCTCCCCGGAAGATAAGCCTCTCCAAGTGGGATCGAATATGCGGATGTTATAGGTGCAGATTTCGGCGGAGAAACCTTCGCGCAAGGCATGACGCGCCAGGTTCACATTCACCGTGCCCCCGGTTCGCCAATGCTCGATCTCGCCTGCTAGACGTTCCCAGGATATTTCATGCCCGTAAAAACGGTAAATGGACTGGAGGCAGGTGATGCCGCAACTTTCGTCGTCTGGCTGCCGCCCCACGAAAAAAAACATGTTATTGTTGACCCTTGAGCACATCCTCCAGCATTTTCTGCATGGCTTCAAGTTGCTCAGGCGAGACTTTCGGCATGCCGGCTCCTGACGCGCCCGGGGAAATGGCTGCCTGGGTATAACCGGCGGGAAGGGAGACTTCGGATACAGGGATTTTCTTTTTTTCCACTTTCTTCACTTCCAGCGTGACGGTTTCTCCGTCTTGGGTAATCACTGATTTCATCGGGAAACCCGCATGGCCGGCTTTTTCCAACGCGGACAGGATTTCAGCTTGGCCTCCCAGCTGGGGATTGGCGGCCTGCAACCTTTTGAAGATGGAATAGATGCCGATATCCTTGCTTACCCAAAGTTTGACCTGCTCGCCGGGTCGCGTCATTTCCACCACGGTGGTATTATAGCCCAATCTTTTCTCGTTTCCTACGACTTTGATAACGTAGGGCCCGCCCTTTTCTTCATTACCCGCAACCTTGTCGCTGATATCGATTTCACTGTAGGAGCGGGTATGATCGCTTATCATATAAAGGGTTTTCATATTGTCATTTTTCAGGAGCAAGGCGAAGCGAAGGGGTTGGGGTAAGGGCTTGATTTCCAGGCTCATGTCGATACGGGTGGCGGGCTCTCCCACTTTCAATTGCAATTGCCCTTTGCCCGCCGACAAGGCGATGTCCATGTCGATGACTCCCTGAAAATCTGAAGGAGCGGCAGTGGCTCCCAGTGCCAGCAACGCCGCGACCAATAATGATTTCATGAATCCTCCGATACCGGGTGTGAAAAGATGTTGCCGTTTTAAGGCTGTTAACCGATAGCAAGCCTCGCTCAACTGCGTCGGAGACCCTGGCTACCGCGTACTTTAAATACAAAATCAAATAGAAACCAGGGCGATGGCCGCTGAAATCAGCAAGGCGCCCACCACACGAAACGCCAGGATTTTTTTTCCACCTGCGAATTCCGGATTTCCAAGTTGGGCGCCAATCGCCAGCACCAGCAAAATATTCCAAATTCCCCGCGAACTATACACAATGTTCACCACCGTAGCCATCCCATAATAGCCCACTACCCACCCCAAAGCCAGGCCCTGTAAAGCGAAGAAAAGCGAACCCCAAAGCAGCCATTTCCAATCTCGAGCGGCATAGCGCAATCGGGAGCGGGATACGCATGGCAATAGCGCCAGCGCGTAAACCGCCCCGGCCACCGAGAAAAAGAAAAGAAACCGGGGGACGCCCCAATGCGGCGCCCATTTCTGCACCAGGATATCGACCATTGCGAATTGCAACGCGGCCAGGATGGAAAGCAGCAGCGTAACCGCCGTATTTCTGCGTTTACCCGGCTGTCCGATCCCTAGCAAGATGAATGCGACCATGGCCAGAATAGCCGCCAACCACCAAGTCCAGGCAACCGAGTCTTCCAACAAGAAGACGGACAACACCGCGACTATCAAAATTTTCGACCCCAGGGCCGGAGTCGCGACACTCAGGTCGCCTTGGACGACCGCCTTGAAGGCGAACACTTGACCTAGTAAAAAAAACAGCCCAACCAGGGCGGGTTGGTAGGTCAAATGCCAGGGTATGGGAGAGCCATCCAGGAAAAACAGAGGGAAGTAGGTTAGGACTACGATTCCATTGATTACCAGAATCATTCCCCATAAATCACCGGTAAAGCCCACAGCCCGCTTGAGAAGCGTTATGGCTAAGGCATAGAGCAAGGCCGCCACAAGGGGAAGGATAAGTACCGGCAAGGGCAGCATCATGCGTGCATTATTCTCTTTTCTAAGTAGCGATGCAAAGACCCTGCTCTGGGATTTTTATATTGGAGTTGCATTATCACCCGAAAATACAGCGAATCTTTTTATGCCAAGCCCAGTTTCATTCCACATACTACTATGCTTTTTTTCTCTTTCCGTCGCCGGTTTATTCATGGGATGCGCCACCGATCCCGGGCATGCACCCGGGTTGCATTATGAAGGGGGAGATTTGGAAGTGGCGGTCGGAGATAGCACCGCCCCTCTGGTTTTCACCAAAGTCACGGCCAATCAACGAGGCCAAATTACCACCCTCAATAACTATACCGATATCAAAGTCCATAGCGATGCCGAGCAAATCGCCACGCCCAACGGTTTGCGCGTATACGGAGTCTCGATCGACTCCACCCTGGTTTGGGCCTCCGACAATCGTTCGTCCCTGACATCCCGGAAAGTTAAGATACGTGTGGTGCCCAAGCCGTAATTTATGCCTCATGGGCCAAACTTTCCCGTAGGCTTTGTAAATATTCCGCTGCACCGGGGGCCCCTTCGGCAGGGGCGAAATCAGCGAATTGCTTGTGGGTGCGCGGGTCATAGGCTCCCTCGATAATTTCGTAGAGCACAGCCTCTTCAGACATCACCACCACGGTATGCCACTGCCTTGGGGGAATTTCCACCTGTAACACCGGTCCGCCTTCATTGAGATAGGCCGCTTCTTGTACCCCGCCGTTATCCTTGAACAGGATGATAGCCACCCGCCCCTTCAATAGAGTGAATATTTCGCGTTTATCGGGGTTCTCATGTTTATGTGGCCGAAAATACGAGTCACGCAGCGCTACATTCAACATCCGTTGTAGCGTTTCATGGGGTAGATGGAAATTGTGGTTGGCCCTTTTACGGGGGCTGATGCGAGCCCTTTTCAGGACCGAGTCGATAAGGGTTTGGTCAAGTCTTATCAGCATGGGAAAAGGTGAGGCGGCCCTGGATACGACCGCCTCAAGATATCAAAAACCGACCGTCATTCCGATTTGACCGAAGAGACCGGGAGCGCCACCGCCGATGAATTGGGGGCCGTTGGAAAGCAGGGTTTCCTGCACGCTTCCTTCGAAGGCGAAATTCTCATGTTGCCAACGCAAGCCCACCGACATGTCGGCGCCGGTGGCCCGTTGAAAGGGGGTATCGCCCGTAATGAGGAGGGTCTCGTCTTGGTCTAGGTTTGTGCCCGCCAAACCCGAGAGATACGCCAGGGTAGCGGAAATGCCGGCTTGGACTTCAAATCCCTTGGGCAGGGTTTTCTGGAAAGCCATGTTGGGGGATATAGCGAACGCCATGCCGCTCAGATCGGGGCCGCCGGCGGTCAATTGTTCGGCAGCGGCGTAAACGAATCCATTATTGCTTCCTGCGAAAACGGAAAATCCGTCCCGTTGGAGCATGAGATAGCCGTGCTGAAACCAGAGTGCGATGTCGGTCCGGCTTGGTTCAAAAGCGGGAGGTCCCGGAACTTCACCGCTGCTCAAACCGAAGGAAAGCTCGGCGTTCATGGCATGGTCCCCTTGCGCTTGAGCCTGCATATTCCATCCAGCCACAAAATGAAATTTCGAGAAGTTGGTAGGGTCACCGGTTTCGGGATTGATGGAATTATGCACGTTGTCGGACAGATTAGCGAACCCCGTGTAAAGAGCCGCTTCACCGTAAACCGAACTTCCACCCAAGTTGAAGCTGCCGAACAATCCGAAACCCTGCCCTTCATGGGTTATGGTAGCCGGAGCGCCCCCTTCGATATGCTCCCGGTTTAACGCCAAAATGAGACCGGCCCCGAAGGCGTCTCCGAAGGCGACACCGGCGCGCAATTCATCCTCATCCGCGCTGCTGCGCGCCAAACCGAACCAATTCATGTGGGAATCACCAAAGGCGAAGGCGGCGTTCACCAGATCGAGGTCGCCAAAACCGGCGATGTATTGCCTGCCCCCAAGGAGGTGAGGGAGTCGAGTGTAATCGGTAACCGTATTGTCGGCCGCCACATTACTTTTGACCACGCCTTCGTACAGCTCCGTACGGGGCGCTTGCGGACCTGCATTCAGCGAAGGCGAGGCCTGCCCGAAACCCGGAGTTAGAAAATCGGTTTGCGCTTGAACCGTCAAAACCGAGATTAGCAACATTCCCATGGCGCCCGCCAAGGGTTTCTGCGCGTACATCATTATGGATTTAATCACCCATGCTCTCCTTTGTTAATTCAACCAGCGAACCTCTCTCAGCGATTCCGAATGAATTGCCAAAGAGTTCGAAAGGCTCGAAAATCTAACTATTTATTTCAATTGTATTTTTTCTCCTGCCAAAAAAAGACACTTATCAACAAATGTTGATAGCGCGTTAACAACAGCAATAATTCATGGTGGAAAAGTCAGGGAACGCCCTGTTTTCAAGGTCGTGGGAACCTTGGATAAGGCGATTTACAAGTATTCTGGTGTCACTTCGGTGATAATGACGCTTTCAAAACGGTTCAGTTCCTGTTTGCGATATTGCAGGAAAATGGTTTCAGTCCTCACTCCCCTCAGGATATTGACGATAAAACGGCTATATCGGTAGACCAGTGACATGCCACGGCCACTTTCGTCCCAAACCCCCGGTGGCAGCTTTTCGTCGCCTATGCAAGATTGCCGGCGCAATTTATCCAGAACGCGCAGCATACTTAAATTTCCGGTGGAATCTTGAATGGAAAACCCGATTTTTTCCTCATCCACCGCCAGACTGACCTTGATAGCGCGGCGATCGGGCACCTCCAAGACGGGGGAAGGCGGCAACAGCTTAGTGTCCCGATCTTCAGGGGTAATCCCTTCCAGAGCATAGGCAAAAGTGTTGGTCAAGAGCTCATGTAGAAACATCTTGAAAGTGCCCTTCTCGTCCGGATTGACATAGGGCTGAAAGAACTGGAAAGTTTCCTGTAAAACCTCCTCCAAAACGACTTTTCCCCTATAGGTGCGGTAGAGTGGCCCGATCACGAACCCATGGGGAAAATAGGGGCCGAAACCGAAAATATTCCCTGTAAGCAGCCGGATTGACAGAGCTCGAAGAAGATCTCCATCGAAAGCGTCCTTACGCACGAGGTTACCAATCCGGTAGGAACGGGCGAGGGCGAAATAATCGAAGGAGGAGTCCACCATCAGGACGATTTGCAGCTTGGGATTCCGTTTCCGGATGCTCTCGATAAGCAAGCGGACTTCCTCCGGATTTGCCCCGGTTTCCAAATAAATCAGACCCCGAATATCCGGTAGCGAATCCGCGGCTTCGTCTCCCCTCTGGTAGACTTCAAAACGGGGCTCGACCCCATATTCCTCCGCCCACGGACAAAACCGGTAATACTCACGTAACCGTTCTTCCAAAGCGGAATCGTGACCCAGGAAGAAAACCGAAACGGGACGGGTTATCTGCGTGTCGATACGGAAATCCTCTCCCTTTTACAGAACACTGTGATTATAACATCCGGAAAAACTTCCGGTAGCGGCGATTTTCTAGGGAACTAGTGAAATTTGATGTTATTCCGAATCTTTAGTTATTATTTTTTTTACGAGCAGGGACGCTCCCCAGGCGGTACCGGTTTTCGGGAACGGATTTCCTTTAGCGTGATCGAAACGTTGGTTGCCTGGATTTCCCTAAAAAAGAAACTCGTTGAAAAATCTCCAGACCTAGTTGATAATATGGAGCAGGAAAACACCCGCACCCGGGCCATCCGGAAGCAATAGAAGTCTAGGAGCCGCAAAATGTTAACGACTGGGGAAGTTGCAAAATTATTCCACGTCTCAGCCCAAACCGTGATCAACTGGCTGGACCAGGGGCGTATGCCCTTTGAAAGAATCGGAAGAGGCCCCCGGCGTTTGACCGAAGAAAGTGTCATGCGCTATGTGGAGGAAATCGGGATTTCGCCCGAAGCCTTGGATGAGGAAATTTATACCCGCGCTTTACGTGCAGCGGCCGCCTATCGGAATAACCTCGGTCCCGCAGTCATGGTAACCGATGCCGAACTGAAGGTCATCGCCTGGAGTGACGGTGCCCGTAATCTCTATGGCTATACCCAGGTGGATATGTTGGGTAAATCGCTATCCAAATTGGCTTCCAAGCTTCTCAGCAGCGATTCCTCGCTCGAAAACCTCATCCGTTCCCCCTGGCAGGACAAATGTCTGCAAGTGGAGGCGACACAGGAAACCCGCTACGGAAAAACCCTGCATGGAGTGATGACCTTTTCGCGCTTCTATATGGACGGCATCACCGCCGGCTATATCGTGGCCTGTAAGGATAAACAGAAAACCCACTTAAAAGGGCCCGAGGTCGTTAAGAATTGAGAGAGACCTTCCGCGTTACTCCCGGCGGTTTTTGACTGGACCGGGTTTCGCGGAGGGGACGTAACGGAAAACCTTCTCGTCAGGACGCGCCATTCCCAATTCCTTACGCGCGACATTTTCCAAATAAGCGCTGTCCGATTCCAGTTTGGCCTTCTCCAAGGCCAACGCCTTCTGCTTTTCGGCCAACTCCGCCATCTGCTCCCGTTGATCGTTCGTGACCATACGCAAGCGGAGCATATTCCGCAAGCCGCTGGTTCCGTTCCATTCACCCAGAAGCAAAACCCCTAACAAAAGGATAAGGGCGTATCGAATCCACTTGATATTTTTTTTAGCCGGAGAAGCGGGTGCCGGTTTCGACGTAGAGTTCAATGGGCGCTTGTTTACGATTTTTGCCATGGAGTACCAGCGGTTGGCGTCTGGGAAGATCCTCCCTTAATAGTAATATGTTTGGGCGCTTTCACGCCAGAGCGTAACGCGCTCCCGGTTCCTTTTTTATCACTCTTTTAATTTCCAGTCGCAGCAACAAGGTCGGCAAGGTGGCGGCCGCAGCGGTGCTTGTGGAATCGGACCGTATTTTCGTCTCTTCCAAAAGTTTATCGAAAGAAAGGGGTCCTTTTTCCAGAAGCGCGGCTATCGTCTTTTCAGTCGGGCTCAGCTCAGGGTTGGGAAAAACGGATATTCCACTCACCTCCCTGGCCATTCGTTTGCGCCGCGGTCTCAGCTGCAAATACCCTTTTCCCAGAAATAACTCTTTACCTTGCTCAGGATTCAGTGGAGCCGGGGCTCGATGGAGTTTTTCGAAATAAGCCAGCAAGTCGTCGACGCTGCAAATCACTCCGGCTCCCCGTCTTACCAAATCATTGGTACCCTGGGCTTCCTTGGAGTAATAGGCTCCCGGCAGGGCGAATACCGGTCGCCCTTGCTTGCGGGCGAAGTCGGCGGTGATGAGGGCGCCGCTGTCGGCGCCGGCCTCGACTACCAATACGGCGCGGCTCAACCCGCTGATGATACGATTGCGCCGGGGGAAATGGCTGCGCCTGACTTGGCTGCCAAAGGGATATTCTGAAATCACGGCGCCCTGCTCCACGATGCGATGGAAAAGGTTGGCATTTTCGGGAGGATAAATTTGATCGAAACCCACTCCCGCGACTGCGATGGTTCTTTTCTCCTTTTTCAAAGCCGCCTCATGGGCTAAAGTATCGATGCCCAGGGCGAGGCCCGAAACGATGGTGAAACCATACAAGGCCAGTTCTTCCGCCATTTCGTTGGCGGCCTGGCTCCCCTGTAACGAGGGATTGCGGGTGCCTACCACCGCCGCCGCGCGAATATCGGAATCCATAAGCCCTCCTTTGACGAACAGGAAGGGAGGAGGCACGTTAAGCGACCGCAATGCGACGGGGTAACCTGCAAAGGACTCATGCAAAACCCGGACGCCCGACTTTAGGCACTTCTCCAGTTGGCGTTCGGCCGCATCACGGGAGGGACCCAAGGAGAGGGCGCGACTCAGGGAATCCCGGAGGAAGGGCAGCCTTTCCCTACGCTGGGCCTCGTCGGCGGCAAAGACGGCTTCCGGCGAAGAAAAGGCTTCCAGCAAGGCATTAAAGGAATAAGCGCCCATGCCGGGTACCAGGTAAAGCCCGAGCCAATCCAATAATTCTTTTTCGCTCCGGGGGCCGAAGAAAGCATCCGAGAAATCAGCCCCCGAAGGGCATTCGCAAACTCCCAGGCTGGTTAAATCGGTGCGTTCGGCGCCCTTGTTTATAGCTGGATATATTACCGAAGGCGAAGCTGCCATGACCGTCCCCCACGTTCTGTTTAAGTCAAAAGTAATGCACTTTTGTTCAGTTAGGCAAGGTGTTTGATTTTGCCCAGGCTTCTCTAATGGGGCCATGCTACCCCGGGGGTGGTCCTCCGCCCCATTTGCTACCTTGCCGCCTATGCCGAAATACGCTTTTTCAGACCTGCTTGAAATTATGGCGCGCTTGCGCTCCCCCGATGGCTGCCCCTGGGACAGGGAGCAAAGTCATGCCAGCATTCTCACCTGCCTGGTCGAAGAGACGTATGAATTCATTGAGGCGGTGGAAAACGAAGATGTTCCGAATATGCGGGAAGAATTGGGCGACTTGCTCCTACAGGTCGTATTCCATGCCCAAATGGCCCGCGAAGCCTCCCACTTCAATATCGACGATGTCGTACAAGAATTATGCGACAAGTTGGTGCGCCGCCACCCCCATGTATTCGGAGACGTGCTTTTGGCCGGATCCAAAGCCGTGGAAAATCAATGGGAGGAATTGAAAAAGGTCGAAAAAGCCGGGGTGGCAAATTCCGAGGCGGGGAGGCCCAGCCTGCTGGATAATCTGCCCAGCCAACTCCCCCCTCTCAACAAGGCTGCAAAAATCCAGAAAAGAGTGGCCCGGCTGGGATTTGATTGGCCCAATGAGCAGGGCCCGTTGGAAAAAATCCGCGAGGAGCTAGGGGAGCTGGAAAGGGAGATTTTGGAAGGTAATGCCGAGGGAATCCTGGCCGAAATGGGCGATTTATTGTTCTCGGTGATTAATTTGGCGCGAAAACTGGATGTGGATCCCGAAAGAGCCTTAACCCGCACCAATCAGAAATTTTCCACCCGTTTCCGCATTTTAGAACATCTTTTGCTGGAAAAACACCCTGATGCGGCCGAAAAGCCCTCCCTGGAAATATTAGATCGGCTTTGGGAGGAGGCAAAACAGCGTGAGCGGGGTTTTTCAGCGGATAATCAGGTTATTGATAATAAGTCCGGCAAAGAAAACGATTAGGTAACCGAACCAAATCACGGTAAGAGGGTAGTTCAAAAAACGGTCCTCCCAAGTAATAGTGGCCTTGGGCTGGGCCTTTATCTCCAATAAATTCCGCCGGAATTGCCGGATACTGAGCCAAAGCCCGCCTAAACCGATGACAATAATAAGCAGGACCGTCACACTCTCTCCTTCATCGTTGCTTCCATGGCATTTTCAAGTCGAAAAAGGGAAGCCCGCCATTGCCTGGACTGCTCCCGGCTTGTCGGTATCGCATAATTTACTAAATTAATGCGCGTCTACGAGTGTAGCCCTACCTTCGTACTCCCCTGCATCAGTCATTTATTGAGTGGGTACCTTGGCTGCGGATGTTTTTGGGGTTTCTTTTCCAGGTCGGAGAGAACTCGAAAAGCGGCCGCGAGGGGGGATGCTTCGTGCTATTATTTTTTCCGGCCTGAGGAGATTGGTGCTTGGACGTTCTGGAAACCTTGTCCCGATACGCTGAAGGAATCGCCGAATCGAAAGGCCTTGAGCTGGTCGATGTGGAAATTTTCCGGGCGGGCAGGCGGCGGGTCGCACGCATTTATATCGGCAAGCGCGAAGGCGTCAGTGTCGACGATTGCGCGCAGGTCAGCCGGGAGCTAAGCGCGCTGTTGGATGCTGAAGGTTTTTTAGCGGACGACCCTTACATGTTGGAAGTCTCTTCACCGGGACTCGACCGTCCTTTCAAAACCCTTCGTGATTACAGCCGGAACCTGGGTCGGCCGGTTCGCGTGGCAACGCGGGAGCCCGTCGAAGGTAAAAGTCTCCATGTGGGGTTGCTCGATGAGGCCGATGAAAAATCCATTTCGCTTTCTGAGGATGGGAAGAAAATTTCCATAGCCATGAACCTTATTGCCCAAGCCAAAGTCGACGTTCGTATCGGATAGGAGTCCTAATGACGAGTGACATTTTTGAAAACCTGAACCTCATCGCCAAGACCAAGAATCTGGGCACCGATGTCGTCATTTCCACGCTGGAACAAAGCCTGGTCAACGCCGCCAAGAAATACCTTGAGATTCAGAAAAACATCGAGGCCGAAATCGACAAGGAAAGCGGCGAAATCCATGTTTACCTGCGAGTGACCGTGGTTGACGATTATCCGGACGTTCCGCCCGATTTGACTCCGGAAGAAGTTCAGGAGCTCGATGAAAAGTACATGTTGGTCGAAGAGGCCCATGAATACAACGAAGACGCCGTTCCGGGCGATTACCTGGAAATGGAAGTGCCCATCGAGAATTTCGGTCGCTCCGCCATTCAAACCGCGAAGCAAATGTTGCTGCAAAAGGTACGGGATGCCGAGCGCGAAAAGATTTTCGAGGAATACCAGCATCGCATCGGCACCATGGTATCGGGTTCCGTGCAGCAGGTGGACAGAGGCAACATTCTGATCAACCTCGGCAAGACCGAAGGCATTATTCCCCAGCGCGAACAAATCCGCAAAGAACGTTACCGGCAGGGCGACACCATCCGGGCTTATATCGCCAACGTGAGCACCAACACCAAGGGTCCGCAAATCCTGCTTTCGCGCACGCATCCCGAGTTCCTGGCCAAGCTTTTCGAGTTGGAAGTACCGGAAATCCACGACGGTGTCGTTCAGATACGCGGCGTCTCGCGTGATCCCGGCTACCGCGCCAAAATCGCCGTAACTTCCAAGGACGATCGCATCGATCCCGTAGGCGCTTGCGTAGGGATGAAGGGCAACCGCGTACAGGCTATCGTTCGCGAGCTTTCGAACGAGCGCATCGACATCATCCACTGGACCGACGATTTGGCCACCTATATCCGACGCTCCCTGGCTCCGGCCAACTTGAAGCAGATAACCGACGTCGGCGACGGCCGCGTGGTGGTCATCGTGAACGACGAAGATCTTTCCCAGGCTATCGGGCGCGGCGGCCAGAACGTGCGCCTGGCATCCAAGCTCATCGGCAAGGAGCTGGATATTTACGGCTCCACCGAATTCACCGACATGTCGGCCGAGGACAAGGAAAGCCTATTCAAGCCGCGTGAAGGCGTCAAGATTCCGGGCACCGGCGATTCGGCCCAGTCAGTGGCCACCCCGGCTTCCAGCAAGTTCTCCGAGCTGGAGTCGCTGTTCGCGCCCAAGAAACAAGAACCGGAGGACGCATCCTAAGCCGTTTGCAACCCCGTATCGAATCGAAGGAATTATGACCGAAGCGAAAAAAAGAGTTTCAACCCTAGCCAAATCATACGATATTCCCAATGACCTGCTTCTCAACGCATTGCGGGAAGCCGGGCTTGAGGTCAAATCGGCTATGAGCATGATTGACCATGAGAGCTTCGCAAAGGCGAAGCCATTGATTCTCGCCACCAAGGAAAAGCTGGAGCGGGAAGCGCTTGTACGTGCAGGCAAGAAGATACCTATGAAGGCTGTACTCAAAAAGGCACCCCCGCAACCGCCTACCAAACTGACGCGTCCAGCTCCGAAGCTGGAGACGGTTGCAGCGGCGCCTGAAGAAACTCAGACGCTGGAAAAGCCGCAGGAAACCACAGTCAAGGCCGCAGTGAAACAACCTGCTCCCGAAGCGGTTCCAATGCAGCAACCCGTTTCGGAAAAGCAACCGGAAGCTCCGGAGGCCAAAGCTCCCAAAGTATCTCCCATCGAAATCGAGGCGCCCACCGGGGTTCAGTCGGCCCCTGCGCAGCCTATTTCTCCCGAAGCGACAGAGCCGAGGCCCGAGCCTATACCAGCCCAGGCGCCGGAGGCTCCAAAGGCAAAAGTGCCTCCGCAGACGGCGCCCCCGCAGCTTAATGAACTCAAAGTTTCGGTGGAAAAGCCCGACGCCGCCTTGTTGGCGCGCATCGCGCGCGGCCGGGCCGACGCTCAAGCGCGCATGCAAAGCCGCGGGCAAGGTTATTCCGGCAATTTAAGTCGGGGAGCACGTCCTCCCGCACCCGGGCAAGGACCCCGAGGACCTCGTGAAGGCGGACCGGTTGGGGCGGGTGGCCCTCCGGGAGCACGCCGTCCGGCAGGGCCCGGCGGAGCGGGAGCTCCTCGTGATGTATTCGCGCAACGCGCCCATGAAGCCGGCGTCACCAATACTTTTACTCCCCTGGCCGGCGGAGGCACCGGCGGCGCCAAGCCCGATCGCCTCAACCGCGGTCTCGACAAGGATAAAGACAAAGCCAAGACTTTCACGCCGAGCAAACCGACACGCGGCGGCCATCGCCGCAAATCGAAGGAGCAGGTGGAGGCGGAACTTCTCGAAGCCCGTCAAAACGTGAGCAAGGTCATGGCTTCCCTTTCCCGTACTCCAGGCAAAGGCAAGTTGAAAGGCCGCAAGGAGAGCGACTTCGAGGATGATGGATCACGTCGCATCTTGAATGTAGGCGAGTTTATCAGTATCGGCGAATTGGCCGGACTCATGAATGTAATGCCTGCGCAGGTTATCGCGAAATGCATGGAACTGGGAATGATGGTGACCATCAACCAGCGTCTCGATTATGAAACCATCGCTCTCATCGCCGATGAGTTCGGATTCGACGCCAAATTGATGGACGAATACGCCACCGACAACCTGGGTCAGGAATCCGAAGACACCGCCGAGGAGTTGCTTCCGCGCGCGCCCATCATCACGGTTATGGGCCATGTCGATCACGGTAAAACCTCGCTGCTCGACTTCATCCGCAAGGCGAACGTTATCGCGGGTGAGGCAGGAGGCATTACCCAGCATATCGGCGCCTACCAGGTGGAAACCATTTTCGGACCGGTTTGTTTTCTGGATACGCCGGGTCACGAAGCCTTTTCCGCGATGCGATCGCGCGGCGCCCATGTCACCGACGTGGTAGTGCTAGTGGTGGCAGCGGACAGCATGGTCATGCCGCAAACCAAAGAAGCCATCAAGATGGCCAAAAATGCCAATTGCCAAATTGTGGTGGCCATCAGCAAAATCGATTTGCCCACCGCCAATCCGGACAAAATTCGCGCACAATTGGCCGAAGCCGGCGTCGAAGTGGAACAATGGGGCGGCAAATATCCCAGCGTCGAAATCTCGGCCAAAACCGGCCTGGGCATGGAAAAGCTGCTGGAGACCCTGGCGCTCGAATCTGAAATACTCGACCTCAAAGCCAATCCCAACCGCCCTGCGCAAGGAACGGTCATCGAGTCCCGCCTGGACAAGGGCAAGGGCGCGGTAGCCACGGTGCTCATTCAAAACGGTACGCTCAACGTGGGCGACCCCTTTGTAACCGGTATTTTTTCCGGCAAAGTGCGCGCACTGCTTGACGAACGCGGCAAGCCGAAGCAAACCGCCGGCCCCTCCACTCCCGTGCAGGTATTGGGCCTTGAAGGCGCTCCGCAGGCGGGCGATTCCTTTTTGGCCGTCGAGGACGAACGCGAAGCGCGTGAAATCGCGGCTCGCCGCCGCATTGCCGCCAAAGACCGCGAACTGCGGCAGAAACGGCATATCACTCTCGATCAGCTTTACGATCAAATCAAGTCCGGCGAATTCCACGAACTCAAAGTCATCATCAAAGGCGACGTCGACGGTTCGGTGGAAGCCATCGCCGCGGCGCTGGAGAAGGTCTCGACCAAAGAGGTCCGCGTCAACGTCATCTCCAAAGGCGTGGGTGCCGTCACCGACGCCGATATCGGATTGGCCTCCGCATCGGAAGCCATTGTCATCGCATTCCATGTGCTGCCTTCCGAATCGGTTCGAAATCTTGCGGAACGCGAAGGCGTGACCATCAATAATTATCGCGTCATCTACGAAGTGGTGGACGAAATCAGGGCCGCCATGGAAGGCATGCTTACTCCCGAAATCAAGGAGGAAGTGGCCGGCGAAGCCGAGATTCTGCAGCTTTTCCACATTCCCAAAATCGGCACCATCGCGGGTTGCAAAGTGCAAAGCGGTACGGTGGAGCGCGACCTCAAGGCAAGGCTCTACCGCGGCGGCATCGAAGTGGGCGAAGCCAAAGTCACTTCGCTCAAGCGTGAAAAAGACGACGCCAAGGTGGTACGCGCCGGTTTCGAATGCGGTATCGGCCTCGAGGGCTTGAACGATATCAAAGAAGGCGACGTGTTGGCCTTTTTCCGCAGAGTGGAAGTGGCTCGCAAGCTTTCCGCTCCGGTAAACGCCTGAGACATCTCACGCCGGAAGGATATTAGCCCATGACCCGCAGGACCGAAAGAGTCGGAAACCTAATCCAGCGCGAGCTCAGCGATCTCATTCAAAAAGAGCTTGCCGACTCGCGCATTGGATTCGTGACCATCTCGCGCGTAGACGTGACCACCGATTTGGCTCATGCCAAGGTATTCGTCACCGTATTAGGCGGCGCGAAAGAAACCAAGGACTCGCTGGTCGGGCTGGGAAGAAGCGCGTCTTTTCTGCGTACCCAATTGGCAAAATCGATGCACACCCGAACGGTGCCCCGTTTGCAATTCATCGAAGACAAGAATCTGGAACACGGCTTCCGCATGCACGAAATCCTCAGCCGCATCGATAACCCCGGGAGCGGCCCGACGGAAGCAGCCGAGGAGGACGAACCGGAGGAAAACTCCGACGCCTCTTCCGAATTAGATTCCAAAAATGATTAGGCAGCCGGCGGTCGCAGGACCGAATGTGCCAACACCCCCAATTCCCGAAGGAGGTGGCTTCTTGTTGGTGGACAAAGCGCGCGGCCTCTCCTCTTTTAAGGCGCTGCACCCGGTAAAAAAGATATTTCGCGGCCGAAAAGTGGGACATGCGGGTACCTTGGATCCCGATGCATCGGGCCTTTTGCTGGTCGGGGTGGATAAGGCCACCCGCCTCCTCGAATACATGGAGAAACTCACCAAAGACTACCGGTTCACTGTGCACCTGGGCATTGCCACAGATACTTACGATATGCAGGGAGAAGTCCTGCAGCGGCAGGAGTCCGGACATCTCACCGCCGCGCATATCGAAGACGCACTGAAGGGGTTCCGCGGCGAACAGGAGCAGATGCCTCCCGATTATTCCGCCATCAAAATCGCGGGTCGGCGCGCTTGCGATCGAGTCCGTTCCGGCGAAACCGTCGAACTCAAGTCAAGACGCATACATGTCTATCGGTTTGAAATGGAGGGCTTCGAGCCCGGCGAAACCGGTAAGCCCGCCGCCGCGCATTTACGCCTGATTTGCTCTCGCGGCACTTATGTCCGCTCGCTCGCCCATGATATAGGCCGCTTGCTCAAGGTAGGTGGAGTCGCCGATGCTATCCGACGCATGGCCATCGGGCCCTTTCAGGTAGAAAACGCCGTAACTACCGAGGATATCGAGGGAATGAGCCGCCTCATACCGGTAGCCCAGGCACTGGAATTCCTTCCTGTCGCCACTGTTTCGCCCGTAAAAATAAGCCCCATACTGAATGGCATCACTTTAGGGCCTTCGGAATATCGATTGACCGGCGCTCCGGCAGAAAGCGCTGAAACCCCCTATCGCATCCTTTCCGGCACCCGGCTATTGGCCATCGGCCGTATTCTTGCCGATGGCAGCTTGTGTCCCGAGAAAGTCCTGGCTCGAAATTGATTCCTCGCGATATACGCGATATCCCCTCACAGGAAAAGCCGACGCTTTTAGCGCTCGGTAATTTCGACGGTGTCCATTTAGGTCATCAACACCTCTTATCCTCCCTCGTCCAAAAAGCCAAAGTCCGGGGTCTTACGCCCATGCTGGTCACCTTCGAACCCCATCCCGCCCATTTTTTCCTGAAGGATAAAGCTCCTGCTTTGTTGACCACCCTGGGAGAAAAAATCGAGATCCTGAAAAAGTGGCCGATTGAAACGCTCTGTCTCCGCTTCACCGACGAAATCGCCCATATGGAACCCGATGATTTCGTCCGAAATATTTTAATCCAATCCCTCAATTGCCGCGAGGTTTTTCTAGGCCATGACCATCGATACGGTAAAGGCGCCCAGGGCGATGCTCCCCTCCTGGGTAAATTGCTTTCCGGCGGCGAGGCGGCCGTGCATTTGACCCCACCTTATTTATTGCAGGGCGAGATTGTCAGCTCCTCGGCCATACGCGGACATTTGCAGGCAGGTCGCCTTGAGCGGGCCAATGAATTGCTGGGTCGGCCTTATCTCTTTCTCGGAACGGTGGAAACCGGCGAGGGCCGAGGCAAGAAGCTGGGCTTCCCCACCGCCAATTTACGGTTGGAATCGCCGGTTAAATTATTACCCCAATTCGGCGTATACGGGGGCTACGTCAACCTGGAGGGAGTGGATCATCCCGCAGTCATCAATATTGGAATCCGCCCGACTTTCGACTCTCAAATAGCTAAATTAGAGGCTCATGTACTTGATTTCAAAGCAGATATCTATGGCCAAAAAGCCGGGGTAAAACTATTATTCCACCTCCGAAAGGAAGAAAAGTTTGCAAATTCTTCCGATTTGAGGCGGCAAATCCAGCGAGATCTGGAGGCATGCCGGACCCGCTTTTCCAAGGCGGAGCCCGGAAAGAAGTCTGCCGAACAGAAGTTTTCTTTCAACGATTAAGTAATCCATTCAAAGGTTTAATATTGTTATGGCGACAATCACCACAGAAATAACGCAGAAGCTCGTAGGCGATTATGGTAAGAACGAAAAGGATTCCGGTAACGTCCGCGTCCAGATCGCCATCTTGACCCATCGCATCGCTGAAATCACCGAGCATCTCAAAGTGCATAAAAAAGACAAGCACTCCCGCCGCGGACTGATCACCATGGTCGCCTACCGCCGCCGCATGCTCAATTACCTGGCGAAAACCGACCTCGACGGTTACCGCGGTCTGATTAAACAGCTCGAATTGCGCCGCTAGGTCCACGTCATTCCGCCCGGCCGCCTAAACGGCACCGGGCTTCCATGCTATTATCCCCTGGGAGAAATACCATTCCATGGCACATGAAATAGTCAATGTTACCCTTCCCGACGGAAAGATCATCACCCTCGAATCGGGCAAAATCGCCAAACAGGCGGGCGGCTCGGTAATCATCCGACTTGGCGAAACCGTGGTATTGGTCACGGTATGCTATGGCGCCGAATCGCAAGGCGACTTCTTTCCCCTAACCGTCGAATACCGCGAAAAATATTATGCTGCCGGCAAAATCCCCGGCGGGTACGTCAAGCGCGAGGCTAAACCCAGCGACAAGGAAATTTTAACTTGCCGCCTCATAGATAGGCCCTTGCGCCCTATGTTCCCAGACGGATTCCGTCGCGAAGTGCAAGTGGTTGCATCCGTCCTTTCCGCCGATGAAAAATTTGATTCCGATACTATTTCCATTATCGGCGCGTCATTAGCCGTAGGCCTTTCACCCCTTCCTTTCGAGGAGCAGGTCGCCGCGGTCAAGGTAATCGGCAGTAAAGACGGCAGCTTCATCGTGAATCCCACTTTCGAAGAAATCGAATCCGCCGACATCGAACTCATCGTCGCCGGCACCGAAACTTCCGTCAACATGGTCGAGGGCTCGGCCTGGGAAGTACCCGAAGAATTGATGGTCAACGCCATTCTGGCCGGCCACCAAGCCATCAAACAGATTATCCAGGGTCAGAATGAACTCATCCGTAGACTGAATCCGGAAAAAGAGGTTTTCACTCCCCCGCCACGAAACCTCGCCCTGCAAAAACGCATCGAGGAAATCGCGCTCAATCCACTGCGGGAAGTACTCCACAGCCCGTATCTCAAAAAGGCCCATGGAAAGGCCGTCAAGGCCGTCAAGCAACAAGTCGTTACCGCACTCGCACCTGAGTTCCCGGATGCGGATAGCGAGATCGCTACCGAGTTCGAAGAAATCTACTGGCGCGAAATGCGCGAAATGGTACTCAACGAAGGCGTGCGTATCGATGGTCGCAAGCCCGATACGGTTCGCCAAATTGATATCGAAACCCAGGTGCTTCCGCGCGCTCACGGCTCAGCGCTTTTCCAACGCGGCGAAACCCAGGCCCTGGTCGTTTGCACCCTGGGAACCCGCACCGATGAACAACGAGTCGATTCCCTGCAAGGCGAAACATTTAAGAACTACATGTTGCATTATAACTTTCCCGGGTTTAGCGTTGGCGAAGCCAAGCGCATGGCGTCGGTCAGTCGACGCGAAATAGGGCATGGTTATCTTGCCGAGCGCGCTCTTGCCCCGGTTCTACCCACCGCCGACAGCTTTCCCTACACCATTCGCCTGGTTTCCGATATTCTGGAATCGCATGGTTCCTCTTCCATGGCGTCGGTTTGTGGCGGCACCCTGGCGCTTTTGGATGCCGGCGTGAAGCTCAAAGCTCCGGTGGCGGGCATCGCCATGGGAATGGTCAGTGAGGGCGGCCGGGCCCAGGTTCTCTCCGACATCAACGGAACCGAAGACCATCTCGGCGACATGGATTTTAAGGTATGCGGAACCGCCGAAGGGATTACCTCCTTTCAAATGGACATCAAGATGCGGGGAATCACTCCGGAGCTTATGCACCGTGCGCTGAGCCAGGCCAAGGCGGGCCGCATGCACATCCTGGAGAAAATGAACCATGCGCTGGCGGGCCCGAGAGAGCTATCCAAGTTCGCACCGTCCATCCTGCAGAAGAAGATTCCGCCGGATAAAGTCAAAGAGCTAATCGGACCCGGCGGCAAGGTCATCCGAGGCATCCAGGAGTCTTCCGGCGCGACCCTCAATATCGACGATACCGGATCGTTGACGATATCGGCGCCCCATCGGAACAATGCCATCATCGCGCTTAAAATGGTGAATGAACTGTTCGCCGAGGCCGAAGTGGGAAAGATCTATCGTGGCAAGGTCAAGGGCATAGCCACCTTTGGAGCCTTCGTGGAAATTCTTCCCGGTAAAGAAGGTCTGGTGCATATTTCCGAACTGGCCCCGCAAAAAGTGAATAGAGTCGAAGATGTGCTTTCCATGGGCGATGAAGTTGAAGTCAAGTGCATCGGAGTCGACCCGCAGGGGAAAATAAAATTGAGCCGCAAGGCTCTCATTGCCGGATAAATACACCGGGCGGCGCACCGAGCGGCGTTTTCGGAGCCGCTTTTTTATCCTTTACTCCATGATTTCCAGGTCCGGATAATTTTTTCCGGACCTGGATTCCTTTTCCCCGAAACCAATACCATGATAAACAAGAAAAAAGTCGCAGATATCAAGGTCACGGAGCTGGAAAACGGCGTCCTGGTCGCCACCGAATCGCTTCCCAATTTGCATTCGGCCAGTTTGGGAGTCTACCTCGATATCGGCTCACGTGACGAAAGCGCGCCTACCAACGGGTTGGCCCACCTCTTTGAGCATATGGTCTTCAAAGGCACCGACACCCATAGCGCGCTGGAGTTGGTCAAGTCCTACGAAGCGTCGGGTGGACATGTCAACGCCTTCACCTCCAAGGAGCAGACTTGTTTTTACGCCAAGATGGTCGACAGCGAAGCCATGAAAGGCTTATCGCTGCTTCTCGACATGGCCCTGAACGCGACTTTCGACGAAGAAGAACTCCGCAAGGAGAAAGACGTCATCATCGAGGAAATCAAAGGCGGTAACGATAATCCCGAAGACAGCATCTACGACTTGTTATCGGACGCATTTTATGGCAAACAGGGCTTGGGTTTTCCCATTGCCGGAGATGAAAAGACGGTAGCCGGCTTGACGCGCGCGCATTTAAGCGCCCACCGCGATCTGGTTCGCCGCCGGTTGCCGGTTTTCGTAATCGGCGTGGGCAACCTCTCGCATGCCGAAACGGTTCGCGTTACCCGTGAGGCCTTCGGCCTTCCTCGCAAACAGGGAGCGGGCGCACCCATCCAGTCCCGACGCCCCTTGGCGCGGAGAATCGTCGCGTGCAAGCCGCGTCACCTTATCGATCATAAGTCGGTCCAGCAGGTGAACATAATGTTGAGCGGGCCGGGATACGCCTTCAATGCCCAAGCGCGTTTTCCCCTTATCTTGATAAATACCATATTCGGCGACGGCATGAGTTCGCGACTTTTCCAGAACTTACGCGAAGAGTACGGGCTGGTCTATTCCATTTATTCGAATCCCGAATTCTTGATCGGTTCCGGCCTATTTACCATCGGCTTCGCCACCGAACCCGCGCATTTGCAAAAAGCCTTGCGAGAAATCGCCCGTGAAATCAAACGTCTCAAGAACGAAGGTCTTTCCGCCCCGGAGCTGGAATTCGCCAAAGCCAATGTACGCGGCAGTATTTTGCTGAGCCTGGAGTCGACCCAAAGCCGCATGAGTCATATCGCACGTCGCCTATTGAACCGCAAGGATGAGGAGCCCCTGGAAGCGACTTTACAACGTCTTGACGCGGTTACACAGAAGGACGTGCAAGTCTGCTTGCAGCGCGTTTTCGCTCCGGAAAAATGGGCTTCCGCGGCCATCGCCCCCAAGAAAACCCGCGTGCCAATCGTGTCTGCCCTGAACTTTTGATTCCGTGATCAGGCGCGATTCCCGCCAATCGCTCCAAAGCGGGATAGGCCTCTATTTTATCGATGCAGCAATAAAAATCCACTTGATCGCTAATTAGAGCCATTTTTCGGCTCTATTCCCGTAAAATTCCATCCCGTATTTCCCCCATCCCGGATTATATTCTTTAGACCCAATGTGACTACCACGAAAGCAAAGGTCTGGCTCATGGCAGCTGAAAGCAGAATCAAAGTATCACCATGGAGTCCTCTTTCCATGGGGCTTCTGCTCCTACTGGGTGTATATGCCGCCGATGCCGCCATTCCCACCGGCGTTACCTATGAGGCATTTTACGACCAAACCAAAATTTCCTTCGACCAACCCACGCATGTAGGTGGAGTTCCAAACCAACCCGAGCGGCTTGTGGTAATGGAAAGAGCCGGCGCCACCTTTCTGTTGGAAAAACAAGGCGCTCAGTACGTTAAAAAAGCCTGGTTTTCAGTCGACGCCAATACTGAAACGCATTGGGACGGCGCCTGGAAGGTGGAGTTCCATCCCCGTTTCGATGAAAACCGCAAGTTCTATGTGCTCTATCGCCGTAAGGATTTGAAAACGAGATCCGTCATCGAAGAATGGCAAGCGCCCGCCTCCGGGCTGGAAAACCCCCAAAGAGTCCGTACCATCATCGAATTCGAACAGAAGACCGTGCATTCCTCCGGCGACATCATTTTCGGAGCGGATGGTTACCTGTATTCCGCCCAGGCGGACCGACAATTCGACGCCCAGGATATGCAAGGCTTGTGGGGCAAGGTCATCCGCATTGATATCGATAAAAAAGATCCAGGATTGGAATATGCCATTCCGCAAGACAATCCCTTCCGGAATAAAACCGGGATACGCCCGGAAATCTGGGCATCGGGTTTTCGGGTCCCCTGGAGGTTCAACTTCGATCCGAAAAATGGGGATTTGTGGTTGGGAGACGTAGGCCACCTTAAGAACGAAGAAATCAACTTGGTCAACAAAGGCTTGAATTACGGGGCTTCCATTGTGGAAGGAAATTGCGAAACGGGAAATTGTTCACAATTGGTTAATCCGGTGGTGGCGTTGACGCGCGCCCAAAGCGCCTGCGTCATCGGGGGTTTCGTCTACCGGGCCGATCCCGCTTCCGCTTTCTACGGGGTTTACCTGTTCGGGGATTATGAGACCCGCAAAATTTATGGGTTGATTCTGAACGACGATAAAACCACGGTGAAAGAAATGAAATCCGTCGCAGGGAATATGCCAGGCCGTATTTCCGCTTTCGGACAAGATGCTTCGGGACTGATCTACGCGGCGATGTACACGGAACACGGAACCGTGCAGCAACGCCAAACCCATATTTTCCGTTTGAAGCATGCGGAGCTTAAACCAGCCGTTACCACGGGATTGAAATCCATTGCCCAATCCGGCAAGAGCACACGCACTTTTACCGGGAGGGACGCACCGGCCGCGAGCCTGTATACTCTGGATGGCCGCAAGGTGGAGGTGAGTGAAACTTTGAACAATCCCCCGCGCGGACTACTCCTTTATGCCGACCGGGAAACGGGTGAACTCCGGAAATGGGTACCCCTCCATTGATCCTAACCCAGCACCAGCTGGTTTTTTGATTCGGGCGTGTCACCCGAGGTTTGTGGAACGGTACAAATCGTCCCGCAATCTCTCCAAGGCGCGGGCCTGTCCCAAGCTGTCAGCTAAAGTGAGCTCGGAGCATTGGCGCGCCGACAGATTCTCCGCCACCCGCATGGCCTCGCGCGCGAAACGGGGAATTCCATCGCCCACCGAAATGACCTCCTCGCCGCGACCATCGAAAACGCGTAGTTCCGCCTTGTCTTTGTGGGGATACCAGGGTGAGGGAATTTCGATGCGGCCCTTGTCACCATAAATAATGGCCCGGTGGGGCTCGGCCAGACGCAGGGCGCAATGGAAAGTGGCCGACAGGCCCGAAGGGAAGCGCAGGCTGGCGACCGCCCATTCATCTACGCGGCTTTCGTGTCCAATAGATCCGGTTGCACTTAAAACCGAGGGTTCCTCCCCCGCCAGCATGCGACAGAAAGAGAGGCAATAACAACCGATATCGTTGAGTGCGCCTCCGCCCACTTCGGGGATTTGCCGGATATTATCGAGCTTCATCCCCATGTCATAGCAGAAGGAAGCATGCAAAAGCCGGACGCTGCCGATGCGGCCCGAAGCGATGATTTCGCGCATCCGCGCCCATAGGGGATGCAGCCGATACATGAAGCCTTCCATATAAAACACATCGGCGCGCTCGACCGCAGCCATCACCTTTTCGAATTCGGCGCCGGAAAGCGCTGCGGGCTTTTCACATAAAACATGTTTGCCCGCCTCGGCGCAGCGGATGGACCATTCGGCGTGCAGGTGATTGGGCAAGGCGATATAGACCGCGTCGATAGCCTTATCGTCCAGTAAAGACCGGTAATCGCCGTAATGTCGATGAATTCCGAGCGAGGTGGCGAAAGCCTCGGCCCGTCCGAGGTCGCGGGAGGCCACCGCGGCAACCTCCATTCCCCTTTCCCGTAGATCGGAAACAAACTTGCGGGCGATGTTTCCCGTGGATAAGATGCCCCAGCGCAACGGCCGCGACAGTTCTCCCTCCCTAGCCGCGGGCGCCCTCACGCCTGCCACCCCATAATCAAAAGCAAACCGCACAAAAAGAGCACGAAAAGCAGAGAGGCTGCGTATTTAATATTCATGACCAGCGAATATTCCTCTGGAATGCCCTGTAAGCGGCGAAGACGCCAAGCAATGAGTAGGCCGGCGAAGGCCGAAAGCGCCCCGAGCAACGGCCCCCAGAATCCGGCTGCGAGAAAAAGCGCCCAAGCTGTGATCAAGGTTCCCGCGAAAAAGCAAGCCGTGAATACGCGCCGGACGCCGTTCAAACCGTAACGGGATGCGAAGGTGACGTCACCCCGGCGTAAATCTTCGTCAATTTGATACGCTTGCGAAAGCGGGTAGAGGCTGACGAGCAGCAGCGTGGCTCCCATCCCTGCCAGCGCAGGAAGCATGAGGGGGGCGAATCCGACAAGCCCCTTTTCCAAAGCCGCCAGATAACCCATAAGCAAGGGGAAAAATCCCGTCCCCAAACCGATAGCGAAGAGACTGGCCCAGGGCTTACCCTTGAAGCGCGGTCTTGGGCTGCTATAGAGCCAGAACAACAGCATGCTCAAACCATAGCAGGCCGCGAAGAAGATTCCCTCACCCAAAGCCAGCGCCAAACCCGCGACTTGCAGAGCCCAGGAGGCGGGGAGCATCCACCCGGCCATGGGCGGGGGGCGCTTGAGCCCCCCGATGGGACCGTCATCCTTGTCCCAAAAGGAGTTGTACGCCGTAACGCCCCCAAAAAGCAGGATGTGTACGGTGAAAAAATGCAGAAAAAAGGCGGGCGTGGGCCGGTCACCGAAAACTCCGCCCAATAAATAGGGACCCGATAAAATAAAAAATTGGTAATGCAGACGAAGGTGGATGAGAAACGCCCGTATGCCGGGCTGGGGGGAGGTTCCATCGGAAGCGGCGGTAAAGTGGGTTTTTGTAGAGGTTTTCGGCATGGTGCACCGTCGATAACATAACTTTTGAGCGCCTTTACATCCAGGGGACGGGAAATGGGTGAAGAGCGGATGTATACACCCGATAAGTTGTTGATTCCAGCAAGGATGAATATCTTTTATTCGTCATTTTCTGTGCTTGTAAATGCATCGGGAAACCTGTGCGCTACGTGCATTTCGCGATAGCGTCGCTTCCCGGTTTCGAATCCCCAAATCCATGAGGTGAACCATGAGAAGTCTGGCCCTATTGTTACTCATCGCCTCCGTCGGCTTTTCCGCCGTTAACAAGGATGGCCTTCCCGGCATTCACAACACGTTTTCATCCGAAGCTTTGAAAAACGGGCATGTGGCCATCGGCGCCAATACCCATCTCATCGACGATGAAGCGGTGCTGAGAGAGGGTTCGGTATTTACAAACGGTCAAAAGGGATTTATCAAACCCTTTTTAATGGCCAACAACAATGTATTTCTCGGTATGGGCGCCGGTTCACTCGTCGACCTCAGCTTGGCCCTTCCCTTCTATTATCAGGAAATGAAAAGTTCGGTTCTATCTCACGACGATTTTCATATCGGAGATTTGAAATACCGCGCCAAATTTCAAATACCTTATGCTCCCACCCGCGAAATCATGAACATGTCCCTTCTACTCGGGGGCTCGATACCGACCCATGATGGCCCCGGCGCCATTCCCACGCAACTGGAATACTATGGCGTGGACAACGCCAAGGCGACTCCCTATGGTGTTGATGTACCCACCTTTTTGGCTGGACTGGGGATGACTTTTCACCTGAAAGACCTGACCAATAAGGCCAGCTTTGCCTGGCATTTGAATGCCGGAATCCGAAAAATCGGTTTGGCCGAACCAGGATTCGACGACATTTTGTTCGCGGGAACGTCCTTGGATTTGACTCTCAATCCTTATATTGGTTTTTTCAGCGAATTATGGCATGAGGCACGTGCCAATAAATGGGGTACGGACGACCAACTCTCCACCGAAATTTTGACCCTGACCCTGGGCGCATTGGCGCGCACTCCCATAGGCTTCAATTTTCAAGCCGGCCTGATTTTGGGAATGGCTAATAATGGCTTCAACACGGTGGAATATCCCTATAATGGTCAGACCAATCGAATGGGCATCCGGGGGGCTCCCGATGCCTCCCTCTATTTCCAGGTCTCCTGGAACGGACCTATCGTCAGCCAGGATAAGGACGGCGACGGGGTACCGGACAAATCGGATCTTTGCCCCGATGTACCGCAAGGGGACAAGGGTCAATACGGTTGTCCCAATCCAGATAAAGATGGCGATGGAGTCTGCGAAGCATGGGTCGGTGAAAGCGGCCTAGAGGCGGAGTTCGCGCATATTTGCAAGGGTACCGACCAATGCCCCAATGTTGCCCAGGGACCCGATGGTCGAAATGGGTGCCCGCATCCTGATACGGATAAGGACGGAGCCTGCGATCCCTGGGTGCAGGAAAGCGGCATGTCTGAACAGTTCGCGCATATTTGCACCGGTACGGACCTTTGCCCAAATGTCGCTCAGGGCGAAAAAGGTTCACAGGGTTGCCCCGTTCCCGACAGAGACGGCGATGGAATTTGTGACCCTTGGGTGAGCAAAGCCGGCCTATCGGATCAGTTCGCGTCCATTTGTAAGGGAGCGGATAAATGCCCGGATCTGCCGCAAGGCACATGCGAGAAATGCAAGGATGGATGCCCTAATCCAGATACCGATGGCGACGGCGTTTGCAATCCCTGGGTACAGCAATTGGGATTGTCTGCCGAGTACACTGAAATCTGTCAGGGTTCTGATAATTGCCCGGACACCGCCCAAGGTAAAGACGGTAAGGACGGATGCCCCGCCATCGTAAAAGTGGAAGAAACCGTCAAAACCATAGTCTTGAGAGGTGTCAATTTCCATACCGGCTCGGCACGCCTCACGGACGAATCCTATTCGGTGTTGGACAATGTGGTTTCTCAACTCATAACCACCAAGGTTAAAATTGAGGTAGGCGGGCATACCGACGATCGCGGCTCCATAGCTTTGAACCAGCGGCTTTCGCAAGAGAGAGCGCAGTCTGTGGCCGACTACTTCATTCAGAAGGGTGTGGAAGCTACGCGGCTGAAGGTTGTCGGTTACGGTCCCACACGCCCCACGGGTTCGAACCGTACGGCGGAAGGCCGCGCCATGAACCGCCGGGTTGAGCTCCAGTTGGTTGAGTAACTTGCAACTCTAAGAATCGGGAAAGTATGCGCAATCGGCATACTTTCCCGATACAGTTTCTCCAGCCATAACTTCTCATGTTCGGAAATGTTTATTTCGCCTTCGGGCTGACGCTCTTCGCCGGTCTTTCCACCGGAATCGGAAGCGCGCTGGCTTTTTTCACCAGCCATACCCATACGCGAATTCTCGCCCCTTCGCTGGGATTTTCCGCCGGGGTCATGATTTACGTTTCTTTCATGGAATTGCTGGCGACGGCACAAGCGGAACTAACTCGGTTGCGCGGCGCGACCGAAGGCGGTTGGTTTACGATTCTCGGCTTTTTCGCAGGCATAGCCCTTATCGCAATTATCGACCGGATGGTTCCGGAGCAAGGCAACCCGCATGAAATAAAGCGGGTTGAAGCCATGCGAGAGCGGCCCCAAGACCAGGCCCGTCTGTTGCGCCTGGGTCTTTTCACCGCCGGTGCCATAGCTTTGCATAACTTTCCCGAAGGCTTCGCCACCTTTATAGCGGCATTGAAAGATCCGGCTCTAGGCGTAAGCATTGCCATTGCCATCGCCATTCACAATATCCCCGAAGGCATCGCGGTGGCCGTGCCGCTCTTCTATGCCACCGGAAGCCGCAAAAAGGCCTTTGGGTATTCTTTTTTAAGTGGATTGGCCGAGCCCGTGGGCGCACTGGTCGGATATCTTATTTTACTTCCCTTTCTCAATGACACGCTCTTCGCGTTGACCTTTGCATTTGTAGCGGGAATAATGGTTTTCATCTCCCTGGATGAGTTATTGCCGGCGGCGGAGGAATACGGCGAGCACCATTTAGCCATATATGGGTTGATAGCCGGTATGGCGGTAATGGCGGCGAGCTTGTTGTGGTTGCAATAATACCGTGGCGGGCCCCAGCCAATGCAGCCTGGTTTTCTCTGGCGGTTAAGGCATCGATTTCAATTCGATTTCGATTTATTTAGCATTCCCTGTTTCACTCCCTTATATTAAAAGACGGTTCAGACATTCTCTTGAATTATCCCTAAGCCTATCGGGGAAATTTCATGGATCCTTCGCGCGAAAACCTCACCGCCAACGGTCTCGAAGGTGGAGGGGAAATGGGGGAGCTCATTCGCTCCCGGGACTGGCGCGATTCCTCACTGGGACCCATATCAGAATGGCCGCAATGCCTTAGGAATACCCTGAATTTGACGCTGAACACCCCATTTCCAATCGCCGTTTTTTGGGGAGCGGAATTTATAACGTTCTACAATGATGCCTTTCGCCTCCTCATAGGGAAAAAGCACCCGCAAGCTCTCGGGAAAATGGCCGCGAACTGTTGGTCCGAAATCTGGGAAGAGTATGGACCGATGATAAATCGCGTTTATCATCAAGGCCAGTCCGAATCGCTACAGCAACAGCAGGTTTCCTTAATCCGGCATGGTTTTTTGGAAGAAGCCTATTTCACTACGTCTCACAGTCCCATTCGGAATGATTGCGGTGGAATCGTAGGGGTTCTCAATATTGTATGCGAAACCACCACCCAGACAATATGGGAGAGGCGAGCGAAAGTCATCACGGAATTATCAAATGAATCTCTAACCGTGGAAAACGAGACGGAAGCATTCAAAATTATTACACAGTGTTTTGATAAAAACAGATGGGACATTCCCTTTTCGCTTATTTTTCTGATCAACGAGAAAAAAGATAAGGCCATTTTAAGGGAAAGTTCCGGAATTATCCTGGATAATTCGGATATTCCCGCCACGATAAATCTTTCGGACTCAACTGATTCGGATTGGCCCCTGAACAAAGTTATCCAAGAAGGCCAGCCATTCCTGCTGAAGAATCTAGAAGGTCGCATTCGAATTCTACCTGGCATTCCCTGGCCTGAGCCTCCAACATCAAGTTTGGCTTTTCCCATCAAAGGTTTGGCTCAAACAGAGACAATCGGTATCCTCGTATTCGGCATCAGCCCCCGATTGAAGCTGGACGACAGTTATAAGAGTTTTTTCCAACTTATCGTCGAAAGGATCGGTCATTTATTCGCCAGTATAAGCGCACTGTCGAAAACGGAACAGCAAATATCCTGGTTGAAATCGCTCTTCCTGCAGGCTCCGGCTGCAATCAGCATACTAAGCGGCCCCAATCTGGAATATGTATTCGTTAACCCGCTTTTTTACGAACTGGCGGGCCGCCACAATCTTTTGGGAAGAACAGCAAGAGAGGTGTTTCCGGAACTCGAAAGCCAGGGCATATTCGAGATTCTAGATAAAGCCTATCAGGGAGAAGCTTTCACGACCCAGGAAATGCTTGTTTCGCTCGACCGGGGACAGGGTCCAAAACCGGCCTACTTTCGCTTTACCTACCAACCGATGCGAAACGCCCAGGGTAAAATAGAAGGTGTCATGGCCTTAGCTTTCGAAATCACCACCCAAGTGCTGGCCCGCAAAAAAGCCGAAGCCATCGGAGCGGAATTAAAGGCGCAAAGAACTGTTCTGGAAAAAATAGCTCGTCGAACACCATTGTCGAAGGTGCTTGTATCGGTGACGAGAAATGCGGAAATCCTGATCCAGGGCTCCTGCGCATCCATACTCCTGCTTTCCCCCGATGGTCGACACTTGGTTAATGGTGCTTCATTCTGCATGCCGGATAATTATCTGCAGGCAATCGAAGGCCATGCCATCGAAGCAAGGCAAGGCATTTGCGCCACCGTGGCCCTGACCGGCGCAAGGATTTACGTGGAAGATGCAAGTACTCATCCCGAGTGGAAATCAAAAGACGATCCGGGTTTGGAAAATGGATTCACGGCCTGCCTGTGCCTTCCCATTTCCACTGCTTCCGGAAAAACCCTGGCGGCTTTCGCCCTTTATTTTAAGGAACCCCGTCATCTTGACCGGAAGGAGATTAGCCGGTTCGAGACCTTGGTTGGAATCGCCGGTATTGCCATCGAACAACATGCCGCGGAAATATTTCTACGCCAAGTGCAGGATCAGCTGCTACAAGCCCAGAAAATGGAATCCATTGGTAAACTGGCGGGCGGTATCGCCCACGACTTCAACAATCTCCTGACTGCCATAAACGGGTACAGTCATTTGTCGCTGTCCCTAGTCGAAAAGGATAATCCACTCTACGGCCATCTTACTGAAATCAAAAAGGCGGGCGAACGCGCAGCGGACCTGACCAGACAATTGCTGGCCTATTCCCGCAAGCAAATTCTCTCGTTAAAAATAGTGGACTTGAACGCACTGATAATCAATTTCGCGAAGATGCTTAAACGCATAATCGGCGAGAATATCGAACTGGAGTTGAAGCTTGACTCCACATTGAAAACGGTTAATGTTGACCCAGTCAATATTGAGCAAGTACTCATGAACTTAGTGGTAAATGCACGTGATGCCATCCCCTCATCCGGCAAAATCAGAATCCAAACCCTCCCGGTCGAAGTGACCGCCCATTCCAACGGCAATCTCCATGCACTCAATGCCGGTTCATACACCCTGTTGACGGTTACGGATAACGGTACCGGCATGAGTGAGGAAGTGAAATCCCTGGTTTTCGAACCTTTCTTCACGACCAAGGAATTCGGAAGGGGATCCGGACTCGGATTGGCTACAGTTTATGGAATTATCTCGCAAAGCGGCGGCCACATTTTCATCGATAGCCGAGAAGGCCAGGGAACGAGTTTTTCGATTTATTTCCCGGTGGCTGAAGAAGGAATTGGGGTGAACGCTTCGATTCCTGCATCAAGCTTTTCGAATCCGAAAGCCCTGCTAGCGACTATCCTATTGGTTGAGGATGAAGAATCGGTAAGGGAACTCGTCAAGAGAATTTTGGAACAAAATGGATATGCCGTCCTCGAAGCACGGGATGGCCAGGAAGGCTTGGAGATGGGCCGCAGCCATCCGGGAAAAATAAATTTGATTATCTCGGACGTTGTCATGCCCAGAATGGACGGCATTCAGATGGTGAAGCAACTACGCTCCCTGAAGCGCGATGTTTGCGTCCTGTTCATGTCCGGTTATACCGACACCCCCCTGGCCCGAAATACTCCGCAAAGAGGCAATACCCATTTCATCTCTAAACCGTTCATGCCGAATCAGCTATTGGATGAAGTCAGGGAGTTGTTGGGAGTTTCCGCAAGGGGTGAGGCTTCTGCATAGGATTGGAACGACAATTCCCTCTTCGGGGAAGCTTGTCGAACAGTCCATTCCGGCCAGTTTGGTTCCTTGGGGAAATTGTCAGACTATAGATAGGAAGAGTGTTGTTTAGGCTCTTGCAAACCTTGATTCCAAGAGACTTTTTGGTACTATTAGCCTTCCAGAAATGACGATTCCGCGCTTGCAATTTTTTTCGCTCAATTAGCTCTGCAGTAGTCGGCAACTCCGGTTCGATCTTTTATGGCCTTCGTGAATCGGGGGCCTGATTCAATGAATTTCCATTCGGAGAATTCACACATTCCCTTCAGGGGGTTTTTCCCCTTTATGCAAACTTTAAAATCGAGCAAGCAACATGTTTTTCCTGAATCTTCTTAAGCATCAGACTACCAACCCCAAAAATGAAATCTTCTCGGGTATAACGGTGTCCTTGGCCTTAATACCGGAAGCAGTGGCCTTTTCCATCATTGCCGGAGTGAGCCCCATGACGGGGCTTTATACGGCCTTCATAATCTGTTTCATAACCGCCTTGGCCGGAGGCCGTCCCGGTATGATTTCCGGAGCGACGGGCGCCATCGCGGTCGTAGTCGTCAGTCTGGTCGCCACCCACGGACTGGAGTATTTGTTCGCGGCCGTGGTTCTCATGGGCGTTATACAGGTAACGGCAGGATTGTTCCGTCTGGGAAAATTCATTCGGCTCGTGCCTCAGGCCGTCATGTTCGGATTCGTGAATGGACTGGCCATCGTCATCTTTCTTTCCCAACTTACCGAATTCAAGGTAATGGGTGAGGACGGGGCACTCGAATGGATTACCGGCAAACCGCTGGCCATTATGCTGGCTCTAGTGGTTGCAACCATGGCCATCATCCACTTCCTCCCCAAGTTCACCAAAGCGGTTCCGGCGTCGCTGGTGGCCATTGTGGGCGTTTCCCTATTCGCCCTTTTTACCGGGCTATCCACCAAAACCGTCGGGGACATCGCTACGATTTCCGGAGGTTTGCCTCAATTCCATTTTCCCAGCGTGCCTTGGGATTGGGAAACGCTTAAAATCATTTTCCCCTATTCGCTTATCATGGCCATGGTCGGCCTCATCGAAAGCTTACTGACTATGACGGTAGTCGACGAAATGACGGAAACGCGCGGGCGCGGCAATCGCGAATGCATCGCCCAGGGTTCAGCCAATGTGGTGACGGGATTTTTCGGAGGCATGGGCGGTTGCGCCATGATAGGACAGAGCATCATCAACGTCAGTTCGGGAGGTCGCAAACGCCTATCCGGAGTCGTTGCCGCAACTTCCCTCCTGGTTTTTATCCTGTTCGGTTCCTCCCTTATCACAAAATTACCCATGGCGCCGCTGGTCGGGCTTATGATCATGGTGGCTTTCGGAACCTTCGAATGGGCCAGCCTCAAAATCATCCGCAGGGTTCCCACCACGGACGTTGTCGTCATGTTTATGGTTGCCGGGGTGACGGTTATTTTCCACAATCTGGCGGTGGCGGTATTGGTCGGGGTCATTATTTCCGCTTTGGCTTTTTCCTGGGAAAATGCGAAAAGAATCCGGGCGAGAAAATACATCGATGAAAATGGCGTGAAGCATTATGAAATTTTCGGTCCGCTCTTTTTCGGTTCCGCCGGGCTCTTTCAGGAAAAGTTCGATGTACTTAGCGATCCCTCCGAAATCGTGATCGATTTCAAGGAATCGAGGGTAGTGGATCATTCCGCGATAGAAGCGGTCAACAAGGTTACGGAGCGGTATTCCCGCGCCGGGAAAAAATTGCATTTACGTCATCTGAGTGAAGACTGCCGCGTACTTTTAGATAACGCCTCCTCCTTAATCGAGGTCAATCACTGGGAAGATCCCCAATATAAACTGGTATCTGACGTGCTGGAAGAATCCTTACACGACGAGGCACCGAAAAATGAAAGCGAATCCATCCGCCTGCCGCTCACCCCTTAAAAGCCAGGATATTGCTCCCCCAAATCTCGAATTTCGCGTTGACCTTACGACGGGCCGAGGTGTCACGGAAGCAATCGAATCGCTCCGTCACCCGGGAATGCAATAAGCCCGCATGCCAGCATAAGCTTAAAAGCTCCTCCTCCGTCAGCGCGCCGGCTACGCATCCCGCCCACAGCTCCGGATTGGCCCGCGCATCCAGCCCCAACTCCCCGCTTAATGTAACATCCGCCAAGTAAAGTCGTCCCCCGGGTTTCAGTACCCGGGCAATCTCCCGGAAAACCAAGGTCTTGTCGGGAGCGAGGTTGACCACTCCGTTCGACAACACCACGTCCACGCATCCGTCTTCTAGCGGTAGCGCCTCGAAATAACCCTCGCGTATGTCTACGCGGGCGGCAAATCCCGCCTTTTGGGCGCCGGTGCGGGCGTAACTGCGCATGCCCGGGGTCATATCTACTCCTATCGCCCGGCCGGTGGGGCCTACCCTGCGAGCGGCCAACAGCAAATCGACGCCCGCTCCGCAGGCATGGCCCAGCACGACTTCTCCACGGTGGATGGGCCCGACACGAAGCGGGTTGCCGACTCCGGCGAAGCGGGCCACGGAATCCTTCGGCAGCGCGTCAAGATCGGCTTGCGAATATTTCAGCAATCCCGCTGCATAGGCGGCTCCTCGGTGGAAGTGATAATTTCCCTCGGGATGATCCGCCAGTTTCTCATAGGTATCGCGGACATTTCTCCGCATTGCTTCGGTATCGAATCCGATAGGGCATACATAGGCCATGGTTTGGTCTCCTTTCTAAAGGCATCGGCCTATCCCAGGATGGGGCCCAGGGCTCGGGTGATACGCTCCGCATGGTCCGCATTGATGAAGCCTCCCAGGATTTCCATGAAGCGGCCTTCCCTTACGCCGGACACGATGTACTGCCAGCGATAGGCCTTGAGAACCGTGTCCCTCACCTGCTGCAATTCTCCCGGATTGGGCAAGCGGTCCAATATGCTGATGAAATAGTCCGCATCTTCTTTGGCCTGCATTTGCAGAATCCCATCCACCGCACCTACCAGGGCGATAAAGTCGTCCACCGCCGCGTCCAGCTCCGCAGGTAAAAGTTTTTCGGTTTCGCGCGCCCATTCGATCTCGTCCAAAATCGCATGCTGCGCCTCTTCCTTCCAGTGGAATTTGAATACATCCCGGTATAGGTCGGATAACCCCCTGTCGCCGTCGATGCTTTTCACATAGTGGGTTTGCGTAAAGAGTTCGATATGGCAGGTAAGCGCCAGCACCGCCCATGTGCTTTTACCCAGTACCACCGATGCTACGTCATCCGGTTGGGGAAGAAAGCGGTATCCACCGGGCATTCCAGCGCCGATTTCAGCTTCTATACGACGGAACAGCTCTTGATGCTTGAGTTCCTCGTCGCTGAAACGAACCAGGGCTTCCAAAGCCACCTGATCGCCCAACCAATAATCCCGGCTGATTTCCAGTACCTTGGCGTTGATGAAGCGCTCCACCAGTCCAAAAATATTGCGTAGCTACGACCTTGGATTTGGCTTAGCAGGCGTTTCTCCGAAGGGGTCAGTTTAGGCAGCTGATCAACAAGGGAGAGTCCGTCCGGTAAAAATTTTTGTTGGAAGTCGAATTTTCTTCCACGAATGACGTCGCGGTCGATTTCCCAGGACACAGCTTTGGAAACCTTGATACAGTGGGCATAACGTTGGGTTTGGTTTTCGAGGGCTTGGATTTGCATGGTGTTTTCCCTTTCTGGTTTTCTCTTTTAGCATTGCGGAACGTCCGCAATCTTGAGAGGAAGGAAATGCACAATGCGTGCCAATTCAAAATTGCCCGAAAAATGGAAATTTTCGGAGAAAACAGGGCTCAGGCGAAAATTCTATTCACGAAAACTCGTGATTAACGAAATTTCGCGTAAACCGGTCACGACATTTCGTTGGGCTTCCGGATGCCCAGCGTCTTGATTCGAGAAGCTAAGGTCGAAGGCGGCACACTCAGCAATTCAGCGGCTCCACCCTCCCCCGATATTTTCCAACCGCAGGCTTCCAATGCACGCCTCAGATTTTCCCGTTCCAAATCCAGCCACTCTTCCGCCGTGTAAATTGGGGCCTCACGCTCGAAGCCCGCCTTATCCTGGGAGGCCTTGGGCTGCGTCGCAGGCAATGTATCCCCCTCGTTCAAACCGGGAAGACATTTATCCAGGTTTAAAAAATTTCCCGTGCTGGTAATGACCGCGCGCTCCATTACGTTCTGTAATTCACGCACATTGCCGGGCCATGGGTATTCGCACAATCGCCGCAGTTCCCTCTCGCCCAAAGGTTCCAGCACGCGCGCCAATTGCTTCGCATAACGGGAAGCGAAAAAATGGGCCAGACGGGGAATATCCTCGACCCGATCGCGCAAGGGCGGCAATTCCAAGGGAAAGACGCTGAGACGATAGTATAAATCCTCCCGAAACCTCCCCGCCGCCACTTCACGCTTCAAGTCGCGATTAGTAGCCGCTACTACCCTCACGTCCACCTTTTGGGTTTTAGCGCTGCCTACGGGTTCGAATTCCCCTTCTTGCAAGACTCGTAACAACTTCGATTGCAATTCCATCGGCATCTCGCCTATTTCGTCGAGAAAAAGAGTGCCTCCGTCCGCCAAGGCGAAACGTCCTTTGCGTGCGGAAGTGGCGCCGGTGAAGGCCCCGCGCTCATGGCCGAACAACTCGCTCTCGATAAGGTTGGCCGGCATGGCCGCGCAATTGACCTTGATCAAGGGTTTGTCGGCTCTATGGCTGGCGCGATGTATCGCCCGCGCGATCAGTTCCTTCCCTGTTCCGGTTTCACCCTGGATTAAAACCGTGGCTTCGGATACCGCCACTTGGGAAACCTCCGCCAAGACTTGCATCATCGCCGGGCTGCGGCCGATAAGCTCTCCGGAGTTGTGAAGCGCCAGGATTTCCTCGCGCAAATATTCGGTTTGTCGGGTCAAATCCTCAATCCGGCGTTCCGCTTCGATTCTGTCTTCAATATCGCGTAGGATAAGCGTATAAAAATCCCGGCGCTTATCCTCAAAGCGAGAAAGCGTAGCTTCGACTCGGCGAGAACGCGATCCCTCTCTGCTAAACTCGAAGCCCCCCGGCACCCAGAGGAAACGGGCGCCCTCCGGCTTTGCATGCAAATCTTCCAATAGGCGCCGCAATTTCCGCGCATCGTTTTCGGAAAGGTATTTGGAAAGGGGGGTGGCATGGAGTTTTACATCGTCTCCGAAAATTCGCGCGGCGGCGGGATTACTTAGGGTAACGCGCATGTCGCGATCAATTTGGAGAATACCATCCATCGCACTGTTGAATAGCCCCGAAAGTTGCCTTTCGCGCAAAACCGTGGCTTCTTCGGCGCGCAGGCGCTGCAGTTCAGCCGAGGCGCGAGCGGCGAAGATGCGAAAAACCGCCACCCGCTCGGCGTTTTCCGGCATGGCCTGGGTGTCGAGTATGGCCAAGTGCCCCAGGATTCCACCATCGACATCAAAAAGCGGTACGCCCATATAGCTCACACCGCTCTGTTCTCTCAAATCGGCATCGCCGGGAAACAGGTCAAGCAGCCTATCGGGAAAGTGGACGAGATCTCTTTTCAGAACCGAGGGTTGGCAAGGCGTGCCCTCCAGATCATATTCAAAATGATCCACAAACCCATCGGCCATCCAGAAAGCCAAGGCGGTCATGTGTTCTTTTTCCTCGTGGTATTCCGTCGCCCAGGCGGCATGGACATTCAGGGCCAAAGCCAGGTTCTTTACCAGTGACCGGAAAAATTCCTTGCCGATGGAGCTGGAAGTTCCTTCCAGCACTCGCATCCAGGTCGATGCTTGGTCGAGGGGGTTGGCGGAAATAGGATTCATGTCAGAAAAGGTAATTCGAGAGGAACCCGAATTCCTCAGGTTCGGCTACCTCTGTTTCCACCAGGCCCCGCCCGACGACCCCATGGGTTGGAATTCGGCGGGGGTAGGGGTGAATTATTTTGCGGATTGGGCGGGGATGGGTTTCTCGGATTACTTCGTGGGTTACCTTGTGGGTTACCGGGAGCCGGCCTTGGATGCGGACTTGCCGGGGAATGCGGATTTGGCTGCGCTCTACCCGGTTGATTGTTCTGGGGATGGGGCCTAGCTTGACTATCGGGCCGGTTTCCATTCGGACGGTGCGGGTCGGGCCTACCGTTGCGGGAACCAGGGTAGCCATTACGGGGGCCAGGGGATTGGTCTTGGCGGTGCCTGCCGGGCCCTACTTCCCCGCGGCTCTCCTCGGTACGCCCATTCCGAAACCGATTTCCATCGGATTCCATCCCCGGATTTTTCCGCAGTACTCGATTCTCATGTTCCTTGCGCGCGTCTCCGATTACATTGAGTAGCCCGCCCACATCGGATTTTTTCGTGGGCTCCTGGAATTGCCCGGTCAGCTCCACATAGGGGGTGAGCTTACCCTTTTCATAAAGTGCCCAAATTTCCTTGGCGTATTTCAATCCCAAAATTTCGGGGGCGAACCGACCGAAGTAGCGAGCCATGTTATTGACGTCACGGGCGAACATCATACCCGCGCTATTATTCCCCGCCGCGTTCACGGCCTGCGGCATATCGATGATGACAGGGCCTTCGCCGTCGACTAATACATTGAACTCAGACAAATCGCCATGGATGATTCCCGAACACAACATCCATACGATTTGAGTGATTAATTCCTCATGGTAGAGGATGGCCGTTTCGGGCGGAAGGATTAACTCGTTCAATTGCGGAGCCGGTTTCCCGTCCTCGCCGGTGATGAGTTCCATGATAAGCACGCCGTCAAAAAATCCGAAAGGCTTGGGCACCCGCAGGCCCGCGGCGCTAAGCTTGTTCAGAGCATCCACCTCGGCGCTGATCCAGGAAGCTTCGGCCTCTTTTTGCCCGTAGGCTGTTCGCTTGGACATCGCTCGGGCACTGCGGCTGTTTTGAAACTTGCGGCCTTCCTGATATTGAACGGCTTGACGGAAGTTACGTTTATTGGCTTCCTTATAAATTTTTGCGCATCGGATTTCATCACCGGAGCGAACGACGAAAATGTCGGCTTCTTTGCCGCTCTTTACTTGTCCGAGAACCTCGTCAATGATGCCGTCTTCGACTCGGGAAATGAGCCTGGCAGGGGTTTTCATGGACTCCTATGGTAATGAAAACTGAGGGGTATGTACCATAACTAAGATAGAAAATCGCCCGCACGTGGCCCTTTTCCACTCTTTCCGGGCTGGTTTCGATTCCGGGAAATGCTGTTATCCGAATCGATAACTCGAAGCGACTATGCCTCCGAATATCCCTGTTTGGTGGTATATTCTTTCGGCCGGATGGTTTTCGGCGGCCCCCAAGGCAACCATGAGAGGAATCAGGTGATCTTCGCGAGGATGGGCCTTGCGGGCAGAGGGCGCCTGGCTCCAGCCAAAAAGCCTTCGTCTCCGCTCCCCTGAATCCATCTCTTTCAGAGTCTCAAAAAGCCATGCATCAAATTCCTCTGATGCAGCCTTTCCTTCCGGTCCGAATTCCCGCAGATTATGGTAACTCAAACCGCTGCCGACAAGCAAAATGCCTTCGCTGCGAAGGGGCGCCAACGCAACCCCCATATCCCAATGCTCCTGCGGGTCGTACCCTTTTTTCAAGGATAGTTGCACTACCGGGACTTCCGCCTTCGGGTACATGATGAAAAGGGGTACGAAAGTGCCGTGATCGAATCCCCTCTCCGTATCCAGCCGCGCCGCAAACCCCGCCCCCTGGAGTAAATCCCTCACCCGATCCGCCAAACGGGGAGAGCCCGGCGCGGGATACCGTACTTCATAAGTATGTTCGGGAAACCCCCCGTAATCATAGAGCATGGGTGGCGTTGGATGCGCCATCACCGTCGGTTCCGCGGCTTCCCAATGGCCGGAAATGACCAATACCGCCTCGGGAGTGGCTCCTAATTCCCGCGGGATTTTTTCCAGGCTTTTTTCGAGTTCATCGAACTCGCCTCCCATTTCTTTTTTCATCCAGGGCCATGGTCCGCCGCCATGTGAAATAAAATATGTGGGCAGGGGTTGGGAGGTCATTTGCATACCTTTAGGAAAGGAGTCCGGGTTAGAATCTATTAAATCGATACTCCTGTGACATTTCCCTTCCTAAAATATCGTGGCCGAGCATTCCTTTCGCAGGACAGTTTTCGCAAGTGATCGAACCGATTATCCGTCCTCGAAAACCTGCACCCGGCTTAAGGCCCACGAGCCCACTTGGGTCTTTGTCGATGCAGGAGGACCCCACGCTCTTTTCGTAATACATTCTACCGATACTGTTCAGTTTGTCACAGCTGAAATTTCCGTCCGCTGGGGAAAAATTTTCGTCCCATACCAGCCTTGTGAGGGCAGCTTTGCCGGTTCCGCCCAGAATTGCGAATAGGGACTTGTCGAAACCCGTGGGCTTATAGTACAACCAGGCCTCCACGCGTGCCTCTGACTGAAATACCTGAAGCATGTCCTCCACTATGGCCTTGGTTTGAATCTCGCTTAATTCGGCATTTGTGTTTCCGAATTCGGTTATAAATAGCGGAATCACCAAATTACGCGAATCCAAAACATCGATTATTCCGGCCAAGGCCGCGGCAATCTGATCCTGCCGTTCGTCTCTGGTTTGTAAGGGTTCCCTATCGTCATACGGGTATACATGCAAGCTTATAAGGTCCGGCTTCACATCCGGAGGCAATCTATCCAAAATGGATGCCAGGTATTCGCTTCCCGATTGGCTCAGAATCCGGTTGAAAAGTTCATCTTGTAAATCCTGGAGCAGGCTGGTGTAAATTCCCGCCTCTTGTACCGGGTCCAACATATTCCTGTCTTGTAATTCCGTGCTCAATTTGAAGTCCAGGTATTCCTCCAGCCGTGGGCGTAAATCCTGGGTCGCCTCCGGCAGGTAAAGCGCGCCTAAAGCCACGGGAGCGGACGGATCCGCCTTTTTTATCACACGGTAGTAAGCAGTAAACAATTCGGCGTATTCATTCGGCGTAATCGCCGGAAAGAGGTTCGGTTCATTTCCGATTTCCCAAATGCTGCCCAACCAGTCGGAATCCTTTACCTGATCGCGTTGAATGGTTTCTTCAATCAGAGGCTTTTCAGCCTTAATCAATTCCTCAACGTTTGGACTATACCATTTTATCCCCGGCTTGGGGCCGATGGGGACCAAATACCAGGTAAGTAAATCCATGACATATTCGTTTATGCGACTCTGGAACTGCTCTTCGCTCTCACCTAAATCATCCATCCTTACGTTCAACTTCGCCACTTCGCGGATCGCCGTCTTGTTGGAAACTGGATCATGGCCCGGGTAGGTTGACGAAGTGTATGGTGCGAGACCAGCCTCGTAATTGCCTTCCAGCGCATAATAACGCAATCTGAATTTTTCCGTAAAGGCCTCGCCGCCGGTTCCCGTAAAGCCAAAGCGATAATCTTTCTCACCTTCCCCGCTCCATATGATTGCCACTAAGCATAAGACCGCTGATTTCACCGTTTTCATAGGATCTCTCCTTTCCTTTCAGGGACGCCCTCATGCAACTTCAATTTGAGTAATCCCAATTGAACCGGATACTTTACCGTCCATGACCGATCCCCCATTGGATAAAAACTCCTTCTCGCATTTAAATAAGAAGGAGAAAGGGAGATCAATTTTATTTTTCGGGAATTCCGCGTAAAAAAAGAGACACCGCGACTTGTAGTCGCGGTGCGTACAGAAAGTCTTACCGGGCCCGGGGTGGGTTGGGCCCGGTAAGACGGGGAGGTTTTGTCCGGGTCAGTCCGGTTCGATGGAGTCTGGGTCGGGCGGAATCTCGATTTGGCCTTCGGTGTTCGGATCTATCTCAACTCCGCTGCAAGGGCTTTTGGGAAAGCTGAAATACCATGCCCATCCGACCCCATACCGCGTCCCGAAGCCCCATGCGGTTTCTTCACCTTCCGTCGGGTGCATGACCACCGCATGCGTGGCTATATAAAGAGGAGATTCATAATCATACCCGAGCTCAACCAGATTAACGGTAATTTGGTATTCGCCGATTCCACCCAGGTTCTCGGCTTTGTACGGCATCCGTCCCGGAGCGGAGGCAAGTCCTTCCGGAGTTAGGGAAACGGCTACATGCACTTCATGAAGGGTCCAACCCCCTTCCGTCTGCATGGTTATCGTTAATTCACCTTCGTTTTCGACCACATCAACGAACCCGACTTCAATATGCTGGCCACCGTAAAGAGTGGTGACTCCCTTTGGCGCGCAAGGGGACGATATTTCCGGGGTGCCTTTACCCTGTCCTTTTCCCGGTGCATCGGGTGTTTCCGATGTTTTCCCATGCCTGGCTGCGGCGCCTGACGCGGATTCGCCATCTATTCCAAATGGCTTTTCGCAGCCCCAAAAGGCTATCAATCCCGCCGCTCCCATTATTTTTATAACTGAATGCATGTATTACCCCTTTTTAAATCCCTAATCGACCCATCGCCTTCAAAACTACATCCCGCTTACGCGAGTCATTAATACGTGTGCAATGGCCGTGCCAGGATACCAATGCTCTGAAATGCGCGGAAAAGCCGGATTTATTTCACCACATGTGCACCCTTATGGGGCCGAGAGACCCCTACTATCTCTATGAATCGGATAAGTGCCCATGGGGTTATCACTTAGCTTCAGGGGTTGTTTAACCCCACCCAGTTCTCTAATTGACGCTGTTCATGGGTGATTCGAATAAGCGATACCGATATTGGAAGGAAATTCCCTAAAGTCCCAAATAGGGGGATTAGATACTATCTCAGTGGCGCTGGTTGCGATTCGATCTTGGAACCCTAAAACCCCCTTCTTGAAGACTGGAATTAAACCGTGTTATATGGCAATACTTATCCACCCGCCAAAGTGAAATACTGGGCTTGTTTTCGCTAGAACTTATTCCAAAATTCCGTGCAAAAATCACCGTGACCAGGAGTCACGGTGATTTTTGGAGATACCTTGCCGGAATTCGGATGGGTGGGTGGTTGAACCCGGCAAGGTGGGGTGGAGGCCAAGGTTTAGATTTTTCCGCTCTTTCCTGCTCTCTTGCCCTTAACGTGGCAAGAACCTTTCTACTTGCA
>JBGTHM010000029.1:0-11140 GCA_041746255.1 Fibrobacteria bacterium | reverse complement strand
GCCAGGGTGAGGTGGGATTCAACGGCCATTTGTTCGGTGATGAACCCGCCCAACATAAGCGCCAGCATCCCGACATGGACTATCCACAAGCCCGATTTGGCAGCCTTCAGAGGCATGACGAAAAGCATGGTCAGCGTAAGCTGAAGGGAAAGTATCCAAAGAACCGGCAAGGCGCCGGGTATGGGAATTATGCCGCCTATCCAGGCGAATCCGTAGGAGAAGAACTCCTTCTGGGCCTCATGAAGCCCATGTTCGGTTTGGTAAAGGGTACCGAAAAAAATCAGGGCGAAGAGAATGGCCAAGCCGCCCAGGGTAATTACCGGGTGAAGCAACAGGCGCATCACGGGATGCCGGGCGATTTTTGCACGCCGTAATTGCAAAGGAGTCATATGTCGCTGTCTTCGATGGCAAGGGTCTTACAGAAGGCCTTCAGGGCGGGTATTTCTTCGATGACCCTGGGCTTAGCGCCTTGGGCTTTCACGAACACCGTATATTTTCCGGTGGCGATAATGGCCCCGAATATGCCGGTGGATTGAGTAATGTCGCCGGAAAGCATCGGGGTGAGATCGATGTAGATGCCTTCCTGGCCGGTGCGGGTGCTGAACCGCTGCGCCTGTTCGAGAAATACCTGCAGCTGATCGTCGTCGGGCAGCAGGATGCCGATTTGCTTCATCCAGCGGATTACGTTATCTTCGAGTCCTCCCGCGAAGCCGGCCAACTGTACCACCGAAACGTCTATGTTACGTGGGTTAGAAGCGTCGATATGTTGCACGGGTAGGGACGAGGCAGGGTCCGGAATCAGATAACTGCCGATACGTAGAGCCGAGGAGGAGTCTTTGTCGACCCAGCTATCGGGAGCTTCCCAGGTCACGGTTATCTCCACGGGGTTTCCGCCCAACATCGACCCCGACATTTCACCCTCCAATTGCTGGGGTGCTCTGACTGGCGCTATCTCCGTGTAGGAACGGCTGCGTACGTCCTCCCCACAGGCTCCTAAAAACAGGGAATAGAACGAAAATGCCATTAGGGGCCCCAATACACCGTATTTCGGGTATTTGGGTGGGGATAGGGGTGTGATGGGGTAAATTTGGTGCATTTCAGGAACAATAGTAGAAATTCGGGTTAGCCGGGAACACGCAATTGCCATTTTTGCGCAGAAATCGGTGGTGGGGAAGGAATAGGCTATCTCCCCCTAGCCCGAAGAAAGATTGCTAGTATTCAATCTCTGCACCTTCCCGGGTTTCTCCAAATTCTCCAGTTCTCTCCATAAGTGGTTGATATACAATATATTGTGGTCTAGGAAAAAAAATACTCAATATTTTGTTGCTACGCCATTTCAAAAACACTAATATTAAGCATCCGGAATTTGAAAAGCCTACTTGCCGTAAGGCCTCCAAGCCAATAACCATTGGCCCTGGCGGCTCTCCGGAGGGCTCTAAACGACGAAGGATGAAAGTCGGGCAAACATTAGCTCGAATCCGGACGGCAGCGAACCATCCGGAATTCAAGGCAACAAGGAATAGGAGAGCGGAAAAAGATGAGTACACTGACTGGGGAATTGGAATCGACCCTGACCGGCAACACGATGAGCATGGAATCCGGAAGTCTCGATCCACAGAAATATCAGGTTGAAAGGCGCGACGGTTCCATCGTCAAGTTCAAGGCCGAGAAAATCGTTCGGGCCATCACCAAGGCCTTCTTGGCACAAGAAAAAGTGGAGCAGGTCACTCCCCGCATCCAGGAAGAGGTCACTAAAATCGCCGAGTTGGTTTTCGCGGCCTTAGCGCGCCGTCGGGCCAATGGCGGCACCTTCCACCTCGAAGACATTCAGGATCAGGTCGAATTGGCGCTGATGCGTGAGAGCCGTCCCGAGGTGGCGCGCCGCTACGTGCTTTACCGCCAGGATCGCGCCGAAGCGCGGCTGATGGCGGCCCAGGCCCAGGTGCAGGCTCCCACCAAGGGGCCCGAATACACCGTCACCGATATCAACGGTACGGTTCGTCCCCTCGACAAGGATCGCCTCAAAACCATTATCGGCGAAGCCTGCCAGGGATTCGAATCGGTGGTGTCCGCCGAGGCGATTCTCAAGGAAGCGCTCTCCAACCTCTATCCGGCCATTCCCGAAAGAGATGTAAGCAAGGCGCTGGTCATGGTCTCCTGCTCGCATATCGAAGAGGATCCGGCCTGGAGCCAAGTCAGCGCGCGCATTCTGATGGACGACATCCGCCTCGAGGTGCTGGGGGAGAGGACTTCTTTCGCGGACATGGAAACCCGCTATGCTCCCTACTTCAAAGACTATGTGGTACTGGCCGCGAAGGAAGGCCTGCTCGACAAGCGCCTTTTGGATTTCGATTTGGAACGCATGGGCAAGGCGCTGGTGCCATCCCGCGACAAAAACGTTTCCTATCTGGGCATACGCACGCTCTCCGACCGCTACTTCGTGCATTTGGCCGAAGGGCGCACCATCGAATTGCTGCAAGCTTTCTGGATGCGCGTGGCCATGGGTTTGGCCCTCAACGAGGTGGATCGCGAAACCAAAGCCATCGAATTCTACGAAGTGCTTTCCACCTTCCGTTTCGTGAGTTCGACTCCCACCCTTTTCAATTCGGGCACCCTGCATTCGCAAATGTCTTCGTGCTATCTCACCACCATTCCCGACGATCTAAACGGCATTTTCGGTTCCATCCGCGACGACGCCATGCTATCGAAGTTCGCGGGCGGGCTGGGGAACGACTGGACCAACGTGCGCGCCTTGGGTTCGCATATCAAGGGCACCAACGGCAAGAGCCAGGGCATTATTCCTTTCCTCAAGGTGGCCAACGACACCGCAGTGGCGGTGAATCAAGGCGGCCGCCGCAAGGGAGCCATGTGCGCCTATCTCGAAACCTGGCACCTCGACGTGGAGGAGTTCCTCGAACTGCGCAAAAACACGGGCGACGATCGTAGACGCACCCACGACATGAACACCGCCAACTGGATTCCCGACCTGTTCATGAAACGCGTGATTGCCGACGGCGATTGGCATCTCTTCACGCCCAGCGAAGCCGAGGACTTGCACGATCTCTACGGCAAGGAATTCGAAAAGCGCTATTGTTTCTATGAAGAAGAGGCGCGTCAAGGCCGACTCAAAAATTTCAAGAAAGTTTCGGCATTGGGTCTCTGGCGTAAAATGCTCACCATGCTTTACGAAACCGGCCATCCCTGGATTACCTTCAAAGATCCCTCCAATGTGCGCTCCACCCAGCGCCATGCCGGGGTCGTCCATAGCTCCAACCTCTGCACCGAAATCCTGCTCAATACCAGTGACAGCGAAATCGCCGTGTGCAACCTCGGATCCCTCAATCTGGTGGCGCATATCAACGATAAGGGCATCGATAAGGCTCTGCTCGAAACTACCGTCAAGACGGCCATGCGCATGCTCGACAACGTCATCGATCTCAATTACTATCCAGTGCCGCAGGCCCGCAATTCCAACCTGCGGCATCGGCCCGTGGGCCTTGGCCTCATGGGATTCCAAGACGCCCTTTATAAGTTGGGCATTTCCTATGCCTCCGATCAGGCGGTGGAATTCGCCGACGAGTCCATGGAAATCATCTCCTACTACGCCATTCTCGCCTCCTCGGAACTGGCGCGTGAGCGGGGACCTTACCCTTCTTACCAGGGTTCGAGCTGGTCCAAAGGCTTGTTGCCCATCGATACCATCGACATACTCGAAGTCGAGCGCGGCGAACCGATTCAGGTCGACAAGCAATGCCGACTCGACTGGACGCCCGTACGCGAGCATATCCGGCAGTGGGGTATCCGTAATTCCAATACCATGGCCATCGCGCCTACGGCCACAATCTCCAATATCGTGGGAATCACCCAGTCCATCGAGCCGACCTACAAGAACCTGTTCGTGAAGAGCAATCTGTCGGGCGAATTCACCATCATCAACACCTTTCTGGTGGAGAAATTCAAGGAGCTGGGACTGTGGGACAGGGCCATGGTCGATGACCTCAAGTATTTCGATGGGGAGTTGGCCGAAATCCAACGCATTCCCGACGCGGTGAAAGCCCTGTTCCGAACGGCCTTCGACATCGACGCCAAATGGCTTATCGCCTGCGCGGCGCGGCGCCAGAAGTGGATCGACATGGGTCAGTCCCTGAATCTCTACATGGAGCAGCCCAGCGGCAAGAAGCTGGATATCATGTATCGGCTGGCCTGGAAGACCGGCCTTAAAACCACTTATTATCTCCGGGCCCTGGGGGCCACCCAGACGGAGAAATCCACCTTGACCCGCACACGCGGCGTCAATGCGGTGGACTCGGATGGAGCGGGCGAAGTCAAAGCCGTTCCCGGTTCCGACAATTCAATCGAAGCGCGTCCGGCCAAAACGGCCATGGACGCGGCAGCTTGTTCCATTTTGAACGGAGAGGAGTGTGAAGCATGTCAATAAACGCAGAAACAATCGTTGGGAATAAGTCCCTGTTCGGGGAATCGACCGACCGGGTCAAGGTGGATGAGAAACGCATCATCAACTGCCGGGCCGATGTCAACCAACTGGTTCCCATCAAATACCAATGGGCTTGGCAAAAATACCTCGACGCCTGCGCGAACCACTGGATGCCGCAGGAAATCAACATGTCGCGCGACATCGAACTCTGGAAAAGCAACCTTTTCACCGAAGACGAACGTCGGGTGGTCAAGCGCAACATGGGGTTTTTCTCCACCGCCGATTCGCTGGTCGCCAACAATATCGTGCTGGCCGCCTATAGGCATATCACCAATCCGGAATGCCGCCAATACATGCTGCGTCAAGCCTTTGAAGAGGCGCTGCATACCCACGCCTACCAATACATCGTCGAATCGCTGGGGCTGGACGAAGCCGAAGTCTTCAACATGTATCACGAGGTCGCATCCATTCACGGAAAAGACGCCTTCGAAATCGACCTGACGCGCGAAATGCTGCGGCCCGATTTCGAGACGCAGTCCTTCAAGGGCGCCCAAACCTTCCTGGAAAACCTTATCGGCTATTATGTAATCATGGAAGGCATTTTCTTTTATAGCGGCTTCGTGATGATGTTGAACTTCAAACGCCAGAACCGCCTGCCCGGCACCGGCGAGCAATTCGAATACATCCTGCGCGACGAAACCATGCATATGAATTTCGGCATCGATATCATCAATACCATCAAGGCCGAGAACCCGGATATCTGGACCAAGGAGACCCGCGAGAAATCGGTGCATATGGTGCGCGAAGCGGTGAAGCTTGAAGTCGCTTATGCCCAGGACACCATGCCTCGCGGCATCCTCGGCCTCAATGCGGCCATGTTCGAAGACTATGTTCAATATGTGGCCGACAGGCGATTGGAAAAAATCGGATTGCCTAAGATTTACAATTCCGAAAATCCTTTTCCCTGGATGAGCGAAGTCCTGGACTTACGCAAGGAAAAGAACTTTTTCGAAACCCGAGTGGTGGAATACCAGACGGGCGGCGCCTTGAACTGGGACTGATGGTTGCTTGGGCCGTGCGATGCGCGGCCCATTTCTCCTCGCGATGTTATATTGAGAGCATGCGCCGCGAATTCGGTTTACTTATTTTGATGTCGGTCGTGCTAGGATTGTTCCCCAGTGGCTTCCTTACCGGCTGTCGGCAAAACCAGCTCGAAAGGGAATCCATCACCCGGATTCCCAACAATCCTCCCGTACCGGGTACCTTGGTGGTTGTCGCGCGCCTGGCCGAAGCACCGGGAAACTTTCCCGACAACGATCATTATGACTATGCCTATATCTTGAAATACCGTTTGGAATTCGTCTATCGAGGCGATTATCAGGATGAATTCCTATTGGTGGGACATTATAACCCCCGCATTCCGCGCAAGGCTTTACGGGGTGCAATTACTGAAAAAGCGGGCGGAAACGTAATAGACTATCAGGTCGGAGATTTGCATTACCTGGTGCTCAACCCCTTGCAACAGGTGTATGAAGACGCCGTCGAGGATGAATTCTATTTGGAAAACCGGCCGCGTTTCTGGGCCTCCTGGGCGGATCTTTACATCCCCCCGGCCGACAATGGAACAACCGTCTTGCCGGCGACTTCCGATTCCCAACCCTGATTAGCCACCGGGTTGACAGCGGGGTACTCGCTTGAGTAGATCTTTTTTCGTGAACCCTAACACCTCCGCACCTGACTCCCATCGCAAGGCATCCGCTTCGGCTGTGCTGAAAGTTGCGTTATCCGCTATTATTTGGCGCGCAACCATTGGAATAGGGGGGAGGAGCGGGTTCGTTTTTTGATGCCGGAATAATAACCGGTCGAAGACCCGCTCCTTGGCGAGCGGGTTTTTTTATCCCCTCGCATAAAGACGGTAATTCGGCCTCCCTGGGAGCCGTTATGTCTTATCCAGTACCTACTCGATACCTGGCCGGATTCTCCGCCGTGGTGCTTTCATCCGTTTTATTCGCGTGTAAAGGGCCCTTAATCAAAATCGCCTACGAACTGGGATTGGACCCGGTTACGGTGATGGCGGGGCGCCTGCTATTTGCGATGCCGATTTTCCTGGTGGTGGCGCTGGTCCAACTGTTTCGTCGTACCCATCCCTCCCCGCTCGGAGTGCGTGACTGGGTGGTCGTCTCGCTGTTGGGGTTTACCGGTTATTACCTCGCCAGCTATTTGGATTTGGTGGGATTGCAATACGTGTCGGCCGGATTGGAAAGGCTTATCCTGTATTCCTATCCCGCTTTCGTGGTCGTAATCGGTTTGTTTCTTCCGGGGGCCAAGCCTTCTCTGGGCATACTCGGGCCACTGGCTTTGAGTTATGGGGGAATTGCCCTCGCTTTCGCCGACGGCGCGGGTATCCACCCGGAAAAGGGGTATTTCGGGGCGACGCTGATTCTGCTGAGCGCTTTTTCCTATGCCGTCTACCTGGTTGGCTATGGGCGCTACGTAGTAAAAATTGGCGCATCGCGTCTGGCGGGCTATGCCATGTTGGTTTCGGGAGGGACCTTTCTCGGGCATTTCTGTCTCGACCGCGGAATGGATTCTCTCCGTTTTACTCCGGAGATATTGTTATTGCTTTTGGTTCTGGCATTTTTTTCCACCGTGATTCCGGTTTACCTGTTCGGGTACGGGGTGCGTCTCATCGGATCAACACGCGCTTCCATTGCAAGCTGCAGCAGCCCCCTGGCCGCTTTCCTGATGGGATGGCTGCTATGGGGCGATACGATTCGCGTAACCCAACTCGCGGGTATGGCATTGGTGGCCATGGGGATTGTCTGGTTGGGAAGGTTCCGCGTGGGATAACCCCATGTATGGAATGCAGGGGTGATTCGGCCGTGGAGTCGGCCGGTTTCCACGACGTTTTCTTTGGATTTCCGTCGCAAAAAGGAAATAGAATGGAGGTGTTACCCCCGGTTTTCCTCCGGGTGCTCTGTCACTTTTCCGGTGAAAATCGCGCTTCCGGAATTCGAATCAGAAAGGATGGCCGCCATGGACGTTGCCGTTGAACCTGGAGAATCTCAGCAACAAATCGATGAGTTGAAAGATCTGATAGGCAGCCTGCGAAAGGAACTCCAGCATAAAAACAAAATGATCGATTTGCTGCGGCTGCAAAAAAAATCCTCCCAGGATTGGAAAGCGGCGCCGATTCTCGAAGAAGACAACCGGCAATCCCGTAAAATGGAAGCGCTGGGTCACATGGCCCTAGCCATGGCGCATGATTTCAATAACCTGCTGGTGGCGATAAACGGTTACAGCGCCTTGCTGCTCGAAAAGCGGTTTGAGGACGAGGAAATCCGATCGGGTTTGGAACAAATATGCCGGGCGGGTGAAAGAGCCACGGGGCTGACCCGGCAAATCCTCGCGTTCAGCCGCAAAAAGAAAATCGCCTTCGGAGCCCTGGATGTTAATTCGGTAATGGAGAATCTCAGCGGGATGCTGGAGCGCCTTCTAGGAAAACAAATTGATTTGCAGGTTTTGCTCGACCCGCATTTGGAATTGGTGCTGGGCGATTCCGGACAAATGGAGCAGGCGTTATTGAATCTGGCCTTGAATGCCCGCGATGCTATGCCCGGAGGCGGTCGCATTACTTTCGCCACCGCCAATTCCACCTTCCCCATCCACTCCCACTTTACCCGGGAAGGGAAGAAACAGGGGCCCTGCATTCTTGTTTCCGTTACGGATACCGGGGTGGGAATGGATAAAAGCACCCTGGCTCGGATTTTCGATCCCTTTTACACCACTAAATCCAAGGGTAGCGGCACGGGCGTAGGATTGACCACGGTTTTTGGCATAGTTCGCGATATGGGAGGTGATATCGAAGTTGCCAGCCATCCGGGTCGGGGAACCGTGTTCAGCCTGTATATTCCTTGTCCTGAACCCAACGCGCTACGGACTGACGCAACCGATGCCTCGCAAACCTATTTCGCTACCGATTTTCCTCCCGCAACCTTGCTGGTGGTAGAGGACGACGATTCGGTTCGCGCCTTGGTTTGCGCTGTATTGCGCATGGCGGGGCATCAGGTTTTGGAGGCCGCCAACGGCGAAGATGCATTGGAAATCTGTTCCATGCATGAGGGGAATTTGACGGGAATGATTACGGATAAAACCCTGCCTCGCCATCGCGGAGTCGATCTCGCGGAACAGGTGCGCGAGCTTCGTCCGGATATGCGGGTCCTATTCATGAGCGGAACTGCGGACGAAAGCCCCAATGGAAATCCCCCGGCGGAGGATAATCGAGCCCTAGGCCTGTTCCTGGAGAAGCCCTTCACCCCGAAAGGGCTGCTTACGAAACTCCGGGAGCTCTTGATTTATTAGTTTTGCGGAAGCGTAAGCTTAGACCTCATGGATAAACCCATTCCCCCTCCCTTGTCCGAAAACCGCGACGCTGCTGATGCCGGGTCGGAGCGAAGCAATCCCAAACGAAAACTCGCACTCCACTGGCAGATATTCATTGCCTTGATAGCGGGTGGTTTGGCGGGTTGGTTGTCCGGAGAAGAGGGCCATCTTTTCGGTTTGCCGCTGATGGATACTTTCGCCTTTATGGGTGAAATCTTTTTACGCGGGTTGAAGATGATCGTCGTGCCTCTCATCGCGGCCTCCATCATTACCGGAGTGGCGGGTATCGGAAAGAGCCGCGATTTCGCGCGTCTGGGCGTTAAGACCCTGGTATTCTATTCCGTCAGCAGTATGGCTGCGATTCTGATGGGCCTGTTCTGGGTGAACCTGATTCAACCCGGAATCGTCGAGGGTAAGCCCGCAAAAGATTTGATTGGCCTTTCCGCGGGCACCGAAAGCGTAATGGCCTCGGTTTCGGACAAAGGCGCCGGCGACATCGTGGAAATTTTCGTGCGCATGATTCCGGAGAATGTGGTTCGTGCGGCGGCCGAAGGCGACATTCTGGCGGTTATCGTTTTCAGCATGTTGTTCGGATTTTTCCTGACGCGGGTGGGAAACGTTTACGAAGGCAGCCTGCTTCGCTTTTTCGAAGGCGTTTATGAAGTCATGATCAAAATCACCGATTTGGTAATGCGCTTGGCCCCGGTGGGCGTGTTCGGATTGGTCGCGAAAACCGTTGCCAGCACCGGTTTCGACGCTTTCGTTCCCTTGCGCGATTTCTTTTTTACCACCGTCTTGGCTTTGGCGGGCCATGCCTTTATAACCTTGCCGCTACTACTTTTATTAGTGGGCCGCGTCAGTCCCTTTCGCCATTTCCAGGCCATGGCCAGTGCGCTGCTCATGGCCTTTTCCACCAGCTCCTCTTCGGCCACCCTCCCGCGCACCATCGAATGCGTGGAAAAGAACGCCGGAGTCTCCCGGCGCACGAGCAGCTTTGTCCTGCCTTTGGGCGCGACGGTGAATATGGACGGAACGGCCCTGTACGAATGCGTGGCCGCGCTTTTCATCGCTCAATGCTATGGACTCGAGTTGAGCCTGGGGGTTCAGTTTACCGTGGTTATGGTGGCCTTACTGACCTCCATCGGCGTGGCGGGTATTCCTTCGGCCAGCCTGGTAGCCATCGCCATTATCCTGGCGGCCATCGGGCTTCCGGTCGAAGGCATCGGTTTGATTTTGGTGGTGGATCGCATATTGGATATGTTCCGGACCAGCGTGAATATTTTCGGCGATAGTTGCGGGGCGGTGATTATCGCGCGTAGCGAAGGCGAAAGCGGAATCCTGCAGAAGCGCGTGCAAGACTGAGGCGGGCAACATGGGCCTCGAAGAGTTGCCCCTTCGGGTCATTAAATGAAAGGTATTTTTTGGGGACGAAAGATTAAATTTGAAAAAGGAAAAGTTGATTGCGAGAAGCAAACTTAAATATAAGTCCACTTCTTATTGCAAAGCCTGACGCTCTCGGGGAGCCATCCCGTGGATGGCTCCGTCCACTTTCTCCAGGAAATCCGCGACCGAAAAAGGCTTCTGGAGGAATCCAAAGCGTCCAGGCGGCATTTCAAAGCCGCCCATGTGGTCATCAGAATACCCCGACATGAAGAGGATGGGAAAATCCGGGTGGCGGGAAAGGATTTCCCGGGCCATTTCCAAGCCGCCCATTTTCGGCATCATCACATCCGATAGCACGAGATCGATACCATGGGATTGAGCGGTGAAAGTCGCCAATCCCTCTTCGCCATTCACAGCTTCCAGGACTTTGTAACCGTTTTTTTGCAGGACCAGGCCAGCCATCTTCCGCACGGCGGCTTCGTCTTCCACCAGGAGGATGGTGGCCTTTTGGCCTTCGCCTTTTCCCTCCCATCCGCCCGGGGCCGGCACGTGGGGAACAGCCGCGGGTGGCGTATCCGTCTTCGGACGGGATTGCGCCTTCCCATTGTGGACGGGAAGATGGATGATGATTTCCGTACCGCTTCCCGGCACGCTGGTAAGGGAGATCGTTCCCCCGCTCTGCTGGATGATGCCGTAGCCCGTCGACATGCCCAATCCCACTGACCCGGTGGATTTGGCCTTGGTTGAGTAGAACGGATCGAAGACATGCGCCGCTGTTTCCGAGTCCATGCCTTTGCCGTTGTCCTTGAAGATCAAGGTCACGTATTCCTTGTGTTCCGCTGCGGCGATTTCCCCAGAGGGCCCCGCAATAATTTCCCGCCCGCTGCTCGCGCTCGCCGCGTTCAACGCGCTACCCGAGCTCGCCGCCGTCGCGGCCCC
>JBGTHM010000028.1:0-43553 GCA_041746255.1 Fibrobacteria bacterium | reverse complement strand
CGTCACGATTGTGTCCCTGATGAGGGGCGGGGAAAAGGTCGTATCCTGAAAGGTATGCGAATACTTGAACTCCAAATTAGTGGTGCCGGGGTTCAGAGGCAGCGGCTTGGTGAATTGGAATTGATTCGGGTTCGGCTTGGTCTCGGTAGTTTGGGTAGGGCCCCCATCGACACTCACCGTCAACCTTTTGCCTTGGGTGGGAACCGTCAGGATTTGCGTAAGAACACTGTTTTGCAAGAGGCCTCGCAGTTCCGACCCGGGGAGTCGTATGGCATAGGTCTCGCTGTTGGGATTGGAAGAGGAGTAACCATTGTTCCGTATGTTTTCGGTCATGGTCCTGATGGTCGCAGGCGGGGGAACGAGTTGTGGCACTCCATTGACGGTGCGGGTGGAATTGGTAAAATAGACCGTAAAGGTAGTGGGCGTATTTGTTCCCGCTTCAAAGACATTCTGCCTCGCCACCCGGATATCATCTATGGTGGAAGGGGCTCCATCGGAAAGAAATATGATGAATTGGGATTCTTTGGGAGAAGGGGATGCTTTCATGGCGTCGAGAGCCGCATCAAACCCCAGGGTGATGTCGGTTCCCCGCGTGGATCCGGCGAGCGGGGCACGTTGCTTGGGACGCTTGGTACGATGGATCAATTCGGCATACCCGTCCACAATTTCATACTTGAGAAGCGCCTTCAGGGTATCCAATCCTCGGTATGTTCCTCCATCCGAAAAAGTGGTGTCTAGCCGCGTCAAGGGAACGTAAGAGTCATGCTGGGAATTATCTCCGGGGAACAGGCCTGTAAAGAAAGCATTGTCCCGGTAGTCGAATTCCAGCCGATTGGTGAAAACGGACAAACCTACCCGGGCGTTGGGAATCTCGGCATGGATGATATCGAGCATATCATTGACTACCGAGAACCGGGCGGTGGTGGGGTCGGTTGTGCGCATGCTTCCGGATTGGTCAATCACGAACATGATGGAAGGCGGATGGGCGGATCGAATTGTGCCGGTGGTGGCGCAGTATGGAATAATGACATCCAGCGAGATTACATCCATGGGAACGGTGATGCCCCCTCCGGGAAGCTTGTCGGGACAGGCGGTAAGGGTCAGGTCGCAGACTTGCGCGTAAACGGGCATCGCCAATAAGGACAGGATTTTGAAATAAGTATTGATTTTCATTAGTAACCCCTTTTGGTACCGTAAAATTTGACGGACACGCCGAGTCCGGATATGCCCGATTTTGTTTGCAATTTGCCGATGTCGTTGAGCAGGGAGGATGTCATGCTCACCACTATTCGCGAACCTGCATAACCTGTAGCGATAATAAAAAGCAGGATAGGATTCGCAGCCTGGGGTCGTTCATGTTTAATGTCCTCCGGTAAAGGACTTCGACCTGGAATCGGTTCCTTGGAAGAAGCTATTCGATTTCCTTCCAAAACTAACGTGTATAACCGCTATCCGTGAGCGGTATTGGTGAATAACTGTTTATGCTTTTAAACTCTGCCGTTTCGTGCTTATTTCAAGGGTATTTTTTTTCAGTCACGGGTAAGCAGAAGCACCCAAGACGTTGCCGCGGTGGGGAAGAAAATCAATGCGGAACCCGACAATAATATTTATAGGACTGATTGCACACTTTGCCAGGGAGGAAGCAGCCAAAGAAGTCGGAATGGGAAATCAAAAACTGCACCGACCAGGACTCGAACCTGGGACCGACGGTTTAGAAAACCGTTGCTCTATAAAACGGAATCATCCCTTTCCCGATCACTGAATTCTCTCAGCCCGATTAGGAAAGGAATTAGGAAGTTCGCCGAATCCTGGATGACTGCCTCCAGCCCCCCTGGGGGAGTCGCAAGCCCACTTCGTCGAACGAATGCCTGCCACTGTATTTGTTTCTGTGGGTTCTGATAGAAAATCGGAGTTAGAGCCGAAGGCATGTTCGGCGGAATTTGCGTTTTTCGTCGGACAAATGTGGCCCGCAAGGCATTAGAAAGTTTCGTCGCATCCAAAGAGGTGGTTTTGAAAATCGTCCATAAATCGTAAAAATCCTTCATGCGACTGTTTGCAAGGCCGAGTCTTACCATCGCTTCGAATTTATCAGTTTTGCTTATCCTGTACAGGAGCCTTTCGTGGCCATATCTCAAGAGCAAGAAGTTATAGTCCTCGCCCGTCCGACGACTGATATTAAGAAGCCGCTCGGCGATCGAATGTGCTGGATTACCCGGGGCCGTCATGACATCGCCTCTACATAAGGATAGACGGTTCGGTAAACTCCTCGCTCCCGAGCAGCCAAGAGGATGTCGTCCCGGCTGACCTTTCTCGAACGAATAGATTCACGCAACGCTTCCAAGGCCACGTCCAATCCCACCCGATTCCGAAAGCGGAAGCAATCGGCCACCGTTTTAGCCAGTCCATACACCCTTATGGGGGTTTTCCCGACTCTGTGTTCCTCGATATTCGAATGGAAAGCCGGACCGGAAAATCTTAGCACCTGTAGTTTCGGGCGATCGAAACCAGGTTTCCACGAACGCCCTTCAATGGCGATCCAGATTTCGTGGGGATTTTGAGTCGTGACACCATGGAAGCGCAACGCGGTAAGGAGACAGAAAACGGCAGAAGGTACTCTCTTTGCTACTTCGACCAAGGTATCATTTTCAGTCATAGGCGGCTGAGGGAGTGCATATAACCCACGCGCAATCCGTTCCACTTTCCCCAGAAGCACCAAGCGGCGCAAATTTGCACGGGGAATCCCCGCAGTCTCAAAATCTCTCGCCCTAAGCGGCCCTTCTTTGAGAACCAACAGGATTTCTTGGTTTCGACCCATGTACCATATCCTATAATTTTATTGGTAATGATTCAAGGTATTGGTACAAAGATCCGGAACCGAGTTGGGGGCGCTGGAGTAAAATAGCGGCCGCCGTTTTGGGAACAGGCAAATGTGCACCGACCAGGACTCGAACCTGGGACCGACGGTTTAGAAAACCGTTGCTCTATCCAACTGAGCTATCGGTGCATGGCTTTTGGGGCAGCGTAAAAGTATCAAGGAGCGGGGGGCATTGCAAGCCGATACCCCCAACAATGCCTACTTTAAGCGGATGGCGCCCCACTCCCCGTCCCTGCCGCGACAAAACCACCCGGTTTAAGGAATCGCCATGTACGAAGAATTGCATTCCAATTGTCCTTATTGCGGAGAACCCAACCTATTCGAAGCCGACTTGGAAGCGGGTAGCCGCCAACGCTACGTACAAGATTGCCATGTATGCTGCCGTCCCATAGACGTTACCGTAACCGCCGATGCCAACGGACGCATTCGGATACAGTGCCGCACGCAAGACGATACCTGCTAGGATCGGCGAAATTACCGAAAAGACCTTTTTTTGTGTTATTATGGGTTGCTGTTAGGGCTTTTTGTATTATGCCCGGGTCGCAATTCAGAAATGGCCGAAATAGCCCGCATCCCCAGTAAAAACGGGTAAAATCGCGTGGATTGAGCCGATTCGAGAAATTCGCGCTCAGCCCTAACCGGCGCCGTTACAGTTGCAGCCAGTCCTCGGACCGGATGCCGACACAAAGGAGAACCGACCATGCGTTTACCCACATGGCCTATACCCGTATTTGCCCTGGTCTTATTTTCAGGGTGCATCTTCGACACTGAAAAAGTTGACCACCCCAATGCGGCCAACTTGCCCACCGAGCATATTGAAGCCGTAAACCTACCCACGGATCCTCCGGAAGATAGCGTTCTGGCCGAACCAAACGCTCCGGAAAACCAGGATTCGCTCCCCGCCTCCGATACAACCAAAGCCATTGAGGTGGAAAAATCGGAGCCCACTCCCAGTCTGCAACCTGACGAAATCCAACCGCCTGGGGAAAGGCAGCCCCCTCAAGCAATCCAGTCGTCTGAGGAACCGCCTTCACTACCGGAAATTTCGCATCCCGTAGAAGCGCGACCCACCTTGGAAACGCCCTCCCAGCCCGCTTCCGACCTCCTTTTCAAAAGCAATTTCGCCGGAGAATCCCGGGAATGCTGGAAGACCCAGGGAAATACCGGAAAGTTCAGCCCATCCGGCTGCGGCGACTTCAATTCCATCGGCAGCGAAGGCGTAACCCTGTCCGAGAACGGCATCTCCCGATCCGGAGGACAAGCCATGGAGATCACCTATCGTAAAAATGAACAGCAAGCAGGCGCCACCTTGAATATCAAGGAAGATGTCGTGCATTATCGGGCCTATATGTATTTCGACAAAGGTTTCGATTTCGGCCAGGGCATCAAAATCGGTCGCGTCTCCGGCTTCAATGAAAGCAAACAGGAAAACGACATAGACATCATCTTACTGGCGGGCAGCAAGGCCGGCGATCAATGCGGAGTCAACGATATGGGATTCCTCAGCCTCCACTTCAACGGACGTCCCGCCGGATACGATTGGGGCAGCATCGAAGCGCCGATTTCCTTCCAAAGGGAAAGATGGTATGCCATCGAATTCCAAGTCTCCTTGAACCAGGCAGGTAAGTCGAACGGAATCGCGCGCATTTGGGTCGACGGCGAAATGGTGGCGGAAAGAACCGACATCAATATCCGCGGTAACCTCAGCGATGCGGTGAAACTGAATCGCCTCCGCGTCGGCGGATGGTATTCCAACAGCGCGCGCGGCAACAAATGCGTAGATCCCAGTCAACCGTCGCGCCTATACCTCGACGATATCGCCGTATCCCGAACTTATATCGGAACCCGATAACGGATAAAGGCCGCAAACTTTCCCTCACCCCAAAAACCATCCAGGAGAATACGTGCGAAAATACCTACCCGCCGCAGCTATCGCTGTTTCCAGCCTTATTTTTTCCGGCTGTAATTTCTTCTCTCCCTCCGCAGCCATCGCGCCACCGGCGCCGGAAGCGGCCTCCGCTAGCGCTCCGCCGCTTCTGAAAACCGCCGCAGCCGTTTCTCTTCCCTTCCGCGCCGATTTTGAATCCGAGTCGGCGGAATGTTGGGGACGCCGGGATGGAAGCGGCTACAATCGCCCGGGGTGCGGAAATTTCGTCAACATCGGCCCCCACGGAATTTCCTTGGCTACCAACGGCATTCGTCGTTCCGGATCCAAAGCCTTGAAAGCGACCTACATCAAAAATGAAGATGTCGCCGGTTCGGTTCTGCGCGTCGACGAAGAAAACATCCATGTGCGCACCCACTTTTATTTCGACAAGGGCTTCGATTTCGGGCAAGGCGTGAAAATAGGACGCGTGTCCAGCTTCAACGACGCAAAACAAGCCAATGATGTCGACATCATCCTCGCCGTCGGAAGTTCGGCCGGCAATCAATGCGGCCAAACCGATATGGGTTATCTGGGTTTACATTTTAACGGTCGCCCAACCGGATATGACTGGGGCAGCATCACCCCTTCCATTTCTTTTCAAAGGGAACGATGGTATAGCGTCGAATACCAGGTCTCTCTCAACACCCCCGGGCAGAAAAACGGTTTGGTGCGACTCTGGGTAGACGGCAAAATGGTGGGTGAGAAAACCGGACTCAATATCCGCGGCGGAGGCGGCTCCTCCGTGAGGTTGAACCGGGTACTCATCGGCGGCTGGTATTCCAACAGCGCCCGGGGAAACCGATGCTCTGCGCCCAGCGGGCCTTCCAGCATTTATATGGACGATATCGAAATTGCGCGAAGTTATATCGGACCGCTTTCCGGTTCGTCCGAGGCTCCGACTCCGGTTGATTCGCCCACGCCCTCCATGGTATCGATTACTCCCGTCTGGACCGCTCCTGTCCCGGTTGTCGCCGATAGCCCCGTATCCACTCCCGAACCTGTGGTGGAAACTTTGGTTCCCACTATCCCGGAAGCAGATCCACTAACCATTACTTATACACGTAATGAGCAAGAGGCCGGAGTGACGCATGCCGTCGCCGCCGAAACCTTATATGTTCGAGGAAAATATTACTTCGATCGCAGCTTTGATTTTCCCCAAGGCATGGCTATCGGCCGCATCACCGGTGACAACTCGGAACATCCCACCCATGGTATCGACGTGGTCGTGCGCACCCATAGCGTTCCCGGAAACCAATGCGGCGTGACCGACATGCGCGGTATCGGAATCTATTCCAAAGAAAGAGATGCCGGAAATTCCTGGTCGGCCGTGAATTACGATTTCTCATTTGAAAGGCAAAGGTGGTATGATCTCGAATACGCTCTCATCCTCAACCAGCCGGGACAAAAAAACGGCGAGGCGCGAATTTGGGTGAACGGGCAACTCATAGCCGAAGCGAGTGGAATCGACACGAGAGGTTCTTTACCGGACGGACCCCAAATCAAGGCCGTACGCCTGGGCGGCTGGTATTCCAATGGCGGCAACGGCAATGGATGCCCTAGCCCGGACCAGCCCTCGCGCATGCTAATCGACGATGTCGTCCTGGCCCGGAACCGGTAGAAAAGGGCTTTCCACCGGCAAATCTCCCCTATTTTCCCCAGGGGAGTCGCCTGCCCAAAGTAAAGGAAAAGGCGAATTTATCTATATTATCCGGGTGTATGCCCGTCTCAGGCCGCATATTTGCGCTTGGGACGTTGGTATGCATACACTTCAAAGGGAATTTGTAGGAAAATGGGAATACAGGATCTGCTTTTTATCGGCTCGCTCATTTTGGTCATGTATCTGTTCATTTTGAGGCCGAAGATTCGGGAGCAAAAGGAAACCACCCGGATGTTGAACGCTTTGAAGCGGGGAGACAAGGTGCTGACCCAAGCCGGAATGTTCGGCGAAGTCGCCACCGTGAAGGATCATCTGGTTACGGTGAAAGTGGCTCCCAATGTGAATATCGATTTCGCCAAAACCGCGATTTCCAAAATCGTGAATGAAAAAGAAGCCAAGGAACTCGTCGAAAAGGGCGATGCCTAAATAGAACCGGACACGGTAATGACGATGAAAGTTTTCAAATACGGCAGCAAGGTCTTGCGCAAGCGCGCCACGGAAGTGGAAACCATCACTCCCGAATTGGCGGAGTTCGTCGATCACATGCTGGAAACCATGTACCTCTCCAACGGCATCGGGCTGGCCGCGCCGCAAGTGGGCAAATCCATTCGCCTCGTCGTCATCGATTTGCAATCCGAAGACGAGGTCAAGAACCCCCTGGTTTTCTTCAACCCCGTCATCACCGCCAAAAAAGGCGAAGTCTGGGCCGAAGAAGGCTGCCTTTCGGTGCCGGGTGTATGGGCCGACGTGCTGCGCGCCGAAACCATCACCGTGGAAGCGTTGGACAGGCATGGGAAACAATTCACCCTCAAGGATGTGGACGGCATGCTCTCGCGCTGCATCCAACATGAAATCGATCACCTTGAAGGCGTTCTCTTCGTGGATAAAATCAGCCAAACCGATCGCTTACTGAACGAGAATAAACTCAAGAAAATGGCCAAGGAATCCAAGGCAGCTCTCGCCTGAAGGCTTAAACGCTTGTCGGCCATCCCCCCTTCCCACAAAACCCGGATTTTCCGCGCCGGCGGAGTCAACCTATGCGCCTGCCTGTTCTTTCTGGCCGCCTGCGCGGGACCTACGCGGCATACGCCGCCCCAGGGGAAAGACGAGCCGGGCGTTCCGGATGCCCCGGCAGCCGTGGATACCCTCTCCATGGAAATCCCCCTACCCCAACGCCCCATTCCGGAGTGGGATCCCCAACCTCCTTCGCAGCCGCTTTCCGATGCTCCCGGGCTCGTCAATGGCCTGGGATTACCGGTGAAAAAACGTCCGGCGGGTATCGGCGATTCGATAAGCATACTGATGGCGGAAAAACAGGACCGGGTCCGTCTTAGAGCCGCGGGGGATGCGGCGCTTTGGGAAAAATACCGGAGCGGGTGGAGAGTGGTAAAACGCCTGCATGGCGACTTCGCTTTGGCGTGGCGCGGCGGTCGTTGGGAATTGCAGGTTGAGGGGCGCAATCAGCGCGGTAGCGGAGAAGAATTGGCGTTGCGACCCATGAGCCCGCATACGCGATTGGAGCTGGAAGGCAAAGCCTATCGAGGCGAATTCCGTTTGATTCCTTCGGGAGGCGTTTTCGCGGTAGTGAACCGGCTGCCGGTAGAGGATTATTTACGTGGAGTATTGCCGGCCGAAATGGGTAAGCTGGAAAGCAATGCCCTCGAGGCGCTGAAGGCCCAGGCGGTGGTGGCGCGTACCTATGCCTATAAAAGAATGCAACGTTCCACCGGCAGGGATTTTCATTTGTACAGCGACATCCGCGATCAAGTCTATGCGGGCGCCTCGCGGGAATATCCCTTGAGCGACCATGCCGTGCTCGCTACCGCGGGACTGGCCGTAGTGCATGCCGACACATTGGCGCATTGCTTCTATTACTCCACCTGTTCGGGAAAAACCGCAGCCTACCACGAAGTTTGGTCGGGACCTTCCATTCCCTATTTGCAGTCCATGCCCGACCTGGACGAAAACGGCAAAACCTATTGCTCGGCCTCGCGTTTTTCGCATTGGGAAGAGACGTGGGACATGCGCGCCTTGCCCGCCGTGGTGCGGGCCAACCTCCGCGCCGCCGGCGTCGGCAATCCCCCGGCCTTCACCCGCGTAGACGACGTGCGCATTCTCACGCGGGACGGTAGCGGGCGCGTGGCGCACATGGAAATCCTCACGGACGGGGGCCCCATAGTCGTTCGGGGCGACAAGACGCGCTGGGCCTTGAAACCCGCTTCCAAGTCCTACAGCATTCTGCCTTCGGCCTGGTTCAACGTGGGACGGGAAGGCGACAAACTGGTGGCGAGGGGAAAGGCTTTCGGCCACGGCATCGGTCTCTGCCAGATGGGTGCGATGGAAAGATCGCGCCGGGGTCAGGATTTCGTGCGCATCATCAAGAGTTATTATGCGGGCGTGGAAATAGCCGAACTCCGCTGACCGGATACGGCGTCGCCGCGGGTTGAACTGGGCTTTTCAGCCCCCACCCATGAACTTGACGATTTCGACCGCGTCGCCATCGCGCAAGTAGGTACGGGCATAGGTTTGCTTTTCGGGAACCGCCTGGTTCACTTCCACTACGACTTGCTCTTTTCGGAGCTTGTATTTCAGCAAAAGGCCGTCGAGATTCAGGCCTTCTTCCACTTCGGACTCCCGTCCGTTTATTTTAAGCTGCATAATCCGTAAAATAACATATCCGCCCGGTTTCGGGGAGCGTTGGAAACGGCCATGTTGGCGACTTTCGGCAAAAAACGCAATTTGTCTCCTATGGATAGCCGCTATACGCCCCAAGATATCGAAGACAAGTGGTATTCCGCCTGGGAAGCCGCCGGAGCATTTAAACCCCAGGGCCAGGGCAAACCCTTTACCATGGTCATTCCGCCCCCCAATGTGACGGGCGCGTTACATATGGGCCATGCTCTCAACAACACCCTGCAGGATGTGCTGATACGCTGGAAACGCATGCAGGGCTATAAAACCCTGTGGCAGCCGGGCACCGACCATGCGGGCATCGCCACGCAATCGGTGGTGGAAAAGCATTTGGCCAAACAGGGCATCAAGCGCCAGGACCTCGGGCGGGAAGCCTTTGTGGAGAAGGTGTGGGAATGGAAGGCCGAATACGGGGAACGCATCGTGGGTCAGCTCAAAAAGCTGGGCTGCTCCTGCGATTGGTCGCGCCTGCGCTTCACCATGGATGAGGGGTTGTCGCGGGCCGTGCGTGAAGTCTTCGTGCGCCTTTACGAAGACGGACTCATTTACCAGGGCCACCGTTTGGTCAACTGGTGCCCTAAATTACAAACCGCCTTGGCAGACGAAGAAGTGGAGAACAAGGAAACCCAAGGGTATTTCTGGTCGATACGTTATCCCTTCGAAGACAATCCCGCCGAGGGCATCGTCGTTTCCACCACTCGCCCGGAAACCCTGTTCGGCGACGTGGCCGTGGCCGTCAATGCCGAGGATGAGCGTTACCGGAATCTCATCGGTAAAAATGTTTTGATACCCATCATCAACCGCCCCATTCCCATTATCGCGGACGAGCATGCCGATCCCACCAAAGGTTCGGGGGCCGTGAAAATAACTCCCGCGCATGATTTCAACGATTTCGAAGTGGGCAAGCGGCATAAGCTGGAACCCATCATCTGCCTGGATCTCAAGGGCAACCTGAATGAACAGGCCGGTCCCTATGCCGGAATGTATCGCTTCAAGGCGCGCGAAAAGCTCGTGGCGGAGCTGCAAGAAAAAGGTCTCTTGACCGAAGTGGAAGACCGGGTGATTCCCATTCCCACCTGCTATCGCTCGGGCGATATCATCGAGCCTTATCTGCTCAATCAATGGTACGTACACATGAAACCCCTCGCCGAACCCGCGCTGCAATGCGTGGAAAACGGAGAGACGCGCTTCGTGCCGGAACGCTATACCAAAACCTATCGCGCCTGGCTCGAGCCTTTCCGCGACTGGTGCATTTCGCGGCAATTGTGGTGGGGGCACCAGATTCCCGCCTGGTACGTGGTGAGCGAAACCGGCGGCGAGCGGCGCAACGAAACGCCGGTAGTGGTGGGACGGGACGCGGAAGAAGCCCGGAGAAAAGCGGTGGCGAAATTCGGGCCCGAAGCCGTGCTGGTGCAGGAAGAGGACGTGCTCGACACTTGGTTTTCCAGTGCCCTGTGGCCCTTCAGCACCTTGGGTTGGCCGGACAAAACCGAGGATTTGGACACTTTCTACCCTACCGATATTTTAAGCACGGCGCGCGACATCATCTATTTCTGGGTGGCGCGCATGATTTTTTCCGGGCTCAAATTCCTGGGCAAGCCTCCGTTCCATACGGTGTATATCCACGGCACCATTCTGGACGCCAAGGGCCAGCGCATGTCGAAGTCCAAGGGGAACGGCATCGATCCCCTGGAGATGATAGACCAATACGGAGCCGACGCCGTGCGCTTCGCCCTCATGACCATGACCACCGAAGGTCAGGACATCAAACTTTCGCCCACCAAATTCGAAACCGGGCGTAACTTCGCCAATAAGCTCTGGAACGCCGTGCGCTTCGTGCTGCCGCATGCCGAAGCAGGCCAAGGCGAGTTTAGCGACAAGCATTTACAACTTGCCGACAAATGGATTCTCTCCCGCTTGAATACGGTTATCCGGGAAGTTACCCTCTCCTTGGAAGCCTTGCGGTTCGCGGACGCCACCCAGGCCCTTTACCGCTTCACCTGGGACGATTTTTGCTCCAGCTACCTGGAAATCCGCAAGAAAAGCATCACCCAGGGCGAAGGCGACGAGAAGCGGAATGCGGTCGCAGTTTTCAAGCATGTACTGGAGCGGCTGATCGCTTTATTGCACCCTTTCATGCCGTATATCACCGAAGAGATTAGGCACAATCTCGGTGACACCGATTTGCTCATAACTTCCGGATGGCCCGAGGTCGACTCCTCACGCATCGATACCGGTATCGAAAGGGAATTTTCCGAAACTTTCGCATTGGTCGAAGCCGTACGTTCAGTGCGCGGCCAATATTCCATCTCGCCTGCGCAAGCCATCAACGTGGTGGCTACCTATACGGACCCAGCCCAGGCCGAAAGGGTCGGGCGTCAAGAAGCCATTTTACGCAACCTGGAAAATATCGGCGAACTCCAACTGGGTTCCGGCCTCGCCAAACCGAAATTTTCGGCCACCCAGGTGTTGACCGGGGGCGAGGCGCATGTGCCATTGGAAGGCATTCTCGATCCGGAACAGGAAAGACGCAGACTGACCAAGGAATTGGAGCGATCACGCAATTTCGTGGAAACCCAGAAGAAAAAACTGGGCAACGAAAAATTCACCGCCAATGCACCACCTGAAGTGGTGGAAGCCGAGCGGGAGAAACTTGCCTCCCAGCAGGAAAAAGCCGGGAAATTGGAACAGGCCCTGGCTGGGCTGGAGTGATTCGCGTCGAAGATCCGCATCATTTCAGTTTGGGTTTCCGGTGAAATTTGCGTTTTTTTTGATTCGTGTCCGGAGAAATGTTGCGGCTGGGTACGGATAAGTTAGCGCTGGCGTATTCGGGAATCCGGTTTCTGAGAATCCGATTGAAAATACGGGGTTAAGGGCATAGATTATAGAAGTTTGATGCGCGCCTACTTTTGGGGTCTAGCTTCCTATCGCGTCAACCATTGAGGAGAATCACCCTATGTTACCTGCAGCCCTTTCATTTCCCTTTTTGAAGCGCGATCGGATAGCGGCCCTAAGCGGGTTGTTCGCCTTGTTTTTATACCCCGCTCTCGATTTCAATGCACCCGAGGCGGGAGCGACCCCACTTAAATTGCATCCGGGCTATACCCTCGCCAACTTGCGCCCGGCGGGATTCGATCCCCAAACCGCCGGCATCGATTGGCTGTCGGACGGCAGATTGGTTCTGGCCCATTGGGGGGGACTGCATAAAAAAGTGACTGAGAGACAATACGGTGGCAAGGTCTATATCCTTACCGGCGTTATGGAAACTCCTCCCAATGTCACCGTCAAAGAATTCGCCACCGGTCTGAACGATCCGGGAGGCCTTAAGGTAGTCGACGACGAGATTTATGTATTGGGCGGAAAACTGCTCGTACACCTGCCCGACAAAAACAAGGACGGAAAGGCCGATGAGGTCCGGAACGTTTCGGTATGGAATGAGCCCCATGCCCGCCATGAATTCATCTTCGGGCTAGAAGCTAAGGATGGTTTTTTCTACGGGGCCACCGGTGTAGGCATTTCCGGGGGTAGGTCCACGAAACCCCAGGTTAACACCAATCGGGGGACCTGGGTAAAGATAAACGCCCAGACGGGAGCGCGCGAATACCTCGCCGGGGGTTTGCGTACTCCCAACGGCATTGCCTTTGGACCGGACGATGAAATGTTCGTCACGGATAATCAAGGTGACTGGCTGCCTTCCAGCAAACTCATGCATATGCAACCCGGCAAATTCTTCGGGCACCGTAATAATCCTCCGGATCCCAAGTTCGACCCGGGAGGAAAAGCCAATACCGCCCCACCCGTGGTTTGGTTCCAACACGGAGCAATAGGGCATTCACCCGGCCAACCGCTGTATATGACTGAAGGTCCGTACCAGGGCCAGTTTCTGGTCGGGGATATCACCTATGGCGGCATCCAACGGGTATTCATGGAAAAAATCAACGGTCAGTACCAAGGTGTCTTGTTCCGCCATACCGGAGGCCTGGAATCGGGAGTGAACCGGTTATTGCACGGACCCAACGGAGCCATCATCGTGGGAGGCATCGGAGACAATGACGGTAACTGGAACTGGACCAAAAAGGAGTTCGGTTTGCAAAGACTGATTCCCAATGGAACACCCGTTTTTGAAATGTTGGCCGTCTTCTCCAAACCGCAGGGCATGACCATTGAATTCTCGCAACCGGTAGGCACTTCGGCAGGCACCGCCGCCAATTATGGGGTGAAATCCTGGGAAAACATTCCCATGGATGGATATGGCGCCGGCAATAAAATGAACATCAAGACCTTGAACGTCGCCAATGTCCAGGTAAGCCCGGACAAGAAGCGGGTATACCTCAAAATAGACGGACTCGAAACCGGTCGCGAGGTGCATATCGAAGTTAAAGGCGTTAAATCGGATGGCGGAGCGGATCTCTGGGATGGCGATGCCTATTACAACTTGACGAACCTGGGATCCGGCGATCCCTTTGTGAATGCAACCACCTCGGTGCAAATGGCCAATGGCGCCACGCATCCCTTGCAATTCCGCGTGGCGCGCGAAGCAGGGCAGGTCGGATTACGTGTGGATACCCATGAAGCTTTCGCGGTTACTCTGAGAGATATCCAGGGCGCTGTGCGCGGCACTTACCAAAGCAGCGGGAAGGGTTTTCACGCGCTTCCGACCCAAGGTCTCAAGCCAGGTATTTACGTCGTGGAACTCCGCGCAGGACAAAAGGTTCAGCGCAGCAATTTGACCCTCTTCTAGTCGACTTCCCCCGTCCGTCCCATCACTTGGGAAGGATGGGGAAAACCTTCAGCCAATAAATCCCCCTCGGCAACTTTCTTTCGGGCCATATTTCCCAACCTACCGCCCCCACTTTCACGAGTACTGGATGGCTTTGCCCCCGAGCATCGCGAAGCTCCAAATTTCCCGGGACTTCCTGCAAATCGCTCGGCAAGCGAATGGGATGACTCCCGCCGCTGTATCGAATTAAATTCCGCCCTCTAAGGGCGTGAGGCCTCATTCCAGGCCTAATTCCCAAGCCCCCGGAGCGAAGCAGAGCAATGGCCTGCAAGGCATTCGGAACGCCATATCCCAGGTTGTTATCGGGGTTTTGCGCTCGATGGCCGGCCAACATAAGCGCGCCTCGCACTTGATGGGCCACCGGCAAGCCGCCCGCCTGCCAGACCAGCGCCGCCAGAGCCGCAATCACCGGAGCGGCGAAACTCGTCCCCGCCTGCGCCTCAAACTCCGCCTCCGTGCGGGTATCCGACGTGGGCACCCGGCACCCCGCCATCGGCCCCACCGAAGCCAAATCGGGCTTGATGCGGCCGTCGGCCGCGGGCCCGGTACAGGAATAGAGGCAATGCTGCAATGAGGCATCCACAATACCCACCGCTAAAATACTGTCGGCATCGGCCGGAGAGACCAGCGAAGGACCGACAACTGGCTGGGAGGGGAGATTACCTACTGATACCACGACCAATACGTTACGACGGGCCGCGCCCAGGGCCGCCAGCGACGCCGGCCGCGTGCGGCCGTCCATCCAGGCATAGGGATGATCGTCTCCTTCATCAAATTCGTAACGATATCCCAAACTGATGTTGATGACCTGAGCTCCCGAATCCACGGCCCGCTCAATGGCCGCCGCTACATAATCTTCTTCCACGAAGGTTTCGCTCGCGTCGTCTTCGGCGCGATAAAGCAGGTAATCGGCGAAAGGGACCGCTCCCGAGAGCACGCCGGGCTGCACACCCGCTAAAAGCGATAGAACGCTGCCTCCATGACTATAAGCGAGTTTGTTGGGCTCCACCGCTGCCGGGGTTTTGGCGACGAAGTCCCATTGATCCCGGATTCGGCCTGAATTTTTCAAGCTGGAGAAGGAGGCATGGCCCAAAAAGAAATCGGCGTCGATTATCGCCACGGTAAGGCCCGCCCCCGGCATTGCCCCCTCGCGCTCCAGCAGGGCATGGGCGCTGTCGATGCCGACATGATTAAAGACAGTGGAAAATTGTCCGAAGCTGTTCTGCGTCCGGCCGGTTTTTGTCAGCGGGGAAAAGTCCGGGACAGGGAGTGGGGCATGCGCCTTTTTAGGAAATTCCGTTACAGATGATACAAAATCTAAGCGGGAGACTCTTTCACGCGTCGGCGGGTCCACCCAGGCGGAAACGGCGTTTTGCCACTTCAATTCCACTTCAAGGGTGGCACCTGCCCGGGCTATTTCCTCAAGATAGGGCCCAAAAAGAGGCTTCCCCTCTTCGACCCGTTGTGAAGAGGCGGGCGGAGCGCCTTTGTCGCGCAAATGAATCCAGACTTTGCTTTTACCGGAATGATCCGGAGCCGCGCTGACCAACGGAGCAAATAGGGATAAGGAGATTCCCATTACCAGGCCCATGGTCTGGCCAATTCCCCAGGGAACCCGTCGAGAGCGCGTGAAAAAACCCGTCATAAGCAGCACTTCAAGATAATACATCCGGAGAGCCTTTCCAGCCGTCCGCCACCCCTTCCAAAACCCAGAAATTAGTGTAAATATCCCTATATATACTGACCATCGGATCTCAACTCCCCAAGGACGGCATTTTGAACCTGCGTACCCTAGACGAAGTGAGAAAACTCGCGAAACAGGGAACCGTCATCCCGCTTTTTCGGGAGCACTTGTCCGATCTGGAAACTCCCATCACCGCCCTTATCAAGCTAAAACAAAAAGGCAACAACGTGTTTCTGCTGGAAAGCGTGGAAGTCGGTGAGAAACGGGCTCGGTATTCCTTTTTGGGATGCAATCCCCTGACCACCTTCCAAGCCAAAGGTGAAAAAATCCAACTACGTGGAAGGGAGAACCGCGATTTCACCGGCAATCCGTTGGAGGAATTGAAACTTTTCCAAAATCGTTTCCGGGCCGTGGGAGACGAAGGTCTGCCGCCCTTCGCCGGCGGCGCGGTCGGTTTCGTTTGCTACGACGCCATTCGTCTGGTCGAAAAAATACCCTGTTCCGGCCGGGACGATTTCAATTTGCCCGATTTGCATTTCGGCCTTTATGAATCTTGTCTGGTGTTCGATCATTTGAAGCATAACCTGCTGCTCGTTTCCAATGTGCTTCCCGAAGAATATGGCAGCGTGGACGAAGCATACGCCCAGGCGGTGGCCGGAATCGAAGCCTTGGAAAAAATCCTCCGGCAACCCCTCCCGGCCCAGGTGGCGCAAGGCGCCGTCGCTTCGCCCGAGGTGTCGTGGAGTTCCAATTTCACCGAGGAGGGCTTCAAAGCGGCGGTGGAAACCTGCAAGGAATACATCCGCGCGGGCGACGCCTTTCAAATCGTGCCCTCGCAGCGGTTCTCCTCGCGGCCGGGAGTCGACGGCCTCCGGATTTACCGGGCGCTTCGCAGCATCAATCCCTCACCGTACATGTACTATCTCGATTACGGCGATTTCGAAATCATCGGCGCTTCACCCGAAACCCTGGTGAAGGTTTCCGCCGGCATCGCCGAAACCAAACCCATAGCGGGAACCCGGCCCCGCGGCGCCGACGACGCCGAAGACAAAGCGCTGGAAAAGGAATTGCTGGCCGACGCCAAGGAATTGGCCGAGCATCTGATGCTGGTCGATTTGGGACGCAATGATATCGGGCGCATTTCGGAAATCGGCAGCGTTTCGGTAACCGAATTCATGGGCATACAGCATTTGAGCCATGTCATGCATATCGTTTCGGTGGTCAAAGGAAAGTTGCGCGCCGATATCCATCCGCTGGACGCGCTCATGTCCTGCCTTCCCGCGGGTACGCTTTCCGGAGCGCCTAAAATCCGCGCCATGGAAATCATCGACACTTTGGAACCCACGGTAAGGGGACTTTACGGCGGCGCCATTTGCTACATGGATTTCCGGGGTAATCTCGACTCTTGCATCGCCATCCGCACCATGGTGCTGAAAGACGGAGTCGCATACGTCCAAGCGGGTGGCGGAGTGGTGGCCGATTCGAATCCCCACATGGAATTCGAGGAAACCCGGCACAAGGCCCGCGCCTTGATTAAAGCCGTCGAATTGGCTGCGCAAGTATAGGGATGGGAAGTTCGAGGCGGCCATGATTTTGATCATCGATAACTACGACTCCTTCACCTACAATCTGGTGCAATACCTGGGCGAAATCAATTCCGACCTCAAAGTGGTCCGTAACGATCAAATCGGAGTGGGCGAAGCCCTGGCCCTAAACCCCACGCATATCGTCATTTCTCCCGGACCCTGCACTCCTAAAGAGGCGGGTATTTCCGTAGAGCTTATTCGTCAGGCCCCGGCCTCCCTTCCCATTCTCGGAGTTTGTCTGGGCCATCAGTCCATCGGCGAGGCTTTTGGTGGCCAGGTTGTCCGCGCGCCCGAACCCATGCACGGCAAGACTTCGACCATCACCACCTGGCAAACCGGTCTCTTCACCGGCCTTCCCAAAACTTTTACCGCCACGCGTTATCACTCCCTCATAGTCTCCCGCCAAGGGCTGCCGGACATTCTGGAAGTGACGGCGGAATCCCCCGACGGACTGATTATGGGACTTAGTCACAAAAACCGGCCCGTGCACGGCGTGCAATTCCATCCGGAATCCATTTTGACCGAATACGGTAAAACCCTGCTGGCCAATTTTCTCGAGATGCAAGGAAACTGACATGACGACATCCGCTCTGATTGGAAAATTGATTGAAGGCCTAGATCTCGCCTTCGAAGAAATGCAATCCGCCATGCGCGGCATCATGGAAGGCGAGTGGACTCCGGCGCAAATCGGGGCCTTTCTTATCGGCCTACGCATCAAAGGGGAAACCCCGGTCGAAATCGCGGCAGCGGTGACCTTGCTTCGCCAGAAAGCCACTGCGGTTCCCACTTCCAAAACTCCCCTCATCGATACCTGTGGAACGGGCGGCGATCACTCGGGGTCTTTCAATATTTCCACCGCCAGCGCCATCGTGGCCGCGGCCGGGGGTGTCGCCGTGGCCAAGCACGGCAATCGCGCCGTCAGCAGCAGTTGCGGCAGCGCCAACGTACTGCAAGAGCTGGGCGTGAACCTGGAGCTTACGCCGGAACAGGTAGGAGCCTCCATCGATGCCTGCGGCATCGGTTTTCTCTATGCGCCACGGCTTCATTCGGCTATGAAGCATGTTATCGGCCCACGGCAGGAGTTGGGACAGCGCACTATTTTCAACCTGCTTGGCCCCATGCTGAACCCCGCGCGCGCGAAACGCCAGATTGTGGGCGTCTACGATTTCCGTTTAACGCGCACGTTGGCCGAGGTTTTGCGCGATACCGGTTCCGAGCACGTTTTGGTGGTTGCCGGCACCGACGGTTTGGATGAAATCACCTTGACCGCTCCCACCAAAATCACCGAACTTAAAAACGGGGAGTTGAACGAATACATTCTTAACCCTCAAGACTTCGGCTTTTCGCTGTGCGAACTGGCGGATTTGAAAGGCGGCGATCCCGCTACGAACGCCGCCTTGCTACGCTCGCTTTTCACGGGAAAGCAGGGCCCCGCGCTGGACATCGTGCTTATCAACGCAGGCGCGGCCTTGTATGTGGGTGGAGTCGTATCCGATATCCCCGCGGGCATTGAAAAAGCCCGCGCGGCCGTGGCTTCCGGAGCTGCGCAGGCCAAGCTGGAAGAGTGGGCGAAATTCACCCAAGCGGTGAGCTAGGAATAAAGAAGTTGGCGGAAAATATTCTCGATACCATTATCAAAGCCCGCAGGCTGCGCCTCGACGAAGCGCGGGCCCTGGTTCCGCTGTCCCAACTGAAGGCGCTGGCTGCGGCCCAGCCTCCCCCGCGCCTGGATTTCAAGCAAGCGCTTTCCACGCCTTCGCCAGCGGGCATCCATATCATCGCCGAGGTGAAAAAGGCATCTCCTTCCAAGGGAGTAATTCGCGCCGATTTCCATCCACTGGAAATCGCAAAGATATATGCCGAGGCGGGTGCGACGGCCTTATCCGTTCTAACGGAACAGGATCATTTCCAGGGCCATGACGAATACCTGCGCGAAATCGCCGCGCGGGTGGATTTGCCCTGCCTACGCAAGGATTTCATCGTCGACGCCTATCAAATCTACGAGGCGCGGGCGCTGGGAGCTTCGGCTTTCTTGCTTATCGCCGCCTGTCTGGACGCCCCTACCCTGCGCGAATTCATTGCCCTGGGAAAAGACCTGGGGATGTCCGCCCTAGTGGAAATCCATAACCGCCGCGAAGCGGAAAGCGCGCTGGCCGCCGGAGCGGAATTAATCGGCATCAACAATCGCGATTTGCGCACTTTCATCACCTCCCTGGAAGTAACGTGGAAGTTACGCCCGCTCATTCCCGCCGGAATTCCCGTGATTTCCGAATCGGGTATTTTCACCACTACCGATATGGAAGATCTGAAACGGGAGGATGTCGCGGCCGCCTTGGTGGGCGAAAGCCTGATGCGCGAAAAGGATCCCGGAAATAAACTGAGGGAATTGCTCGGACGATGAGGACTAAAGTGCTTTTCGTTTGCCTGGGGAATATCTGCCGTTCCCCGCTTGCGGAGGGAATTTTCAAAAAATTGATTGCGGAGGCCGAAGAAAATGGCGACCTCACCGCTGACCAGGCCCGCGCCTTCCGCATCGAGTCGGCGGGCACCGGGAGTTGGCATTGCGGCGAGCCTCCCGATCCCCGTGCTTTGCGCGTAGCGAAGGAAAACAAGGTTCCTATGGACACCCTCGGTCGGCAGGTAAAGCCTTCCGATTTTTTCGAATTCGACCTGCTGCTGTGCATGGATACCCAGAACCGGCGCGACTTGCTTCATCTCAGCCCCCCTGAACATCGCTCCAAGATCCGTTTGTTACGCTATTATGACGATAGCGCACATCGAGGTAAGGATGTCCCCGATCCCTATTATGGCGATGAAAGCCATTTTCACGACATCTTCCTTATCCAGGCGCGCTGTTGCCGAAATTTAATGGCTTCCCTTCTCAAAAAGGAGGAGCCCTAGGTTTTATGTCGGGCTGGGAACAGCATTTGCAAAACCGGCTGCAAAGCGTTCCGGAATATTCGGGTTCCCGGATTCTGGGACTTACGACCTTATCGGGAGGCTGCATCAACCATGCCGCACGCATCGAAACCGATAGGGGATTTTTGGTGGCCAAATGGAATCATCAGGCGCCCCCCGATCTGTTCGCGCGGGAAGCGCAGGCTTTGCGCCACTTACGGGAGGCGGATTGCGGGCTTGTCGTCCCCCAAGCAATATTGCTCTCCGACCCCGGTGAAACCCCTTCCTTCATTTGCCTCGAATATTTGGAACCCGCGCAGAAACCACCCCAACGCGCCGATTGGGAAGCTTTGGGTAGTGGCCTGGCAACCCTACACCAAAAACAGGCGAAAGCTTTCGGTTTTTTCCATGACAATTATCTGGGGGCCACTCCCCAATCCAATTCCTGGACGGTATCCTGGCCGGAATTTTACACCCAACACCGCATTGCTCCCCTTATCAAGGCGCTTACTACCCCAATGGATGTCCAAGAGAAGCAAACCGCCCAAGCATTCCTGAAAAACCTACCCGCACTGCTCAACGCCTCCCCTAAACCCAGCCTCATACACGGAGATTTGTGGAGCGGCAATTTTTTCTTTTCCACGGGGGGTCCGGCGATAATCGATCCCGCCGCCTATTTCGCGGATAGGGAGGCGGAGCTGGCCATGATGCTGCTATTTGGAGGCTTTCCGGAGACTGTTTTTTCCGCATACCACGAGCACTACGCCCTTCCATCGGATTGGAAACAGAGAGTGGAAATCCACCAGCTCCTGCATTTACTGAACCATGCCCTGCTGTTTGGAGGCGGGTATCGCCGACAGGCCTGGCAAATAATGGCTAAGTTTGCATAACCCAGGGTTCGGGACAATGTGAAACGCATCCCCTTAATCATTTTTCCGCAGGAAGGTCAATCCATGCCGAATCGCATCCATTTTTACATTCCCCTGTTGCTTGCCTTCATGCTCCCGACGATTATTTCCGCGCAACCCCTGCAATCGTTGGAGTCGACGCATTATCGCATCCATTTCGAAAAAAAGCATAAGCAATTGGCGGGAGAAGTGTTACAAATAGCCGAAACCGTTTGGCCGACTCTGGCCAGAGCGTATGACAGCTACGATAGTTACAAAACCATCGATATCTTCCTGACCGACCACTCGGATGACGCCAACGGCAATGCCATCTACAGCCTTTCGCGCGTCGTCATTTACGCCCCCCATCTGGACTGGGTGATGCGCGGAAGAGCCAACTGGGTCGGCAACGTCGTGACCCACGAATTGGCGCACATTTTCTCCTTGCGGCGCGCCGCCTGGTTGTCGCCCATCGATGCCGTCGAAGTGAACGCATACACTTACAACCGGGCGGTCAATTACGGCTTCGGATTCGCGTGGATACCCCTGGTGGCGCCGAACTGGTATGTCGAAGGCATCGCCCAATTGGAAGCGGAACAACATGGTTATGATACCTGGGACTCCCAACGCGACATGATTGTCCGCGACGCATTTTTCACTAAAACCTTGCCGTCGCTGGCCGATATCGAAACTTTCGACGGCGACTGGGTGGCTTCCGAAAGGGTTTACAATACGGGTTATGCTTTTTTGCGGGATTTACGGGATCGCTATGGAATCGAAAAGGTCCGACAATTGGCCGAGCCCAAGCCGATTTTCAATTTTTCCAGTTCGGTGCAAAAAACCTTCGGTCGGTCTCTGACCGCGCTTTACGAGCAATGGAAAAGTTCGCTGGTGCAAAAATATGCCGACTTTCCCGGAGAGGCTGAAAACAAACCGGTAATCTCCACCGGCTCATTCAACCAAAGCCTGGCCCTCTCTTCCGATGGGAAGTACCGGGCTTGGCTCAGCAATGACGAAAGACTCGGTCCACTCAACTGGGTGTTTTGGGAAGAACTTGAGAAAGGTGGAATCCAGAAATCGGGAAACCCGGTAAATACGGCACCCTCCAAGCCTGAAAGTGCCGGGGCCGTAAATGAACAAGGCCATCACGGTACCAAGGATCACGCACAGTCCTTTTCTGCAACGTCCTTCAGCCTGCCGCCTGGACTTTCCTCGCGGCCCAGCCCCTTTATTTTCAGCCGACCCCAAATGAAGCCGCATCATCATACGGGACGCCTGCATCCCTCGGAACGCAGCGATGAAATCGGCTCCTCCGGATTGGAATTCAACCGGGACAACACCCGGCTCTTAACCACCCGGCGCGGAGAGAATAGCGCCTTCGAGGATATCTGGGAATACGAATTTAAAGCCGATCGCTGGCATCGCCTGACCTGGAGGGAACGAGCCGCCCATGCCGCCTATCATCCCAAGGAAAAGAAAATCGTATACGTCAGGCAGGACGGGGGATCGCGCAATGTCGCAGTTCTGGAGAATGATGGTCGCATCCGGCAAATCACCAACTTTCGTGAGGGCCAACAAATCTATAATCCCCGCTTCTCTCCCTCCGGAGATTCCATCTGGTTCAGCCTGGGCGTAAATGGAAAGGAGGCGATAGTCAGCCTTTCCTCCCAGGCGGCGGCCTTTGACCCCTTTGCCGGCCTCAAAGATTCCGCCCTGTTCGCGAATTCCCTTTATCTCGCCAAAGGTGAAACCTTGACCTTTTTCACTCCCTTCAAAGAGGCCACCTTCCGCGACTTGCGTTTTCATGGTGATACGCTGGTTTGGTCCTCCAATGAAGAGGACCAAGTCTTTAATGTCTTCGCCAAAATTCCCGGTGATTCTTCCGTATACCGGGCCACCCAAGTGCGAGGTCAAGCCATGGAACCTCTGGTCGCCAATAACCAACTTTATTACCAGGGCTACCAAAGCCAACGCTTCGAAATCTACCGGACACCGCTCGATTTGCGTCTTACCCGTCTCGCCTACCCCGCTATCCCCGCGAGCGGTGATTCCCTAGCCGAGGTGCGCCCCAAACCCCGGGAATATGAAAAAGCCGCGGCTGCGGGAGAATACCGCGGAAAGCGCGTGGCATGGGGTATTTATCCTTACCTGTCCTTCTCTCCCCGCTTCTATACCGATACCCTGACCACCCACTTCAACGCGGGCTTGCAATTGTCTTTCGGGGATCTCATATTCGGGGACAACCAGTATCTCGTCGGCGGAATCGGTCGGCAATTTGATTTCAACTCCCCCCTCGACTACGAACTCGGTTATTACGGCGGCATACGCCGTCAAGCCATACACCATAACCTTTTCTCCTGGATGCCTAACCTCAACTATGGATTTTCGCATTCGACTTTCCATGCGACCAACCTGAACACCCAAATACTCGGAGAAGTTGAACTTAACGCGAATGCCCGGATAACCGTTAATGAAAGGTACCAAAGCGTTTACCATACCAATCAAGCGGTAACTACCATGGGCTTGCCGCTCAACTTCTTCTTGACCGGGCGTTATTGGCAACAAAATCTCACGCAAGATCTTTCCCAGTCGGTGCGGATAGAAGATTTCGACGCGGGTACCGTACAAACGGGCAGCGATAAATTTCACTTGTTTGAAGATGTTTCACTCCACCGCCACTTCAATACCCTTTTGGGCTGGGGGTGGGGCACAGGCCGATACGCGACCCCGCTTCCCACCGGTATTTCCGTTTTCCTGGGCGCACAAAAATGGTGGACCCGATACGCTTCCAGTTTCGAAGACAACATCGACCCCCTGATAGTGATACAGGTCTTCAATGGCATCCCCCTGAGCGAAACCATCGCATTTCAATCAGACTTCTCCCCGTGGAGCCTGGACCTATGGCTGCAAACCGCCTTCTCCCACGACAGCGTCTTTTCTTTCAAGGCCGGGGTGGAGGCCGGTTTTTTCACCGAGAAATTTCCCATGGAACCACGGCCCATAGATTCCCTGATGCAGGAATTCGTGGAGAACCCAGCCGGTCAGCTCTGGCCCATGACTTACAAACTGGGAATTTTCCGGCTACCGGGCTATTCCTACTCGCTTTACTATCAAGGAAGGAACATTCTGGAAGGCGGATCCGCCGCCTCCGCCCACATGGCTCTGGAGTTTCCTTACAAACTCAAAAGGATTTTCGGAATCCCATTCGGTCCGACTTCGTTCTACCGAGTGCAATTGGCCCTATTGGGTAATGCGGGTTTCACGCTCAACCGCTCCCCGGATAAGCTTATTCCCGCCCTGGAAGACCGGGAGCACCATTTGCTCGCAGACGTGGGCTTCCGACTCTCGGCAACTTTCCGTCTCTACCACCAATTCCCCTTCACCGCCTATTTTCAGGCCTTCCAACCGGTAAATGATTTGCGGCCAGAAAGGCTTTACCCCTCCGATTATCGCAATCCCTTCCAACCAATCGATGCGGCCACCGATAATCGACTGCGCCATGCCTACATTGACGCCATCAACAGCCCGCGCTATTTTATGGGGTTCCAGTTCGGGCTCTTCTAGCCAGGCGATTTCAAGGGAAACGGCAAGTGGAAAGGCAATCACAACCTCCGGCGGGATTCACCACCCGCAATCTCCATTCCGACCGTCTGGGACGGCCGGAGCATGGCTCGCTGCATAAGCCGCTGCATACCTCCATTGCCTACGGCTATGCAAAGGCCGAGGATTTGGCGGCGGTTTTTCAAAACACGGCCAAGGGATATGCCTATGCCCGACAAGCCAACCCCACCGTAGCCGCTTTAGAAGAAAAGATCACCGCCATGGAAGCGGGAGTGGGAACGGTTTGCTTCTCTACCGGCATGGCCGCTCTCGCTTCACTGTGGCAAGCACTCCTGCGTCAAGGGGATCATGTTGTTTCGAGTGCCTTTCTGTTCGGCAACACCAATAGCCAACTGAGTACCCTGAAGGCGCAGGGCTTGGGTGTCACCTTTGTGGATGCCACCTCGGTGGAAACGGTGGAGAAAGCCCTTACCCCGCATACGCGCATGGTACTGGTGGAAACCATCGCCAATCCCGCCACCCAGGTCGCCGATTTGGCCCGGATAGGAGACTTGTGCCGCCGGCGCGGGCTCATCTATATTGTCGACAATACCATGACTTCACCCTGGTTGTTCCGCCCTGTAGATGTCGGGGCCACCTTCAGCGTGAACTCCCTGTCGAAATACATCGGCGGACATGGAAACGCCCTGGGGGGTAGCGTTACCGATACGGGGCTTTTCGATTGGAAGACCTATCCCGGGATTTACGACATCTATAAAGGCAAAGAGCCGGAGAAGTGGGCTCTGGTCCAGATCCGCAAAAAAGGCCTGCGCGATTTCGGAGCTACCTTGGCTCCCGAACCCGCACATATGCTCTCCGTCGGGTCCGAAACCCTGGCTCTTCGATTGGAGCGAACCTGCGACAATGCCGAAAAGCTGGCGGCCTTTCTGGAAGGCCATGCCAAGGTCAAGCGGGTGAATTATCCCGGTCTGGCGAGTCACCCCCAGCATGCCCTGACCCAAAAACTTTTTAAAAGATCGGGCGGCCTGCTCAGCTTCGTTCTCAGCGAGGATATCGACTGCTTCGCCTTTTTGAACCGGCTGAAACTGGTTATCCTCTCCAGTAACCTCGGAGATACCCGCACGCTGGCCATTCCCGTGGCCCACACCATCTTTTTCGAAATGGGGCGCGAGCGTCGGGCGGAAATGGGCATAGATGAATCGCTGATAAGGGTATCGGTGGGTATCGAAGATGCCGACGATTTACTGGGCGATTTTGAGAGCGCGCTGCGCTGACTTCGCAACTCCTATTAAACGGAGTTTCCGTCCTAGCGAACCAATTCCCAATCCACCAAAGTAGGCGTAATCAGCCGGGGAGTTCCCGGAGGCATGTTGGCGGAATTGTTATACATGGGATCGAAGGCGTATTTCCGGTCGGGAGCATAGTAACTTTGGACGTTAATCGGAGCCGTGACGTACTTGGAGGGGAAAAGCCAGGTCAGCGAACCAGTGATCCCGTGGTTGGTAAACCTCAAATGCTCCATATTCGCCGCCAGCAAATGCACGCCGATGGGAAAACCGTTGACGCCGGGCCGGCCTCCGACGGTCAGGCAGGCATTCAATTGCAAAGGGGCGCCGGGTTGGATTAAATTCACTGAGGGTCCTCTGCCTTCTCCCAATTCATCATGGTTCGTCGGATTGTAAAAATTGCTGAGATGGGTAAGGTGATCGGCCATGATGGCCGCTGGGTAAACCCCCACCCCGCCACCGACAATGTTGTAACCGGGGGTGGTATTATAGTCTCCCAGCAAAAAAATCCGGTTGTTGCTGACTATAGTCAGGGGACGGGTCAGCGTCGCCCCGTTATACAATAGGAAACCACCCGCCTGCTTATTGCCTTGAACCGCATCGAAGGCCATGTAATCGTCATGCAGGTAAATGATCGAATCCAATGGACTGCGTAATTGGAGTCTGGCGACATCAATGGGGATGGGAAAAAATAGCCTGTCTTCGCTGAAATCGTTGATTGTCACCCGTATTGCATCCACCATCGTCCAGCCTACAGGCGCCGTCGGCGTGGCGCGAGGATTCGGAACGGGGTTGACGGGTTCTTCATTCCCGTTAAGCCATCCGCCTTCCCGGTAGATGAAGCCTGCCCGCCAGGCCGGCTTTTGCAACCTAACGCCATCATCGTCTTCCTCTCTGCGCCACTCTATCAACTCCCGGTTGCCCTCGGGACCGCGCACCGGTACGGTCAATTTCTGCACGGGCCCGCAGCCGTTTTCCTCCTCCCCATAGGCCACGCGGTGGTTTTCCTTGAAATCCTCCCACCCCGCTACCGCAGTTTTGAGCTCGATAGTAATTCCCATCGTGCCGGTTACCGGATTTCCGGAATCCGGCGCCGTCGTATGCGAATGCGCGAACCAGGCTGCAGTGTTTTGCCTTTGCTCTATACTCATGTTATTGACCGAGGTAATCCAATTGGAAAAAGTCATAGTATGTATTCCATTCAACAGGATGGCGTCGTTGGAGTGAACTTTGCCCTGGATATCCATGCGCGGCCCGGGGTGAATATGCATATTTCCGTCGTAAAATACGGCGAATTGAAAAAGCGGCACTTCGCCCAGCCTCACGTTCTCATCCAAAACACTTTTTTGAGCGCTGCCGTCGCCGCAAGTGCTTTTCAATCCGATGGCGGTTTCAAAATAATTGATGTCGTAACAACCTTGCGAATTTTCGGAACCTTTGGGCTCGATTTCCACCTTGCATTTAACCGGCGGGTGGCCCTCGCCCGGGGAACAATCGATATCCCGGCTTTCTGAAGTCAGCGTCGCACCGCTTTCCAGCTTCGCCGCGGCCCGATTCACCTCCACCGCCAAAATCCCTTCATTGCACATGCGCGTTTGCAGATAGTCCATTTCGGCGCCGGCCACGTTCATGGCGACTTGCGATCGCCGCATCATCTGCATGCCCAGCATCAGGATTCCGATTAATACCACGGGGACGAGAAGGAGGATATAGCCTCTTTGGAGGTCGATATAATTTTTTCCGGGCATACACTTATCTTTGAGGGTTTACATAGGTCCGTTGTCTACTCCAAGTATACCCCCGGCAAGCTTTTCCCGCAAAACGCCTAAAACCGGAGGTTGGTAGGCAACCTCCAAAAAATTCCTTAAATCGATGAATTTGGGGGGTTCAGAGTCTTCAGAAGGACCGGCGATAGCCGATGACAGTTGCGAATTGCTGGCGGCGGTAGCCGTCACCCGCGTGCTTTCCATCCTGATACAAAGTGCGGGCCACAACGCGAATGGACACCTTCTCCAAATCCCGCAGGGGGACCGGCAGCGTATCGCTGGCAACTCCGGCCTTGGTAATGAATTGAAAAGAGAGGGTGTCTATGCCTTCGGCCAGAGTAAGCGCCGAAAGGCCATCGGGATCGCTCGGACTCTCCGACACGACTTTGAAATTTCCCTCGGCATCCCGTCGCAGCGCCATTCTTACCACGGGATAAAGCGTTACATTCGCACCATAGTTGGATTCGTCGTCCGCAATGGTCATCCGCACCTCTCCGCCAACCGTGGTAAACTCCGTTATCGCTGCATCGGAAGTCCGGCCGCGCACCAGTAAATAGGCCACATCGCTGAAGGCGGAGGCCTCATCGGGATCGTTCAGTTTGAAAACGGTTTTCAGGGCAGTGCTGGATGCGTGTTTGGCAGCGGCGAATCCCGCCTTGCTGAGGTTCATCTTGACCACCAGATGGCCTTGTGAAAATTCCAGATCGGGAACACCGCTGGGTAGCCCCAGACCCGCGTGCATCAGGTAATATTGGGCTTCATTCAGGGCATATTGCCCGTTCATGCGCAATTCGGAAACGCTGGAATTGACCAGCATGCTTTTGTGTTGGCTTTTGTAGAGGTAGAGTATCCCGGTAATGACCAGCAACCCGAGAAAGGAGGCCGCCAGCAATTCGAGCAGGGAAAAACCCCGCATATACCGGAGAGATGGGGAAATTTCGTTCATTCCGGCTTATATACGAAGGTGGTGAAGGTCTTGATCACATCCTCGCCTTCCTTGTTTTTAAAGGCGGTGGAAAAAGTGACATGTTGCAAAGTCGTGGGATTCAGGGAAGAAAGTTCGCTCACATCGTCTTCACCCACATCGCGCGCCGTTACTTTTACGGTCACATCGCCCCCTTGCGAATGTTCCAACCCGGTTTCGGAGAGCAGTTTAATTTCGTCGAGGCTCATCAATTTCACCGCGTCGAGGGCCTCGATGGTGGCCATGGTGGCGCCGCCATAAGTGCGCGAACGCTCATTGCCCAACAAGGACGTATTCGAGCTCAAGATCAACGCCGCTGCGGCCACACTCACGAAGATGAGGGCGATAAGCACCTCGAGCATGGTAAGCCCGCCCTGTCGCGGGAATTTTGGAGAGGAGGACCCGGAAAAACTTTGCACTTTCATCAGAATACCTTTGCCATTCCGGTGGAGGGAAGCAGTTCCACCAACTTGTGATCGGAGTCAAGATCGAATCCCAACTTCACCCTGAGGGCGCCATCGGCCGAGCCCATGACACCGCGCCCTTCGAAGCAGATGTAGTTGTTGGGATTGCTACCGCCCTCCACGGAGAGGATTTGCAATCCGCCTTTGGGAATCACCTCGCGGATGAGTTCGTCGTCTCCTGCCTCGTCGTATCCGTTCCGGGGCTCATCGCGGTCGCGGAAGAGCCGGTAACCACCCGTTGCGGGAAAATCGATGCAAGGCGTAAACTGTCCGGTTACGGCCATGGAGCGCAACTCCCACAGGTTGTCGACCAGTTTGGCGGCTTCGTTTTTCATCCGATTCCCCGACCCGTAAAACCCCAGTCCACCAATGGCCACCGCACCCAAGATGCCGGCCACGACCACCGTCATGATGATTTCCAGCAAAGTCAGGCCTTTTTGCGAGTGCAATCGCCTGCCGAAACCATGAAGCCTAGCGTCCATTCAGCGCACCAATTCCCAATCCACCAAAGTCGGGGTCACCATTCTCGGCGTTCCCGGCGGCATATTGGCGGGGTCGTTATACATGGGATCAAAGGCGTAGAATCGGGTTGGAACCGAATAGGTTCCTACGACTAACGGCGCCGCTGCGTATTGAGAAGGAAATAACCAGGTCAATGATCCCGTGATCCGCTGGTTGGTACCTGTTAGGTGTTCCATATTGGCCACCAAGATATGTACGCCTATCGGTCGCCCATCAATCCCGGGCCGGCCACCGATGGTCAAACAAGCGTTCAATTGTAAAACGGCTCCGGGTTGGGTTATTGCCAAATGTGTTCCTTTGTCTTCTCCCAGTTGATCGTGTTCAGTCGGATCGTAAAAATTGGACAAATGGGTTAGGTGATCGGCGATTAGGGCGGCCGGGAAAAAACCCATGCCGCCCCCGGGAATGGCATAACCGGCCGTAGTGTTATAATCGCCGAGTAGAAAAATCCGGTTGTTGCTGGCGATGGTAAGCCGGCGGGTCAACGTCGCTCCATTGTAAAGCAGAAAGCCTCCCGCCTGCATGTTGCCCTTAACGGGGTCAAGGGCCATGAAATCGTCGTGCAGATAAATGATGGAATCAGAAGGGCTGCGTAGCTGAAGGCTGGCCACATCGATGGGAATGGGGAAGATCAGCCTGTCTTCACTAAAATCATTGATGGTAACCCGTATGTCGTTCATCAACCAGCCTCCGGGAACAGTCGGGGTGGCTCGGGGGTTCGGAATGGGATTGACGGGATTTTTTTCCCCATCCATCCATATTCCATCCTTATAGATTAGACTGGCGCGCCAGGCGAGCTTCTGCAGCTTGACATCATCCCCGTCGTTGGGCTCGTCCCGCCACTCAATCAACTCCCGGTTTCCGCTTGGTCCGCGAACCGGGACGGCCAATTTCTGCACGGGCCCGCAGCCGTTTTCTTCGTTACCGTAAGCCACGCGATGGTTCTCTTTGTAATCCTCCCACCCTGCGATCACGTCCTTGATTTCGTTTTCAGTCCCGAGAGGGCCTGTGACCGGATTGCCGGAATCCGGCTTCGCAACATGCGCGTGTGCGAACCAGGCGACGGTACCCGCTTTTTTCTGGCGAATCCGAATGTTATCGACCGCGGTAACCCAATTGCTAAAGGTCATTTTATTTTGACCGTCTAAGAGTACGCCTCCATTGGAATGCACCCTCCCTTGCAAATCCATGCGTGATCCCGGATGGATATTCATGTCCTCGTCGTAAAAAGCGGCGAATTGATAAAGCGGCACTTCGCCCAGGGTCACAACCTCTTCCAAAACGCTTTTCTGGCGGCTACCATCCCCGCAGGTACTTTTCAATCCGATAGCGGTCTGGTAATAGGTGAGGTCATAACACCCTTGTAAATTCTCGGATCCCTTCGCGACGATTTCGATTTTACATTTGACCGGTGGCCGGTCCTCTCCCGGCGAACAATCGACATCGCGTGAGTGGGTTTCTACTTTCGAGCCGCTTTCCAATGCGACGGTGGCGCGATTCACCTCCACCGCCAAAAGGCCTTCGTTGCACATGCGCGTTTGCAGATAATCCATTTCCGAGCCGGCCACATTCATGGCCACTTGCGACCGCCGCATCATTTGCATGCCCAGCATCAAAATGCCGATTAAAACCACGGGAACCAGAAGGAGGATATAGCCTCTTTCGGATACCGATGAATGGACTGGTATCATGGTAATTCAAGCACCTCGAATTCTTCCCGCTACTTTCATACCTATTGTACTACTCGGAAAGATCTATGACTAGGGATAGCCTACGGGCAAATTCCCCTCCCCAGACAGTTGGCCGGAATCCCAAAAAAACGCATCTTTTTAGCGCAAAGGAGCCGAAAAATGACATTTCAGAACGTGGTGCTGGCGCTGCAGCAATATTGGGCCGCCAGGGGCTGTCTCATCGCTCAACCCTACGACATCGAAAAAGGCGCAGCCACCTTTAATCCCACCACTTTTTTGCGTTCCTTGGGACCCGAGCCCTTCCATGCGGCTTTTATCGAGCCCTGCCGCCGCCCCACGGATGGCCGCTATGGCGAGAATCCCAATCGCATGCAGCATTATTTCCAATTTCAAGTAATTATGAAACCCAACCCCGACGATTTTCAGGAGCTTTATCTGGGCTCCTTGAAAGCTTTGGGAATCAACATCGCGGAGCATGACATCCGCTTCGTACACGACGACTGGGAATCCCCCACCCTGGGCGCCTGGGGGCTCGGCTGGGAAGTCTGGCTTGACGGCATGGAAATCACCCAGTTCACCTATTTCCAGCAAGTGGGGGGTTACGATCTGAAACCCGTCATGGGTGAAATCACCTATGGGTTGGAGCGTATCTGCACTTATTTGCAAAAAGTGGACAGTGTCTACGACATCCAGTACAACGATACATTCACCTACGGTGACATTTATCACCAAAACGAAGTGCAATTTTCGAAACATAATTTCGAACTTTCCGACGCATCCCTCCATTTCGAATTATTCAATCGCTTCGAGAAGGAATGCTTAAGCCTTTGCGAAGCGGGCGTGCCCGCGCCGGCCTTCGACTATTGCATGAAAGCCAGCCATGCCTTCAACCTGCTCGACGCGCGCGGCGCCATATCCGTGAACGAAAGGCAAGGGTATATCCTGCGGGTACGTACCTTGGCCAAAACGGTGGCGGATACGTGGTTGCAAAACCGGCTGGATTTGCACCATCCCCTGCTCAAGCGGGCGGCCGCTCCCGCGGCGGCAAACTCTCCGGTTACGGCAAAGCCCTCGGCCGGGAAACCATTCGACCCATCGCAAAAGGTTCCCCTACTGGTCGAGCTCGGCGTGGAAGAAATGCCTGCGCGTGTATTCGAACCCCTCCTGAAAGATCTTCCGGCGCTGGTGCAAAAACATCTGGGAGGTAGCCTGCTTGAGCCGGAAGATATTCGTATCTTCGCCACTCCCCGACGCATTACGATTTCCATCGGCTCGCTTCGCCAAGGACAGCCGGATCGCGACCTCGTGCTCAAAGGGCCGCCCGCGCGCATTGCCAAGAATGATAAAGGTGAATGGACCAAGGCGGCGCTCGCCTTCGCGGGCAAATGCCAAATCGCGCCCGATGCCTTGCAAATTAAAGCCGCCGACGACGGTGGGGAATATTTATTCGCCGCTGTGCACGAAATAGGCCTCCCGGCTGCCGAAATATTGGCCGAATCGCTACCGCGTCTATTCGGAGAAATACCCTGGTATAAAACCATGCGCTGGGGCGAGGGTGATAAAACCCCTTTCGTACGACCCATACGTTGGCTGGTTGCCTTGCTGGGAGAGAGCGTCATTCCCATGGAATTCGGAGGTTGCGCGGCTACGAACCAGTCGCGCGGCCATCGCTTCCTGAATCCCAGTCCCCTCGCGGTAAAGTCGGAGCGGCGGGATTATCTCGACACTTTGCGCAAGGCGCATGTCCTGGTCGATCAGGACGAACGTCAAAACGCCATCTTCGACCTATGCGTAAAGTCCGCCAAAGAGGCGGGGCTCACCTGGAAGGAAGACTCCGACCTTCTGAAGCAAGTAACTTTTTTGGTGGAATTCCCCGTTCCCGTAATCGGGCATTTCCGCGAAGACCTGCTCGCCATTCCGGAAGAAGTTCTCATATCGGAAATGCGTGAGCATCAGAAATATTTCGCTCTGACCGGCGCGGACGGCAAGCTCGCCAACGCCTTTATCGCCATTGCCAATATGGTTTGTGAAGATTATCACCTGGTGCGCAGCGGCAACGAAAAAGTCATCCATGCGCGATTCGCCGATGCGGAATTCTTCCTCAAGGAGGATAAGCAGACGTCCCTAACGGACAGGCAGGCGCGTCTCGACAAAATCACCTTTCTGGCCGCCCTCGGTTCCGAAGGAACGCTCGGCGCCAAGGTTCGCCGCATGGAAACCCTGGTGGAAATCCTGGGGCGGCACATCAACGCCGGTACCGCCGAAGTGAACACCGCGCGCGAAATCGCCGCGCTATGCAAATGCGACCTTACTACCAACATGGTGGGCGAATTTCCGGAACTGCAGGGCATAATGGGTCGCTACTACGCTTTGGCCGAAGGGCTGGATGCCAAAGTGGCCGACGGGCTGCGCGATCACTACCTGCCCCGTCATGCCGGAGACAGTCTACCGGCAGCCACGGAAGCGGCCTTGGCGGGCCTTGCCGACCGATTCGACAGCCTTATCAGTATGTTCGGCAAAGGTAAAATCCCGACCGGGTCGGCCGATCCTTTCGCCTTACGCCGCGCCTGCGGTGCGGCTCTTTCTCTGATAATATCCCGGAATTTTTCCCTCGACCTAAGAGAATTTCTCATCGAGGCCATCGACACGGTCTATCGCCCCATTCTCGCTCCCCAAGACCTCGAGGGACTTTTGGAAAAGCTCTTGGAATTCTTTTTGGCCCGCGCCAAACATCTTTTCCAGGAGGAGAAGCGCCCCGGCCTTCCCGGCGGCTATGCCTGGGATACCTTCGATGCCGTGTCCCAAGGTGCACGCGGCTGGCATGACTTGACCGATTTGACCCGACGGCTCGAAGCCTTACACCGTTTTCGATCGCAAGAGGATTTTTCCAGGGTGGCTGAAACCTTTAAACGCGTCTCCAATATCCTTTCTGAGGAAGTGGCGGGTCCTGTGAACACCGCTATCTTGCGCGAACCTGCGGAACAAGCGCTTTGGAGCGCGCTACAAAAAGCCGCTTCGGAGTCAAAACCGCATCTTGACAATCACCGCTTCGCGGAAGCCCTGTCTCACATCGTTACCCTACGGGAGCCGGTGAACGGTCTTTTCGAAGCGGTAATGATTAACGACCCCGACCCTGAGATACGCAGTAACCGGCAACGGCTGCTTCGGGAAGTCAAACATCAGGTCTTACAAATCGGTGATTTTTCCGCCTTTCAACTCGGTTGAGCGGCGCATTACAAAAAGCAGAAATGTAAAAACCCCTGGAGGGTTATCGGGCCGACATCTCACCGGCTCTTTGCGCCTCGTTGGTTCCGGGACATTCGGTTGAGAGCGCCTTCCAGGCCTCGTCCCGTTTGTCCAATTCTTTGGCCTGATGATGGATAAGGCCTATCTTGAACCGGGCCGCGCAGACCCTACTGCTCCGGGGAAACTCCTGGATGCAACGCTGGAACATTTCAATGGCCTTTTCGCTCTGGTTGGTTTGCAGAAAACACTCGCCCATCCAATAAAGGGCGTTGTCCTTGAAACTGCCACCGGCATCCTTTTCATAAACGGTTTTAAACCCTTGGAAGGCGAGATCGTATTTACCGAGGCGGTAATCCTCGCGGGCCTGGGTGAAAAGGTGTTCCACGTCGAGTCCTTCCACCACCCTCGAGGAGGGAGTGGGTTTACCCTTACCCGGATCCGGGTTGGGAACGACTCCGGAAGGTTTACCTGAAGCGGAAACGGTGTCGCCATCGGCGAACACCAATCTACGCTGATCCAATCGATCCACTTTGGCGCCCAGTCGCTCGAAATGGTACTGGGATTCCTTGATATCGGCCTGAAGCCGGGAGATCTGGGTTTGCAAATCACCTAACATCACCGTCAGGTCGGCCTTCATTTTACTGGTAAGGCCTCCTTGGCTGATATTCAGATCGTCGACCGACCTTGCCAAGCTGTCCACCTTGCCTTCAACGGACTTCACCCGACTATCCACCTTGCGCAACTCTTCGGTACGCAAGAGGGTTATTTTCGAGCAGCCACCCAAAAAGACAAGGCCGGATAGCAATAGAGCGGTTTTGTTCATTCTACCTTAAAACGAGGTGGTAAATTCCGCACGACGGTTCTTATCCCAACAGGATTCGCTGGAACAGGACTCGGCCGGACGCTCTTCGCCATAGCTGAGAGTGGTCAAGCGGGAAGCCGCTATGCCGTAACTCACAAGATACTCCCTAGCGGAGTTGGCGCGACGTTCACCCAATGCCAGATTGTACTCATTGGTTCCACGTTCATCCGTATGGCCTTCTATCCGCACCGTTATTACGCTGTATTCTTTCAAAAGGTCGCCAATGGCGCTCAACCGGGAACGCGACGGACCCGAAAGGGTGCTTTCGTCGAATCCGAAATAAATCGGAAGAAAGACTTCGTTGATACGTTGCTGGATCCTATCCCGTTCAGAGGGACCGGTATCCGGTGTCGGTTCGGCTTGATAAATCGGGGGCGGTGTCGGCTCGGGAGCCTCGACCTGGGGTTGGGGTTTTTTAGCGCAGCCGATGAGCAAGATTGCGCCCATGGCCAGGGACATCCAGTGATTGGGACTCATTCTCCACTCCTTTTTGAGATACCGTAAGGTAAGGTTAGGTCAAAGTGAAAAGTTAATTGGTTGATGCATTATTCCCAAGCATTCATCGGGCAAAAATTACGAAATCGTCTTTTGCGAGGCGACGAATGGGCTCTGGATGCAGCGCAATCTACAATTTCCCGCTTTAGTCAGACCACCTCGGCATGGTATTTCCGCCGGAAAAACTAAGTCGCTTGGGATTGCTTCCATCATCCCGCATCACCCAGATTTCCGCGCTACCCGACCGGGTCGAAGAAAAGACGATATGCCTACCGTCGGGACTCCAGCTCGGGCTTTCATTGCTTCCCGCGCCCTGGGTGAGCCGCCTAAGATTCTTCCCATCGGGTGTGATGGAGTAGAGGTCCATACGGCCGCCTTCCAACGAGGAGAAGACAATCAGGCTGCCTTTAGGCGACCACGCGGGAGAACCATGATAACTGCCTTCAAATGTGATGCGGCGTACGTTGGATCCATCCCTATCCATGATATACAGCATGGGATTACCATTACGGCCGGACATGAAAACGATTTCGTAACCGTTGGGAGACCAGGAGGGCGATGTATTTATACCTCCGGAAAATGTGAGACGGGTGGGCTTGCCTCCCGCCGAAGGCGCCCGGAAGATTTCGGTGGTGCCGCCTGAAGAGTTGGCGTAGACAACCTCGCGATCGATTTTATTGTAAGCGGGCGCAGTGCTCATCGCCGCGGAGGGTAAGAACGGGGAGGTGGACCGGGTCGCCAAGTCGAAAACCTGGAAGCCGGGATGCTTGCCCGCATAACTGGTAAAAATGATCTTCCGGTTTTCATCAATCCAACAAGGAGTAAGATTGATGGAGCCGTTCTGGGTAACCGGTTCGAATTGCGCGCCGTCATAATCCATCGCGTAAATCTCTTTATTCCCGGAACGACTGGAAACAAAGGTGATACGTGTTTGCGCGATGCCCTTCTCGCCGAAAAGCTGGTAGACCAATTCATCCGAAAAGGCATGAGCGGACTTTCGGAGTTCGCCCTTCTTTCCGGTCAATTTTTTCCCGACAATAACTTCTCCAGTGCTCAAGTCGACCAGTTGGCCGTCAATGACGAAGGTTTCGCCGGTAAAGGTCAGATCACCCCGGACATAGGCCAGCGCTCCGCTCTCCTCGAAATATTTCTTGGCTGATTCGTCGAAACGGGAAGCGTGAAATATTTTGAAGCGCCCACTGAATTCCAGGTCGCCGCGTACCACCTCTCCGGGCGAAAATGCGGGTGGAGAGGCCCCTCCCTGCACCACCTTGAAATCGGTGAAGCCGAGGCTGATGGTTTCTTCCTCCCGTTGTTCAAGCGTGATGACTACGTCCTGAGCGGAGGTCACGCCCGGAAAGAAGCCGGCCAGCAGGCAAATAGCCCAGGCGATACTTGCGATAAACCTTGGCTTGACTTTAACGGGCATGATAGGGAAACTCGATTCCGACTTCGATTTCGTCGTCTGGGAAGTTGGGCGGGATGGGAGGCACGCTACCCATCCGGGTTATGGTTTGCACGGCGATATTGTCTAACACCGAATTACCCGAGCTTTTTCCGATACGGATATTTTCCACGTTCCCGTTTCTATGTGCCTTGAAATGGACCACAACCATTACGTTTGCCAAGATATCAATTCCCGTAGGGGGATTCCATAAAAGCTCGGCACTTTTTTTAACCCGGCGGGCCCAAAACGAGAGCCGTGTATCGTCCACATTTTGCAATTCCACCTTGGGTTGCGATTCTTCGTATACCGGAGTCATATCCACCTGTTTTCGGGTGGTGTCCGGCTCGCGTACGACCTTGGGCTCCGGCCTTTTTTGGGGCGGCTTCTCCGGCGTCGGCGTCAACTTAGGCGGATCCTTCGGCCTTACGGGCTCGTCGGGTTTGGGCGGAGGTTCGGGGGGCGGCTTCACCTTGGGACGCATCGGCCTTAACTTGGGCTCTTCCAATACCACGAGCTCAAAAACCTTGACGGTTTCCGGCCGCCTTTGCTGTAGTATCCAACTCAAACCGCCCAAAACGACGATCAGGAGCAAATGCGCCAAAATGGAATAGAGAACCCCAACACGCGGCCTTCCCCCTTCTTCAGGGGTTTTGTCCGCATTGAGATGCGCCGTCCGGAAAACCGATGCATGCCGGGGATCCATGGGCTATAAGTCGGTGGGCCGTCGCCTACCCTCCGGGTCGGTCAAGAATCCGATGCGTTTACCGCCTTGCCGATGAATTGCCGCTACCACTTCCATAATGAAACCATACGGCACCCCTTGGTCCGCGTTGATAACGATGGCGGTTTCCTGGTCACCCGTCCACACCTGACGGAAATCCTTTTCGAAACCCATGGGATCCGAAGGCATTTCATCTATGAGGATTTCCCGGCCCTTGGTAATGGTGACATGGATGGATTTCTGTTCGTCCAGTGACGATGCCTTCGCTTCCGGCAAATCCACTTTGACGCCCTGGCTCATGAGCGGCGCGGTTATCATGAATACCACCAAAATGGCGAACACCACATCAATCAGGTTGGTGAGGTTCAGCTCGGCGGAAAGCGGGAGAGAGGTTCTACGGCGCATAATCTTTCGTAACCGGACGGCTTCCACGTTCCATGACGGTCAAATCGCCTCGTTTGAACAGGCTTACCAATTCGGAGCCGAAGCGATACATGATGGCCTCCGCTTTGCGGTTGAAGGCTACGAAAACGTTGTAACCGATGGACGCCGGAATCGCGACCAGGAGACCAACAAGTGTGGTGACCAGCGCTTCGGCGATACCGGGAGCGACCACGGTCAAACTGGCCGAACCCTGTTGGCCGATGGCATAGAAGGCATTCATAATGCCCCAAATAGTACCCAGAAGTCCCAGGACCGGAGCCGTGGCGCTGCAAAAGGCCAGATACACCAGATAATGGTCGTTTCGCTGTTTCTCCACATCCACAGCACGCTCAATCGACTCGGAAATCAATTGTCCGCGAAAATCGAGCGTGTCGCGCGAAACCTGGGCGGAAAGCGTCTGCATCTCGTCAAGCGCCGATTGGGAAATGCGCGCCATTTGACTGTTGGGCATGGTCTTGGAAAGTTTCAGCAAGTCTTGGAAGGAGGCGCTTCCGCCCATCAAATCAAGCCAACGTCGGAAGGAGGCTTCTTTTTTACGATTACCCACCCATTTGAGGAGCATGACCGCCCAAACCCCCACGGAGAGGCACATCAGAATGAAGACGACGGCCCAGCTGCTGATGCCCGATTTGACCAGGATGGATAATAGGGGTAATTCACCGAACATAAGGCTCGTTTCGCTAGGGTTTCGTTGGAATTAGCCGAATAGAAATGGAACCAATGCGGGCCTCAAAATAGAAACTTGAGCGTAAGGGACAAGTCGGGGGCGGTAAGTATTTCGTTTTGTTAGGAATCCGGAAGAGAAGGCTTCGGATCGAAAAAAGTGTTTACATGGAGATGGACTCGGCCAAACGGTCGATTTGCCCCTTGAGGGAAGCTTCATGTATCATGGCCTGCTCGACTTTCTTGATACTGTGGATGACTGTCGAGTAATCGCGACCGAAGGCGAGGCCGATGGTATGCAGCGAGTTGTCGGTAAGTTGACGGGCCAGATACATGGCTATTTGCCGGGGTTCGGCCACGTTTTTCTTGCGGGTTTGCGAGGTCAGCAGGGAGACGGACAAGGAATATTCACCGGCTACCCTTTCGATGATGCGCTTGATGGAGACGGGCCGGTTGGCATTTCGTAAGGTGTCCCCGAAAATCTGCTTGGCGATATCCACGGTGATAGGCATATGGGTGAAGCCGGCAAAGGCGGAAAGCTTGATGAGCGTGCCTTCCAGTTCACGGACATTGGAAGTTACCTGGTTGGCCACATAGCTGAGAACGTCGTCGGTAATGAAGGAGCATCCGTCTTCTTCGTTTTTCTTGCGGAGGATGGCCAGGCGGGTTTCCAGATTGGGCGGAGTCAAATCGGCCAGTAGGCCGGTATCAAAGCGGGAAAGGAGGCGAGAATGAAGCCCCTTGATCTCAGCAGGGGGGCGATCCGAGGTGATGACGATTTGCTTATTCATCGATTGTAGGATGCTGAAAATATTAAAGAACTCGTCCTGGGTGCTTTGTTTTCCCGCCAGGAATTGGATATCGTCGATGATCAGAACGTCGGCGTCTTTATAGACCCGGTAGAAGGTGCGCGAGTCGCGGCTTTTCTGCACGAACTCGATATATTCCCGGGTAAACTCCTCGGAAGTCCGATAGACGATTTTCCGGGCGGTTTCATTTTCAACGCAAAAATGCACGATGGCTTGCAGAAGGTGGGTCTTGCCCATTCCGGTTCCGCCATATATCACCAGGGGATTGAAATTATTCTGACGGGGCGATTCGGCCACCGCCATGCAAGCGGCATGCGCGAGGCGGTTACAATCCCCCACCACGAAGTTTTCGAAAGTGGATTTGACGTTGAGGGGAACCGTGACATTGACATCGACCTTTTCGCGCGGAGGTTCGGCGACCTCGTGGTAAACGATTTCGGGAAGGACCGGGAAACCCATTTCCTCCTCGAATCCCGAACCTTGGCGGGCGCCGACCTGAAAGCTTACCGATACAGGGTGTCCCAGGACGGATTCGGCGGAGGCCTCAATGCTGCGCTTATAATGGTGGGCCACATATTCCAGGACGAAAGTGTTCGGAACACTGATGATCATTTCAGAACCATTGAAGTCGATCAATTCCAGTGCCGAAAACCAGGTATTTAGAGCGGACTCGGAAACCTTGGAGCTGAGATCACTCAGGCACTCCGGCCAAATCGACTTTTCGCGTGCATCCGTCAACATCCGTTCTCCCACCATAGCATCCTTTCCATCAGGTCGGTTAACGACTTTCGCCGCAAGAGTTTGTAACAACCGTGAAGCACTTGAATTGTGCGAGGACGTAACTCCATGTCGCCACACTATTTCGAAAGTTTTGCATCGGTTGGAGAATCTTCATTAAGTAGAGAAATATTTAATAGAACTTGTGGGCCCCGGCAAAGGAAATCTCAACAATTTCTCAGAGATTTCTTTTCGCACCCTTATGCCGTTTCAGTAAACCCCTTATCCACAAGCTATTCACAAAAATCTTTCGAATTACGATTTTACCGCTTGACCGAACCTGGACGGGATGGTAGCATCAAAAAATTTTCCTCCCTAAATCCCCTATTTACCGCCCTTCGCTGTAAGAATTACCTCAAGTTCCACGCGAACTTTACCGATTCAATACTATGCGTTCTTGTAAAGGATATCGCCCATGATACAGCCCATTTCTCCCGCACCAGGCATAGTCCAAGCTGAAACCCAAATGCCTAAAGGTCGCCCTGCGAAAACGGGTGAAAAAAACTCCCACCCCCAGGTCGAATCTCCGAATTCCTCCGGTGTAAAAAGCCGGGACGGAGATGTGCTGGAATTGCGGTCTGGGGGCTCTATCCGACCCGATAACGACAAATCGAGAGAAGAAATCCGGGAGTGGGCGGAAATGGCCCGCCGGCAATTGGAGGAACAGCAACTCCGACTGCTGGAAGCCGGAATGCGAAAATCCAAAGACCCCCAATTCCAGCAAGGCCTTAAAGACATTGCCGAAACCCTGGAACGGTTGGGGGATTTGACCGGTAAAGCGAACGAAACTCTGCTTAAAGGTGAAAAAGTCGGAAATACCCCAACAATTCCGGGGCTTCCCGACTATTGGAACGCCGAAAATACAGCCAATCGTATCGTCAATTTTGCGACCTCATTCGCAGCTTCGCATGGGGAGGACGCCGAGGCTTTCGTACGGAAAATCCGCAACGCCATTGCCGACGGCTTCGCCCAAGCCAAAGCCATAACCGGCAAGCTTCCGGGGGCGGCGGGCGAATTAAGGGACGAAACGGAGAAATTGACTTTTTCCAAGCTGGATAAATGGCTTGAAGACAGGCGATCCATCCCCTATACTGAGGATGCTTAAAGCCTGGAGAACGCCATGGAAATTCGCATCAACAGCAATGCCGATATCGCCCTCTTCCTCATCAAAGGAAAAATCGGTTGGGAAAACTCCCGCGTTTTAGACCGGGAAATCCTGAAGGCCATAGACGCCGGATGCCAGCATATCGTATTCAACTTGGACGATGTGAATTTCCTGTGTTCCGGTGGAATCGGGGCCCTGATTTACAATATGAAAAAGGTGCAGGAAAAAGGCGGAGACATCTATATCGTCTCCACATCGGATTATATCCAATACCTTTTCGCCACCATCGGCTTCAATATTATTTTCAACAACAAAATTTTTCCCACTTTCGAGGAATTTACCGAGAAGGTGCTGCAACCCAAAGGTCTCTTTTTAAACCCCGGGGCCAGTGAATCCAGCTTCATCACCACCGATGAGCATCAACTGAACGGAAAAACCCACCACCTGTCCTAATCCAACATTCGCCTCCTATCCGGTAATATTTTATCCTTATCGGCAAGGAGTCTTTATGGTCCGTAAACCCTTGCTCATTGAGCCCCTGAAATTCCGTCCTTTGCTGCAAGCGAAAATTTGGGGCGGCGATGGCCTTTTCCGCCTTTTGGGTAAAGGGGACGCCTCGAACACCCGCCTAGGGGAATCCTGGGAGCTTTCTGATTATGCGGGTTGTGAGACCACGGTGTCGGGGGGGATGTTCGACGGGGAAAATTTTCATAACCTGTACCAAAGACACCGTATCGATATTTTGGGAAGCCAGGCTTCCGGCGCAGGAGACAGGTTCCCCCTCCTGTATAAATTCATCTATGCCGACCAGAACCTCTCCGTGCAGGTTCACCCCGGCAAGAACAGCCCCTTAGGCGATGCCAAAACCGAGTGCTGGTATATTGTGGATGCTCCCCCGGGGGCCGAGCTGATTCTCGGCTTGCAACCGGGAGACGACCGCGCTGCCATATTGGAAACCCTCAAGGGTAAGGACTGCGGAAGTCTGTTACGAAAGGTACCCGTCAAACCGGGCGATTTGGTTTTCATTCCCGCGGGAACCGTACATGCCATCACCCCTGGAATTCTGATTTACGAAGTCCAGCAAAATTCCGATACCACCTTTCGACTCTATGATTGGGATAGGCTGGACGATGAGGGCAGGCCGCGTCAATTGCATGTAAAGGAAGCCGCGCAAATACTGGATTTTACCTCGCACGACCGCCATAAAATCGAACCTTTATCCGTTATGGCTAAAAGCCATCGGGAGGATTATTTAGTGGCCTGTCCCTATTTCGCGTTGGTGAAATACCGGGATTGCAAGGGTCCGGTGCACCTGCCTGAGCGGGAGCGCTTCACCGTGTTGACCTGCGTCAAGGGTTGCTTCTCGCTTTTTTCGCATGCGGCACCAACCATGGAAATCGAGTTGGGGCAAACCGTACTTTTACCCGCCAGTTGTGGAAAAGTGGTTTTACAGGATAGGTGCGAAGGAAATTCTGAAATCATCGCCAGCTTCGTGCCTGACTTGCAGAGGGATATAATCGATCCCCTTTTAAGCGCGAAACATACGCAGGACGCCATTGGCCGATTGGGAGGCTATTACGGCATTGACCTGGAAGGTGCGCCTTAGAGTGCCTAACAGAATGGGGTTCTACTACGGCCGGCTACGAAAGTCCAGGGCGTCGTTCTCGACCTTTCAAACCCATCGACGTGGCCTCCAGCCACGCCTTCAGGGTTCTCAAGGCCTCGGGCCTCGCCCTGAACTTCCT
>JBGTHM010000027.1:0-5244 GCA_041746255.1 Fibrobacteria bacterium | reverse complement strand
CCCGGGGATGGCATCATTCAGCATCTTTCCCCTGACAGCATCATCCTGGTTTGGACCAACCCCGTCAACAAGGCGGAAGTTATCCGGAAAAGCTATCCATTCACATACATCGCTCCGACCCTGGCTTTATTTTCAGGCGGCAAAGAGCTGGATACGGTTACGGCTGCCCATAAAGTATTGGAAGCGCGCCTGACCTTGCCGAGCGGAGAGATCTGCAATGACTGCGTCGAAGTTCTGCCATCGGGTAGTACGGATCGGGAAAACCTTTCTATGACCCGATCGGGACCTTACTATTCGGATACTTTCAAGCGGGAGGTGGGACTCAATCCCACCTTGGACAATGGAATATTGGAGCACCGCGCCGACGACAGTATCATCCTCATCTACCGGAACCCTCTCGTTCCCTCGCAAGAGATACGCAGAAGCTATCCCTACATACATTTTGAAAATATTGTGAACGTTACTCCGCATAACACCGTCGCAGAGCCGAATCCAGGAAACTTGAGCGGCCCCCAATGGATCATTTCCGGCGCCCCCATGAACAATATTCCCGGATTCACGAATACCGGCCCATGCTGCAGCGTACAGCCCACGCCTTTTAATTCACAGAATCCGGACTCCAGCAAGGTGGTCGGTTTGATTTTGGAGGCATCACGTGAATTCCGGGCCGAGGTGCAAATATTTTCGAACCTGGGAGAATTTGTAAACCAAATCAGCTTTACCGTTCCCAAGTCGGAATTCATGAACCTTGCTCCGGTAGATGGATCGGAGTCACGTACGTTGCGCCTTTTGTGGACTGGATTAACCAGCAGAGGAGCCCTCGCGGGAACAGGCGCCTATATTATCAAGTCCAGGGTAATCCTATTGCCGATACCCGGAATCACACAGGGTCCACCGCCTGTCGAATCGGTTAGAAAAATAGGCTTAATACGTTCTGCCCCTTAGGGCAGTTCTATCAAATCGTCTTCCATATTTCCCGTAATCGTCAAAGCGGATTGAGTCAAATCGGCTCCCGCCAAAACGCGGATACCCGCGCCACCGCTGTTTTTCAAAGTCGCTTTGCTGATGGCAAGACTGCCGGCAATTTCGATGTTGGCCTTGCGATTGGCTCCGTCGAAACCTTTGCCTCCACCATCTGAAATGGCGAAATGCTCCAGGAGATTGAGGGAACTGGTGGATGTAAATCGTATGCCTTTCCAATAGCCCCGAAGATTTTCCTCTCCTTCGAAAACGATCAGACTATCCTCGGCGCCAACCGCACGGAAGGAGCCGTCCGTTACGATTTCCAGTCCCGCGTCCTGGGCGGCTACGAAGCGGACGCCGGGTTTGAGGGTTATCGAACCTTTGACTTGGTTGTCCTGGCCTACCAAACGGTAAGGTACATTCAATGGAGACCATTCATGCGTTCCGGAAATCGCTCGGGAGGCGAAATCATATTGCATGTCTATGTAATCCTTGCCGTTGCCGGTGAAATCCGATTGTGAATCCAGGAAATGGAAATGGCGCATGCGCACTTTGGCTCCGGCCTCGGCATTATCCTTGAAGGAATTTCGGGAAAACCCGGGAAGCTCCGCGTCGATACCTTCGGCGAACAGCCCTACGCCCCCGCTCTTTTTTATCACGGTGTTGGAAATTTCCACCCGTGAATTGCCCTGGACGATGAGATTGGCCTTATGGTTATTACCGTCGAATCCGCCTTGCCCTCCGTTGGAAAGGACGGCATGCTTTAAGCGATTTTTGACACTGTTGGAAGTAATTTTGAAGCCCTTCCAATAACCCTCAAGATCCTCCCGACCGGAAAATTCGATGGAATCGGATTCCGTGCCCACGGCGGTCAATGAACCCGAATTTTCCACCAACATGCCTGCGGCCTCGGAGAAAGCGACTTTGACGCCCGGAGCCAAGGTCAGGTCTCCGTGGATTCTATGGATTTTGCTGATGCCATAGGGCACATCCAATGCGGCCCATGTATGCGCGCCTGTCAGGGGCGCCAAAGTCCCCACATCGTCATTCTGAATCAAATCAAGGCCGTTACCGGCGAACTTCGAAAGGGTATCCAGAAATTGGTAGGCCTGGATATGCGCCCGGACGGGCGAGGTGGCATTGTCAAAAAATTTGTTGGCCTTGAATTCGGCCAAGGTGGCGTTGGAACTGCTAATCCAGAGACCGGCTCCTCCGCTTTGGGAGGAAACGCTGTTCTCCATTTTGAGCCGCCCCGAACCGCTCAGGGTGATATTGGCTTTATGTGCGCCTCCCACGAATCCCGAGCTGCCGCCGTTACGAATATGTACATGGGAAAGAATATTGCCCGCGCTGTTGGATTGGAAATGCAGGCCCCGCCAATGGCCTTCAAGGTTATCCTTGCCCCGGAAATGAATGGGCAGATTTTCCTCACCGACGGCATTCAGAGAACCGTTGGTTTCGATGGCGATGCCCTGGTTCTGTTCCACCTCGATAATTACGCCGGGTTCAATGGTTACCTTGGCGCGAATGACCAAGGATTTTGACACCAGATAGTCCGGCTTTGTGGAATCGGTATGGATGTTTTTAAGTACGGTGTCTCTGGAAATGGTTCCCGAAAGTGTTGCAATGGTGCTTGCGGGTTTGGTGTTGCCTTTTTTAGAGCTATCCTCGGATTCGATGCTCAGGCAGGCGGTTAACATAGTCGTGACGAGTAAAAGAATCAATCTGGAAGTAATTTTCAGCAAGCAAGGCCTCCATTTAAGGGCGAATCCACGGATTGTTTATTTTACCGTGCTTTTAAGCCAAGTGCAATTATTCATCAAAAAGGCATTTAGGCAAGCAAGCCGGTAAAAAGGAAAGAGTTATTCTCGATAATCGAATGAAGGGCCGCTTTTTATTGTTGGTGATCACATTTGTTGGGGCCGGGTTAGATTAAATTTCCCTTCTATGACCCGATTCTGGAAAAATTGTCCTATGGCGCCGTTCGGTGGAGTGCTTAAAGCCCCATGATGCCCGCGCTGAAAATGCTGGACATGGTGATGGGCGTGGACATCCACATCGTCCAGCCGCCCGGGCCGGTGCCCCCTCTGCCGATTCCCCATCCCTTCATCGGCATGCTTTTCGATCCCCTCGCTCTGGCTCCCCTTATCGGTAATACGGTTTTCATCAACGGCATGCCCCATGCCCAGGCCGGGTTTCTCGCCAAAGGCGCACCTCCGCATATTCCCATCGGCGGCATGTTCGTCAAGCCGCCCATGAGCGATGGCGAACTTTTCATGGGCTCCTCCACGGTGCTCTTTGACGGCGCGCCTGCGGGCTATGCCTCCTTGCCGGTTCTCACTTGCACCGATATCGGCATGCCTTCGCCTCCGCGTGCTAAAAAACGCGGCGTGCGCATGTCCTTGCTGCTGCCCACCAGCATCGCCACGCCTATTCCGGCGGGAGCTCCCGTTTTAATCGGCGGACCGCCCACCATTAATTTAATGAGCTTGATGTCCCGAGCGGGTTTCGCGGCTCTGGGCCCAGCCTTCAAAAAATACCGGAAGCTGGCTCAGAAGAGTAAACGCATGAAGGCCTTGTCCAAGCGCGTGCACAACGCCGCCCGGAAGGCGATGAACAAGGTTAAAGCCTCGAAGAAGGCGCGCCACAAGGTACACAAATCGATTTGCACGGTGACGGGCCACCCGGTGGATGTGGCTACCGGCAAGGTGTTTACCGATCAGGTGGATTTCGAATTACCCGGACCGATTCCCCTGCGCTGGGAGCGCACTTGGTTTTCCACTTCGGATTATGCAGGGCCTTTGGGTCACGGTTGGCACCATAGCTATGACATGGCCCTGTGGGAAGAAGGCCATGCGGTGGCGGTGCGGCTCAATGATGGCAGGCCGCTGGGCTTTCCTATGCTTGCTGAAGGCGAGAGTTTTACCCATCGCTCCGACAAGCAGACTTTGCATCGGGACGCGGGCGGTTATTACTTGGAGGGGAAGGACAAACTTCGGTATCGCTTTTCGGGTACCCACTTTCCCGATAAGGGTCGGGTGCTGAAGGCGGTGGAAAGCCCCGATGGCGCGCAGATTCGTTTTCAGTATAGCGCGCAAGGCCATTTGCAATTCATCCTCGACAGCGCGGGTCGACAGTTGCATGTGCGCACCGACGGGAGAGGCCGCATCCAGGCGATTCAGGCCCCGCATCCCGATGGCGGAGGGCAGTCGATTCCGCTGATCACCTATTATTACGACGCCCACGGCGATTTGACCATGGCTGTGGATCCGCTGATGCAATCCTTCCGCTATCGGTATGCGGACCATTTGTTGGTGCAAGAAACCAATCGAGTGGGGCTGAATTTCTTTTTCGAATACGACGGGAAGGATAGTGAGGCGAAATGCCTACGCACTTGGGGCGACGGCGGCATTTACGATCATAAGCTGGAATATTTCGACTTGCGTGGCCTGACTATCGTCACCAATTCGCTGGGGCATAAAACATACCACTATTGGAATACCGAAGGCTTGGTCTACCGCACCCGCGATGCAAAGGGAGCGTATACCTATACCGATTACAATGACTTCAACGAGGTGGTGCGGGAAGCCGATGCGGTGGGCCTTCCCACCACTTATGAATATGATGAGGACGGCAATCGCACCAAGACCCGGTCACCGGATGGCTCCACGGTGGAAATCGAATATGCCCACGACCTGCCGGTTAAGGCCACGGATGCCCTAGGAGGCGAGTGGGTTTGGGAATATGACGCCGCATTTCGCCCGGTTAAAAAGGTGGACCCCTTAGGCCGGGAGACGGAGTTCCAATACCAAGGGGCCCATTTGGGTGCGATGAAAGACCCGGCCGGCTTGGTGACTTTGCTGGCTTATGACAAGCAGGGGAACTTGGTGGAATTGACCACTCCCGATGGTTTGCAATCCCAGTGGCGATATGATGACCTGGGACGCTGCATTGCGGCGGTGGATGCCAAGGGGAATATCCAACTCCGCAAGCTTGATTTAGCCGGACGGGTGGTGGAGGTCATTGAGCCCGACGGCAATATCCGCAGCTTGGAATATGACGGTGAAGGCAATGTGCTGCGGGCCAAGGACCAGCACTACTTAGTTGGGTTCGGGTATCAAGGAATGAGCCGCTTATCCTTCCGGGAGCAGTCGGGGACGCGGGTGGAGTTCCATTACGATACGGAAGAACAGCTCATCGGGATTAAGAACGAGCATGGGCTGGTTTACTCGTTCGAGCTGGATGCAGTGGGCGATGTGGTGGTGGAGAAGGGTTTCGACG
>JBGTHM010000026.1:0-8685 GCA_041746255.1 Fibrobacteria bacterium | reverse complement strand
GGAGGCCGACCAGGTGACGCTTGTCACATATTCGGCTTCTCGAATAATTACATATTAGAACAGACGGTTGAGGCCGTGAAAAAAGCAAAGACTCATAACTAGAAGGAGCATATAATGGCTAGATCAGGATACCTACTCATTACGGGAGCCAAGACCGGTGCAGTGAAGGGCGGCGTCAAGCAGTCCGGGCATGAAGATACCATCGAGGTCCTCGCCGTAGAACATGAAATCAACGTTCCCACCGACGTGCATTCCGGCCAGATTTTCGGCCGCCGGCAGCACAAGCCTTTCAAGATTTCCAAGGCCTTGGATAAAGCCACTCCCCTGCTGTATCAAATGATGTGCAATGGCGAGAACATCAAATCCGCCGAAATCAAATTCAACAAAGTGGGAGCCACGGGCGGAGAAGTCCTCTTTTTCACCTATATCCTGGAAGACGTTAAAATCATCGAAATCAAATCGATCATGCATAACGTGAAAGACAAAACCCTGGATTACCTTCCCAATATGGAAGAAGTCTCGTTGTCCTATCGTAAGATCACCTGGAAAATCGAAGACGGCGGCATACAAGCCTCCGACGACTGGCTCGACCGCCAGTCCTGATTCGAGAACGAACCGTAAACGAGGGCCTCGCGAGGGGCCCTTTTTAGTTTGGGCCCTATGCAAACGCAAGCCACCGGAGAAAGTCTTTTCGAAAAGCTGGCCGGCCAGTTCGTGGACGGTAGCGGCATCCGTCACCTCTCTGCCGGTCAAAGGCGGATAAAAAGCATCACCGATCACCTCTGGCGCATGTTCAACACGCGCGAAGGTTCGGTGCCTCACCTACCCGATTACGGACTTCCCGATATCAGTGAAATCTATCGCGGTTTGCCGGACAGCATGGCCAATCTCGAAAAAAAAATCCATACCATGATAGTCAAATATGAGCCGCGTTTGGAAAAGGTTCGAGTGACCAAGTTGCCCATCAGTAAGCTCGACTTTAAACTGGCGTTTGAGCTGACCGCCCAATTAAAAAGCGGTGAAAAAGTGGTTTTCACCACCCGCTTTTCCAGCGCTGGAGAAACTGCGGTCAATGCGGAAGCGCCGCGGAAATAGGTAGACCAATGCCGGATTTCGAAAAATATTACGAAGAAGAGATGCGCTTTCTACTGGAGGCGGGCAGGGAGTTTGCGGAGGCTTTTCCGGAAAAGGCCCGCCATCTCAACCTTGCGGCCGTCGAAGATAGGGACCCCTATGTGGAACGGCTCTTCGAAGGCTTTTCTTTTTTATCGGCTCGCATCCGTCAAAAACTGGAAGACGATTTCCCCGAGTTCACTCGAAACTTGATGGAAATGGTGGCTCCCGAGTTTTTGCGCGGCATACCTTCTTTGGCGATGCTGGAATTCGATTTCCGGGACGGGATGTTGCGGCAGCCGCATACCGTTGCCCGGGGTACGGTGGTTCTTTCCAATCCGGTTGGCGCTGATTTACGCGTCTGCCGTTTCCAGACCACGCGCGAGATACAGGTACATCCCGTACGCCTAAAAAATGCGCAAGCCACGCATCATACCATCCATGGCGACGGCATCGCACTCGATCTTTTGGTGGATGCGGGCGCCGAGCGGATAACCCTGGATAATTTGGAACTGCCCATCCACCTGCATGGTGAAAAAAGCTTAGCCTGGTTGTTACATCTGTTTCTCACCGAGAAAGTCTCCCGCCTGGTAGCCGAATGCGGAGGCCGCGAGATTCCACTCGGAGGCCAGGAGAAGGTGATACCGGGAGGTTACGGCGATGCGGAAAGCCTGTTGCCGGGGCTCGACAATGCTTTCGAAGGCGGCCGCCATTTGCAGGAATATTTCTCCTTCGAGGAGAAATTCCGTTATGTGCGGGTACAGGGCTTGAACCTTGGCAGTCTCCCAGCCGAAGACGGTGTTATCCGTCTCTGTTTTTACCTGCGGGAATCCTTTCCCTCGGGCAAGCGCTTCCGTGCGGAAAACTTCCGTTTGAACGCGGTTCCCATCGTAAATCTCTTTAACGCCCAGGCGGAGCCGGTCAATCTAAACCACAAGCATTTTGAATACCCGCTGGTAGCCGATGGAGGTCTTTCGGACGACGTATTCGATGTAGTGGGTGTCGTGGGGGTGGATAAAAATTCGGGACGGCGGCGGAAGTATCATAAATTCCACGAATTCCGCCAGCATGTTATCGTGACGGGCGATTCGCAAAGCGAAGCCTATTTTCAGGTGCGGCAGGAAGAAGTTCGTTCCGGCCGACTGCGTACCTATCTCTCGGTGGGAAGCCATGGCAAGGTGGAGGAATTGGGAGAAGAATATTTGTCCATCTCCGTTCTGGCCACCAACGGCGGCTTGCCGCGTGAAACTTTATTCGAGAATTCCATTTGCAATCCTTCGCCGGGCTTTCCGGGCTCGCTTATCTTCACCAATTTCACTCGGCCCACGGCGCCGCTACCCCCTCCCAAGGCTCCCCATTATTTATGGCATGTTTTGGCGCAAATGAACATGAATTTGCGCACCCTGTGCCGGGACGATCAATTTCGTGAAATACTCTCCCTCTACGATTGGCCCCATTCGGCCGCCAATCGGAAAGTCGTGGAGGGTATTCTGTCCGCGTCCGCGGAACGCAAGACTTATCTTCATGACTCTCAGGTGTTGCGGGGAACCGAGGTACATCTGCAAATCAAGGACGGAACCCTGTCCGACGCGGGGGAATTGCAGGTTTTCGCGCGCGTGGTGTTGGCCTTTCTGACCGAATACGCAACCATCAACCACTTGGTGGGATTGCGAATCACCTCATTGCCTTCGGGTAGATCCCTGAGCCTGGCTCCCTTGGAGGGTGGATGCCACTCGATCTGAATCGTCATTTCTTTAAGGAAGGCGCCGAGCTCAACTTTTTCCAGGCCGTCTACCTGCTGGAACGCTTCCAGCTCGAAGCGGGTCAAGTAGGCACGGGTTCGGAGCTGCGGTCCGAAAAAATCCGTTTTGAAACCGACGAGTCCATCGTATTTCCTTCTTCGGATATTCGGGCCATCCTGCCTCCCAAACGTTTGGAGATGCAGGCGGAGGCGCTTGAGGGGGTTTTCGAAGCACGGATTGAGGAACCGGATCTCCGCGCCCTGACGTCTAAAGGGGAAGGTCCCCTAAGGATGATTCTCACCTTCATGGGACTGTATGGGGTTTCCTCGCCGCTACCTTCTTATTTCACCGATCCCATCACCCTCCAGCATCGAGAATATTTCGAGTTACGGAAGTTCCTCGACATGTTCGGTCATCGTTTGTATTCGGAGTTCTATCGCGCCTGGAAAAAATACCGGCATCCGGCGCAATTCAAACCGGGTGGCGCCGATGGATATTCACGCAGTTTATTCGCCTTGGTCGGGCAAAGTCCCGCCGGCATATCGGAGCATCCCAAACCGCAGTCGCGGAAGAGAAGCCGACCCGATTTACGCCGTATTCGCTTCGCCCGGTTTCTGGGCCATCGGGTGCGATCGGCGCGGTCGCTGGAAGGTCTGTTGAAAGGCTATTTCGGATTTAGGAGAGTGAAGGTCAAACAATTCGCTCCCGCATGGCTGGACCTCCCGGTCTCCGCTCGGCTGGGAGCTCCAGATGGCCGCTTGGGTCATTCCACCTATTTGGGTGACAAGATGCTCGATCGCTCCGGCACCTTTATCGTAGAAATAGGCCCATTGCCCCGTGCGCAATACGAGCTTTTTCTTGAGGATGCTTCGGATACCGATTCGGATAGCTCTTTAACGCCGCCCGGTTCCAGCCTAACAACCAGCCTACGCAAGGCCGTCACAGGCCTGATTGAAGATTTTCTGCTTGATCCTCTCTCCTATCGAATCGAGGTATTGCTTGATTTGGATGACGCGCTATCCCCAAGCCTCGGGTCGGAGAGCGCATTATTAGGAGCTTCGCTCTGGCTGGGCGACAAGCCCTGCGAGGCCTTGAAATTCCGATTTTCAGGGCCGTAAGCGCCAAATTGTAATATGTTGCCCCGGTTCTGTTTCCGACGTCGGAAACCGCGGCATAATCGTGCTGGCACATCCCCCCGCAGAAATACATATTGAAGAGACACTCCAGAAGGAATGTCCAGCATGCGTGAAACAATTTTATTGGTCGACGATGAGGATTATATCCGCGAATTGGTCGGCGCCATTCTTTCGGTGGAGGGATACCGGATTCTGGATGCCGACGGGGGCCCCAGCGCCTTAGAAAAGGGGCGAGCTTACGACGGGGAAATCCATTTGCTCCTAACCGATGTGATGATGAGCCCTATGAACGGTGGCGAGTTGGCTCGTTTACTGGTTCCCGAAAGGCCGGAAATGCGAGTACTGTATATTTCCGGATACCCTGACGATGCCACAATTACCGCCGGAGTCTCCCAATCGTCCGTGGCTTTTCTCGCCAAACCTTTTACGCCCAAGGCCCTGGTGGAAAAAATCCGGTCAGTATTGACGGAACCCTCCACCGTCAGTTCGGATCGATAACTCGATATCGGATTCAATCAGGGAATTCATCAGCGCTCAGTTGGCGCTTTGTTAGATTTAGCGGAGTTACCTTAGGGAGGAAGCTTCGCATATGCCTCGAAAAAAATCCCAATCGAATCAATCCGAATCCAAACCGCTTAACGGTTATATAGAAGGGTATTATGGCAGGCTCATGGATTGGTCGTCCCGCGAGTCCCTGATTACGGAAGTCGCGGCCCAGGGCATGGGGCATTATCTTTACGCTCCCAAGGAAGACCCATTTCATAGACGCGATTGGAGAATTGCCTACCCCCGCGTATGGATGAAACGTTTCGCCGAGGGCGTTGCCTGGTCCCGGCGTAAAAAGGTGGAGTTGATTCCCGCTTTGGCTCCCGGCCTTTCCTATGCCTATTCCAGCGGGGACGACTACCGGAAATTGTTGCGTAAGTTCCGGGTTTATCTCGATAACGGCTGCCGAACCCTGGCCTTGTTGATGGACGATATTCCCGAAACCCTTCCCGCCGAAAGCAAAGGCAAGTATTCGTCGTTGGGGCAGGCCCATGGCCATCTTTTGGAAAGGTTGCTAGACGATTTGCGTAAAGAGCGGCCGGATATCAGTGTCTGGTTTTGCCCTACTGTCTATACCGACCAATTCGCCAAAGGTTCAATTGATCAGTCGAAATATTTGCTCGATTTGGCCGGGACAATACCCGTGGAAATTCCGATTTTCTGGACCGGTAAAAAGGTGGTGCCCGCTACCCTGACGGGAGACGACATCCGTCCCCTGGCCGATATGTTTCGCAACGATATCGTGATTTGGGATAATTTTTATGCCAATGACTATTGCCCGCACAAACTTTTCGTAGGGCCTTATCCGCGGCGGCACCGGGACTTGGGGGCCTGGGTTAAAGGGGTGATGCTGAATCCTACGGGGCTTCCGGAAACCGATCGCCTCTTGTTGCGCACCTTCGCATCGACGTGGAAAGGCCTCGCTCCGGATAAAGCCTGGCGCAAGGCGCTGGAAGAAATGGGGGTGCCGGAGGAGTTCTCACGTATTGCTTCCTTTTTCGCTTATCCTTCGCCTGTGCTCAAGTCTACCGAAATGCAACCCGCCCGTATCAAGGCTTGGCGCAAGGCTTTACATGTTCTTATTTGGGAATGGAAATCTCCTTTGCATCGCGAATGGTACCCCTTTCTCTATGCCCTGGACTGCGATTTGAGCCTGCTACCACAAAGCGGAGCACAGCGGGATTTCGAATGGTTGTCCCGGAAATATTCACCGGTGCAAACTTTGTTTCTAGACTCCGTCGTGAAATGATCGAAGTTCACAATCTCAGTAAAACCTTTCGGGTTCATCGCAAACAGGCGGGTTTGAAAGAATCGCTGCGCTCCCTTTTCGTTCGTGATTGGCTGAACGTGGAAGCGCTGAAGAATGTCTCCCTCAAAGTCGAAGCGGGCGAAATCGTCGGGTTGCTGGGAGCCAATGGAGCAGGTAAAACCACCTTGGTGAAAATACTGGCGGGAATCATCCATCCGACATCGGGTAGTGCTACAGTGCAGGGGTTCGAGCCGTTTAAGCGCCATAATGATTTCCGACGGCAAATCGCGCTGATCATGGGACAAAAAGCCCAATTGTGGTGGGATTTGCCCGCGGGGGACAGCTTTTTATTGTTGCGCGAAATCTATCGAATTCCGCAAGCCGATTTTGCCGCCAATTTGGAGAAGCTCGCGGATGCCCTGGAAGTTGCGGATAAGCTGGATATTCAAGTACGGCGGCTCAGCTTGGGCGAGCGCATGAAAATGGAACTCATCGCGGCCTTATTACATTCGCCCAAGGTGGTGTTTTTGGATGAGCCCACCATCGGACTCGACTTTTCCGCCCAGCGCGCCATCCGAGAATTTCTGCTTCGCTATCGTAAAGAGCATATGCCGGCCATGATCCTGACCTCGCATTATATGGAGGATATCGAACGGTTGTGTAAGCGTATCGTGATTATTCGACAGGGGGAAATCGTTTATGACGGGTCGCTTGCCAGGGTAGTGGCCGAACATGCCCGGCATAAAATCCTTCGGGTGACCCTCATGCCCGACACGAATGGAGTTGTTCATTACCCGGATTTTCCGCCGACATTCGGAGAAATTATCGAAAAGGAGACGCATTCCGTGGTCTTCAAGGTGGAGCGCGCGCGCGCGGCGGAAGCGGCCGCCTGGGTATTGGAAAATTTTCCGGTTGTCGATCTCAACATAGACGAAGAGGATGCCGCAGCCATCGTGGAATCGATGATGCGGAAGCACACCCGGGTTTAGCCGTGAAATTACTTTTCCACTTTTTCAAACTCGAGTTGAAAAAAGTTCTGGCCTTCCGTACCGAATTCTGGATGGGATTTGTCGGAGGGGTCGTCACCCAATTCGCGGTAGCCTTTTTCCTGTGGCTGGCCATATTCAAGTCTCTGGGAGTGGAAACGCTGGAGGGCTACACTTTTACGGCGCTGATGCTTTATTACCTCCTGGCGCCTTTGGTGGAGCGCACGGTAATGGGCCCGGAGATGGGTTTTTTCTCCACCGAAATTTACGAGGGGACGCTTACCCGTTACCTGATATACCCCATGCCCTTGTTCCGATATAAATACGTAGCCCATCTAGCGACGTCGTTTCTCTTTGCCGCGCAATTGATAATTATCCTCGGCCTTTTCCTTTCGATATTCGGAATGCCCGACGGCACTCAACTTGATGCGGCCTCGCTGGGAATGGCCTTTTCGGCCATGTTGCTGGGCAGCTTACTGTATTTCTGCATGGCGGGGATTCTGGAGATGGTGGCATTTTGGGCCGATAATGTTTGGAGCCTACTGGTATTGAATCGTATGGTGGCTTCGCTTTTGGGCGGAGGGCTTATTCCGCTAAGCTTTTTTCCGAATTGGGCGGGAGTGCTTTTGGATTGGCTGCCCTTTTCCCGGCTGCTGTACTTTCCTTTACAATGTCTTTTAGGCCGGGTGTCATTTTCGGATTGGCTGACAGGTATGTCGCTTTCGGTGCTTTGGATAGTTTTATTGGGCCTTGGACTTTCCTGGATATGGAAACGGGGTTCGCGGCAATACGCGGGCGTGGGGATTTAATGTTACGCTACGTCAGGCTCTATCTTTATTTCATCCGTTTTTCTTTCAGTCGGGCTATGGAATTCCGTCTCGATTTCTTCTTCCGGATTTTCATGGACCTCGCTTACTGTGGCCTCAATATCGCTTTTTTCCAAGTCCTCTTTTTGCATACACCGGTGTTGGCGGGATGGAGTTTCGATCAAGTCCTTATTTTTGTTGCGGGATTTTTGGTTATTGATGCTATCAATATGACGGTTTTCTCGAATAATCTGTGGTGGCTACCCGTCCTGGTGAATAAAGGCGATCTTGATTATTATCTCATTCGCCCTGTTTCCTCCTTTTTCTTTTTGAGCCTGCGTGATTTTGCCGCCAATTCCTTTCTGAATTTGGTTTTCGCTTTGGGCATTCTGGCCTGGGCGCTATCCCGCTCTCCCGACCCGCTGTCGTGGGAAAAGGTGCTGTTATACTTGTGTTTGCTGCCGTTGGGCGCGGTGCTGTATTTTTTACTGCATATGCTGGTGGTACTTCCCGTGTTTTGGTTGCAATCGGGAAAAAGTCTGCATCAGCTTTTTTATAACCTGGCAAAATTCATGGAAAGGCCCGACCGAATTTATTTCGGTTGGGCGCGCCGGGTCTTGGTAACCTTGCTACCCTTTGCGCTTATCGCTTCGTATCCGGCTCGTATGCTGCTGGAAACTTTCGAGTGGGAAGTGTTACTCCATTTTTTAGGCGCCATCGCTATTTTTTTTCTGGTGGTTCTCGGAGTCTGGCGTTTGGGATTAAGAGCGTATTCCTCAGCCTCGTCCTGAATTGGATACGAAACATTTCCGTTAAATTCGGGTGCTTCGTGGCGCGATGTCGATTCGGGGACGATTATTGTTTCTTGTACCGCTTGGACCGCCCCTAAAGCAATTCCCGCCGGTCATAAATCCTTAAGGCCTCAAGCAATTGTTCCAAACCTTCGCGGGTGGCGTAAATCTCCCTGCGCAGCTTCGCCATTTTAAGGGTTTTCTTGGTTTCGGCTATATGCCGCTTAATGGCTGGCTCATTTATTTGACCGGACTTCAAAAAACTTCCGAAATAGGGGCCGAGGTGCCAAGTGGCCCGTGCCGCCTGCTCCTTCAA
>JBGTHM010000025.1:0-8419 GCA_041746255.1 Fibrobacteria bacterium | reverse complement strand
CCGGCTCCGCACCGCAGAGGTTTCTCCTAGGTAATCAAGGGTGAACGACAACCTTATTGACGACTTGATACTCCCCCTGTGAAACCAGGAGAAAGTATAGGCCATCTATATCAATAGTATTGAAGGTAAGCCGATGCATGGCCGCCGGAAGCCTACTTTCTTGGCCGACAACCTGACCCTTGATATCAACCAACCTGAAATTGATGGGCAAGACCGACTGGGGCTGCCGATGCCACGCAATTTCCATCTCACCCGACTTACCCCAGGTAATTTGGCGAATGGCCAGTTGCTCCGATGAACCCACGGCCTTGTGCGTCAACAAATTGGTGGAAGGCCAGATCGACGTCTCGAACCGGTAATTGGCTCTCCGGTCGGGGGCGACATCGCCATTCAGGAAAAACTCGGTGATATCTCCCAGCTTCTGGATATTGTCAGCCCACTGGAAATCAACGGTGATATCCGCCGCGGCCTTAAGGCCCAACCCCGCCAGGGGCACCGCGATTTCCAGCTCCTTACCCGCATAACGGTAATCTACCTGGGCCGTCTCATTCCACGAGTTGGTACCCCACTTCGAAAGCGAAGCCTTCCGGTCACTGGTAACCTTCAGGTTGAGGGCATAGTCGAACCCTTCCCAACCCGTTTGCTTATTCTTGTCCGCGTTAATGAATAACAGCATCCAATTATTCCCGGTATGCGGGGTGAGGGCCGCGGCGGTTTTGACATAGAAATAAAGCATGTTATCCTTGAGCGCTACGCGGGATTCCACGATGTCGTTCCGGCCCGTCTTATTCGTGTATTTCGCTTGACTGTCGTATCGCAAAAAATCGCGGTGCGCCACATCACCGGTATAATCCTGGAAAACCGGCAAGGCGTCCTTCCAATCGGCGAACTGACCGTCAACCGTGATGGCCACCTGTTTGAGGGCTTTCTGCCGGGGGGCCATGCCTTTATATTTCCGGATATTATCCAGCATCAGGTAATAATGGTTATCGGTATGGCCTCCCTTCATGGGTGCGATATCCCGATTGTATTCCTGGGTATACACATCCACGAAATACGTGTCTCCCACCTCGGTGGGTTTGCCCAGGAAGCCGGGTTTCGATGTGGAGGTGGAAATTTGCCGCTGAGCCAGCCATTCATTCCACTGGGTGAGCATTATGACTTCGGGGTCGAGCTCATGAGCCCTTTTCCACTGCTCCGAAAAATGCAAACCTTGCCCGGTAAATTGGGTCAGGCCGAATTGGTCGATGGGCGGTTGTTGACCATTGGAATAACTTTCACCCCTGTTGTTGACGGGATGAGATGCCTTGGCTACGGGAACTTGTATGGCCTTATCCTTATCACCGCTCCAGCCATAAGTCTGGGGGTATTGGGCCAGCCATTGCCAGTGATCGGGATTGGCGCGCGCCGCGGTCCAGGCCCAACTGTATTTGAGGTTGAAAAAATTCCGGACATTGTTGCGCAATTCGGGGTCTTCGGGATTGCCGAAGATCAGGGGTTTGCCGTCCCAAATAAACCAGAGTTCCTTGTATTTATTCTTCGAATAAACTTGATCATACAACTCGTTCAGAGTCACTCCCGACTTGGAGTTGCTGACAAAACTGATATAGGGCGTTTTAATCCCCAGGGCCCGCATTTCCATCGAGACCTTGCACAACACGTCCACCACATCCAGGTAGGTAGACCGGTTGGTTACATCGAAAAAAATGAAGTCCACCCCGGCCGCGGAAATCATGGCGAGGTGACGCCTAATCATCCAGGGATCTTCGGATCGGAAATATCCCTCTTCCGGCTCACCCCAAAAATGGAATTCACCCTGGATGCCGTAAGCCGGCTTGCTGGGATTGGCTTGAATCATTTTCGTGAGGTCGCGGATGGCATTGGCCTTGTGATGGCCATGCCAGATATAAAAAAAGAGGCCCACGTATTTTCCCGCTCTGGGGCCACCCACCGCCTCCGGCAGGGGCAAGGCTCTTCCCAAGGCGTCGGTAGCCACCCAGTCCGAAAAAGGCAAGGGGATTTGGGGGGATTTTTGCGCTTGGGGCGTTTGCAAAAGGCAAAGCAAAAGCAATGCGACGGCAAGTTTACCAAATCCGATGAAAGGTGAGTTCATAAAGGCTCTTTTCCGTTACCTGCCATCCCCAGGGGGTGTATCCGTGGGTATATATCGAATATACCGCCTGTCCACTGAAAAGGGGTAGGGAAGAATTCTCGCGTAGCCGATTTCCTACCTCCCTATTTTTCCTATTTTGAGCGGTCATGGATATCCTCCCACTTGTGGTTTCGGGTCTGGTCGGATTGGGCTTGGGATTGGCGCTTGGTGTTGGCTTGGCTTACCTCCTGTTTCAACGTCGCCTGCAACCCGGAAAAGACGTATCCCTATCCGATGCCGATCCCATGCGATTGGTATGGGAAGAAAAACTTAAAGCCCGCGACGAGCGAGCCTTCGAACTGGAGGCCAGGCTCTCCGAACTCAAAGCCGAGTCGGCCCAATTGCGCGAGGAAAATTCACGTCAACGCTCCGAATTGTCCGCACTCGAGGCACGCCTGAGCGAGGAAAAACGCAATGCCGCGGAGAAATTGAAATTGCTGGACGAGGCCCAGGGTCGCTTGGCGGATACCTTCAAGGGCTTGTCCAGCGAGGCGCTCAAAGACAACTCCAAAACCTTTCTCGACATGGCGCGGCTCAGCCTGGAAAAATACCAGGAGTCGGCTCGGGGCGATTTGGAAAAACGGCAAACCGCCATCGATACTCTGGTGAAACCGTTACGTGAATCGCTGGAAAAGGTGGATAAGCAGGTACGCGACCTGGAAGAAAAACGGGCCGCCTCCTTCGCGGGCTTAACTACCCAATTGCAGCATTTGAACGAAGCCCAGGGCCGGTTGCAAATGGAAACCGGAAACCTGGTAAGGGCCCTCTCGCGCCCCAATGTGCGCGGCCGATGGGGTGAAGTGTTCCTGCAACGCGCGGTGGAATTGGCCGGCATGCTCGAGTATTGCGATTTCCAGCAACAGGCCTCTACGGCCACCGAAGACGGGGCGCGGCGTCCCGACATGATCATCCGGCTGCCGAATCGTCGCATCATCGTAGTCGATTCCAAGGCTCCACTCGAGGCCTATCTCGCCGCCCTGGAGGCGGGCGACGATGAATCCCGTATCGTGAAAATGAAATTGCACGCGGCCCATGTGCGCAACCATCTGGGCATGTTGTCGCAGAAAAAATATTGGGAGCAGCTCGAGTCTTCGCCCGAATTCGTCGTACTTTTTCTACCGGGAGAGAATTTTTTCAGTTCCGCTCTCGAATACGATCCCCAACTGCTGGAAGAAGGCATCAAACAGCAGGTTATCGTGGCCACGCCCACCACACTCATCGCCTTGCTCAAAGCCGTGCATTATGGTTGGCAACAGGAGGAGATGACGCGCGACGCGCGTGAAATTTCCAAAATGGGCAAGTCCTTGTATGAGCGGGTGGAAACTTTCGCTTCCCATTATGTCGGTATGCGCAAAGCGCTTAACGGCGCGGTTGAAGCTTATAACAAATCCGTCAGTTCCCTCGAAAGCCGGTTTCTTCCTGCTGCCCGCCGCTTTAAGGAATTGGTGCTGCCCGAGGGGGAGGAAATGCAACCCCTGGAAGCGATTGACGAAATCGCGCGCGCTCCCCAAGCCGAAGAACTCATAGCCCTGCCTCCCGAAAGCCTAAATCGCCTAAATGGACCGTGAACCGAAGCGGTTATTATAGTATCCTCTGGAAAAACCCAAATTCCCCTGGAGAAAATGGGATATTAAATCCAGGTGGAATCGATTCCCGAGTTACCGGCCCAAGCCGGCTTACGTCCAAAACCGGGCGGTGATTCGCTGGGAGTTCAGCCCGGCCTAAAGGAGATGGACCATGGCACATTATAAGACCCTTCCCGCTCTTCTCGAGCACGTTTCCAAGAATTATCAGAATCCTACGGCCATGGCCTATCGGCAAAATGGCCGCTGGCAATCCATTTCCACGTCGCAAATGGTGGAAACCGTCCGCATGCTTTCCCAAGGCTTGGTGGAGTTGGGGCTGCAGCCCGGCGACAAGGTCGGAATCGTGTCCAATCCCTCTCCCTTCTGGATGATGATGGACCTTGCCGTTTTGAGTGGGGGAGGCGTTACCGTTCCCATGTTCGCCAATATTTCCGCCGACAACCTGGAATACGAAATCCAGGAATCCGAAATGCGGTTCCTCTTCACCGGCAGCGAAGATCAATTCCAGGCCATGAACCCTTTTTTCAGCCCCCTGCAGAAAATCATCACTTATGGGTGCAACCTCTCGCAGGATAAATGCGTCACTTATGAAAAAGTTCTCGAGCTGGGCAAAAAAAGAGCGGGTAACGAACCCTCCGGCTACCAACAGCGCCGAGACGCCGTCCAGGAAAACGATACCGCCACCATCATTTACACTTCCGGTAGCATGGGCCGCCCCAAGGGTGTCGAGCTTTCGCATCGTAATCTTATCAGCCAAGTCGAGGGCGCCGGCATACGCTTTCCCCTCGATCCCCTTTTCGACAAAATTCTCAGTTGCCTTCCCCTTGCGCATGTCTTCGAGCGCATGGTCATGTACTACTACCTCTCCACCGGAACATCGGTATATTTCGCCGAGGACGTGAAAATGGTGGGTGAGCATTTACGCGACATCCATCCTACCGTCATCACCATGGTACCCCGGCTTTTGGAAAAAGTTTTCGCCAAAATGCAATCCAATGTCGATGTGGCTACCGGGCTCAAAAAGAAATTGGCGGCCGCGGCTCTTCAGCGGGCCCGCGAGCTGCCCCACGACCGTAAAAAGGATATTCGCGACGCCGTATTCGATAAACTGGTTTATTCCAAAATGCGGACGGCCATGGGCGGGAAATTACGGCTGGTCATATCGGGAAGCGCCCCGCTCGACCCCGGTCTCGCCAATTTTTTCCTGAATATCGGCGTCAATGTCTACGAAGGCTACGGTCTCACCGAATCCTCGCCCGTGGTGGCGGCGAATTTTCCCGGCAATCGTAAGCTCGGCACCGTCGGTCCGGTTTTTCCGGGTGTTGAAGTGAAAATAGCCGACGACGGTGAAATCCTGGTACGCGGGCCGCAGGTGATGAAAGGCTATTATAAACAGCCCGAAGAAACCGCGAAGACCATCGATTCGAAGGGCTGGTTGCATACGGGCGATTTGGGCCATCTAGATCCGGAAAATTGCCTCAAAATTACGGGCCGTAAAAAAGAGCTGTTTAAAACCGCCGGCGGAAAATACGTGGCGCCGGTTCCCATCGAACAGGCCATCGCGGGAAACAAGTTGGTCGACATGGTCATGGTCATCGCCGAAGGGAAGCCCTATACCACTTGCCTTATCTTCCCCGATTTGGAAAACCTGAAATCCGTGAAACAGGAAACGGGTCGGCCGCAAATGTCGGACGCCGAATTTCTCGCCTCTCCCGAAGCGCGGGCCTATGTGCAGAAAACCCTCGACGCGGTCAACAGTAAGCTCAACCATTGGGAGCAAGTACAGAAATTCGTAATCGCGCCGAAGCCCGCCACCATCGAGGCCAATGAATTGACACCCACCATGAAAATCCGTCGCCATGTGGTTATGGAGAATTATCAAAAGGAAATCGACGCCCTATATGCGGGGGGCAAGGAATAAAATCCTTCGCTTGTCTAGATTCGTTCCCGGTTGCTATGCTATCCTGAATTAGGGAATTTAAGTTACGGGCCACGGCCTGCATTTTCCGAACCAAGGAGCTGTTTGTGACCTCTTCCACGCCCACCGAGAATTTGGCTTCCGCCTCACCCATTCGTACCGCCGCCGTCGTCGGCAGCGGCATCATGGGGGCGCAGATAGCGGCGCACCTGGCTTCTTGCGGCATTGCCGTTTGGTTGCTGGACTTGCCGGCAAAGGAAGGCGACCGCAATGCCACTTCCGCCAAAGGCAAGGCCGGGTTAAGAAAAATCAAACCTTCGCCTTTTTACTCCGAGGAAGCCTTGGCCTTGATCCGGCCGGGCAATACCGAAGATCATATCGAGGAGGCGGCCAAGTCCGATTGGATTATCGAAGCCATCGTGGAGCAGCCCGGTCCCAAACAGGAATTATTCGCCAACTTGGAAAAATTCATGGGCCCCTCGTCCATTCTTGCCACCAATACCTCGGGAATTCCCCTGCGCGAGTTGGGTAAAAACCTCGGCGCGGATGTCCGTAAGCGTTTTATCGGCACGCATTTTTTCAACCCGCCGCGCTACCTGCGCCTGGTGGAGGTGATTCGCGGTCCCGAAACTTCCGATGCGACCGTAGCGCGCATTTCCCATGTGTTGGACCAGGTGTTGGGCAAGACCCCGGTTCCCGCTTTCGATAGTCCCGCCTTTATCGCCAATCGCATCGGCGTACATGCCATGGTGATGACCATGCAGGTTACGCGCGAGATGGGCCTTTCCATCGAAGCCGTGGACACCTTGACCGGTCCTTTGATGGGACGTCCCAAAACCGGTACCTATCGCCTGGCCGACTTGGTGGGACTCGATACCCTGGTGCATATTATCAACGGTTTGCATCAGGCGTTTCCGGACGAGATTTTCGCGGTGGATAATGGGCTCCAGCATTTAATCGACAATAAATGGATTGGGAAAAAGGTGGGAAGCGGTTTCTACCGTAAGGCCGCCGCGGGGCTCGAATCCTTCGACCTCGATAAGTTGGAATATCGGCCGCAGGAAAAGGCGCGCTTCGAAGAACTCAAAGGCGTGATGAAAGAAGACGACTTGGCCAAAAAATTGGCCAAGCTGTTCCGCACCGAAGGCAAGGGCGCCGAAGCCGCCAAGCGCATGCTCGCCGAAAGCATTGCCTATGCGGCCACCGTGGCTCCCGCCATCACCGACAACCTCGCCTTTGTGGACGAGGCCATGGAATTGGGATTCGGTTGGGAAATGGGTCCCTTTAAAATATTGGATGCCGTGGGGGTGGAAGCCTTCAAAGCCGTGGCGGATAAATACAACATCGCCACGCCCGCCTGGCTACTCGCGCCCTCTGAAGGCAGCGCATCGGTTTACCATCTCGATAAGGGCCTCCGTAAGGTAAAACAGGTTAGCGAAGGTCGCGCGGCTAAACGGGCTCCCGCTCCTCCGCGCGGTTTCAATCTCAAGCTGCATCGCGAGTCGCACAAACCCGTCATCGCCTCGGAAGACGCCACCCTGTGGGACATGGGCGATGAAATCCTGTTGCTGGAATTCCATTCCAAGATGAATACCCAGGGAGCCATTTCCCTGAATATGATCCTCAAATCCGTGGACAAGGCCGCGTCTTCCGCGCGCGGTTTGGTGATCGGCAACCAGGGCGCGCATTTTTGCGCCGGGGCCAACATCGCCATGCTGCTGCTGGATGCCGCCGCCGGTGAATACGAGAATATCGACGCGGCGGTAAAGCTGTTCCAAGACGCCAGCATGGCCATCAAATACGCTCCGGTGCCGGTGGTGGTTTCTCCGCATAACATGGCGCTGGGAGGCGGCTGCGAGTTCGTGCTGCACAGCAATCGTCCGGTCCTGGCGCCCGAAACCTATATGGGTTTGGTCGAGGTGGGGGTGGGGCTGCTTCCCGCCGGGGGCGGCACCAAGGAATTGACGATTCGGGCCATGGACAAATCGCGGGGCGGAATCGCCTTGAATCACCTCGCCAAGGCCTTCGAATTGATAGCCATGGCCAAGGTTTCCACCAGCGCGCGCGAAGCCTTCGACATGGGTTTGATGGACAAACGGGCGCTTATCGCCAACAACGAAAATACGCGTCTCGACCAGGCCAAGGCCGAAGCCCTGGCGTTGTCGCGCACGGGTTACCGTCCGCCGGCGCCGGTAAGGCAGGTGGAGGTGCTGGGCAGCGAAGCCATGGCCGCTTTCACGGCCGCGCTATACCTCATGCGCGAGGCCGGTTTCGCCTCGGAGCACGACGAACGCATCAGCCTGGCCGTGGGCCGCATCATGGCAGGGGGCGGCGTATCACCTGGAACCGTGGTGGATGAGCAATACCTGCTCGACCTGGAGCGGGAAGAGTTTCTCAAGCTGATGGGCACCAAAAAAACCCAGGAGCGTGTGGAGCATATGTTGAAGAAGGGCAAGCCCCTGCGCAACTAAGCCGGAATCCGACGAATTGTATTTTATCGATCGAACCTGTCGAATTGTTTTTCACCCAGAATCGAGGAGATTCCCATGAGCGAGGCCGTTATCATTGCAGGCGTGCGAACCCCGGTAGGCAAAGGCGGAAAGGGAGCCTTTCTGCATCTCCGCTCCGATACCCTGGCTGCGCGCTGCGTCGAAGCCGTGCTGAAAAGAACGCCTGGCGCCAATGCCGCCGACATCGACGATCTTATTCTCGGCTGCGCCATGCCCGAAGCGGAACAGGGCATGAACGTGGGCCGCATGGTGG
>JBGTHM010000024.1:0-18818 GCA_041746255.1 Fibrobacteria bacterium | reverse complement strand
AAGGCGGCCGTCATACCCCTTTTTTCAAGGGTTATCGTCCCCAGTTTTACTTTCGGACGACGGACGTGACGGGCAACATCGAGCTTCCGGAAGGAGTTGAGATGGTGATGCCGGGGGACAATGTCGCCATCGGCGTGGAGCGTATCGCTCCGATTGCGATGGCCAAAGACCAGCGTTTCGCTATCCGCGAGGGCGGCAAGACGGTGGGCGCCGGAGTGGTCACCGAAGTCTTGGATTGAACTAACGGCCCCGGATCCCTATAGGAGTAATACCGGCTGTCGCTTCGAAACCCGGGGTACGAAGCGAGCGCAAATGAAAACAGCGAAAGAGCCTTGGTCTGTAGCTCAATTGGTAGAGTAGCGGTCTCCAAAACCGTTGGTTGGGGGTTCGAGTCCCTCCAGGCCTGGAAAAAAGAAAATGCGTAGATTTCAAAATTACATTCGAGACGTCATAGTCGAATTGAAAAAAGTGACGTGGCCGACCAAGGAAGAGCTTAAGGGCTCAACAATTACGGTTATCATTTTCAGCATAGTGGCTTCGATATATGTTTTCGGAGTAGACACTATTCTGGCGCAAGTAGTCCAGTTCGTGCTGGGTTAATACGGGAAACTCGAAGGGCAAACACAGTGAAGAAGTGGTACGTCGTACATACCTATTCCGGCCAAGAAGCCAAGGTGAAAGCCCATCTCGAGGCCTTAATAGAGCGCAGTGGACTTCAAGAATTGTTCGGACAAATTTTAATGCCCATGCGTGAGGTGACTTCCGTACAAAAGGGCAAAAAGCAGATACGGGACAAGAAATTCTACCCAAGCTATTTGTTGATCGAAATGGAAATGAATAAAGACACCATGCACTATGTAACGGATGTGCCCGGTGTGACTCATTTCGTGGGCGTTGGAAAGCCACAGCCTTTGCGTAGGAGCGAGGTGGAGCGTATCCAGGGCCAAGAGCAGCCAGAAGCGCAGGTGGGAACCTTGGAAATCCCGTTCATTCCGGGCGACAAGATTCGCATCAAGGATGGGCCTTTCAAAGATTTCGACGGTACTGTCGAAGAGACGAATGCCGAAAAGGGCAAGTTAAAAGTCATGGTGAGCGTATTTGGACGCTCCACCCCCGTCGAGCTGGATTTTACCCAGGTAGACTCGGTTTAAAAAGTTGAATGTTGGTTGACCGGCAAAGGCCGGGAGACTTTGTTTAGGAGCAAATCGTGGCAAAGAAGATTACCGGGTATATCAAGTTGCAGGTTCCGGCGGGATCCGCTAACCCTTCCCCTCCGATCGGGCCGGCGCTGGGTCAGCGTGGTCTCAACATCATGGAGTTCTGTAAGGCTTTCAATGCAGCCACCCAGGAGAAAAAGGGATATATCATTCCCGTCGTCATCACCGTTTATGCCGACCGGACATTTACCTTCGTAACGAAAACCCCCCCAACCCCCGATTTGCTGAAAAAGGCGATCAAGCTGGAAAAAGGTTCTCCGGAGCCCAACCGCAAGAAGGTGGGAAAAGTTACGCAAGCTCAGATTGAGGAAATCGCACGGATGAAGCTTCCCGATCTCAACACCACTGATGTGCAGGCGGCTTGTCGCATGGTATCGGGAACGGCTAAAAGCATGGGCTTGGAGATCGAAGATTAAAAGTTTAGGGCGTTGGTATAGATTCGAGGTCTATCCATCTGTCAAATACGCCGCCAAATATCATTTATAAAGGCAAAGAAATCCATGAAACGAGGCAAAAAATACCGCGCGATAGCGGAGAAGATCGACCGGCAGAAGGAGTATGCGCTCCCGGATGCAGTAGCGTTGCTTAAAGCGTCGGTACAGACCAAATTCGATTCCACCTTGGAAGTGCACATGAAATTGGGAGTCGATCCCAAATATTCTGATCAAATTGTGCGTGGAAACGTAGTTTTGCCCCATGGAACCGGCAAAAATGTTCGCGTATTGGTATTTGCCAAGGGCGAATTGGAAAAAGCCGCCCAAACCGCCGGTGCGGAGTTCGTGGGCGCGGAAGAGCTTGTTACCAAGATTCAAGGTGGTTGGATTGATTTCGACCAGGTCGTGGCCACCCCAGATATGATGCCTCTGGTTGGCCGTGTCGCTAAAATTCTGGGTCCCCGTGGTTTAATGCCCAGCCCAAAGGCTGGTACCGTCACCATGAACGTGGCCCAGGTAGTCAAAGAACTCAAAGCGGGTAAGATTGCCTACCGCGTCGACAAGGGAGGCAATGTACATGCGCCCGTCGGTAAATTGACATTTACAGGGGACCAGCTGGTCGAAAATGCTCAGGCAGTAATCGATTCCGTGGTCAAAGCCAAGCCGGCAGCCGCAAAAGGCGTCTATGTTCGGACCATTTCGGTGGCCGGAACCATGAGCCCCAGCGTTCACATCGACCGGTCCATGGCCAGATAGTAGGAGCGCAACCATGCCTTTAGCAAAAACCGAAGTAGTCGCAAAACTTACCGAAAACTTTAAATCCTCTTCCGGGATATATTTCGCGGATTTCAAGGGGATAAAAGTGGAAACCGTAACGGCTCTCCGTAGCAGTTTCCGCACGAAGGGCGTGAAGATCCGGGTTGCCAAAAACACCATGATCAAGCGCGCCCTGGCCGCCTGTGATATTTCCGGGTTGGACAAGTACTTGATAGGCCCCACGGCCGTCATCCTCGCGGATGAAGAGGATCCCATCACCCCAGCAAAAATGCTGGTGGATTTCCACAAGAAAAATGACGGGTTGATGGACCTCAAGGTCGTGTATATCGACGGACAGCCGTATGACGGAAAGCAACTCGATACATTGTCCAAGATGCCCGGCAAAAGGGAATTGCAGGCGCAAGTGGTGCAGTTGGCGATGGGGCCATCGGCGCAACTTATCGGGATTATCAAGGGTCCTGCCGGTAAAATCGCGAGTCAAATCCAAGCGCTCGTGGAGAAACTGGAATCGAAATAACGGAACAAACCGGCAGGTGCCGGAGCGAACCATCCGCAGTCACGGAATAAGCAACGACAATAACTCAAACGGAGGAATTTTCTCATGTCAGATGCAACTTACACGCCGGCCATCAAGGATATCGGCGACAAAATCGTCACACTTTCCCTGCTTCAGGCCAAGGAGTTGTCGGATTACCTTAAGAACGAGTACGGACTGGAAGCGGCAGCCGCCGCGGCCGCTCCGATGATGATGGCCGGTGGAGCCGCAGGTGGCGAAGCCGCTGCCGAGCAAACCGAGTTCGACGTCATCCTTGAATCCGCGGGTGAAAAGAAAATCGGCGTCATCAAGGTCGTGCGCGCCCAAACCGGCTTGGGACTGGCGGAAGCCAAAGCCCTGGTTGATGGCGCCCCCAAGGCCGTCAAAGAAGCCGTTTCGAAGGACGAAGCTGAAAAGGTTAAGAAGGAACTCGAAGAGGCTGGAGCGAAGGTAACTCTGAAATAATTTGAGAGAAGTCGTTGCGGGAGAACCAAACAAAAAGAGTCCCGCCTGCTTGCGGAGGCAGGTGGGCTTTTTGCCGTTCCTCTGCCGCACTGCTTCTGGTTTTCGCGAGCCGCCCGGTGTAGAGACCGCCGGGGGGCCTTCTTGGGTTGATGGATAAATAAATAGCGCGGGTTCGCGAATCGCGTAACCCATGTGGCATGCCGGGAGTCGTAACGCGCGAGCGTAGACGACAATCAAAATAAAGGATTGGGACGAAAATGGTGCAAAGAAGAACTTATTCCACGAGTCGATTCAACTTCGACCTTCCCTATCTTCTGGATGTTCAGGTAAATTCCTTCAACCGCTTTATCCAGGCCGGCGTGCTGCTCCAGGATCGCAAGCGCGAAGGTCTGCAGAAGATATTCAGTGAAGTTTTCCCGATAACCGACATCAAGGAACAGTACTCGCTGGCGTTCGAGGGGTATAGCCTGGGAGTTCCCAAATATTCCTTGGTAGAGTGCCAGAAGAGGGGAATGACCTATGCGGCGCCCCTCAAGGCCACCCTGAGTCTGAATATATTCGCAGGTGAGAGCGATGATCGTAAATTCGTGGAGAAGATCACCAACGATGTCTACATCGGAGACTTGCCGCTTATTACGAAGAACGGAACGTTCATCATCAATGGCGCCGAACGCGTCATTGTTTCACAGTTGCACCGGTCTCCAGGCGTATCCTTTGACGAAGAGACCCATCCTAACGGCAAGCGCCTACTCAAAGCGCGAGTCATTCCCTATCGCGGAAGCTGGGTGGAATTTTTGGTCGACGTCAACGAGGCGATGTACATCAATATTGATCGCCGACGCAAAATACCGGCCACGATATTATTACGAGCCCTGGGTTACTCGCGGAACCAGGATATCCTAAAGCTTTTCTACCAAAGCGAAGAAATCAAGGTCACGGCTAAGACCGCAGAAAACCTCGAAGAACGGGTTTTATTCGAAGACGTGGTCGATCCGGATTCCGGCGAACTTGTCGCAGAAGCCAACACACCCCTCACCGCAGTAATCATTAAGAAAATCCAGGAATTGGATATCGACAAAATCAAGTTGATTGTGGGCGAGTCCGACAACCCGGTAATCCATAACACTATTTCCGCGGACCCGACCAGCAGCGAAGAGGAAGCGCTTTTCCGCATCTATAATCTTATCCGTCCGGGAGATCCCCCAAACGTGGCAACCGCCCGCGCCTTGATGGAAAGGCTGTTCTTCGATGAAAAGCGCTACGACTTGGGGGAGGTCGGACGTTATCGCATGAACAGCCGTCTCAAGGTTGGCGTTTCCATGGAAACCTCCATCCTCACCAACGAGGATTTTCTGGCCATCATGAAATACATGACAGGCCTATACGCCCAAGAAGGCTATCTGGATGATATCGATCATCTTGGCAATCGCCGGGTTCGATCCGTCGGCGAACTTTTGGGGAATCAGTTCTCGCTGGGATTGACCCGCATGGCGCGTACCATACGTGAGCGTTTAAGCTTACGGGATACGGAAGAAATCACTCCCCAGGATCTGGTGAATGCCCGAACCGTGTCGACCGTTATATCCACTTTTTTCGGATCCAGTCAATTGTCCCAGTTTATGGACCAAATGAATCCCCTGGCTGAACTTACGCACAAGCGCCGCATGAGCGCTCTGGGGCCCGGCGGCCTTACCCGCGAACGCGCGGGTTTCGAAGTTCGCGACGTACACCACAGTCATTACGGGCGTCTTTGCCCCATCGAAACTCCTGAAGGTCCGAATATCGGCCTTATATCTTCGCTGGCCGCCTTTGCCAAGGTGAACCAATTCGGTTTTATCGAAACTCCCTATCGCAAGGTGGTCAAGGGTCAGGTAACCGACGAGGTCATTTACCTAACGGCTAACCAGGAAGATGAATATTCGGTCGCGCCAGCTTCGACTCCTTTGGATGCGAAGAATAAAATTGGTCCGGAAATGGTAATCGTCCGCAGTAAGGGTGAATTCCCCCTGATTCAGCGCGACGCGGTCCAGCTTATGGACGTCAGCCCGAAGCAGTTGGTTTCCATCGCCGCGGGCCTTATCCCCTTTCTGGAGCATGATGATGCCAACCGCGCGCTGATGGGATCCAACATGCAGCGCCAGGCCGTGCCCCTTTTAGTGGCGGAATCGCCTCTGGTGGGAACGGGTCTTGAAGGCAGGGCGGCCTACGATTCGGGATCGGTAAGCGTATGCCTCAACAGCGGAGTGGTGGAAAGCGTGGATGCCCGCACCATCGTCATCAAGCGTGAAGAGGCCGGTCGTGAAGTAACCGACTTTCTCGATGTGCCGGAATACGACCATTATACCCTGCGTAAGTTCGAACGCTCGAACCAGGACAGCTGCATCAATCAGAAGCCTCTTGTCAAAGTTGGCGATAAAGTCAAGGCCGGCGAAGTGATTGCCGATGGACCCAGCACCGATAAGGGTGAACTCGCCCTTGGCAAGAACATCATCGTAGGATTTCTTCCTTGGCACGGCTACAATTACGAAGATGCCATCATCATCTCCGAAGAGCTAAGCAAGCGGGATACCTTCACCTCCATCCACATCGAGGAATTTGAGATGGAGGTTCGTGATACGAAAAGAGGTCCCGAAGAACTGACCAGTGAAATCCCCAATGTAAGCGAAGAGGCATTGAGGAATCTGGATGAGGCGGGCATTATACGCGTTGGCGCGGAAGTCGAAGCCGGGGATATCCTTGTCGGCAAGGTTACTCCCAAAGGAGAAACCGAACTGTCACCGGAAGAACGCCTGTTGCGCGCCATCTTCGGCGAGAAAGCCGGCGACGTGCGTGACTCCTCCCTGAAAGCCCCTCCGGGGATGAAGGGCATTGTGGTGGAGACGAGGACTTTTTCCCGTAAGGAAAGGGATAAAAAGACCAAAAAATCCGACAAGGACCGTATCGATGAATTACGGAGTTCCATGAGCGGTCGTATCCAGGAAATCATCGCCGCACGCGACAAGAAACTGGGTGAAGTGCTTGAAGGGCAGGATGCCCAGGATATTCGCGACGGTTCGACCAACGAACTACTTATCGGTCAAGGCAAGAAGATAACCGAGAAACTGTTGCAAAAAGTGAACTTCTCCGATGTGGCTGTTCCCAACGGATTGACGCTCGACGCCAAAGCGAACCAGGTGGCGGAAAGAGTGCTCCATAGTGCCAATGAAATGATTCACCGGCTTGAGGAGGAACTCGATAAAGAGATCGATAAGATCATCCGCGGTGACGAACTCAAGCCGGGTGTGTTGCAACTGGTCAAAGTATACGTAGCCAAGAAGCGGCGCATTTCGGTGGGCGATAAGATGGCCGGTCGACACGGCAACAAGGGAGTCATTTCCAAGGTCGTGCCGGTAGAGGATATGCCGTTCTTGCGGGATGGAACACCGGTGCAGATTCTGTTAAACCCCCTAGGCGTTCCTTCGCGCATGAATGTAGGCCAGGTACTTGAAATGCACTTGGGGTGGGCAGCCGCCGCCCTGGGAATCAAGGTGGCTACGCCGGTATTCGACGGCGCAAGTCTCGACGATATCGTCAAGGTTCTCGAAGAGGCGAAGTTACCTGTATCGGGTAAGACCGACCTTTTCGACGGTCGTACCGGTATGAAACTCGACAATCAAGTCTGCGTGGGATACATGTATATGTTGAAACTCGGCCATCTGGTCGACGATAAAATCCATGCACGCTCCATTGGGCCTTATTCGCTGGTCACCCAGCAACCTTTGGGCGGCAAGTCGCAATTCGGCGGTCAGCGCTTCGGCGAAATGGAAGTATGGGCTTTGGAAGCTTACGGCGCCGCCTATACGCTGCAGGAATTGCTGACGGTCAAATCAGATGATGTTATGGGCCGGTCTAAGATATACGAATCCATCGTCAAGGGCGAAAACGCTCCGCGACCCGGAGTTCCCGAGTCATTCAACGTGCTCATCAAGGAAATGCAAGCCCTCTGTCTCGACGTAAAATTCAGGCAGCATGAAGAAGAGCTGGTTTGACGGCCATAGGCGCCGCGCCCATCGAGGCGCGGTCGCCCGCGGCGGACGTAGATTTATCAAATAAACTGTTTGGGGAGCCGAAACTAATGAACGAACTTTTCGAAACCACAACCGAAACCCAGCAAAAAGAAGCCATCACCATCCAGTTGGCCTCTCCGGACGTGGTTCGGAGCTGGTCTTACGGTGAAGTGACCAAGCCGGAAACTATCAATTACCGCTCCTTCAAGCCCGAAAAAGACGGTCTTTTCTGCGAGCGGATTTTTGGACCGGTTAAAAACTGGGAGTGCAGCTGCGGAAAATACAAGCGTATCCGCTATCGTGGCGTGGTCTGCGATCGATGCGGGGTGGAAGTAACCCATTCGAAGGTCCGTCGCGAACGCATGGGCCATATCGAATTGGCTGTGCCGGTAGTGCATATCTGGTTCTTCAAAAGCCTTCCCTCGGTCATTGGGTCGCTATTGGGTATGTCGGTCACCAATCTTGAGAGGGTGATTTATTACGAATCTTATATTGTTTTGGATTCGGGAGACACCGATCTCAAAATCGGACAGCTGATCAGCGAAGACGAATACATTGACCTCGAAGATGAAGGCCGCCATTTCGACGCCAAAATGGGTGCGCCCGCCATCAAGCAATTGTTGGCAGAAATCACTCCCGACACCCTCTCCGTCGAAATGCGGGAGCGCATCAAAACGGAAACTTCCAGCCAACGCAAGGCCGATTTGCTGAAGCGCCTCAAAGTGGTGGAAGCTTTTCGCAAGTCGCCCAACCGACCGGAATGGGTGGTGCTCGACGTGCTTCCCGTCATTCCTCCCGATTTACGTCCGCTGGTTCCGCTCGAAGGCGGTCGCTTCGCAACCTCCGATTTGAACGACTTATATCGTCGTGTCATCAACCGGAATAACCGTCTCAAGAAGCTTATCGACATCAAGGCGCCAGAAGTCATTCTGCGTAATGAAAAGCGCATGCTGCAGGAAGCCGTGGACGTGCTTTTCGACAACGGCCGCCGCACTTTTTCCGTAAAAGGCGAAAATCGACGCCCGCTCAAATCGCTGTCTGAATTGCTCAAGGGCAAGCAAGGGCGCTTCCGCCAGAATCTTCTCGGAAAGCGCGTCGACTATTCCGGTCGCTCCGTCATCGTGGTAGGTCCTGAACTGAAGATGCATCAATGCGGTCTTCCCAAGCCCATGGCTCTCGAGCTATATAAGCCTTTCATCATCCAGAAGCTGGAAGAGAAAGGCTATGTGCATACAGTCAAATCGGCCAAGAAATTCGTAGAGAAGGAACGTCCCGAGGTATGGGATATTCTCGAGGAGATCATCGACGATCACCCCGTGCTCTTGAACCGCGCACCGACCCTTCATCGACTGGGCATCCAGGCTTTTTATCCCAAGTTGGTGGAAGGCAAGGCCATTCGCCTGCATCCGTTGGTGTGTACCGCATTCAACGCCGATTTCGACGGCGACCAAATGGCCATCCATCTCCCGTTATCTTTTGAGGCACAGCTCGAATGCCGCGTGCTCATGATTTCGGCGAACAACATCCTGCATCCGGCATCGGGACAGCCTATCGCCGTTCCATCGCAGGACATCGTGCTTGGCTGTTATTATCTGACCACCATGAAGCCAGCCGGTAAGGGCGCCGGTAAGGCTTTTTCCGATGGCGATGAGGCCGTTCAGGCGTATGAAGCCGGATACCTGGACCTTCACGTTCCCATAAAAGTCCGTCTCGATGGAAAAATGATCGAAACCTCCGTGGGTAGGGTTATTTTCAATCAGATTATTCCCAAGGAGTTGGGATTCCAAAACCAAACCTTCGACAAAAAAACCATTTCGTCCACCATCGATAAGTTCTTTCGCATTGTGGGAAATGAAGGCACCTGCAAGTTTCTTGACGACGTAAAAAACATGGGTTTCCATTGGGCCATGCGCGGGGGAATGAGCATATCTCTCGACGATATGATAATCCCGCCCGAGAAATATGAGATGATCAAGGCTACCAAGGCCAAGGTTGACAAGGTTATCGAGCTTTACGAAAACGGAGTCATCACCGAAGGCGAACGGTACAATCAGATAATCGACTTGTGGTCGCATACCACTAATGACGTGGCCTCGCTTGTTTATGAAAAGCTCGCGAAGGATCGCGACGGTCTCAACCCCGTTTATATGATGGCCGTTTCGGGCGCACGCGGTAGCCGTGAGCAAATCAAGCAGCTTTCGGGTATGCGCGGCCTTATGGCCAAGCCGCAAAAGAAGATGACGGGACAGGAAATCATTGAACATCCGATTCTTTCCTGTTTTCGAGAAGGCTTGAACGTATTGGAATATTTCATCTCCACCCACGGTGCCCGCAAGGGCCTGGCGGATACCGCGCTAAAAACCGCGGATGCAGGCTACCTCACGCGACGTCTAGTAGACGTAGCCCAAGACGTAGTCATCAACGAGTACGATTGCGGTACCGTGATGGGAGTCGAAATGACGGATACCACCGAGGGCGACGACGTGGTGGTTACCGTCGAGGAAAAAATTCTGGGTCGTGTCGCCTGTGACGATATCTACCATCCCATTACCGACGATGCCATTTGCAATGCGGGCACTCTCATCGACGAAATCCTGGGAAAGAAAATCGCCGAGGCCGGCGTGGAAATGGTGAAGGTTCGTTCCGTACTGACCTGCGAAACCAAACGCGGCGTATGTGCATTGTGCTATGGTCGAAATTTGGCCAATGGCCGAATGATCGACCTTGGCGAAGCTGTCGGCGTTATGGCGGCCCAGTCCATCGGCGAACCGGGTACCCAGCTCACCCTACGTACCTTTCATATCGGCGGAGCGGCGTCACGCATGACGGCCGAATCGGTGAAAAAATCGAAGTGGGATTGCAAGGTTTCCTTCCGCGACGTGGAAACGGTGAAATCGCGACGCAATGATGATGTGGTGGTCAGTCGTTCCGGCGAAATGACGCTTTTGGACGATAGCGGCATCACCCGTATGCGTTATGTCATCCCTTACGGATCCATATTAAAGGTAAAACACGACGATCAAATCAAAGCCAGCAAACTCCTGTTCGAATGGGATCCCTACAATACGGTGATCATCAGTCGAGCATCGGGCAAGATGGAATTCGACGGAATCAAGGAAGGCACCACCTACGTCGTGGAGTATGACGAAACCACGGGTATGGAACGTCTGCGTGTCATCCGCGACAAGCGGGCCAAATTGCATCCGCATCTGAACATCGTAGATGAAAAAGGCGCCAAGCTGGGTCGCTACGCCATCCCGGAAAACGCCTACTTACAATTCAAAAACGGCGAAGAGGTTCATGCCGGAGATGCTGTTGCGAAAATTACGCGTGCCGCCGGTAAGACTCGCGACATCACCGGAGGACTTCCCCGCGTAGCTGAACTATTCGAAGCACGCCGTCCGAAAAATCCGGCTGTGGTTTCCGCCATCGACGGTATCGTGTCCTTCGGGGACGTGGAGCGCGGTCAGCAACGTATCGTCATCGAAGATGGCGAATCGCGTGAATCCTACCTCATTCCACGAGGAAAACACGTCACGGTACACCCGGGAGACCGTGTTCGCTCGGGAGACAAGTTATGCGATGGTCCTATCGATCCCCACGACATTCTGAAAATTGCGGGAGACGCGGCTGTGCAGCGCTATCTGGTGGAAGAGATCCAAGCGGTTTACCGCCTCCAGGGCGTAACCATTTCCGATAAGCATATCGAATGCATAGTCCGTCAGATGATGCGCAAGGTGGCCATTGTGGATTCGGGTGAAACCGAGTTGCTGGAAGGCGAGGAGATTTCCAAGGCCCGACTGCGTGAAGCAAATAATCGAGTCCAGGCCATGGCCATGCGCCAAGCGACCTATAAACCGATGCTCCTGGGTATTACCAAGGCGTCTTTGGGAACCGACAGCTTCATTTCGGCGGCGTCCTTCCAGGAAACCACACGCGTCTTGACGGCTGCCTCCATTGCGGGCAAAATCGACACGCTCGAAGGCCTTAAAGAAAATGTCATTATGGGAAGGCTCATACCCTCGGGTACGGGAAATACCACTATCGGAAAGATTCGTGTGCACGATTTGGACGCGGATGCGGAGGAAGAGGCCCTGGTGGGAGGAATTCCCGAATTGGACGGAGGGGACACCTTGGTTTCTTCGGAGACCAACGCTTGAAAAACCCGGGCTTGGAACCCATCTCCGCCGCAGGCGGTAGATGGCCCCAAGCCCTTGACATAAATGGACTTATTAGCTTAATTTGCCACTCATTTCGGGAGAAAATTACGTGCCCACAATCAGTCAGTTAATCCGCAAGGGACGAAAAAAGGCGGTGGTTAAATCCAAGGCGCCAGCTCTGATGGGCAGTCCCCAAAAGCGGGGAGTATGCACCAGGGTGTACACCACAACCCCCAAAAAGCCCAATTCCGCTTTGCGTAAAATCGCTCGCGTGCGGCTTTCCAATAAAATGGAGGTCACCTGCTACATTCCCGGCGAAGGCCACAACCTGCAAGAGCATTCCATTGTGCTGATTCGCGGAGGCCGTGTTAAGGATGTTCCGGGGGTGCGCTACCATATCATCCGGGGAACCTTGGATACTTCCGGTGTCGAAGGTCGTCGCCAAAGTCGTTCGCTCTACGGAGTCAAGCGTCCCAAAGCCGGCGCAGCTCCTGTTGCGAAGGGTGCCGCCAAGGGCGGGAAGAAGAAATAAAGCATAGCCTCAAGGGCAAGGGAAACACATGTCTAGAAGAAAAAAAGCGGACAAGCGCAAGAGTTATCCGGATCCAAAATATAACAGCCTGCTCCTTTCCCAATTCATGAACGTGGTGTTAAGCCGCGGGAAACGCAGTGTCGCCGAAACTATCGTATACGGAGCCTTGGATCGCCTCAAGCGTAAAGCCGGGGGCGAGGAAGACGAACTGACGATGTTCAAGAATGCATTAGCGAATATCAAGCCGGCCGTCGAAGTGAAATCACGCCGTGTCGGTGGCGCTAATTACCAGGTTCCCGTTGAAGTTGCACCTCAGCGTCGCACGGCTTTGGCTTTGCGGTGGCTTAAGGAAGCGGCACAGAAGCGTAACGAGAAAGACATGCCCATGCGCTTGGCGGCAGAGCTTTTCCAGGCGGCCAATAACGAGGGTAACGCCGTCAAAAAGCGTCAGGATATCCACCGCATGGCGGAATCCAACAAAGCCTTCGCTCATTTCCGCTGGTAACGGAGTATCCTTTCCGAAATTCATCGCAATGAAAAACCCCGGTCAAGTGGCCGGGGTTTTCTTTTTGTGCTCAATTCCAAATCCAGTTGAGCGGGAGATGCGCCCCTTCCATGCGAACCGGGGTTGAACCTACAGAGCTCTTTTAGCCGGCTTCTAAGGTTGGATAATCTTTATCGATCTACCCGCAGCGTCGGTGAGCCTGCCATTTTCCAGAGGCCATATCGAGAGCCCGTTGGCGATGAAATGGCCGCTGGCATTGGTGATGCGCTGTGGCGCAGGAGCGAGAATATTAACTCCCACTCCCAAACAACTACCGTCGTCCAAATCCACCCAAGGATTATGGTTGGAGGCCATGGGGTTGGTGCATCCGGCCGTTTGCTTGGCCACCCAGATAATTCCATTTTTAAACAGGTCCTTTATTCCCTGGCCTCGTGATTGGTGGATTTTTCCGTCGTGGCCGGTGCCGCTCCACAGGACGCGGCCTTTTCCAGGTCCGATGTCGTGACGCGCCCAGGCCATGGGATGGTAGCCGGTCTTCGTAATCTTGGGGTCCCAGTTGGTGAGCTTCCGTTTGTTGAACTCGTCCAGCTCCAACAGTACGGTCAGGTCCGGCTTTTTATAATCGGGATTCTTTGGGAATTTATACCATTCGTCGGTAAATACGTTCGCCCACCGTTTACCGGGCTCGCCCGTTATGGCAACCTCCTGAAAATGCTTTTTCTGATCTTTGAGTACGGGGTGAAACTCCCCAGAGGGAGCAATGGCATCGGAATGGATCCAGGCATCGGCTTTTTCCACGGCGGAATGCCCATCGTAATTGGCATCCAATACGCCTTCCATGTACCAGGTCCAAGTGCCCGTGCGGGTATCGCCTGCGGCATGCAGTCCGAAAATTCCACCGCCGCCATTGACATAGTCCTCCCATACTCTTTTCACGGAGGAAGATTGCAAACCGTTCTGGCTCATATTGTCCCACACGACGAGGTCGTAGTCTTTCAATAGGTTCGCAGTGATTTTGCTTTCCGAATCTACGACATCAATCGTGAATTTCATTTCGTCCGCAATGATTTTCAGTAGCTCCTGGTTTACCCTGCGGCCTTCATTATGTACGGCGCCGTAGATGTAGTTGGTGACCAACACCTTTTTGATCTGGCCCTCGGAGTGGGCAAAAAGCCCCGCCAATAAGCCAATGGTGATAATCCTTCCCATTGATTTTATCCCTCCGCAATTGGCCGGGTTTCCTATGGAATCCATTTTGGCTTCCTCCTTCGGTGATATCCTCCGACAAGGGAGGCTGGGTTGTGTTCTTGAGTTCCTGGGGCTATCAAATACCATAATCGAATCGAATCAGGTAGTACCATTCCGAGGGGCGATTCAAAACCGGTTCCCAGGTTTTTTCTGCCGTAAATTGTTGCAATCGCATATGGTCGCTGGCGAATTGCAGGTAAACATCAATGCCCTTGAACAGGGAGCGGCTTCCGTAAACGGACCATTTAAAGTCGTCATGGTTGCGGTTTTCCGATGCATGATGCATGGCGATATTGTTGGGTACCTTGTATACCGGAAGGTTGTTTTTAAAGCTTTTCTCTTCGGAGGAAAGGAAGTCAAGCCGATACGATTCCAGCTGCACGCTGAGAATGTTCAATAAGCCGAAGGTGGGAAAATTGAAGCCGACCATGACGGGAATGCGTTTGGTAATGTCTTCGTAATAAAAAGGTTGGTTCTCCAGTCCAAGAATCGCAGCCTCCATAAAAAGCCGCAAATCCGGAGGATTCAGAGACTCCTCCCAACCAAATAGGCGCTTGAAATCAACTGCGACCCGGCCCATGAGTTTGATACCCTGGAAACTGATCCGCTCCGTTGTTCGCGGATAGAGGTACCGGTACCCAGCGGGGTTTTGCAGATAGGCGGCATCGTCGGTAGAGATGGGGGTAGCCTCAGGGGAATTGATGGGAACCACCATGTCATAGGGTTTGTTTCCATCGGCATCCCGCATGGTCATGATTTCCTGTTCGAGTCCTGCGAAGGCCCCACCGGCATGGCCGCGATGATTGGTAACGAATTGTCCTTCCAGGTTATCGATTACCGCGCGGCCCGTGTCAGCCTCAATGGCTGGAAAATTATCCAACCGGACATATTTGGACAGGGGATCATTCGGCGTCAATTGGCTGGGTTTCATGGGTATAAGGTGCTGGTAGGAAAACCCTGCCCCTATTTCCAAAGCGCCGCCCGCCACTTTCAGAGTCCCCACCCACCCGGGGGAAATGCTGTTGAAGGGGAAAATGTCGGATTCCAGGAATGCGACGGCATCGTGTTCGAAAGCGCCGTCCAGGTGTGAGAAGCTTAGGCGTATGCCCGTGGTCCGGTGCGCCGCGCTGTTGATGAACGACCAACCGCCTGTATAAAGCAGGCCCGGATATGCGGTCGAGCGGAAAAGGTATTCCCCCAGATTGAGGGCATCGGGATTGTATTTATAGGAATAAAAGCCGAATTGAGCGGTCATCCAGGGATCATCGAGGTGCCCGAATTTAAAGCGACCGTGGGCGGTAGAAATACCGGGACCGAACCGAACGATTTGAGTATGGGGCGATGCCGCCAATTGCGGCCAGGCATACCAAAAAAGACCTCCAACACCCACTCTGATATCCAGTCGGTTCTGGATGGAAATCTCCTGGATCACGGATATGCCGGTGCGCTGGATGGGAGTAAGTTCCAGGCCCCCGCCGGAAGCGAGCTCGAGGTTGGACCCTTTGATGACCTGGCCAAAATCCACGTTCGATTTTACGGAGATGGGCTTTCGCTCGACGTCCGAATCATCCGACCAAACGACTGACAGGCATGCGGCCAAAAATAATGCTGCACTATTTTTAATATTCATATACTGTTTATTTCAGACGAATAAGTTGAGTTATATTGGTCTTGGGAGCAAGACCTAAGCTTGGGTCAAATGTTGTAATATAAGGTAAGCGATTCCGGAAAAAATGCATTTGCAATTTACAGTGCAATTTTTACGCATTTTGGTGTTTTCCCTCAAAAATACCGCAAATTAGACCTTTGCACGTTTCCAGGCCAGGCTAATTCATAAACTATGCAGCAATTTACCTACAGAGGCGAGGATGACAGGTTCCATTTAGAACTGGCGCAGGACATTCGGTTGGAAATTGCCGGATTCGTCAATTGCCCAATTGGCTGGGCGGGTGAAACCCATTCCCATCCCTTCTGGGAGCTCGTCTTTTTCAACAGCGGTAAGGGGGAACTGCATTTTGGGAAGGAGGTCTGGCCCGTAGAAAAGAATGAACTTGTCATGATTCCACCCATGGAAGCCCACCAATTCATCAATACCGGGTCTGAAAAAGTGGAAAACATGTATGTTGGATTCGCTTTCGACGTGAAGCCTGTTTTGGAATCGGGCTTCGACTCGGGACGACCTTTAAAGTTGGAACCTTTGGATCTCCCACTAATCGACAGTTTCCGCGGTCTTTTTGAAGTCTTTTTGCACTCAGGAAAGCGAGGAGCAAGTCAAACCCAGGCCGCAATTTTCGACTGCATTTATAAGACGCTGGATTACATCCAGGCTCATCCGGAAATATCCCGGGTTTTTATGGTGGACCGGAATGAAATAGTGGCGGAAAAGGCTAAAAAATACCTGGAGGAGCACATCCATTGCACCATCCAACTGGAAGAGGTAGCGGGTAAATTTTTTCTTAGTCCCAATTATTTCTCCAAACGTTTCAAAGCCGTTACGGGGTTTGGGGTCAAAGAATACCATAATCAAGCCCGAATGTTGAAAGCCTTGGATTTTCTGCGCAATCCCCAATTAAGCATCTCGGATATTTCCGCGAAACTTGGCTTTAGTTATGTGAACTACTTTTCCAACAAGTTCAGGGAATTCCACCATCAATCTCCTACGGAATACCGGCGAAAGTGGCAACAAGAAAGAGCGGGTGCCAGGACGGCCGCATCCCCTGATTCCAACCCCTAAGTGGGTACCCGAAAGCCTAGGTTTCCCAATTTTAAAATGGGGTACAGCCAAAAAAGCTAGTTTAACCCCCCATGACTCCACCCGACATGCGCAATATCGCCATTCTGGCACATGTGGACGCGGGTAAAACCACGGTTTCAGAACGTCTTCTTTATTTCAGCCAAAGTATTTCGGGTTTGGGAGAGGTAGATGAAGGTCTGGCCACCATGGATTACCTCGAAGAGGAGAAAAAACGCGGTATTACCATCGAAGCGGGAATCGCTTCCTATACCTGGAAGCAGACGACCGTTACCTTTGTGGACACGCCGGGGCATGTCGACTTTGGAGTGGAAGTGGATTTCGCGCTACAAGCCGTGGAAGGAGTGGTGCTGGTGATTTCCGGTATTAGCGGTATCGAATCACAAAGTCTTGAAGCCTGGGAAAAAATAATAGCGCGAAAGAATGCCCGCCTGGTCTATATCAATAAGCTGGATCTTTCTGGCGCCGATCACCGCAAGGTGATGAAGCAGATTCAGGTTACTTTCGAGGTAAAACCCTTCGCCCTTACCCTTCCCATTTATGTGGATGGCAAAATCGACGGTGTCGTGGACGTGATCAACCAGTTGGCGCTGTATCGATCTGTACAAAACCCGAGGAAGCTGATCAAAGGGGATGTTCCAGAAAAAAATCGTGAGGAGTATTTGCAGGCCCGTCACGAATTGGTCGACATTGCGGCTGAATTCGACGATGAAGTGCTGGAAGCTTTCGTAAAAGGAGAGGAACCGACCCACGATCAATTGATGCGAGGGATTCGATATGCCATGGAAAGCGGCATGTACCTGCCGGTTTACATGGGATCCGCCTTATGCAATGTGGGTATTCGCCAACTCATGAACGGAATCAAGTTTATTCTGCCCGCACCGGATATCAAACCGGAAGAAGCAAGCCGCCAGGGATTTGTTATCAAGATTCGATACTATCAGGGCATAGGGAAAATATTTCTGATAAAGCTTTTTCACAATGCGCGCAAAGGTGATTTCGATGGTTCCCGCTTATACCGGGTCTTCGCTGAAAACCTTTCCGAAATCGAAGCGGCGGAAGCGGGTGAAATCGTAGCACTGCAAACCGAGCGAAGCTATCGAATGGGGCAGTTCTTGCAGGCGGACGGCGATAGTGATTCCCTGGGGCTCAAAGTCTACAAGCCCCTTTTACAATCCCGCATCGAGCTCAATGAAGAGAAGGAGTACGATTTCGTACGCGAAACCCTGGCACGGGTTTCCGAGGCGGAGCCGTCTATCCTCATAGAGTCTGACCCTGAAACGGGAGGGTGGATAATCAATACGGTAGGAGAATTGCAACTCGAGGTATTCACGCGCAGATTGATGAAGGAATTCGGATGCAATATTCGTGTGGGCGCTCCTCGTGTTAAATACAACGAAAGGCTCAAAATCCGCCAGGAGGAGCTGGAAAACTCCGCTTCGGCCATGGGATCCGAGATTCGGATTAAGCTTACAGTAAGTCCACATGAAGAGGACCGGAATCTTCTGACCCTGGAATCGGAATTAGACATTGAACCGCAGGCCACCATTTTGCGAGGGGCTTTTGAACAATTCACGCATATGGGTCCCTGTGGATATGGCCCCATAGCACACCTGCACTGCCATATAAAAGAGCTAGGGAGCGGCCACACCCCCTCAGGTGAAATCCCACCCCCCCTAATCGCCAAATGCCTATTGGATTGTCTAGCGCTCGGTTTGGGATGCTCTAAATTTGACATATTTGAGCCGATTATGCGTTTGGAAATCATTGTTCCGGACGAATATTGTGGGGCGGTTCTATCCGATTTAGCCTCTCGGAGTGGGGTGGTGCGCAAGCTGGATTCAGATGGGTATAACTCGATAATTTTATTGGAGATACCCTTGGAGAAAACCTTCGGCTATACTACTTTGTTGCGCTCCTTGTCAAAAGGATTAGGTGTTTACGTGCTAACCTATGAAAAGCACGGGCTAAAAGCCAAAAGCGCTGGATAATTTTTAGGGCGGCGCTTTGTCGGCGCCTAGTTTTGTCTCAGGAAAAATCATCGCAAAAGCCTGGAAAAACGGGAAAAAAGCCCCGTTTCCAAGTTGAGGAGTGGAGTAAGAGGTTATGGCTAAAGCCAAATTCGAGCGGACGAAGCCGCATGTGAA
>JBGTHM010000023.1:0-79639 GCA_041746255.1 Fibrobacteria bacterium | reverse complement strand
AGGCAGCATGTTGTATAACGTCAGCGGAGGGTGAAGTTGGTTTTGGGGTTAGCCCGATGTGTGAGGACGAGCATGGAGTGGGGTCTTTGACCCCCAGAATGCTCGCCCGCAACACGCAATGAAAAGGAGCACCGGAACAAGCCCGCCTTAGCGGGCGCCGTGAGGATGCCCTTTGAATTGCCGGGCTTACCCCAAAACCAATTTGGGCGAAGCCCCGGAGCACGGGCTTGTCCCGTGCGGAGCACCCTGTGCGTTGTTGTAAGCTGTGCTTGAGCCCTCCACAATTATTTTTAAGCGCGCCGTATTAATTTTCCTTTTGCATTTCCAAAACAAAATGCTCGATTCCTTCAAGAATTTGGGTACCGACTATTGTTGCCCCTATTTTCTCAGTGCCCCGAAGAGATCTCATATTGGTAGTCGCAATTTGGAAATAGGTCTTGTTCACAAATTGAAAGGCATGGTTTATCATCAATGCCTTTAAACGAGCATTGTAGTTTCCTCCCCATTTGTCCCTCCGAAGGAAAGTGTATCCAATGAAGACTGACTTTTCCTGCATATCTACATCGTAATACCGACTTGAGCCCAAGGGCTCCTGAGTTTTGCAGTCAATTATTTTGAATGCACCCTTGGATTCAATCGCCCCTTGGAAGAATTTCAAGAATTCTTCCTTCAGATACCGGTTGCTGTTCGGATGCTGTTCCCAAATTAGAGGATCGGAGGCGACTGAAAAAAGAGCATCAAAATCCTGTTCCCTAAGAGGGATTAATTGAATAGTTCCATCAGTTAAGTTTTCAGATTGGATATTCATGGTATTTTGAATTTAGTTTTTGATTTCTGTTTTAGGCGCGCATTCTGATAAATTGGCTCAAGCATTGCATAACGTTAAGGATTATTTCTGCAATGCCTGCCACAGGCTCAAAAATAGGCGCTTCTGGTGCCGCATTGTAGAAATAATTTAGTTGAACGAAGCCGCGGGGGTGAGGTGCCGCCCTATGGGGTTTGATCGAGGGCTTTGGCCGTTGCGGATGCCTGGCTGTAGACGGATAAACACGAATATTAGGTTAAATGACCGTTTCATATCTTGTGAAAAATATTAAAAAATCACTTAAAAATGGCATTTCCAGCCCATCAAGCATAGGATGGAAACCTCCCTTTAGCTTGGGACCCGTTCTGGCATACATGGACAGTAATCATCTCACCTGAAAACACCTCTTGAGTAACGTACATGAGCCGGAGGGAAGGTCGGGCTTACCGTCCTGTTACGGCACTTTGGACAAAAAGTGAGGTCGATGTGGAACACACTCTTGAACAGGCTAACAAGATCGCATTGTCCGGCTTTTTCGGAGGACATGTCCTTTTCAGGAGCGGGATCCTTTACCTTGGCAGACAAGATTTCACGGCAGCGTCCCAATGCCTTTTTCCGCTTGCAGTTGGCAAGGAATCCATAGTACCGGATGCGCTGAAATCCCTTAGGCAGTACATGCAACAAGAAGCGCCGGATGAATTCCTTATGCGCGAGCGTCATCACCTTGGTCTTTCCACCGTCGGCATAGCTGCGCCATCTGAAACGGACGGTGTTTTCGTCGATGGAGACAATGCGGTGGTTAGAGATGGCCATGCGGTGCGTGTAACCGCCTAGGTATTTGAGGACCTGACCGGCCCCGGCGAAAGGTGGCTTGCAGTAGGCGACCCAGTTCTTCGCATACAAGCCGTCGAGATATGCCTTCCACCGTGCCGGGTCGGTGTATTGCTCGAGGTGGCCGTGGAAGCGGATATCGCCTTTTTCCACAGCCCGTTTGAACCCGCTTAACATTTTGCCCTTGAACAGCGATGACATCACTTTGAACGGAAATAGAAACTTGCCCTTGAGGGATTTCCATCGAACGCCGTCCTCCAAGCCGCCTGCGGGAACGATGCAGTGGACGTGCGGATGGTCCATCATGTTCTGACCCCAGGTGTGCAGTACGGAGATGAAACCTATCTCCGCACCCAAGCGCTTCGGATCGCGCGATAATGAAAGAAGCGTATCCGCCACGCTTTTTTGAAGCAGGTCGTAGAACGCCGCCTTGTTTCGAAGGGCGAATGCGTTGAGCTCGGCCGGCATGGTTAACACTACGTGGAAATATTCTACGGGCAGGAGTTCCTCCATCCTTGCCTGCACCCACTTGAGCCGGGCCAATCCCTGGCACTTGGGGCAGTGCCGGTTGCGGCAGGAGTTGTAGACTTGTTTTTCGTAATCGCAGTTCCCGCACTTGTAGGAGTGCCCGCCCATTGCGGCCGTGCGGCAGCGTTCCAGGGCGTTCACCACCTTCCAATGTGCGGGAGGAAGCGGTCCGTGGTTTTTGGCATAGGCTGCCATGCCCCTCGAGAAGACTTCCGCCACTTCCAATCCACGTTTCCTTTCCGCAATCTTCTCAGTCATGCTCGGCCCCCTGTTCCTTAGCACGATTCGGGGTAAGGGTGAAAGCTTCCAGGGGGCTCCGCAGGTCCGCCATCATCCTGTCGGTCACGTGCGTGTAGATAGTGGTCGTCTTAATGTTCCGGTGGCCCAGCAGACTTTGTATAACCTGCAGAGGCTGCCCGGCTTCCAGAAGATGGGTAGCGAAGCTGTGCCGAAGCGTGTGCACCGTTACCCGCTTGCCCAAGCGGGCGCGCCTGGCGCAGCGTTTGAGCGTCGCATCCACGTTGCGCGGACTCATCGGCATGCCCCGGTGTCGTCCTTCGAACAACCAGGTTTCGGGCCGGTAGCAGCGGTAATACTCCCGAAGCGTCTCCAGCACGGGTCCGGCAAGCAGCGTGTACCTATCCTTTCCACCCTTACCCTCCCGGACATGGATGCGCATCCGGTGACTATCAATATCGGCGGGTCGTAGATGTATGGCTTCGCTCAGCCTGAGCCCGGCCGAGTAGATGATGCTCAAAAGCGCCCGGTGTTTAGGATTGACCGCGCAGGTGAGTAGGCGGATGGTTTCATCCAAGCTCAGCACAACCGGCAGGTGCTTGGGAGCTTTCATGCTGGTGAGGCCAACTGGATTGGGCCGCTCCGGAAGGCATGATTTGAAAAATGACTTGATGGCCGCCATATGCAAGTTGCAAGTGGCTGCGGAGATACCTTCGGATTTCAGGTGGAGGATGTGCTCGCGAACTTCTTGGTCACTGATCGTATCAGGTGATTTTCCATAGCGCCGGCTGAGGCGGGCAACAGCGAGGATATAATTATTAATGGTATGGGGCGAGAAGCCACGGAGCTCCAGCGCTTGAGTGAATTGCTGTCTTAAGAGTGTCATGTCTGTTCTCCTTGTGGTGAAGGTGAACAGAAAATTTTAACTGATTCGGGTTATTCGGAAAATAGCTTCGAATAGAGGATGGCTATTTCAGCCAAAAGGCATTGATTAAAAGAGCCAAAGTGGGACAGTTGGCACGATAAACTGCCGCGTAGCGGCTTTGTTCAACTAGATCTATGGCGTAGATTTGTTCGTCCTTTGGCATCAAAGACGCACAAAATTTCGCCATAGATCACAAAAGGTAATTAACCCCCGCCTGAAACCAGAGAACCGCCTAACCTTCAATTTTTGGTTTTTCCCCCTTTTTTGAGCCCAGTTTCATCCAGGATACGGTACCATTTACTTGAAATCACGATTTGAGGGGGCTATGTCTGTTGGTGCCCGGAAATGGATGGCGGAGCCGTGCACTCCATATAAACCTCGAAGTTGTTTTGTTGGGATTGAATTAAACTCTCCTTAACGTCCGCCTAGCTTGGATTTACGTATGTGGATGGGTGGAATGCAATCCCTGAAATGCATACATTTATCCGTCTTTCTATGCATACTTTTTCCAGGAACTTGCGGATGCAGCAGGCCTAGGATATATACTGGTTACATCCCTACTCTTAACAGTCGGATGTAGAGAAAATGGGGAACAATGGCTGTTCTGGATCATGTCCCAATATATCGCCTTTTCCGTAAAAACGGTTTCGCCCGACCGACCTGTTTTTTTGCGCAGCAAAAGATTGGTTTGTTTTTTTAGGCAGTAATGAAGGTTCTATTTTGAGTAAGGGTATGGCTAACTGCTGTTACCCCGCGCTCATTGGAGAGCTTTCAATTATTTCCTCCTCCATTTCTTCATCCAACTCCTCCTCAATTTCCTCCTCCCAGGCTGGAAACGGATCCGAAAACCCGCTCCACCCCTCTTCACCCAGCGCCATTTCCTCATCCGTCAGCAGACACTTGTCCAAGTCGGCGCGAATGCCCGTCTCGTCCATGTTTACGCCGATGAAAACCATCTCCTGGCGGCGGTCTCCGAACTCACCGCCGATGAGCTTACGGATGTTGGCTCGCGTGGCTTCGTCTTCGGGCCAATTGGCTTCGTCCAATACCGCCCACCAATAACCGTTGGCCCGGTATTGAGCCGAGCCTCCCGCCTGCGACCACAAGCCGGTGATGTCCATGCGCGTCGCCAGCCAGAAAAAACCTTTGGAGCGTAACACCTGGTCCCATCCCTCATGCATTAAATCCCAATAACGTTCGGGATGGAAAGGCCTTTTGGCGCGGTAGACGAAACTGCGGATGCCGTATTCCTCGCTTTCGGGAATATGTTCGCCACGCAACTCCGCCAACCAGCCAGGGGCGCGCGCCGCTTTCTCCATGCTGAAAAGGCCGGTGTCGAGAATTTCCTGGAGCGGAACCCGCCCGTAGGTGGACTCCAATACCTTGGCCTGGGGGTTTAAGGATTTAAAGATGGCCGTGAGTTTGTTTTTCGCCGCTTCCGAAACCATATCCAATTTGTTGAGCACCAGAATATCCGCGAATTCAATTTGGTCGATTAAGAGATCGGCGATGGTCCGGTCGTCGTCTTCGCCGAGAGCCATGGACCTTTCCTGTAGGCTGTCGCTGTTTTCGTATTCGAGTAGAAAGGCCACGGCGTCAACCACCGTCACCATGGCATCCAGCTTCGCCACGTCGGAAAGGCTTTTCCCCGCTTCGTCCGCGAAGGTGAAGGTTTCCGCTACCGGCATCGGCTCGGATATTCCCGTCGATTCGATAAGCAGATAATCGAAGCGACCTTCCTTGGCGAGTTTCGAGACTTCGATGAGCAAGTCTTCGCGCAAGGTGCAGCAAATGCAGCCATTGCTCATTTCCACCAGCTTTTCCTCGGAGCGGCTCAACGCGCCGTCGCCGCTTTTGACCAGTTCGGCGTCGATATTCACTTCGCTCATGTCGTTCACGATGACCGCGACGCGCAAGCCCTCGCGATTGCTGAGCACGTGGTTGAGCAGGGTGGTTTTGCCGGCGCCCAAAAAGCCGGAGAGTACGGTTACGGGAAGCTTTTTCATGGGAAATTCCTGAAAATGGGTGGAAGCGAATAGTAATGATAATAAAATATCAATAGATGCAGGGGTGGGAACTGTCTGTTTTATGTGTATGGGCGCTATGCAGTGACTTTTCCTGCAAAGATTCGTCTTAAACTATGAACGGTTCCGTCGGCAGCCTTTGGAGTGTGGGTGTTGCTTTTATAGTCCAAACGTTCATTTTCCAGTCAATTCATAATTTGTACTTCTTCCCCCGGATTCTTTTTGTTGCAAAACTCCCTTTTCGATCAAATCCTTAATATCCCTTAGCGCGGTATCTACGGAACACTTCGTTATTTTCGCCCATTTTGAAGATTGCAGATTTCCATCAAATCCATCCAACATTTTGTTCAGCATCAATCGTTGTCTACCGTTTAAAATGGTTTCTCTGTGTTTATCCCAAAATTCCGCCTTATACAGGACTTTATTTAAGGTCTCCTCAGTTGAAGCCAGGGCCCGATATAAACAGTTCAGGAACCAAACCAACCATTCGGTTATGTCACCCTTGCTATGTTGGACTCTTTGTAGAATTTCGTAGTATATCTTTTTCTCCGTCAATATTTGATTTGATAGGCTGTAAAATCTTTGGGAACTCTCCTCTGAGCGCGCAAGTAACATATCGGATATCGCTCTTGCAATGCGTCCATTGCCGTCCTCAAAAGGATGGATAATAATGAACCAAAAGTGGGCGATAGCCGCTTTTAATACTGCATCCGTCCTGGTTTCCCCGTTTAACCAATCCAAAAAAACATCCATTTCCTGTTTGACAATTTCAGGAGGTGGAGCCTGGTAATGGACTTTCTCGCTCCCCATTGGCCCGGAAACTATTTGCATATCGCCATTGCGATAACGACCAGTCCCAATCCTGTGCATACCACTCCAGCCGGTGGGAAATAATGCCGCGTGCCATCCGAATATCCGCTCATGTTCGAGAGGTTGGTTGTACCTTTGCGTCGCATCCAGCATCATTTCAACAACGCCTTCCACGCTTCTATCAGCGCTGACCATCCCGGCGAAATCCAATCCTAATCGTCTCGCAATGGAAGAGCGAACCTGCTCTTGGTTTAATATCTCACCTTCAATTTCGGACGATTTAAGGACATCAAGAGTTAAGGTGGAAAGCATAGTTTCCTCTTTTTGGGAAAATCCCATAGCCTCCATCTGGCCGGAAATTTTTCCTTGGAAATGACGGACTTTGCCTAGAATCACTTGAATTTCTTGATCATCCCATTTGAGATTGGGCCATTGGTCATACTGATAAATGTATTTGGTCATCCGAAGTTATTTCCCCTCTGCGGTTAATATACCACATATTCGCCGCATATTTAATGGGAATAATTGAATTTTTCGCCGCAAAGTGGTTTCTCGGTCCACCCATCAATCGCTTTCTTCCAGAAGCATGCCAATTTCAGGCATTGAGGTCGGGTCAATACGCAAATAGTAGGTTCCCTCGTCCAAGGAGAATTGGTGTACTTCCTTGATTCGCACACATGCCTTGAGATTTCGTGTGTGAGTGAGGGGAGTCTGGGGAGCACCACCGGAATCGAGCAGCGTCCAGGGAAATGTGGCATGTAAATAGAGGGAATATTTACCCGTTTCCTCAATCTCGATCCGTACCCACGATTCCTTGCCGGAAGGCAGTCCGATTCGGTAATAGACATGTAGGAAACCCACCAAGGGAGCGGAGGCGAAATTAATCGACGCCATAGCGGGTTTGGGTTTAGCCGCATGCAAGCAAGCATGCTTTTCGCCGGGGATGGGTTCGTGAATATTTTTACTGAAATCGCAATGCCACAACACGGCAGAAGCCAATACCAGTGAAACCCCTTTGCATACGGAGGTGAATGAGGGCATCACGGATGGGAATTTCCGCCTTGCAGCCGTTGTCCCGCCCTTAGCGCTTGCCGGTTACGAAAATCATTGAACTCGGGTGTTTCGCGCCCTATCAAAAGGTTCGGCAAATGCTTCAGGCGGAATGCGGGTTGGGAGAGATAAACGGCAAGGTTTTGCGGCGCCGGAAACGCACCTTTACTGCTTATGCCCTGATGGCCCGCAAGGGAGACGGAGGTGGGATCTTTTTCCAATAGGGGATAGATGGCCAGGTAAATCCGGAATGGGGTCGAATTTTGCGTGAAGAAATCCCGCCAGTCTATATCGCCATGTTTATGCCTTTGCACGGCGATGCGTCCGAAAACGGAGAGGTCAAGGCTGTCGCGGCAACCTTCCAGGCAGGACTTTACCCCCAAGGTATCGCCTTCGTAGCCTCCATGGGCATAGTCTTTAAAATTAACGCTGACGAAAAACGAATCCGAGATTTGGACTTTCGTAGGCAGCGCCACTCGGGTCAGGCCGCCGTTTAATTCCAGGTCTTCATAAAATATTTCCCGGCCGCCGAGTTTGTTTCCCGGAAGTCCATCGGGCCTAACCTGAAATACGGCCACTTCGATGCGATTCTTGGGATTGGCGAAAACGCCGCCCAGGGAAAATTCGATTTCATCGATAAAGGCCACGCCGCTGTGGAAATATTTCTGCGCAAACTGTTGCCGGTAGGCATAATTATGACCGGCGACATATCCCCATCGGTCCGATTCCGCATATTTGCGTAGCTCCAAATCGGAACCGCCCGGAAAGAGCCGTAAGGTGTCCAAAGAAAATACCGACGAACTGAATATGCAGAGTAAACCGATATAAATCCCGAACACCTTTTTCATAAGCTCTCTCCTGTTTTAGGCAAACCTTTATTTGTTTTCGATGAAACGGAATATTCTGAGCGGTAACCGTCGATCGTTGGCGCCTGAGCCGATGGGCAAGCGCCTTCCCAATGCGTCAACTTTAAGCGCATTGTTATTTTCCGAAGGTCCATGCCATCGACCTTGGGCTCGGGGCCCGATGGAGGCGATGATTCCGGAGCGAGCGTCATATTTTTTAAGAATGCCGCCCACGCCGCCGACAAAACCCAATGCCGTATCCAAGAAAAAGATGGCAGGGACCTGGCTGGTCATGTCATCGGGCTCGATTCGATTCCAATTCTTTCCGCCATCCCGGGTCCGGTAAATCGAGCCGCTGTAATCCGGTGAGATCCATCCGTTATCACGGTCTACGAAATGCATTCCGGAAACCTGATATTCGAGGAATTGCAGGGGAATTTGTTCCCATTTGTCTCCGCCATCGGTTGTGGCCAGCAGCATGTCGCTTTCTCCGGCCGCGAATCCGTGTAGGCTGTCGACGAATTGAATGCGGAAAATATCGAATAGCACGCCCGATTCCAGCTTTTTCCAATCCGTTCCGCCGTTACTCGAATGGATGATATTGCCGCTATCACCCGCGACCCAAGCCTGGGCGCCATGACAGGTCACGGAATTCAATCCGAAAGAGTAGGGATTGGATTTATCCAGGTCACTCGCCTTGCGTTTGAGGACTTGACCGGATGCTCCGACAGCCAACCATTGACCTTCTCCGCATGCTTGGACGCTCATCAAATCATTGTCCACGCCGGTTTCGATTTTGCTCCAAGTCTCGCCGCCGTTTTCGGAAAGGAGCAAGGTCCCGCCCAGCCCTACCGCCGCGCCATTTGCCGCATCCCGAAAGTAAACGGAACGAAGACCCGCGGTAACATCGGATTTTTGCGCTTTCCACGTTTTACCGCCGTCCTTGGTATTTTGAATTCCTCCGCCCGAACCGACCAGCCAACCGGAAGTCGAATCGACGAAATGCATATCTTCGATATGGTTATCGAATCCTTTGATTCCGTTTGTCCAGGTTTCACCGCCATCTTCCGTGAGGTAATAAACCGAATTGGCCAGGAGCATGCCTTTCTTGGAATCGGTCATGGCTATGGTTTGCGCCCACGTTGCTCTTACATCCGTCATGGGAAGTTTTTCCCAGGTGGACCCGCCGTCTTTGGTGCGCGCGCCCATGAGGGGAAAGGACCCGAGAACCCACCCTTCGTTGGCATTCAGGAAGTCCAGCGCCAATATATTCCGGCTGGCAGAGCATCCTTCGCAATTCACCGCGAATTTCTGCCAAGTTTCACCGGCATTTACGGTCTTGATGATATGGGTACCGTCTCCCGTGGCATAACCTATGCGGCTATCGACGAAAGTCATTTCATGGATGTTTCTTAAGTTCAAGACGGAGTCGGCGGCAACCGAAAGCGTCCAGGTCGCGCCGGCATCGAGTGAACGCAATATGCCAGTCGAACCGCTTGCGAAGACGGTATCTCCGCCGGCGTGGACGATATGGTTGAGTCCCCAGCGAAGTCTGGGATGGGAAACTCGTGACCAAGTCGTGCCGCCATCGGCACTGCGGACAATAACCGTGCTGTCGTCATCGCCGCCACCCGCCAAAATGGTATTGGCATTCAGGGCTGCGAATCCGTAAAAGCTGAAGACATCATCGGCTTTAAAGACTTGTTTCCAGGCCTTACCCCCGTCTGCGGTAGTGAAAATAAGGCCATCGGCACCCGAAGCGAAGCCGATATTTTCGGAGACGAAATCGATGCCCCAAATATCGGATCGCGTGGGGAGGGTCTGAATAAACCAGTTTTTCCCGGCGTCTTTGGTTTCCAGTATCTGGCCTTTGCGCATGGTGAAATACCAGGTGTCCTTGTCGTAAATATGCACCTGTTGAAAGGACGTGGAGCGGGGATCCCGGTTCAACCACTGCCATTCGGATTCCTTGGCCGTCGCCGGCGGGGCAGCAAAAAGTATTATCGCTAACGCGACGAAGTATGCGCTCGGTCTGGCCTTGTCGGCCCACCCGCCTTTCGCATGGAGTTGCGTCGGGCCTTTACGGCTGTTTCGGAAATTAGGACTTTCGTTTTGCATTGTTTCCCCCTGTATAGAAAAGGTTTAACCAGGAATTAAAGGATAAAGATAATACAGTATCATTAAAATGCAAAACTTTTCTCGACGTAGCCGGCATGCCGCCGTTCCAGCCGTCATCGGACTGGGGCTATCTTGACTCCTTTTGAAGCGTAGCCGGTCTCTACTTTAACCGCCAGTGGTTTATGCATTGATGGGAGCGTTATCAGGAAGGATTGGGAAGATAGGCCCTTATACGATCCAACTTGGCGTCCTTGTAGATCGGTAAGGGTAATTGAGGTGATGGGGTGGTCGAAGGACTCGATGGACAGCGTTTCTCCCCGACGCGAGATGGCAAACCTTTCGGAGACGCCGGTTAATTTGTCGGCCGATTCGAGTGCCGCCGTGGTGGAATTGGCATAAAGAGCTTGAATTTCGGATGCGGACAGCACCGAATCGAAAATACGGAATTCGTCCATGCTGCCTCTGGCCCGGGGGTTGCCGCTAGGGGCTGAAGAAATCGGAACTGGATTCTTATTGGCGCCCAAAAAAATCATGTTTCCTGCCGACTGGAAGTCCGGTGAATTTTGGGTATCGCGGAGAGTTCCGTTTACGTACAACTTGCTCTCTCCGGAGCTTGTCCAGGTTGCGGCGAAGTGTATCCACATCTCCGTCACTTGTTGTTTCGTTCCCAGGTTGTAGAGATCGTATCCGGTCTTTCCCTTACTGTCCTGCCCCGTGCGGAACTTCACGCAATGCGGGCACTCATACCAGCTGGGATTTCCCGGAGGAACTTCTCCCTGAATCCACATCTCCCAGCGATTTTCATGGACGGAATTATCGAAGACGGTGTTGTAATTATAGAGGCTGTCGGGTTTGAACCACAGCGCCACGGATCCGTTGTCCGGGAATTTATAAGGAACCTCTACGTAATTGTCGCCGGAGAACCTCACCGCCTTCCCGTTCTTCCCTTCTACCCAGGATGATGCGGCGCCCTTTCCCTTGAGGGTTCCGTTGGTTTTTCCTTCCCGGTCGGTAACCACCGTACCTGATCCGTCTTCGAAATCCAGGTATAAGACCTGGGCTGACCATGACGGAGCGGCCATCATGAGAATTACCAGTGAATACAAGGTTTTCAATGCGGCCTCCTCAATTTTCCTGCAATACGATTTTCTCGGAGACGCTATGCTCGCCGGAGACAACGCTTACGGTAAATACCCCATGCCCAAGGCTCTCTTTTCCTAATTCCAAAGTCCCGGATTTTTCCAGTCGTTTCTGAAAAACGACTTGGCCGGAAAGTGAAGTTACGGTAACCTGGGAAGCGGGAGCGCCATGGATTAATATTTTACCGGCGTTTTTTACCACCGATAAGCCACCATAACTTTTTAGCGGGGGTGCCGAGGTTTCGATTGCGGTGGCGCCGCTCTTGTTAAATAGAATTTGGTTATAAGAAATCGGTGGAATAGTGGCTTGGAAAACTCCTTTCGCGGCATCATAGGATATGTTCAGGCTGTTGACCACGCCCCAGTGATTATCGCCGTCTACCAGGGTTTTGGCGCCGGAGGTCCATGTAGCGATGTCTGCCGGAGCATTCTGGAAAGAAATGGTGAGCGGCTGAGGCGATTCTGTTTTATTGATCAAGTAGAGCTGGAATTCGTCGGTTGCGTCCTTGGCCGCAAACCCGTAAACGAATTTATTGTCGGACTCGAAACCGATCATGGTTTTTCCCTGGGCCCTGCCGAGAAATTCCCAGCCGAAACCGACCGGATTCATACGCCATTTATTTCCCGCGTTCATGAGCATGCCGTCGTCGTATTTGGCTCGGGTGTTGGACCAATGGGCGCCCAAATCGTAGTTGGCGATGAATAACTCCTGAAGATAATCGATCAACATCAAGCTCATGGTGAACCGATTGAATCCTTCGGAACTTTCCGGAGCGATACCGTATTCGATATTGGCCATGAGCATGTCGGGACGGCCAATTTCCTTAGCCGCTTGCCGTAAAATCTGAATTCTCTCCCTCCAGGTCGGGTTATTATGACCTCCATTGGCAAAGTGCCATATCAACGGAACTTCTTTCTTCCACATTTCATAACTTCCCGGAGTCCTTTCATCGGGCCATTTTTCATGAAAATCCACGCCATCGGCGGCGTCACCGGCGATTTCCATAAATCTTTTCAGAGTGCTGGCGGTTTCGAAATTCCAGTTGTAAAGGACCTTGATGGCCGGATCCACCTTTTTCATAGCCAGCGAATGCTGTCTGAATACTCGTGCGGAATTACCTATCCCTTTCAGGTAAACATGCCGGTCCATTTCGTTTCCGATGTAATAAAAGGCGCCGGGAAAACCTTTGTCTTTTACATACTTGACCAGCCGTGCGGCGCTAGCCGCGCTATAGTCGACGCTGTCCGGGTAATAATGGTTGTAATTGACGCCTACCAGGGGAGTCGCGCCGCTGACCTTGCAAAAATGCAGGTACTCATCCAGGCTCATCCAGTTCTCTTCCGGCGCATTTCCGTCCCATTGCCATAGACCGCTTGGCTTTTCCCAATTCCAATGGTGCAAGATCGTACCGCCGGGATAGCGAAAAACTCCGACGCCCACTTTTTTCGCCCAACGTGCCAAGCTGTCGCCTTTATAGACTACATCCGGCTCGGTGGAATACACGGCATGCATTCCAATCAGGTATTTACTGATGGTCCATTTCTCGTTTTTCGGATCGATCTTGACATTCACCGCCGCATAAGCTTGAGACGAGAAAATCAATGATAGGGCAAGCAATGTCAGTTTCATGATTTTTCTCTTTGGAACGGGTTAAGCCTAGGGATTGGAAAAATCCATTTCAAAATCCATCCAAAACATTTGCAGAGCTGTTCTTGGGTTGGACGGGTTGTTCCGGTAACCTATAAAATACCCCATATTCCTGCTGGTAGGCCTGGCGGCCGATCCCTGGCCCGCTAGTCCTACCCATAGCATCAAATAGTCCATTCGAATTGGGCGGGAATATGCCCATCCGGTTCCCTTCTTTGAGCCTATTTGCCGGATACTTGAGGGCGCTGGTCAACTGAAAGGGAGTTTTCATGGCCGCCTGGATTTGAGCTTGCGTCATGGCTCCGGAATAAACCCGCACGTCATCGATGGTTCCTTCGAACCAGGCGCCGTTATATTTGGCAATTTCGTCTTTCTTTAGACCAACGAATAAATCGCGGGCGAATTTGACGCCAAGTTCTCCGGGTATGGCCGTATCCGCCGCCAGCACCCCGTTTATATAGCTGCGCAATCTTGTTCCATCGCAGGTGGAGGCCGTATGGGTCCACTTGTTATTGGGGATGGCTTCTTTGGAATCCACATAAACCCACTCGCTATTTTTTCCGAAAAACCCGCCCACCCTTAGGGTATTTACTTTCTGACGGATGTTCATCCAGTACGAACCGGGATTTTCAAGTATTTCGCGCCTCTCCTTATCATTTCCATTTCCAGTCGAATAAACCCAAGCCATTATCGTGTACTGCGAGGGATTCAATAAACTGTCATAGACAATCCGCACCCAGCCGTTCTTACCGTTGAATTTGACTCCACCGTCAAAGTGACCCATGGAATTCCATTCCGCCCCGCTGGCGAGTTCGCCGTGGAATCCGTTCCCACTCAAGTCGCGGGCCGTGTCGCCGGTTTGTTCATTAAAATCCAGAACCAGAACCGGTACCTGGGCGTTTCCTGTATTCCAAAGCGAAACCAAGGCGAAAGCGCCGATTAAAATCGGCAAAAAAATTTGTCCTGGAATCGCGGCGTCCTTATAAGTAGCGGCTGGAATTATTCTGCGTGGATGAGTCATTATTTTATCCATACTGATTTCTCAGAAACGCTTTGGCTACCCGAGACCACATTTACGTTGTAGAAACCCCGTGCGACGCTCTCTTTTCCGATTTCCAGTGAGCCGGCCTCCTTCAGATATTTTTCGAAGACCACCTTTCCCGCAAGCGTCGTAAGGGTCACCTTTGAGGAAGAGGGCGCCTCAATGATGATTTTCCCGGCTTTACTCACCAGGAATATGCCGCCTTGGCTCTGTGATAGGCCGGATGACGCATTTATGGCGCTAGAATTTTCTTTTTTGAAAAGTATTTGGTTATAGGACATAGCCGGAAGCGTAGCTTGAAATAATTGAGTCGACGCATTAAAGGTTATGTCAAGGTTGTTAACCAGTCCCCAGTGGCCATCGCCATCCATCAGGGTCTTGGCGCTGGATGTCCAGGAGGCCATGTCGGCCGGAGACCCCTTGAAAGAAAGCGAGAGCGGCTGCACGGACTCGGTTTTATTCATCAAATATACCTGGTATTCCCCGGAAGAATCCTTGGCCGCAAACCCGTATACGAATTTATTGTCGGCCTCGAAGCCGATCATGGTTTTCCCCTGCGCTCTTCCGAGGAATTCCCAGCCATATCCGACAGGATTCATACGCCATTTGTTTCCCGCGTTCAAAAGCATGCCGTCATCGAACTTCGCCCGGGTATTGGACCAATGGGACCCCATATCATAGCCCGCAATGAAAAGTTCTTGGAGGTAGTCGATTAACATGAGGCTCATGGTGAATCGATTGAACCCGGTATTGTCCGGGCCGATTCCATACTCGATATTGGTCATCAGCATGTCGGGCCGGCCAATTTCCGCCGCCGCTTTCCTTAACATTTCGATTCTCTCGCGCCAGGTAGGCGCCTTATTCAAGCCGATGTTTTTCAGTTTATCCGGTGGGTAGTTCCATACCAAGGGGACTTCTTTCTTCCACATTTCATAGCTGCCTTCGGTTCTTTCATCGGGCCATTTTTCATGAAAATCCACGCCGTCGGCAGCGTCGCCAACCAGAGCCATCCATTCCTTAAGCGATGCGGGCGTTTCAAAATTCCAGTTATACAGAACCTTGATATCGGGGTCCACCGCTTTCATGGCTTTGGAATGTTTCACGAAAACCGGTCCGGCATTTTTAATACCGCCTAAACCCTTGTGTGCTGGGCCTAAGACCCTATCCAGCTCGTTTCCGATATAGTAGAACGCCCCGGGAAATCCAGCATCCTTCACATATTTGACCAGCCCCGCGGCGCTCGTGGCGCTTCTGTCGACTTCGTTGGTTTGATAATAATGGTTGTAATTGACTCCCACTAGCGGAGTGGCGCCGCTGACTTTACAAAAATGCAGGTATTCATCCAGGCTCATCCAGTCTTTTTCGGGCGCACTTCCCGTCCAGGACCAGGTACCACTTGGTTTTTCCCAGTTCCAATGATGCAGAACTGTTCCACCGGGATAGCGAAAGACCCCGACTCCGACTTTTTTAGCCCAGTGGGCGAGACTGTCGTCCTCATAGACGGCATCCGGTTCGGTGGTATATACCGCATGCATTCCGATCAGGTACTTACTTATAACCCACTTCTCATCTTGAGGATCAATGGTGACCTTTGCCGCTGCTCCGGCTTGATACGGTATGAGTAAAAGCAGTGCGACTAAAATTGGATTCATAATGCCTCTTTTTTGATAAGGCCCGATTTTTGGTGAAGAATAACCTTCACCAGGCCCGTTAAAATCACGGTTGTAGGACTATAAGCACATTCTTTAAGAAATTAATTCCGGGACGGAAGAATAACATGCTTGGGTACGGGGTATTTACGGGGTGTAGACCTCTTTGTCAAAGAAAATGTTTTCTGGGAGATACATCAGGAACCACTTTTAATACTGCGTCTGTTTTGGTCTCGCCGTTCAACCAATCCAAAAAGGCGTCCATTAAAATCGGCGTCAATGCGGCTAAAAAATCCGTTCGATCGAACCGAATACGTATTTAAATTCGAATTACCGCGATTTCGGTAAGCTGGTTTTGCGGAGTTTATTTACTGCGCTTTAGGCGCTGGCAGGGGCCGCACAGGCCATAAAGCGTCAATTCATGCCCTTCGACCTTAAAACCACCGGCGATGACGGTGTTTGCGGGTATGTGGACGGGGCAATGGTCCAAATCGTAAACATTACCGCACTTCCGACACTGAAAATGGTGGTGATGGACGTCCAGGTGGCTGCCCTCATAGCGCGTTTCACCGCTGGGTAGCACCACCGCCCGGATAAGCTTTTTTTCCAGCAACAAGTTGAGTGTGCGGTACACCGTGGCGATGCCGACGCTTCTGGGTTTCATTTCGCGCTGAGACATTTCGTGAATCTGATTGACCGTCAACGGTCCCGCGGCGGAAATGATGATGTGGTGAATGGCGTCGCGCTGCTGGGTTTTCCTTTGTCCCAGTTGCAAGCTTTGGGGATTGGGGGTAATTTTGGGAGCAGGCTTGGATAGCGTTTTGGAAGACGGCATGGATGCTGAATATAGCTTGATTCGAAGGGATTTTCACCTATTCGCGGTATCCATCCGGATCGAATCGCCCCCTCTGACCCGAATCGATTCGACCGCCCTTCGTGCTTCGTATTCGGCTTGACCGTCCGTTTCGAATATCAGTGAAAAATCCTTTCCATGGGCGTCGTTGTTGCCGATGCGTCAGTTGAAAAGCACCGCATCCAACAAGGCCTATCCCTTCCGTTTAGCCGGGATTTGATCCTACCGGATCAACCCTTCCTTTATTACTCATTTATCAACTCATTCGAAGGGCAGTCATGGCAAATCAAAATCTGGTGAAAAGGCAACCCTTCAGAAACAAGGTAGCCGTCGTTTGCGGAGGGTCCAAAGGTATTGGTAGAGAAACCGCTAAGGAAATCGTTTTGCTGGGCGGCAGCGTTTGCGTTATCGGAAGAGGTTTGGAATCCTTGGAATCGGCCGTCTTCGAAATACGAGGGCTACTGCGTTGGGACACCCAATTTGTGGAGTTAATAAAATGTGACGCTACCGATATGGATCGGATGAAGCCGGCTTTGAACGAATTCATAGCCAGAAAAGGCACTCCCGATTTCTTGATAAATCTGGTAGGTTACGCCTACCCACAATACATCCAAAACCTGACACTGAATGATTTCCGGAATAGCATGGAAACAAATTACTTCGGACAATTGGTTCCCACCCTGATCCTATTACCGCATTTCAAAGCTGCGCGAAAAGGGCATATCGCCAATGTTTCCTCCATCATGGGCTTCTTCGGAATCATGGGGTATGCAGCGTATGCGCCGGCCAAATATGCAATAGTAGGGTTAACCGAAGCTCTCCGCCACGAGTTGAAACCGTGCAATGTCACTTTTTCGGTCCTTTACCCCCCGGACACCGAAACACCGGGCTATGAGACTGAGAATAGGACTAAGCCAAAAGAATGCACGCTGATGGCGGAAAGCATGAAGCCATTAAAAGCCAATAAGGTCGCCGAAATCTTCGTAGAGGGTATTTTGAAAAAGCGGCTAGCCATCATGCCGGGAGAGGCGGGAATGCTTTGGAGAATCAGCCGGTTTTTCCCCTGGCTGCTCAGATGGATTATCGACCGGCAGTACCATCAAGCGAAGCGTAAACTGGGGTCGGTCGATTGATACCTGACCTTCGAACCCTAGCGGTTTACTGGAGGCATGTCACCTTCCGGCTAAGGGATTAATCCTTAAATCAATCCAAAGCACGATACGTCCAGGCCGCGGTTGAAGGTACTCTTCTCGCACTCAACCGGAAGGCCCTATGCAGAATTTTCAAAATGAATCGGCGCTAGTAACGACGCGATTTCCCAAAATCCACCTGAATCCGCTCCCGATCCCTCGATCCCTGAAAGCGGTAATCACGGCAACCCTCTTTTCCCTGCCCCTGCTTATCGGTTGTGCGCGAGAGGACGTCGGCATCGTCACTGTCTGCATTCCGCCTACCGTAATCAGCACATCCCCTTCCGATGGCGGAGCGAATGAGCCTTTAAGCAAAACCGCCGCGGCCATGGCGGCCGGCATGACATCGGTAAAGGTTATCTCGGCAACCTTCAGCACTCCCATGAGGCCGTCGTCAATTAATTCCCGCACCTTCATCCTGCTACAGGGCAACGACACTATACCTGGCATCGTATCGTATTCCGATACTACCGCATTTTTCATGGTGGAAGGAGGCCTGGCCTCCGATCGCACCTATACCGGAAAAATTACCACCGGCGTCCGGGACCACGTAGGTACTCCCCTCGAGGCCGACTATGTATGGACCTTCACGACCATCGCGCCCGAAACGCCCACCCTCGTATCTCCTGCCCAAGGGGCCACCGGCCTGGCCTTCAATCCTACTTTGGTCTGGAATTCCGTTCCGGGCGCCGACACATACCGCCTGCAGGTTTCCCAAAGCCCCGGCTTTGTCAGCACGGTATTTGACGATTCGACGCTTACCAACACTTCGCACCAGCTCAGCGGCTTGACGGCCGGAACCTCCTATTACTGGCGCGTAAATTCGAAAAACTCGGGGACTTCCGGCGCCTACTCGGACGTATGGCGTTTTACCGTAATCAACACACCCGCATCCCCTAGTCTCGTTGCGCCACTGGCCGGTTCCGCCAATCAGCCGACAACCTTGAACATGAGCTGGCTCGCTTCGGCAAGTGCGGAAACTTACCGACTCCAAATCAGCACGAACTCCAATTTTTCCGGCATCCTATTTTATGATTCCGCCGCCGTCGGCACGTCGCGGACGATAATCGGACTCTCCTCCGGTACCACCTACTATTGGCGAGTGAATGCTTCGAATGCCGCCGGTTCCAGCTCTTATTCCACGCGAACCTTCACGACCGTCATCGCCAGCCCGCCGTCTCCGACTTTGGAGACCCCCGCCGATGCCGCAATAAATGTCACAAGCATTTCCGAACTCGATTGGAACGCCTCGGATAGAGCGGCTACCTATCGCTTACAGGTCGATACCAGCTCGGTTTTCGCGAGTACCGTTTTCGACGACTCAACCCTGACGACCACTTCCAGAGAGGTTCCCGGATTGAATGTCGGAACCACCTATTACTGGCGCGTCAATGCGAAGAACATCGGCGGCACGAGCAGCTACTCGCCGACCAGGCGCTTTACGGTCTTGTCGCTTGCCGTCCTAAAGGCGCCCGTTCTGGTTTCCCCTGCCGATTCCGCAGGTAATATCTCGGTTACTCCCACCCTTGATTGGAACGCCGTCGTCGGAGCAGCCACTTATCGCCTTCAAGTCGATACGACAGCCGCGTTTGCCGACCGGGTATTCGAAGATTCCACCCTCACCGCAACCAATCAATCCCTGACCGGCCTAGTCGTCGGAAAGACCTACTTCTGGCGCGTAAACGCGAAATATATCGGCGGCACAAGCGCCTATTCGGTCGTTCGGCAATTCACCGTGGCGGCTGTGGTCGCCCCTCAGGCCCCCATTCTTGATGCCCCAGCCGATTCGGCGGACGATGTCGCGAAGAACCCTGATTTAAGCTGGAACGAAGCGACTGGAGCGGATACTTATCACCTGCAGGTTGCTGTTAGCGATGCGTTTTCCACCTTGATCCACAACGATTCGACCATAACGGGGGAATCAACCCAGCTGACCGGCTTGACCGAAGGGGAGACCTATTTCTGGCGCGTCCGGGCGAAGAATAGCGCAGGCACGAGCGCCTTTTCCTCCACCTGGAGCTTTACGGTCGACGCCTCGGTTTTCAGTACGGTGAACCTAAGAACGGCAGAGCGCTTCGGAACCATCGGCAGCGGCGCCGGTATCACCAACCAGGGTATATTGACCAAAGTAAATGGAAGCATTGGAACTACGGGATCGTCCACTTTGATAACCGGATTCCACGATGCAACGCTACCACCTAACAATGTTTTCACCGAAACGCCCTTGAATATCGGTGAAGTGCGCGACACCATCTATACGGGTACTGCTCCCGCCGGATCGGTTCCGGGCAAGGTTGCGACCGACGCTCTCGCCGATGCCACTACGGCCTTCAACTTTCTTAAAGGCCTCCCTCCCGGACCGGACCCGCTGGCGGGCGAATTGGGCGGACTCACCCTTGAACCCGGCACCTACACCGCTGCCGGAGGCACCTTTAAAATCACCTTGGTCGATCTCACTCTCGACGCCAAAGGCAACCCCAATGCTCGTTTCGTCTTTCAAATACCGAGCTCTCTCACCGTCGGCGCGGAGGGTCCATTGGGAGCCCGGAGCGTAAACCTCATCAATGGCGCCCAGGCGAAAAACGTCTTCTGGGTGGTCGGTACCGGCGGCAGCGGATCGGCAACCATCAACGGAGCCGGTGGCGGCAACATGGTGGGAACCATTATCGCTCATTCGGGTGTGTCCTTTTCCACGGTCGGCAACAACGCGATAACCACACTTGATGGTCGGGCTATGAGTCTGACCGCTTCGGTGACCTTGGTTAACACCATTATCAACGTGCCTACACCTTGAGGCGCCCTATGAATATCGGAAGCAATTTTATGAAAAACACTTTTACCTCGCATAAGTCCAATAAGGGGATACGCATGTATCGAGTCATTGCCACAGCATTAATCTTGTTCGGTTTCCAAGCCGCACCCAGCGCCGAAGAGGTCGAAAGGGCACAGCCGACCTGGTGGTTCGGCGCGTCGGCAGCAGCCAATCTCAATTATTATAGCGGTACGCTTCAGCAGCTGAACCCGAGTTTGACGACACCGGTTCCCTTTCACAAGGGATTCGGAGCCGGTCTTTATTTGGCTCCGCATCTGGAGTACCGTCACGATTCGATTTGGGGCGTAATGGTCGAATCGGGTTATGACGGTCGCGGCGGAAGGTTCGACGATGTTATCTGCCCTTGCGGCGAGGTGGCGACCTTGTCGACCACTCTCAGTTATTTCACTCTGGAGCCCAGCTTGCGGGTGGCTCCTTTCGCGGGCCGCTTCTATATGTTCGCCGGTCCCCGAATCGGCTTCAAGTGGTCGCCTAATATTCCCAAGACCTCGAGGGACCGTGAGAAAAGTTTCGAATATACCCAGGAATATCAATCCGATGTCAATGGTGAGTTCACCGATATGCGAGGAGTGGTATTCTCGGGACAGCTTGGAATGGGATACGATATCCCTCTCGCGGCTCCGAATAACAAGATTCAAGTGGATCTTTCGCCCTTCATCTCCTACCAGCCCTACTGGGGTCAGCAACCTCGTTCGATCGAATCCTGGGCGGTTTCGACTTTGCGTATGGGCGCGACGCTCAAGTTCGGAACCGGAAAAGTCATTCCTCGTGAAGAAACCGAAGTTACGGAATCCGGAGTCCAGTTCTCGGTCAGGGCTCCCAAGGCCGTTGTCGTCAAACGCCGGGTAAGGGAAACCTTCCCACTCCGAAATTATGTGTTCTTCGACGAAGGCTCGAATGATATTTCCAATCGATACGTGATGCTTTCCAAAGCGGAGGCTGATAGCTTCGAGGAAGAACAATTGCAGGAAGTAACGCCTAAAAACAATACCGGCCGTTCGCTTCGGCAAATGACCGTGTATTACAATATCCTCAATACCGTTGGCGATCGCATGAAGAGAAACCCCGCGACCTCCATATCCTTGAGCGGAACTTCGGAGAATGGCGCTGAACACGGCAAGGCAAGGGCGGAAACAGTTAAGAAATACCTGGTAGATGTATTCGGAATCGAAGCATCGAGAATCAATACCCAAGGACGCGATAAGCCCCTGATTCCCTCGGGAATGCCCGGCGGCACCAAGGATCTCGAGCTTCTGCAAGCCGGCAACAACCGGGTCGAAATCGAAAGCAACTCTTCGGAAATGATGGTTCAGGTCGGAGGAGAAAGCCATTATGGACTGAAGCCCGTGCAAATCATCGCGGATGTTGAGGATCCCCTCGATAGCCATGTCTTGTTCAAGGTGACGGATGATAACGATATTTTGACATCCTGGTCTTTGGAAATCACCGACGAAGCGGGTGCTATCCAACACTTCGGTCCGTATACCCGCAGCCGTGAGAGCATTTCGGGGAATACCATCCTTGGCAACCGCAATGAGGGCGACTATAAGGTGGTCATGGTAGCCCGAGACCAGAATGGAAAGGTCGTGAAAAAGGAACGTTCAGTACGTCTGGTGCGGAGAGTCGATGCCGTTAAGGAGGCGATTCGTTTCAGTGTTTTGTTTGATTTCGGAAAATCACAGTCCAAAGACAGCTATGCAACCTTCCTGACCGAATCGGTCATTCCTCTTATTTCCGATAATAGCATCGTGGTTATCCACGGTTATACCGATATCATCGGCGAAGAGGAATTCAATCGTAACCTGTCCGAAGAAAGGGTGCGGGATACTCGGGGTATCATTGAAAATGGGCTGGCAAAAACCGGAAAACAAGGGATCACTTTCGAAACCTTCGGGTTCGGCGAAAATACCGCGTACGCCCCCTTCGACAATAATTTTCCCGAGGAACGCTTTTATAACCGCTCGGTGATAATCGATATCATTCCCAATTAGAATAAACCGGGGGAATTAAGGGGTAATTCGACTGGATTCTCCTTATTCCGAAAGCAAAACCGGCAAGTCCTTCCAAGGGATATAATCCACTTGCTCCCTTGCGATGCGCGAATTGCCGCCGTAAACCACTTTGCCAGGGAGGTCGGGTTTGTCCAGCGCATCCCGGAACTGTCGAATGCCCTTCAGAAATTCTCCATGAGGCGTTTCGCCAAGCTTGATTTCCACTGGCATCGGTTCCGGAGGGCCTTGGAGAATTAGATCGACTTCATTTCCATGACTGTCGCGATAGAAGAACAGATTGGAGCGCCGACCGCGATTAAATCTCTCCTTCAGAAAATCCAGGACAATCATATTTTCGAACAATGAACCTTTCAGGGGATGGGTGTTCATCTGCGCTTCCGATTCCATTCCCATGAGGTAGGCGGCCAGTCCCGTATCATAGAAATAGGCTTTGGGACTTTTGATCAGTCGCTTACCCAGGTTGGCGTGGAGTGGCGGCAGCAGGAAAACGATATAACTGGCTTCGAGAATGGAAAGCCAATGTGTCGCTGTCCCATGGGCTATGCCGACATCGCTCGCCAAGGAAGATAGATTGAGTAACTGACCAATTCGTCCGGCGAGCAGACGGGTGAACTTTTCAAAGGCGTGAAGATTCGCAATTTGCGTGAGCTGTCGCAAATCTCGCTGCACATAGGTTTCGAAATAACTTGCGTAGAAATCCGGTGGATCGATTCCATCCCGGTGCAGGCGCGGGTAAAACCCTTGCAGCAGCAACTGATTGATTTCCGGCAATTCTCCGGCTTTCCGAAGTTCGGCCAAAGAGAGCGGGAGAAGCTTGAGAACTCCGGTTCTTCCCGCCAGCGATTGGTTTATGGTATTGATTACCTCGAATTGCTGGCTGCCGGTAATCAAGAATCGCCCGGCCCGGGAATCTTTGTCCACCAAGCCTTGCAAATAAGAGGGAATATCTGGAGCCCGCTGGATTTCATCGATGATGGCCCCATCGGGAAATTGCGCCAGAAAGCCCTTTGGGTCTTCCAGAGCAAAGTCTCGAGTATCAGGGTCCTCTAGGTTGGCGTACGGCTTGGAGGGAAACAGTGCCTTAGCCAGTGTGGTCTTACCCGACTGACGCGGCCCTGTCAGCGTCAGAACGGGAAATTGGGCGGCAAGAGCCAGGCATTTTTCCGATATGGCCCTTTTTAGCATTTATTAAGCATATAATTGTGTAAATATCCAGTCAAGATATAAAATTACACAGATTTTCGGGCAGTAGTTAGCGCCTGAAAGGCTGTCCTGGGGCTTTGTGCCCGGGCATTCCCGCGCCTCTTGCTCCGGCCCCTCCAGATGAGAAACCCAGTCACCGGCAAACTGGCCGCGAACAGCGAAACGCAAAAGGCCAGGATTTTGGAAGGCCAACCGTAGATGCTACCCACATGAATGGCGTAATTGGAATTGCGCCACTTTTCTCCGATCGATTTTTCCTCATGCACGAATTGGTGATAAGCCTCACCCGTCTGGGGGTGATAACGGTATTCATCCCAGGTATCCCAACCCGAATTGCTACCGTCAAAGCGCAGGTACGCGTATAAGTCTTTGTCATCGCCTCCCCAGGCGCCCGGCAGGCTCAAGGAAAGATGGTTCCAGTCGGGTCGGCGGGTTTGCATATCCAACCAGGCAAGGTCGAGCGGGTTGTGAATTTCTCCTTCCGCCGACGGCAGGGGTGGGGGCTTGGAGTTTTCGAACACGGTGGCCGGGTCCTGTCCCAACAACCGGTAAATTCCGTTGGTCCACCACTTATAAGACCAGACCAGACCCGTAGCCCCCAGCAAGAGGACGAAAAGGTAGGCGTAAAGGCCGCCCACCCGATGTAGATCATAATTGAGCCGCCGGTTTCCGGATTTGGTTTTGATGAGAAGGCCCTGTTTCAATGCCGCTTTATTACGGGGCCACCAAAGCACCAGCCCCGATAGAATCATTCCGAAAAACAGGAATGTGGATACGGCCACGATATGGTGGCCGATTTCATAGCGAAGCAATAATTGCTGGTGGAGCATCCGGAACAGATAAATAGGGTTATATAATTGATTCACTATACCCTGGACTTTTCCCGTATGCGGGTTCACGTAGATATGCTTCCAATGATCGTATTCCGACCAGAACGTCCATCCCCACTTGTCGCTAAGTTTCCAGGTGGTGAACATGTAGGCCCGGCTGCCCCCTTCCCAATCCACCGAGTGCACGGGTTCGTCGGGAACGGCGGCCTGGGCGATGGCGAAAAGTTCCGCCAGGGGTAGGGGAGGCGCTTCCGACGGCTCAATGAAAACCGTACCGCGATGGAAAAGGTCCGTAAGTTCCTTTTCGAATACGAAGAGAGCGGCCGCCAGCGAAATGATGAAGACGAAAGCCCCGGAAGCGAGGCCTACCCATAAATGCAGAGGGCCGATAAAACGTTTGAGCTTAAGCATGATTAGAAGTTGTAACTCATTTGCGCCAGCCAATTGCGCGGCGCGCCCGGGAAGGTACGGCCGGGATAATATCCGCCCGTCCAATGGTTTTCGTCAAGCACATTGTTGAGCTTGCCGCCGATAGTGTAGGGGCCGGACCGGTAGCTTAGGGAAGCGTTCCAGACTCCATATTCGGGCAGCATGAAGCCGTCCCGGAAAGTATAACGTTCGCCGACGTATTCATACCCGACGCCCATTCCTACGCCGAACGGGAGACGGTAATTCGTCCACAGGCCGGTAGCGTGGCGGGGTGCGTTTTCGAAGGGTTTGCCGACATTTTCAGGGTCGGTATCCTCCGTGATTTCCGCATCGTTGAAAGCGTAATTCCAGGAGATGTCCCATTGGGGAAGAATCTTGCCTGTCATTTCCGCTTCGAATCCCCGCGAACGAATTTGGCCTACTTGCCGGTAAAGGTCGGGATTATCCGAATCATTAGCCCAAGTCACCACATCGTTTTTTTCAATCTGGTAAACAGCCAGAGTGGTCAGCAAGCGTTTATTAAGCCATTCACTTTTGATTCCGGCTTCCGCCATTTCGCTGGTTTCGGGCGTTTCGAAGGGACCGCCATATTGAGGATTCTGCAACCAGCCTTCCGCGGGTTGAAATCCGGTAGCATAAGTCGCGTACAGGTTGATATCGTCTATGGCCGCATAGGTGAGGCCCACCCGGGGAATGAAAGCCGGAGTGACGGCCTCTGGATAGCTTTCGTTGACCGGCTTCTGGGAATACCATTCCTGCCGCAAACTGATGAGCAATTTGAAGGGATCCCATTCCAACAGGTCCTGCACATATCCGGCGTAGGAGCGGGTGACGGCATCCCATTGGCCCAGGGGGTTTTCGGATAATTCATAATTCCAGATCGGACGCCGCGAATACGTCGGGTTGCGCAGGCTGAAAGTGCCGACACTGTCCCAGTTATAGATCTCGGTGGAATAATCCTGTTGCATGTTCATGTCGAAGCCAAGCAGGAGATTGTGACGGATGGGACCTGTTGTGACGGAATAGTCGGCATACAGGCTGAGACCGTGGCTGGTTCCTCCTTGTAGACGATCGTTGAAATAAAGGGAGACGGAATCGTTGGTGATGTATTCGTTCAAGCCATGTTCCTGTTGGTGACCATCGAGGCGTGAGCCCAGATAGCTGGCGTTAAGCGAAACATCGCCCAAGCTGCGCGAACCGGAAATATTGAACCAAAGTCTGTCGCTATTGATAAAATCGCCGGGTTGGCTTACGGAAAGTCCGATGGGCATATCCGGGAATTTCGCGTTTTCGGTGGACGGCATGCCTCTATCCAAAACGGAGAGATGTCGAGTCCAGGTGATTTCGGCATTGAGCAGGGTCGCTTCGTCGGGAAGTACCGTGAAACTGGGTGAAACGAATAGCGTGCGATCAAAACGCTGGCTGCGAAAAGACTCGGCATTTTCATAGCCCAGGTTGAGCCGGTAAAGCACCGACTTCTCTTCATTCAGCGGACCGGAAAAATCGGTGGCGGCCCGGTAGGCGTTCCAGCTTCCGGTAGCCACATTCACTTCACGATAGGGCGCGGCCAGGGGTTTTTTGGTGACATAATTGACTACGCCACCGGGAACCACATTGGAGAAAAGGGCCGAGGCCGGACCTTTAACCACCTCTACGCGCTCAATGCCACGCAAGGTGGGCGGATACCAGCCACCTGGAACTTTCTGTCCATTGATGAGGCCCATTCCCCAACTCCGGAATCCGCGTAGGACGATGTCGTCGTAGGTGGAGAATACGTTGACGCCGGCGACATTGTTGGCGATGTCGTGTATGCGCAATGCGCCCTGTTCCTGGATTAGTTCCTTGGTCACCGTTGAAATGGACTGGGGGATGTCCTTAGAAGCCATGGGCATTTTGGTGGCGCCATAGGAATAGTCGCTTTTATAGGAACGCCTTTCGCGGCCTACCACTTCGACTTTTCGCAGCTCTACCGTCGCTGGAGACGAACTATCGTTGAGATGGAGGGAATCGGTGGGCATCGGCTCGGTGGCAGCGGTAATTTCCGAGGCGGCCGCACTTATTGAACAGGATATCAGGCCTGAAAGGAAAAGGTTTTTTAATAAAGGCGATGACATGGATGTCTCCTGAGTTAATGGAAAGAGTAAAGATAGGGTATTTGTATTTAAATAAAAATAAGACTCAGTCTCAATTGGTTCCCGAGTGAAATGGTTGGCCCGCAGGCGAGTGGGCCTCCAGATAAAGCGCAGTCGTATCCAAGAGTTTGAAAAGTTCGGTCGCTTCCGAAAGATTTACCGATAGGGAGATGCGGCCGTTATACCCTTGCACTTCCAGGCTTCCGGATTGGGAAAGGCATTGCCGCAGCGCCGGGCACCGCAACACTTTACCGAAGTCCTGCAGAAAATATCGGAACATGGGTTTTCGAAAAACCAGAAAGTGTTCCTTATATTCCAGGACTACCCTTTCGGAGCAGGCGCAATAGAAAATCTTACCTGGTCCCATTTCGTAGAGGAAGCCGTCCTTTCCCTCTGGGAATTTTTCGGATTGCATCGATACTCCTTCTTCCTGGGTTTCTTCTGGGAAGCCCTAATATGAGAATGAGTCTCAATTTAGATAAGCGAGGAAATATTTGGCAAGGGGTGAATTTGGAAGAAATTTTTCGGTGAATTTAAGCGAATCTTCCCCGGAACATGAAAAAAACCGCCCCCACCAGGCAAATCCCCGCCCAGAGGTAGTCCAGTTTCAGAGGCTCCTTAAGATACCAGATGGAAAACGGAACGAAGACGCTCAAGGTGATGACTTCCTGAAGGATTTTCAGCTGTCCCACCGAAAGCACGGTATAGCCGATGCGGTTCGCGGGTACTTGCAGGAGATATTCGAACAGGGCAATCCCCCAACTGACCAAGGCGGCGATTATCCACGCCTTGTGGTTCAATTCTTTCAGGTGGGCGTACCATGCGAAGGTCATGAAAATATTACTTAATACCAATAGCGAGACGGTAGGGACTATCGGGTTCATGTAGTGATCCTTGCCAATGGATTCGGCGGTAAAACGTGCAATGCGGTACTCCGCAGAATATTTTACACGTTACAACTTTAGAATACCATCGCAAGTGGAGGTTCTTTTTTCCCTTGGCGAACTTCGACGACATGGGTACCCGGAACGATTCCACCCTGTTCCAAAGTGAAGCTGCGGGGGCCCTTGCCTTTGGTATGGGCGACTCTCCGTCCGGATAAGGCGCGTATCTCTACCGAATAAGCGCCGGAGAGATTGACGTCAATTTGGATCGCTCCCGGAAGCATAGTCACGTTCAGGCTGTTGGCCATGGCGAAGGGGGGAGCGGATCCCTGCCGAAATTGTCCGCGTTTTAACGAAGCGGGAAAATTGTCCGGCGTTTTCATGCGCGCCTGTATCCAGGAGCCCGACTCCTTCAGCGCGCCGCCCGTCCAGGGACCGTTCGGGCAGACATTTTCGTTGAGTAAGCCGCTGGATCGGAAATCATCGGAGAAATTCCAGACCACCCAGGAGATTTTCTTTTCGGCTAACAGGTCGAGCCACGCCTGCGAGCTGCCGAAATCGTTGGGACCGTCGCCGGTGTATTCCTGGGTGCCGAACTCGGTGACGAAAATAGGCAATTTTTCCGAAGCTGCTCGCACCGTATTGCGGTAATTATCACCATGACTTTTGGCGTAAAAATGGAAAGTGTACATGGCGTTCGGATCTGAAACGGGGTTAGCCACTATGTCCGTCCAGGGTCCCTGGCCTGAAATACCCAGCGATGACCAGCCCATGGTACCGACGATAATGGGACTCTTGGCGTCGAGCTTACGTATGACCGGGATGATTTTATCCGCGTATTGTTTGATGGACGACCAATTCACCCCGTTGGGTTCATTGCAAATCTCGTACAGGATATTTCCTTTGGAACCGTGTTTGGCGGCCATGATATTGAAGTACTCCACCGCATTGTCGTAATTGCCGTTGGGGTCGCCGGGCGAAAGCTGGTGGAAATCAATGATGACGTACATCCCTTTGGCCGTGGCGGACTCGATCACTTGATCGACCATGGCGGTATATTTGGGTTTGTCGGTGGTCCACCCGTCTTCCTGCATATACATGGCCACCCTCACGACGTCGGCGCCCCAATCCGTGGCCAACGATTGCATCGACTCCTCCTTGAGGCAGTCGCCCCAGGGATACCATTGCAGACCATGGGTGCTGATGCCCCGGAGCTGAATGGGGTGGCCATATTGGTTGCAGAGTTGGGTGCCGCAAACCTTGAGGGGTCCGTTGATACCGAAGGGGGTTTGTTGGGCGCCAACCGCGGAAAGGGTAAGGCCAAGGGCCAAGGTGGCCTCTGCGGCGGTTCGTGACATGGATTTCCTCATGGATGGGCTCCCGTAGGTTGAATTACGACTGTGCTACAGTTCCTTTGGTAGCAATAAAAGGGCAGGAGGTTTAGCCGGTTCTCGCTTCAGTTGGGGCATGAAATGGACTGATTTCCGAGCAAAAAGGATTATCTTTAAGCTACCAGTAGTGCCGAATTCGGTGGTTTGAAACATAATAAAAGGCTTTTGCGTACTGCCAATCCCGGGGAGCGGAAATGAAGAAACAGTTGCTTTTCATCCTATCCGTCGGCATCGTTTCCGTCAATAGCGCTCTGGGGCAAAAGGCCTGGGCCGCACCCGAAGCCTTTGGTCATGTGGCTAGAGTAAAAGCCCAAAATCCCGGAATCGAGTTGATCGACATTGCGCCGGCCAACCTGGCGGTTACAGTGGGAGCGTGGGATTGGGTCACCGACGATAAGATCGTAATCACTCACTGGATTTGGAATCCTCCCGCGAAACCCTCCGGAGAAATTTGGATGATGGAGGGAGTAAAGTCCCGGGACAAATCCAAAACTACCCTGAAGAAATATTACCAAGGGACTTTGAGGGAACCATTGGGAGTGAAAGTTGTCGATGGCGAAGTCTATGTCGCCATGAAATACGCTTTGGTCAAAATGGTGGATGCGAACAAGGACGGAGTCGCCGAAGCGATTGAAACGGTGGTCGAGTTTCCCCATCGGGAAGATTCCTATACCTATAACCATTATTCCACTGATCTGAAGTACCGGGATGGCTTCTTCTACGTGGCTCTCCCTTCCGGAACCGTGGCTCATGGGTTTCCCAGCTACCCGATAATGAAGGAGCGCGGTACCGTGGTCAAAATCAATGTCTCGAATAAGTCCATCGAATATCTGATTTCCGGCCTTCGCACTCCCGATGGTCTTGGGTGGGGTCCGGACGGCTCGCTTTTCGTCACGGATAACCAGGGAGCCTGGCTACCCTCCAGTAAGTTGATCCATGTCACGAATAAACGGTTTTTTGGATTGCAACCGGTGGAAACGGGCGATCCTGCCCTGGTAGAGTCCCCGCCGGCGGTGTGGATGCCTCATACGGAAGCATCCAAATCCCCCACCCAACCCATGTTGCTGTCTAAAGGCCCCTATGCGGGACAGTTCCTGATTGGCGACAATGTCCAGAGTTTCGTCAACCGGGTTTCCTTGGATAAGGTGAAAGGGGAATACCAGGGCGCATTGTTCCACTTTACCGGCGGTCTGACATGCGGCGTACATCGCCTTCTGCAAGATGACAACGGCGATATTCTCTTCGGCGGTCTGGGGAGTCGAATCAATTCCTGGAATGCGAATGGCAAGTTCTACGGCATGCAGGTTGCCAGATTCACCGGAGAAACCGCTTTCGAGGTGAAGGAAATACTTTCGCGGGCCGACGGATTCACCCTGAAATTCACCCAGCCCGTAGGTCCCTCCGCCGAGGACCCGGACCATTACCGTCTGCGGCATTGGCGGTACGTACCCACCAAAGAATATGGCGGACCCAAAATTGATAATGTCCCGCTGTCCGTAAAGGCGATAACCGTCGATGCTTCCCGGACCTTTGTCCACTTGGCCGTTGATGGTTTGCTCGAGGGCCGCGTGGTGGATTTTCAATTCCACCGGGATATTCTATCCCAGAAAAACCAGCCGATCTGGACGGGACAGGCCTGGTACACATTGAACCAAATTTCCGAGGAGACTCGTGCTTTTCCAACGGCTCTACAAGGGGCTATGCAGAAAGGCTTCAACTCCCGGATAGGGATTACGAGCCTGCCGAACCGTTATGCCTTGGAATTGCCGGAAGGGAAGTTCTCCGAACTGGTGGTTTTCAATGCTAATGGAAAAATTGCCCGGAAATACCAACTCGGTACTTCCCGCATCGTGAATGTCGCGAAGGGGGACATCCTGCCGGGTATCCAAGTTTTAGCACTCTATTATAAGGATGGCGGGGTGGCGGCCAAGCAGGTCTTTTTCCATAGGTGATTGATGCATATTCAATATTGCAACGCAAATCGCACTCCCATGGCCCTGTTTTTCGCATCCAGTGTAGGTGAGGCTGTGATGTGGGATGGGGTGATTGAATACGAGCTTTCCGGTACTTGGCGTTGTGGGCATCCGCTGCATTGGATAAACGTCTGAAATGCCAAATGGTTCCGCCCACGAAAAGGGCAACTCCGCAAAGCGATCCCTCAATTATTACAAGGCTTTCCGCATATGAAGCTGCTCTCGAACGGTTCTTATATAGGCAGCTTATCTAGTAAGGTCTTGAACATTTTTGTGGTGGCGGCTATTATACTATCGGCATAAAAAATATTTTTACACCTATAAAATTTCCTCCTATTTCAATACATGGTATTAAATCCATAGTTTAAAATAATCGATAACCTATCTCGATTTTCCACCATGGATACCCATTAATTCTCCAGTCCCACTCTCCATATAATTTCCCCATCACATCCATTCTCGCCCCAAATCCAAATGGAGTATGGGTTTCACGAATAAGCGTGTACTCGTTTCCTTGCGTGAACCGTTTTCGATTAAATGATTGTACCCCCACTCCAAAGGTAATGGATGGCTTTATTTGGAATACGGGTAAGCCAATTTGTATTCCAAGATATTTTTCAATCATTAATCCATGATTGTATTTTCCAATGCTGAATTTTGAATATGGAGAAAGGTATGTGGCGCCAAATTCCATGTCTACCCCAAATTGCGGCAAGGGACCCGAACCTCCCATATCATAGCTGGGTTGGAATGGAGCCTCTCCAACAGAGGCAAAGCCATATACTCTGATCTCGGCCGCTGCAGAAACGACTGAAATTGCAATAATGAGTACGATTTTTACCATTTTAACCTGTGCGCGTAATGGTCAGGTAATTCCATTGCCTCTCTCATCGCTCGAAATCCAGCTTGATTTTCCGGAGGAATCGAGTGTTTCGATGGACGACACTTCAAGGTAATATCACTTACAACGATCGTGGTAGTGCGAAGTGGATTGACTTGTTTAGGAGATGATGCTCTTCTGTTCTATTCCTTTTTATTTTCGATATATTCTCGGAACCGAATTAGGAAGCGGACATGCGAAAATTTTATTCAAGGATTTGGAGTCATCGCCGGCCTCTATTTTGATCTTGGCGGAGTTGACTTTCTTTCCGGTTCTGTCAAAAAGTACGGCAATGGCATTCGATTTTTCGTCTTCATTCTGAATTAAGGTTCGAAGCTGCTGAAAATAATCCGAATCAATATTTGCAAAGTCCTGGCAAACGATAACTCTCATTCCGTCCCCTTTTGTATGGCGCACGGTTGAATATTGCCCAGTTGTATCTAGGCTTACAACCAAAGATGGAGACGCTTCTTGGAATTCGATGACTATTTTCTCCGGTTGTCCTAAATCGGTCGAAGTTCCGGATTCACAGGCAACCAAAGCCAGAGCGGTAGTGAGTATTGCAGCGAGTTTTTTCATGGCTTTCTCCTTTTTTCTGGAATTAAAACAACGACAATCTAAAAGTGGACGTCGCAGCGCCAGCGTAATTGAGCCTCATGTTATACAAGGACCAAAAAAATCCGCTGTTCATCGTTGTTTTAAGGTTTGGCTCAAAACATCTGCAAATCTGTACCACAGATCACTAATGTACCTCCGAGCCTCGTCCCATGTGGAAGGAATTTGCGATTGAATTTCCGGTTCGCCAAGCTTAACGGGGCGCGCGGAAAAGTTGGATTGTATAAGGGGGAATTCAGGCGGGTTTATCCCGAAAAACGCGGAGTTCAGCCACAACCGGACAAATTTCAGCCCTCGAGCTTGAATTCATAAGGCTGCCGGAAGGTCGCCGCCATGGGCTTGCCTTCTTTCACGGGGGGCTCGAACAAGGCTCGGCGCGCGGCCTTTTCCACGTTGCGGTCGAAATCGCGGCCGCCGCTTTTCTCGATTTCCACCTGGGTTACCCTGCCGGTATTATCGATGGTGATGAGAGCGATCACCGTCGCTTCCAGACCAAAATTCAATGCGCGGCGGGGATATTCGGGAGAGACGCCCTTCAGCATACGCGGGGGACGCTCGGAGAAAAGCGGAGCGGCGGGTAAGGGGGGGGGAGCCGCTTGCACCAAGCTGTCGGCTTGCATCATCAAGGTATTACCGGTGGCAACCGCCATGTTTCCCGCTTCGCTCAATGCTTCTTCCTGAATCCCGAAAACGGGAGTCGGCTCTTCCGCCGCAACAATTTCAGGCTCGGGAGGTTGGATGGGATCGGGAGGCGGCGTCCGGGGTGGTGGAGGCGGCATGGGAGGAGGTGGCGGCGGAGGAGGGGGCTCGGGAAGCGCGATTTCTTCGGTGAAGACTACGATATCGGCTTTCTCCGCAGTCGTCGTTTCCAGCTGCTTGTCAAGGGAGAAGGCCCACCCCAGAATGGCTGAACCGGTGGCGGCAAGGAGAAAGACCGCCGCGCGGTATTTCCGGGATGGGCCCGAAACCGAAAAGGAAGCAGGGGAGAATTGCAGCGTCCGAAAGATGTCGGGGCTGACGCAGCGAAGGCCTCGGGGCAAGGGCCGAGTGCGCTTCCGGATTCCCTTTGCCATATCCTTAATCATGGCTGCCGCACAACCTTCAGAGCGTATTGGGCGATTCCCGCGGACTTTACCAAATCGAGGAGGTTAATCACATCCTGGTATACCAGCGCCGCGTCGGCGGAAATCATAACCTGATGACTGGAATCCCGTCTTACCGATTCTCCGAGACGATACAGAATGGAAAGCGAGTCGAGAGCTTCGCCATCCAGATAAAGCCGCCGTTCCAAATCCATAACCAGGCCCGAGGCTTTGGGCGCTTCGGTGCCGGCTTGCGCGGCAGTGGGAATATTGACGTCGATTTGTCGGTGATCGAGCATGGTGCTGGTGATCATGACCAGAATAAGCAGCACGAGAAAAATATCCACCAGCGGGGTGATGTTGATCCCGGTTATGCCGTCTTCGGATTCTAAATTGTCGGTGGCGGCCATGTCAGAATTCTTCTCTCACCGTGGCTTGCAAGCTACGGGCTACCAGTAGGATGCGGATTTCCCGCGCGCTTTCGAGCGTCGCTTTGATGCGGGCTTTCAGGATGTTGTAAAAAACCACCGCCGGGATGGCCACGATAAGCCCTGCGGCGGTGGCAATCAGAGCTCCGGAGATGGCCGACATCACTTCGGGTCCGCCGCGCCCGCCGGAGCCCGCCATTTGCTGAAAGGCGACGAGGATTCCGATGACCGTGCCGGTCAGTCCGATAAAGGGGGCGTTGGATCCCACCGTCCCCAGAAAGGAGACGCCGGTTTCCAAAGTTTTGCGCTCGCGCAGTTCCTGGGCTTCTAAAAGTTTTTCCAAGGCCTCGGGGCAAAGATGCGCATTTTTAATTCCTGTATTGACCATACGACCGGGGACCGAGCGTACCGACTGTTCACCCTCAACACCCGATTTGGAGAGCGCGGTCATTTCCCCGGTTAAATCGCCGGCCACTTTTTCCAACCAGGCTTCGGGGCGGCCCGCGGCCAGGCTGATGGCCAACGAACGCCAAATAAAAATCCCCACTACCATAACGCCCAGCAAGACCAGTAGGGCCAACAAGCCGGTTTCTACCGCTTGCAGCAGGGGTAGGGTGGATGTTACAAGGCCGTCACGCATGGGTTCCTCGCGATTATCCTCCTTCGCGAACTGTAGGTCGCGAAGGAGGATAAGGCTAAATTGAGATTCAGTCTTAATTTATCCAATGGTAGTGCGGGATGTCAAGTTAAGAAATCCGGGAAATTGTACCCTATGCCTAAAAAACCCCGTTTTTCAGCGAATTACCGCCTTGATCAAGTCATTTTGACCCTAAAAAGGTATGCCTATTTGGCACATCCCAACTCAACTAGTTTCTCTGCTTCGAAACAATCTGTAAAGAGGCATCAAAAAAGCCCAGCAAAGTAGAGGCAAGAGAATTGAGTTGGGGACCTTTTAACTTTCAGCTAAGTCCTCACTTTGCGAAGGCGGTTGCTTCAATTCGGGGGCGGTCTACCTATAAATTGTGGCTACCACGGTAAAGTTTGGTCGTTCAATTTGAGATTCGCTGGGGTGGACATGCATCCGTTCATCCGATCTCGGAAACGAGAATCGAATCGATTTCGACATCTAAAATTCGAAAACCGCTGGTGACCTCCAATAGAAGGTCGGGATGTTGTTTAACTGTACTGACTGCCGAAAGGCTTCACAATTTGGTGGCCGGATTAACCGAATAACTCAAGGCAGGATGAAAACGCGATTGGGGAACATTTTTTTCCGGAAACTTCGCGGTAATAAACATGCCGGTTTATATGCTAGAACTTATTAATCATAGTCACGGTTTTTCTAAAGCTAAGGCCACCCAACTTTTGACGAGGTTAAGTTCCCGGAAAATATTTCCCTTTAGACTCATTTTTCCTCCATGTACCACAAAAATTGATGCTTGACAACTGATTTAGCCTGGCGTAATTTTCGGACGGGTTAGCATATGGAATACCCCCCAGTTGCTAATGCAAACCGACCAAAAACAAAGGAAACGTATGTCAAGCAACAAGGTGTTCAAAATAGTCTCGTCGGCTACCATGGGTATCGCCATCCTCGCATCTTCTGTCTCCGCCCAGTGGACCCGGAACGGGACTTCAGGAGCCACTTATACGACGAATAGCGGAGACAGAGTCGGCATCGGCATTGCTGCTCCATTGGTTAAGCTGGATGTTCGGGGCGGCCAGGCAATGTTTGGTCCTGCTGCGGGTCTTCCCGGTGTAGCCACTATTCGTCCCAGTGGAAACGGGGCTTGGTGGAATTTAGGAAACACACACAACGGCACGAAATTCATGATCACACATGGTGACCAGCGCGCGGCCAACGACAATACCAGTTGGAATTCTGCACTTTTAACTATTCAATCGAATGGGATGGTGGGTATTGGAAACGCTTCCCCTCTTACTAAGTTGGATGTTCGGGGCGGTCAGGTAATGTTTGGTCCTGCTGCGGGTCTTCCTGGTGTAGCCACTATCCTCCCCAGTGGGAACGGGTCTTGGTGGAATATTGGAAATACCCACAATGGTTCGAAGTTCATCATTGGTCAGGGTGATCTCCGCTCTTCCAACGATAATACCAGCTGGAACGGGGGGTACCTCACTATCCAGAGTAACGGATTTGTAGGTATCGGAACCATAAATCCTCAAAGCAGATTAGCAGTTAACGGTACCGTCACAGCAAAGTCCCTAATTGTCACAACCTCGGGTTGGGCAGATTATGTTTTCCAGAAAGATTATGAGCTCAGGCCCCTTGATAATGTTAAGGCTTTCATTGAGAAAGAAGGGCACCTTCCTGGCATTCCGAAGGCTGATGAGGTGGCTAAAACCGGCGTCGACGTCGGGGAAATGCAAGTCAAGCTTCTGGAAAAAATCGAAGAACTCACTCTGTACCTCATCGACCAGGAATCCAAGATTGTTGCCTTGGCAGCTCAGAATGCGGAGCTGAAAACCCTAATAACCAAGGTAAAATGATGAGTTGTCCTGCATTGAGCACCACCAAAGGAGTAGTCCATGAAAAATAATTTTACGATTGCCATGCTCTCCGGATTATGCGTTGGGGCAGTCTCGCTTCATGCCCAGAGTATTCGATATCCAGTGAGTGAAATGTCCACGGCAGACAGACAGTTCTTCGCGTCGGCTTACGCAAGTTGTAATGCCACGAGCAGCACGCCCCATACCCAACTTTATCTGATGCATGATGCAGGGTTCGGCCAAATCCATCATCAATCTCAGTGGGCAAGGGACCAATTCATGCCCTGGCACCGAATCGCATCCAAGCTTATTGAAGAGCATGTGCAAACATGCGGCATTTCAGGTATACCGTATTGGGATGAGACCAACCCCGCCAATCAGACAAAGTCATCAACCATGTTCAATGCAGATTTTCTAGGTAACCCGAGCCTGACCCAATGGTTAACTCCTGGTCGTGAGAGGGTCATGTCCGGTACTCTCCCTGTGACGAATGCACTCGTGGACGCGGCTTTGAATGAGGTGAATTACCAGACCATGTCTCACTCCCGCGTCGAGATGACGGATCTCCACAACGGAGCCCATGTTTGGATAGGCGGTGACATGGTAACTAGACAATCCCCAAGGGATCCAGCATTTTGGATGCACCACATCTTCGTAGACAAGGTTTTCGATGATTGGATGATCCAAAACGGATTTCCGTCCGGTACAACCTATCAACAAAGCATATATGGTTTTTCTCCATATAACTCGGCCAGCCGGGGTGCGGTCACCATTCTCCCGAACTCGATTTTAAGGTCTGAAAGGGATTTGGGTGTCTTCTATGCCCGGAATGGAGTAGCGAAGCTTGGGGGGGGGTACGTCGTTGGCACGGGGCGCAAATTCACGCCTACCTCCGCTCCCGATTGCTTCATCTATCCGGGGCGGATTGAAGTAGCGAACATGACTGTGCCTGCTGGAGGCAATGCAACTTTCAACTCTCGTCGAGAAATCGTCTTCAATCCCGGTTTTGTAAGCAATGGGGAGATGAGGGCTGTTTCGGACCCCACCGGTAACCCTAGGTGCGGTGGTACACTCTTGGCAAAGATTGCGGCGCATGATGGAATAGTTGACGCTCCTTCTATGGATGATATGACTGAATTTTTCGATGGTTCTGGATCACCTCTTGCCAAGGTTCTTTCGATACCGACGGATCCCATGGTAAGGATGGAATTCCAAGTTCGCGACATGAAGGATTTCGTCCATTATAAAATCGTGGACATGCATGGAAAGGTGCTAAAATCCAATAAGAATTTCGCATTAAGAAATACCGGCATGAATTTAATTGAGTTCGATCGTCGAGGCATCCCGCCCGGCATCCATTATTTCATACTCACTATTGGGGACAAGCGGCAGATTAGCAAACTGGCATTGCTCTAGTCGGCGTATGTGAAGCAAGAATCGGCGGCACTAGTGGTAAAAGGGCGTAATATGATGAAATTATTTCAAACCGTTTTATTTGCTGCATGGCTTCCACTTTTGCCGGTGCATGCTGATTACTCTATCCGGGTGGTTGATTCCAGGACGCACTTTGACCTAGCCGCTATCCATTTCCCTACAAAACGCGTTGGTTTCGCCGTAGGTTCAGGGAATTTCATTCTGAGGACTCAAGATGAGGGGAAAACCTGGGAAAACCTTAAGGTCGACCCGGACTCCTCTTTCTCCGACGTCTGGTTCCTTGATGAAAGCAATGGCTTTATCTTATCAGAGCGCGGGTTGTTCCGTACCAACGATGGAGGGGGTACCTGGGCCACAGCGTATTCCTATCCAGGTATCCGTTTTAAACATGTGGCCTTCCATGGAAAATTCACGGGGATTATTTCTTCGGATTCCCTGCTCTTTTATACTGCGGATGGTGGACTGACTTGGTCGATTGGTAGTCCTAATTTCCTCGCTGATCAAAACGCTTATTACGGGCAGATTCGGTTTGCTTCCGAGAATACAGCCTATGTGGCTGCTAATGTGAATCTACTGAAAACAACAGACGGTGGGCGCACCTGGAGCGTCCGGGCGGATGCACCCGACGGCAATTTCATCACTTCCCAGGATTTCATAGCTCCGGAGCAAGGCGTTTTCGCATCTTTGTATTATGGCGGCATTTGGAGAATACACGAAAGTCTCCAGCCTCAGCCCTTGCTGATTGGGAGGCCGATTCTGGATGTCGTTATGGATGGCCCGGACCGGCTCCTGGCCATCCAGCAGCATTTAATCCTGGCAGTGTCTGGTGAGGGGGAAGTCGACACGCTCTGGACTGGCCCTTTGGAGATGGAAGTAGAAATCCGTCCTCTTGGTAAGTTACATCGGGTTGAACCGGGTTTAATCTGGCTCATTGGAAAAAAGGGTCTTTTGCTGGAATTAACCTTGTCACCTGCTTCTTTGCGACCACCGAGGCAGGAAGGCAAACTCCGTAAACCGAAGACGGGTATGATATGGAACTACGGCAACAAACTTGCCCTAACTTCGTATTGTGGCATCAACTATTTCGGCTCGGACGGACGGAAAATTCGCTGAATCAGCATCTACTCTGAAAAACCCTATGGAAAAACACCTGTTCGGATGGCAAGTGTTTGGCAAATAGGGCAATCTAAGCTACGACCCAACCCGAAAAAAGGGGTAGTATCGCGTTAGGGAATCTGGGAATCGGGAATTTCAATGCCCACCATGCGCATCAAATGCGAGGCATTGGTGGTTTGGGAAATCCCGGGCCGCAAGCGGAAGTCGAAACGGATTTGGTCACCCTCATAATGCTCGCGGAAATGGAAATTCCGGAACACTTCCGGCGACTCCTTTTCCAAATCCCCCAACTCCAGGTCATGAGTGGAGACCAAACCGGAAGCGCCCAAGCGGCTCAGCTGCCGCAATACCGTGCGGGCGCCGACATGCCGGTCGTGGGAGTTGGTGCCGCGGAAGATTTCATCGAGCAAAAAGAAAACCGGCCGACCCGCCTGCGCCGATTCCAGCACGCCTTTGATGCGCAACAATTCCGCGTAGAAGGTGGACACGTGGTTTTCCAAATCGTCTTTGATGCGCATGGCCGAGTGCAATTCGAAGAGCCCTGCGCGGAAAGAGGACGCGCAAACGGGAGCGCCCGCGTAGGCGAGAACCAGATTGATGCCAATGGTGCGCAACAAAGTACTCTTGCCCGACATATTGGATCCGGTGATGATGAGAACTTCGCCCTTTTTTTCCAGCGACAAGTCGTTATCCACCCGCGCCTCCTCAAGGATGAGGGGATGGCCCATGCCCTTGGAGTCGATAAGCGGCTCGCCTTCCGAAAGCACGGGAAAACACCAATTAGAATGGTCGTAATACGCTCCGGCGAATCCCGACAGCGCTTCCAGACGCGCCAGACCTTCCAGCCAGGCGCGCACCTGTTTGCCGTTTCGCCCTCTCCAGGCTTGGAACCGGAGCAGGCCTTGCAAGTCCCATAGGCAGAGCCCGTTAGCCAGGAGATGCACCACCGGGCCATGGCGCGCGTCGAGAAAGTCGGCGATACTGCGCAAATTGCGAATAGCGGATGAAGCGGATTCCCCCTGCGGGTTAAGGTATCGCCCGCGCAGCCCGCTGAGATGCGCAGCGGTGAATTCCTCCTCCTCCACCAAGCTGATGAGTTCGATGTAGCTGGCGAAGTTGTCCCTCTGTCGGCTGATGGCGTCCATCAGCTTTTCGTTGCGGCGAAAGATGAGCGAGCCTATCAAAACATGCAGCAACAATATCAATACCAGGGGACCGTAAGTACCGAATACAAAGAGCAGGTAAAGGCCGGCAGGAAAGGTGACAAGCGGGATATAACGCATGGCTTGCGCGAATCGTTTCGGATAAAAAGTGGCGTCGCTCTCGGCGAATTCAAGCAACTCTTCGGGATGATCTCCCTTGCGGGGTATGAGGCGTCCGGCGCATTCGAAACGTTGCCGCCATTCCAAGCGGGGAGCGAGATCGCGGATGCATTCCTGATTTTCCAGGATGACATGGGGGGCGGGAGGCGTGGAGGCGAGCATGTCGCGTAGCAGCAGACGACCCAATCGCGTGCGAGCTACGCATACCCATTGGAACAGCGAGGCCGGTCCGAAAATGTCGATATCCGAAGCATAGGTATGCTTCTCGTCCCGGTACTCGCTGCCATCAGGGGAAAAGTGCGTCCACTTACCGGCCAATCTTTCGGCGGCGTCGGCATTGATGGCCCGCAGGCGGGCGGCGCGATCGCGGCGTAGAAGAATGCGACCGTGTCGGAGAATGAGATGGATGAAAAAGCCGGTGCCTAGCAGCAGGAACCCTACGGCCGCGATAATCCATTCGTGATACAGGAATGCGAGAAAGCCGGCCAGGGTCAGGACGAAGACGGCTAGGCGGATATTGCCGGTAATGAGCGCCCGTCGACGCTCGTCCTCTTCGTGTTGGGAAAAAGTTTCTTCACGGGAGCGGTATAGGGGGATTCCTTGCACCGCCGAATATTAGCAAAATGAATAGCCCTTGCCGCATCGGTGGCTCCGCCAAGACCCAATATGTACCCTTGCGGGTACGAAAAGGTCTAAGTTCACGGGGATACGGAATGGCAATTTATTCTAAGTACGATAAATTTGAAGGCTATGACACGCATATCTTCCCTCATCGCCCTCTTCCTCCCGGTCGTTTTGCTCCTTGGCATAGGACCGAGCCTGTCCGCTCCGAATAAGCACCGGCTCATCGTCTTCACCGACATGAGCAATGAACCGGACGACTCCCAGACCCTGGTTCGCCTCCTGATGTATGCCAACGAAGTGGATATCGAGGGGCTTATCGCCTCCACCGGAGTCTGGTTGAAAAAGGGGCCGCGCGCCGACCTCATTCGCGAAAGGGTCCAGGCCTACGGCAAGGTGCGACCGAATCTGCTCAAACATGCTTCGGGTTGGCCGACGGAAGAGTATTTGCTCTCGGTGATCGGCGCCGGGCCCGATGGATACGGCATGGAGGCGGTGGGCGACGGCAAATCCACTACCGGTTCCGACTTGATAATCGCTGCCGTGGAAAAAGACGATCCGCGTCCCGTGCATATCGCTATTAATTGTGGTTCTAATACCTTGGCCCAGGCCATTTTGGATTACCGCCGCAACCATACTCAAGAAGAAGTAAAGGCTTTCCTGAATAAAATCCGGGTCTATGACGATGCCGGACAGGACCCGGCGGGCGCCTGGTTCGCCAATCAATATCCGGACTTTCCTTGGTATCGCAGCACCAAGCAGGTATTCGCCTTTATGGGCGCGCATAGGAAGTTTCTCGGACCCAAGGTCACCCTTCCGGACGAACAAACCTGGGTGGAAACGCATATCCGCAAAAATCACGGCCCGCTCGGCGCGCTCTATCCCCAACGCATCATGCTCGGTAAACTTGAGCCCATGGAAGGGGGCGGCACTTCCACTTGGATAGGCTTGGTGAATCATGGTTTGTACAATCCCGATAAGCTACACTGGGGCGGTTGGGGCGGCCGCTTCCGCACGCTAAAGACGCAGAATGCCCCGAGCTACACCACTCAAGTCAGTAAGGATGAAACGCAGTATTTTCCCTATGCCATGTATACCGAAGCCGCCGATAGTTGGGTCTCTAATGTGCCCACCTATGAGGGTACAACCAATTATCAGAACGACGAATTAGCGGCCATATGGCGTTGGCGCGAATCGCATACCAACGAATTCAAGGCGCGCATGGACTGGTGCGTAAAGGAATTCGGAGAGGCCAACCACAACCCCATCGCCGCCGTTAAGGGCGATACCACCGATGCTTTCGTAATGGTGCAAAAAGCGCCGGGACAGGTTATGGAAATGGATGCCTTCGCTTCCCGCGATCCCGATGGCGATGCATTGGATTACCGCTGGTTTTACTACCCCGAGGCCGGCAGCTATGCGGGAACAGTGACTTTGCAAAACGCCGGGACGAGTAAAGCGCGCTTTACCGTGCCCAATGATGCCTTGAACAAGCAAATCCACATCATTCTGGAGGTGAGAGACCGGAATGAAATCGTGAACCTTTTCGATTTTCGCAGGGTGGTTATCGATGTCCGCGCGAATCCCGTCACCGCGCTTAAATCCGAACCGAAAGGCGTGCGGGGAATAGAAGCAGGCGGGCTCAGCCAGGGCTACGACGTCCAGGGCAGGGAAGCGGGCGGCAAGCACACTCCTTATTTTTTCACTCCTCGATTTTCGCCTTGATATAAAGGGTCGGCGAATCGGTAGGTTGTTTCTTGCGCTCCTGGATCTCGAACATGTCGTTGCGGTCGCGCACCAAATCGCTCAACTTGGCGTATCCGAATTGGCGCGAGTCGAAATCGGACCGTAATTTATTGAGGTAACGCCCGAAGGTGCCGAGATTGGCCCAGCCGTTATCGTCCGCCGATTCTTCCAGCGCCTGCAACATGAAGTCGATAGGCAGCTCGCTGCTTTTTTCCGCTTCAGCGGCTTCGGGCGAACTTTTCATGCCGGGGCGTCCCGGTTTGGGAGCTTCGGAGCGAGGCTTGCGAACGGATCGCTTACGGCCTTCCGGCTTGGGAATCAGCAACTCGGTGATGATGAAACGGTGGCAAGCGTTCTTGAACGCATCCGGGGTGGTCTTGCGCCCGTATCCATAGACCATATAGCCTTCTTCGCGAATACGGGTGGCGATGCCGGTAAAATCGCTGTCGCTGGACACCAGACAAAAGCCGTCGAAACGTCGGGTATACATAAGGTCCATGGCGTCGATGATGAGAGTGCTGTCGGTGGCGTTCTTCCCTTTGGTATAGGCGAATTGTTGCACGGGTTTGATGGCGAATCGATTGAGGATGGCCTTCCATTTCGTGCTTTGCGGCGAGGTGAAATCGCCATAGATGCGTTTCACGGTGGCTTCGCCGAATTTGGCTATTTCCTGCAGCAAGTATTCGAATGCATCGGGCTGGGCATTGTCCCCGTCTATGAGTACGGCCAGTCTCGCTGTGGATTCATCCGCCATGGTGTTTACCTCGGTCCTTCGGGAGTGGGGTTAGGGATAGGACGGAAACGGGCATGCGATTCCAGCGCCTGCAATTCCCCGGCGATGAGGGCGTGTATTTCCCGGGTCAATTCCTCCAGGGGTTTTTCCGCGAACGTCTCATAGGGTAACTCGGGCAATACCTTGATGTGGATGGGATGCCTGCCGTGGAATCCCAGGCTTTTCTTGGGCAGGGCATGAGTAGTGCCGCTGATGACCATGGGCAGAATGGGCACCTTGGCCTTTTGCGCGATGCGGAAGGCTCCGGCTTTGAAGGGAGCGACCATGCCGTCATGGGAGCGGGTACCCTCGGGGAACATGAAAACCGAGCTGCCCTGGCTGAGCGTTTTGCGGCAGGTCTCCATCATCTGCACGCCGCTGCGTTTGTCGCCCCGGCGAATGCCGATATATCCATTCAAATACATGTTCCAGCCCACCAAAGGGATTTTGAAGATTTCCGCCTTCGATACCCATTTGAAATGCGCGAACAGCCGGAAATACATGAGGATGTCGAGCAGCGACTGGTGGTTGGAGACCATCACATAAACAGCGTCCTTGCGGATATTCTCCCTGCCCTCGATGGTGAGCGGCCAAGCGGGCATGATCCAGGAATAAAGCGAGGCCCAGAAGCAGGAGAAGCGGTGCAATAGCGCGAGGCGTTTGTCCCACCAGAAGGTGGAAATCCAGATGCCCATGGCTCCTACGAAAAGCAAAGTGCTGGACAGGGCCATGAAGGCGAGGAAAAGCAGGGACAGGAATTTGGTCACCGCCTAAAATTAACAAAAAGCCCTACATGCAGGACTATGCATTTAAGCCATAGGGAGGCCGCTTCTTCGAAGGTAATCTTGTCCAAGATGGGTCTTGTGGGACTCCAAGCCCAATTACCCCAATTCAGGGTAACCCCAAGGCCTATCCCGATATACTCTGGAAACGTCGCCGATAGGTACAATGAAGGGAGAGCGAGAGAAGGAACTGCCTCATTAAATAAAATGAATACCCCAACCCCCCACTCGACGAATCCTCAAAAGGGATACATACTCCTTTTGGTTCCAGTTGTATTGATCGGAATCCTTATGCTGGGCATGACGATGATGAAGCGCTCCAAGGTGGCCATGCAGGTGGCCGGCGCCGAAATGGATTATCTGCAGACGCGAATGTGCAACGAAGGCATCCTGGCTGTTGAAGTGAACCGCGCCGCTCTAACGCTGGAAAAGGGCGGAACGGTGGTTTCCAAGACCTCGAATGTCGAGTGTTCTCTGGGTGAGGACCGCCCGCCGGTGCCGTGCGAGGTGGAAATCATCGCCAAGGGAAGCGTGATGGAGAAAGGCTGTTATGACCTCAGCTACTACAAAACCCTGGTGGGGATGAAAAGTTCGTGCGGTGAGGGCGGTACGCAGAGAAGCGTATTGGAAGAGAATGTGAGCTTGGGGGAACTGCCCCTGTATCAGTTCGCACTTTTTTGGGATGGCCCTTTGGGCCTTGCTCCGGGACCGGATATGTTCATTCGGGGGAAAATGCATTCCAATGACAACATCACGATGAGACCCGCAAAAAACATGAATTTACACGACTGGGTCACCGCGGTCGGACTCGTTCTGATCAGCCAGCGCAACCATGGCTCCAATCATTTCGCCCTTCTGAACGGATCGGGTCCCGATTTCGCCAATCCCGTCACAGGTCCGGACGACACCTTCCGGGAGCTCAAAACCATAGTCTCCGACTGGGAGGACTTCCGGGAGAATCATCGCGTGGCCTACGGCGAGGAAGGCAACGGTTGCGGACCGGTGCAGAAGTTGAGCGTGCCGGTCGATGGGCCGGACGGCGCCCGCTCTCTGATAGAATGGCGCAACCCTGACGTTGACGATGAACGCATGAAAGTTCGCAAGCTCGCTTGGCGCGCAAGCCTCATTTATAAGGACGGCATTTGGCTGAATGGAACGGAGAATCTCGCGATTCCCGCTCCCCATGCGAATACCTTAGCCCAGCCGACAGTACCCGCAGGCTGGTTGATGAAAGGGATACTACGGGTGACCATCAATGACCTGGCCAACAATCGCTTGATCCATCCCATTCCCGTTGATATGGCTCGGCTCCAGGCCCGAAGCGCTTCCGACTCTATCATCTACCTGTACGATGATTTTCAGGATCCGGTTCAGGGGAATGCGCAGGCAGGGGGATTTTTATTGTATAACGGCGGCGCTTTGCTCCGGCCGCTGACCATTGTCAGCAACAACCGCATTTTTGTGCTGGGGGACTATAATACCACCGCCGGTTATGCCCTCCCTGAAGGAGGCATGGGCTATTTTCCCGCCGCCATCATGGCCGACCATTTGACGCACCTGTCAAACCACTACACCCCAGCGGAACATGACGAACTAGGCGAAGCCTACGGGTCCAGCGTATTCAATGTCGCCGGAGGGGTTACCTTCCATTTGAATGCCTGCCTGACAGTCGGAGCCCCGCGTGGTCCGAGCGGTCATGTAATAGGCCCCCTCAATTTCACCCAGTACATGGAAGATTTGATAAAAATTAAGCATCGGAGAACCGGGTCGCATACCAGCCTGTTCGGCTCGAAACATGTCGAGAAGGACGCCGCGAATGGGGTGGTATTCAGGCCTCCTGATCGCGACATCGCGTTCGATCCCATGTATACAAATATGGCCAATATGCCGCCGGGCACTCCTAGGGTGGTGACGCCGACCCTGGTGGATTGGGAACTGGTGCGCTAGCCGGCGAAGATAGCGCCTGTCTGATCGGAAGCGGCTATTCTGATTTCGTTTTAAAGCACGGAATCAGCGGATTTCCTGATGGAATACGGCCTATCCCATTCCGGGCTCAAGATTGTCCCGTATCGGATCCTTGTTATATTCGGAGGCATCCCAAACCTCCAGGCAAGGTACCGTCATGCCCTTTGTTAGAACCGCGCTTTTGTGTCTGCTTTTCAGTATCCCCAACACCTTTGCCGAACCCTCGCGCGCGCTTACCTCCGGTGAAATCCATCTTGCGCTGCGCAAGCTCAACGTATTGGGAACGGTGCTTTATGTGGCCGCCCATCCCGACGACGAAAACACTCGGTTGTTATCCTATTTGGCGAGCGAAAGGCTGCTGCGGACGGGATACCTCTCGCTCAACCGCGGCGAGGGCGGTCAAAATCTGATTGGTCCGGAATTGGGCCCCCTGCTGGGAGTCATACGCACCCAGGAGCTTTTGCTCGCAAGGGAAATCGACGGGGCGGAACAATTCTTCACGCGGGCCATCGATTTCGGTTATTCCAAGTCATCCGAAGAAAGCCTGGAAAAGTGGGGACATGAGGAGACGCTCGCGGACATAGTCCGAATCATCCGGAAATTTCAACCGGACGTAATCGTTACGCGTTTTACGCCAACCATAGGAGGACATGGCCATCATCTCGCATCCGCTCAATTGGCGATGGAGGCTTGGGCAGCGGCGGGGGATTCCACCCGGTTTCCGGAACAAATACGGGAGCTTAAGCCTTGGCAGGCGCGCCGGGTGTATTGGAACGCCTGGCGTCCAGAGGAACGGGAGGATTCGGCGTCTTTGTTAGGAGGTGTCGATGCGGGTATTTTCAACCCACTGCTGGGGAAATCCTATACCGAAATCGCGGCCGAGAGCCGTAACAGCCATAAGAGTCAAGGTTTCGGAACCATCCCTTTGCGGGGAATGGCGGAGGAAAAGTTCCAGTACCTCGCGGGTGACAGCGTTGCGGGCGATTTGTTCGCGGATGTGGATGTGGGATGGAGCCGGGTTGCGGTCTCCCAAGGCATTCCCGCGCTGGTCGATTCCGTGGTGGCTTCTTATGATTTCAACCATCCGGAAAAGTCGCTTCCGCAGGTCCTTAAAATCCATCATCGGCTTTCCGCCCTACCCGCAAGCCATTGGTCGCGGCTCAAGCTGGACGAAACCGAAAAGATCATCGCTGCCATGCTGGGTCTTTGGGTGCAGGCGGCCGCGGATGCGCCTTCGATCGCTGCGGGAGATAGTTTCTCCCTGAAGTTCACCGCCGTGGCGCGAGCCCTGTCGGGGTGGACGCTGGAGAAGGTCACCTTGCCTGCTCCGCAATCCGGAGGAAAGGGCCAGGCCAGGGATACTTTGCTCAATGTCTCCTTGGAAAAAAATAAGCCTTATGAACTGACGGCGCCTGTGCGCATTCCGAAAAACGCGGAGCCCACCCATCCTCAATGGTTGCGGCAGGAGCCCCAGTCGGAAAGGTATCGTATTGATAAGGCCGAAAATATCGGTATGCCCCAAGACCCACCTGCTCTGAGCGTGGAGTGGGTTTTACGGCAAGGAAACATCCGGATTCGGGGACAAACCCCGGTGGAATATGTTTATCTCGACAAGGTCCATGGCGAGGTTTATGAGCCTTTCCTCATTTCACCTCCGGCGGTGGTCAACTTCGTCGAAGGGATTTCCCTTTTTTCGGGGGAAGGCGCGCGTGAGGTGGCGATGACGGTCACCGCACTTTCCGAAGGAGTGAAAGGGCGGCTACGGCTTAACTTACCCAAGGACTGGAAAACTGCTCCCGCTTATCACGATTTCACGATGACGGAAAAGGGCGAACAAAAGCCGTTTGTTTTCTCCGTGACGCCTCCTAAAGGGGAAACGCGTATTACGGCCAAGGCGGAACTGATAATCGGCGGAAAGACCGTCGGTCGCAGCCGGGTCGAAGTGGCTTATGACCACATTCCCAAGCAAACCCTGTTTTTCCCCGCCGAAGCGGACTGGGTGAAGGCGGACATCAAAACCGGAGGGGAACATATCGGTTACCTCATGGGGGCGGGTGATGCGGTACCGGAAAACCTAAGGCAACTGGGCTATCGGGTGACCTTGCTCGCAAGCGCCGATCTCGACGGCGACCTCACGCGCTTCGATGCCATCGTGGCGGGCATACGCGCCTTCAACGTACGCAATGACCTGGTCGCGCGACGCAAGCGGGTGATGGACTACGTAGCGCAAGGCGGGCGTTTCATTGTGCAGTATAACGTGAGCATGTCCCTGTTGACCGAAGACCAGGGTCCGTATCCTTTCAAATTGGGAAGAGGCCGAATCACGGTGGAAGAAGCTCCGCTGGAAATTCTTGATCCCAGCCATCCCTTTTTCACCCAGCCCAACCGGATTACCCCCAAGGATTTTGACGGTTGGGTGCAGGAGCGCGGTTTGTATTTCGCAGAAACATGGGACAAGGCTTATCAACCTTTGTTACGGGGCAATGATCCGGGGGAGGATCCGCAGGAAGGGATGCTGCTTTTCGCACGGCACGGCCAAGGAGCCTATGTGTATACCGGCCTATCCTTCTTCCGGCAATTACCGGCAGCGGTTCCGGGCGCCTATCGCCTCTTCGCTAATTTACTTTCCGCCCAACTGGAACCGGAGGCTAAAAATCCCACGGAGAAAAAGCCAAAATGACGGATGGTAAAGTGGAAGACGATGCACAAACTCCCGAAGAAGCGCGTATCGAGGCGGGAGGGTTGCCCCCTTTCATTTCCAGTTGGAAAGTCTTTTATGCCGTCGTCCTGATTACCTTAATCGCCCTCATTCTACTCTTCTACGGAATCCAGGTTTATTTCGCATGAGCATCCTGGATTGGTGCATACTCGTAGGCTCGCTCGTCTTTATCGTCGTGTACGGGTTGTCGAAGGGCCGCGGGCAAAAAGATTTAAAAGGCTACATCCTGGCCGATAACCAGTCGCGCTGGTATATCGTGGCCTTTTCGGTGATGGCCACCCAGGCCAGCGCCATCACGTTTTTGTCCACGCCGGGACAAGGTTATGTCGATGGGCTGGGATTCGTACAGATTTATTTCGGACTTCCCATCGCCATGGTGATTTTATGCATGACCCTGGTCCCGCTTTACCACCGGCTCAAGGTTTTCACCGCGTATGAATTTCTGGAAAAAAGGCTCGACCTTAAAACCCGGATTTTGACGGGAAGCCTTTTTCTCATGCAAAGGGGTTTAGCCGCCGGTTTTACCCTATATGCGCCCGCATTGATACTCTCGGTGATTATGGGATGGAGCGTGCATTCCACGACTCTCATCATGGGGGTTTTGGTTATTCTCTATACCTTTCTCGGAGGATCCAAAGCCGTCAGTCAAACCCAATCCCAGCAATTGCTCATTGCCATGGGGGGCATGTTCATCGCGTTCATCGTCATCCTTCGCTTGCTGCCGGGAGATATTTCCTTTGTGGACGCCATGCATGTGGCGGGAAAGGCGGGGCATCTCGATGCCATCGATTTGAAATTCGATTTGAACAACCGCTATACCGTATGGACCGGTATTCTGGGCGGACTGTTCTTATCCCTATCCTATTTCGGCACCGACCAAAGCCAGGTCCAGCGCTATCTGGGAGGCCGTTCGGTGGGAGAAAGCCGGATCGGCCTGTTGTTCAACGGCCTTATCAAAATTCCTATGCAATTCTTCATTCTTTTCGTAGGGGTAATGGTATTCGTTTTCTACCAATTCACCGCTCCCCCGGTTTTTTTCAATAATGCCGCGGTCACTTCCGTTAAAAATTCGGAAGCAAGCGAAACTTTTCAGGCTTTGGAAAGCCGCCACCAAAACCTTTTTCTGGAAAAACGCGAGACTACCCAGGCCATGTTGCATTCGATTCGCAATGGAAATGAAGTCGAAACATCCCTTCATCAAAGCCGGGTACGCGCATTGCGCGATTCCATCGATGGCGTGCGCACCGAAGCCGTAGGAGTGATACGCGATCACGATCCGGGCATGAGCGAAAGCGACACCAATTATATTTTCCTGTCTTTCGTGACGAAATATCTGCCGGCAGGGGTGTTGGGTATCGTATTGGCCATGATTTTCGCGGCGGCCATGTCTTCGATTGCGGCGGAATTGGCGGCGCTTTCTTCCACTACTCTCGTGGATGTGTATAAGCGGCTCTTCCGTAAGGACGGAACCGACAAACATTACCTGGCGATGTCGCGCTTTTTTACGCTGGCCTGGGGGGTATATGCGGTTTTTTCCGCGCAAATCGCCGCGCGCATGGGTTCGCTTATCGAGGCGGTTAATATAATCGGTTCGTTGTTTTACGGCACGATTCTGGGTATTTTCGTGCTGGCCTTTTATGCGCGCCGTATGGATGGCACTTCCGCCTTCGTTGGAGCCCTACTTTCGGAATCGCTGGTGGTGGTGTTGTACAATACCACCGAAATCGCCTTTCTCTGGTACAACTTGATAGGTACCGTCGGTACGGTCCTTTTTGCCATGGCCGTAAAAACGTTGCGCAGAAATCCGATGGTGGCGTGAACATACCGGGAAAAATCACTAGGTTTATTTTACACCCCATGTTTTTAAGAATCGACAATCACTCAACTCAGGAGGAATTCATGAAGAATCCATTTATCACCCCTTTTTCCGGTTTATGGAAAACCGGTATCGTTTCCCTCGCCATAGCCGGCATGGCCTTCGCTCAGCCCGCCGTGGAATTACCTCGGTCCAGCCCCAAGGCCGCCGTTTCCCAGACCTTCGGTTACACTCAAGCTACCGTAACCTACAGTCGTCCCGCCGTAAATGAACGTGTCATCTGGGGTGGACTCGTTCCCTATGGAAAAGTCTGGCGTGCGGGTGCGAATGAAGCCACCACGGTAGAATTCAACACGGACGTGAAAGTGAATGGCCAAAACCTGCCCAAAGGAAAGTACTCCCTGCATATTCTTCCCACGGAAGCGGAATGGACCTTCATTTTCAACAGCGAAGCCGAAGCCTGGGGATCGTATTCCTACAAGGAGGATAAAGACGCTCTGCGGGTTAAGGTGAAGCCCAGCGAAGCGCCGCATAAAGAGCGGTTGGAATTCGGTTTCGAGGATTTGAACGACAGCAGCGCAACCTTTTATGCCCATTGGGAAAAACGCAAGGCCGACCTTAACCTGGTCGTTGAGGTGGTGGAAACCGCCAAGGCCAAAATCAAAGCCGGTCTACCCAATGCCAAAGCCGACGACCCTTACGCTCCCCTGGGTGCGGCCCGCTTTTACTGGGCTCATAACGTAGACCGCAAGCAGGCGATGGAATGGGTGGACAAATCCATCAAGGTCAAACCGATTCGCGCCAATCTTTGGGCTAAAGCGGAAATGCTCGCTGATGAGAAGAAATTCAAGGATGCGAAAAAATCAGCCAAGCTGGCTCGCGAAGCCGCTGTAAAGGATGGTGATGAGGCTTTTGTCGCCATCCTCGACAATACCGTAGCCGGATGGGAAAAAGACGGTAAAAAGGACAAGAAGAAAGACGACAAGAAAAATTAAGCATTCCTCTCGGCCCCCGCCGTCTGGGAAGGGGGTCGTATGCAATTCCGCAGGCTTGAACGGGTCTTACGGACGTTCGCCGTTATTCCGGAAAACTTCCTTCAAAGCCGCAATTTCATTGCGTAACGCGCGCATTTCGGCATGGAGATCCGATTCGATATGTTCGCGGGCTTGGTCTACTACCGCCCGGGTACCTTGGTGTTCTCCCTCGGTATACGAGTGCATGGCGTTGACGATTACGGCGATGAAAAGGTTGAGCATGGTCATGGTTACGATGAGAATGAAGGGAACGAAAAATATCCAAGCGAATGGATAGAGGTTCATAACCGGGCGTACGATTCCCATGGACCAGCTTTCGAGCGTCATGATTTGGAACAGGGTAAAAAGGGACAGCCCGAGATCGCCGAACCAAGCGGGAAAGGCCTGGCCGAACAATTTGGTGGCAATGACCGCGGAAACGTAAAATACCAAAATCAAGACCAGCGCAATGGAAATAAGTCCGGGAATGGCCGACATCAATGCTCCCACGACGCGCCGCATCGAAGGCACGATCGTAAGCACGCGCAAGACTCTTAACACCCGCAGAGCGCGCAGCACCGAGAAGGGCCCCGTGGCGGGAAAAAGCGCGATTCCCACCACTATGAAATCAAATAGGCTCCAGGGATCGCGGAAAAAGGCCCATCGATGGACATAAAGCCGAACGACGATTTCCAGCACAAAAACGGATAGAATGGCCTTATCCAAGACGTGGAGAAAGCCGCCCACGTGCGACATCACCGTGGACGATGTTTCCAATCCCAGTGTGACTGCGTTAATGAGAATGAGAATGAGTATGCCGGACTGTACGCGTGAGTTCTCAATAATTTCCGACAAGCGGACACGCAAGCCCGCTTTTTCCTGCATTTGGATTTGAATCAAAATTTCTCCTGGACTCCTACGGGATGCCGCTATTCCGGAATAATTTACCTAGGAAATCCCGATTTTGCCGGTTTTGCCGGGAAATTTTTCCAAGGCGCAGCGCTTTTGGAACGGCGAGCCTATATTAACGATCCCTGAAATTTTTGAAAATAGGAAATATGCTGTATGGCGATTTTCACTTCCCATTTTGAAAAATTCGTTCCGGTTATTCTGACGGTTTGCGTGGTTGGCGTCTCCGCGCGTCGTGTGCCGGTTTCCACGGCCGGGGCCTTGCAAACGGCGGTAAATTCAGCGCTATCGGGTGACACCATTTTAGTGGCCGACGGAACCTATCATCTGGAACGCTTCCTTTGGGTCGAGGACAAAAAGAACCTGACCTTGATGGGCGCCTCCGGTGATCCCCAAAAGGCTATCCTCCGGGGAAATGGTTTCGCAACAACCGGCAGCAACCAAGACCTTCTTTGGATAGGACCTAGCGAAAACTTCACCGTTTCTTCCCTGACTTTCGAGGAAACCCATGGGTACGGCATTAAAATCAATGCGGGAGACAAACCGAAAAATGTCAATATCGTCAGTTGCCATTTCCGGAATATCGGTACGCGTCACATCAAAGGCACGGCTACCGACGCCTTGGAAAAGGCCCACACGGGATCGGTGCATTCCTGTTATTTTGAAAACACCAAAATCCCGCCCGCGGATTGGAATAGTGGTGGAAACTATATTTCCGCCATCGACCTGATGTCCTTGGAAGACTGGACCTTCAGCGGCAACGTTTTCCGGAACGTCAAAGGGAGAAGCGGCGGCGGCAGGGCCGCGATTTTCATCTGGGTGGATTCCAAAAATATCGTAGTGGAGAACAACCTTATTATCGGATGCGACCGTGGCATCGCTTTCGGAAATCCTTCCTCCTCGACCAATGGAGCCAGCGTGCATGTCACCAATGCCGTATGCCGGAATAATTTCATCGTGGCGGGTCCCGACGCGGGAATCGAAATCGCCTGGTCCGAGGGCGTGAAGATTTATAACAATACCGTCTGGCGTCAGGAGCAAGCGGGACGGGGCATCCGCTTCATAGCGCCCGTTAAGAATTGCGAACTTATCAACAACCTGGTGCGTGGACGCCTCGAGGCGGGAGCGGAGGTAAAATCCCAGACGAACCTTTTCGCAGCCTTGTCCGGCTATTTCCACGATCCCGCCGCCGGAAATCTGCATCTCCTGCCCGAAGCCCATGACGCCATAGACAAAGGCTCGACCTTGGCTCTGGTAAGCGGGGACTGGGACGGAGAGAAGCGGCCCATGGGTAACGCCTATGATATCGGCGCGGATGAATTCCCAGTCGGCACCACAGCCTCACTAAGTCGTGAAAGCAAGCCGCCTTTGGAGCCGCAGCGATTAATGCTCGATGTGCGTGATTGGAATGGCCGCTGGTTGGGTCGGTTTAGGTAAGGCTGCTACCTACCTGACATCATAAGTGGTTTTACAGACTTTACAGGAATAGAACTTCCTCAGCGTGGTGCCGAAGTCTTGCGTCTGGCTTTCTTCCTGGAGCCGAATCCAGCGTTGCTCCAAATCCTGGCATCTTTGGCAGAACGGACCTTCTTTTTTTCCGGTGGGAAGCACTTTCCAGTAGATAAGGCCGTCGAACTCAATGGATGCTTGCGCCGCCTCGGCTCCGCTTCCCGCCGGTATCGATAGCAGTTCTTCTTTTGCCTGAAGAATTTTCTCTTTGGTTTCCAACAGCTTTTCGATGAGTTCTGCGACCAGCATTCTTTGCTCGATCGATTGGGATTCTTTACCGAGACTCTTCAAGGCATTAGCCTTCTCCAAAGCCGACTTTAGGGAATCAAGGCTGGTCGCCAGGGCCTGAGAATCCGCCATTTATCGCTCCTTTATGCTTGCTGTTAGGAAAAGTATAAAATGGGGGGATGGTCGCCTTTCAACGGGACTTGCGCAGAAGTTGGCGAATCGAGGCCGCGTGCAAGATAAGCGCCAGTGGTGCCAAGAAGGCGGGAACCCAGAAATAAGGAAAATAACCCATGAAAATATTGGGTGGGTCGGTGGAAATCCTTTGGAATGCGGTGGGCGCCGAGAAAATTCCATGGCCGATGGTAAAAGAGAGAATCATAATTCCAGCCAAATTCCACAATAGCATTGTGCCTATTCGCCAACGAGTTCCTCGAAATCCGAAATAGGCTGCCACCGGCGCGGTCAACCCGATTAGGATGTCGAAATTCCGTCCTTCGAAAGTCATGAGCCGGGGCCCCACTCCTGCTACGAACAGGCCGAAAAAAGTCAACTCCACCCCTACTCGCATGGTTTGGAGATTGACGAGCCAAGCCGGGGGCATGACGTCCAACCTTTTGCCGACATTGCGTGAAAAAATCACATATAAGAGTGCCAAGGACCCGCCCAAAGGGCCGATGGCGAAGCGGGGCGGGAGGGTGTCGAAGCGGGCGATAAAACCGCTCCACGCCAAATACCCGGTTACGGCCAGCCAAGCTATCAAGAGGGCTGCGATGGTCAGGGGATAGGTGCTATTGCGCAGGCCATTGGGCATTCTGGTTTCGACGCTGCGCAAACCGATAATCACATAAGCGGCCGTACACAAAACGAGCAGCAGAAACAGGATATGGAGATAGGTCGGAGTGTTGGGAAGCATGGTTTAATCCATTTCCGTATTGAGTTTATAGCCCACACCTTTGACGGTTTCAATAATGTCCCGATAGTCTTCCAGTTTGGCGCGCAGCCGTTTGATACTGGCATCGATGGCCCGGGAATCGACATCCGCGCCGTGACCCCATACTTCTTCCAGCAACCGGTCGCGTGTGACCACTTTGCCCCGCATTTGCACCAGGTAAGCGAATAGGGCCATTTCTTGGGAGGTAAGATTAATGGGGCGATTGTGGATGCGGGTTTGATGTCTATCAAAGTCGAGCTGCAAATCGCGGAGGCGGAAAAGGTTGCTTTCGCCTTTGGTGCGTCGGAGGATGGCTTTGATGCGTTCCAGCAATTCCTTGGTGGAAAATGGTTTGGTGACATAATCGTCGGCGCCGCGCCGGAAGCCCAATATTCTATCCGTTTCGGCGGCTTTGGCGGTGAGCATGAGAATGGCGGTGTTGTGGAACGCGGCGTTGTTTCTCATGCGGCGGCACACCTCTTCACCTGCGATATCCGGCAGCATCAGGTCCAGCAGAACCAAGTCGGGGCGGAAGGTTTCTGCCAGGGCTATTCCCTCCAGGCCGGTTCGGGCGGCCTCCACCCGGTAACCTTCATTTTCCAGATTATAGAGGAGCAGCTCGCGTAAGTCGGCCTCGTCTTCAACAATCAGGATTTTCGGCTGCATAGTCCGCCGAAAATCTAGCAATTTGAGTATCTGGGTGGAGTCGGACCGTTTTCTCAGCGGTGAGAAGGCGGCGGACCCTTGGGTAAGCGGTCAAGGGCCTTCCCCTCAATTTTTGGCTTGGCTGGGTTGGATAATGAATAGGGTATAGGGGCGTTCTGAGCCATTCTTCCGCGCTCCCAGAACGTTGAGGTAGTTTGTGCCGTCGCCTTGGCCAAGCAAGTGATTATTGACATGGGAATTCCACCCTTGCGAGGCGAGACGATTCCTTTTCGCGGGCAGAATACCGACTCTGGGAGCAACTCCCCGTGTCAAAAAGATATTCGCGCCTTTTTTCGAACTGACGATTATATCCAGATTGCCGTCCTTATCCAAATCCACCAATTCGAGACTGCAACCCGAGCCCGCGTCATTGCTGATGAGATGGGGAATGAAAACCGTTCCGGACGCGGTACGCTTTTGCTCGAACCAATAGAGCACCGCTTCCGAGTCGGCGCCGCCTTCAGGATCGCTGCCATTGACATGGGCCAAATAGCGTTTTCCCGAAACGATATCCTTCAATCCGTCGCCGTTGATGTCGGCAAACTCCAAAGAATGAGCCTGGGAAAAGGCCATCCCGTATTTGCCGGCCTCGGCCCTGTTACCCATGATCATATGCTGCTTGAAGGAGATTTTTCCCGCGGTCTCTATTTGTTCAAACCAGGATAGGCCCCAGCCATGACCGTTGAGGGACGCGACGAAATCGGCCTTTCCGTTCCCGGTCAAATCATCGACATGCATATGAGCCCCTTGGATTTCGGGGTCGCGGGAATAGGGGTTGAAATTCTGTCCGAATGGGTGGAACTTCCATAAGGGATCGCCCGTCAGGCTTGCGGGTTGCTCATACCAGCCATCGGGAGCCAATATGTCGTTTCTTCCGTCACCGTTGATGTCTCCCATTCCCAAACCGTGACTATTGCGGGGATATTGTTTGGAAGAGATGATGCGATAAACCCATTTTTTCTGGCTTTCTTCGTAGCGGCTCCACGAAAGCGGGCCCGAAGTTCCATTGGGCATGTAGAGGCAAAGCAATACATCGGCTTTATCCGTGAAAAGCGGCCAGAACTGGGCCGTCTCTCCGCCCATGGTGGGGAAGGTTCTTTTCTGCCAAATGCCGTCCTGTTTGCCCGCACCGGGGTTTTCCAACCAGAAGCCGTCTTTCAATGCTTCCTGGTAGGGAATATCCAACCACCCGTCATTATTGACGTCAACCGCCCGAATGTTCATGTAATGACGCCCGGCGCTGGAATACTTGATTTTCTGGGTGAAGCCGGGCCCTTTCCACAAATAGGGACCCGCGGCCACGTCCACATGCCCGTCTTTATCGAAGTCGGCTACGGTAACCCCCTCACCGACGTTTTCTTTGGTAAGGTTGATTCTTTCGAAAGTGATTTTATTACCCTGGGCGTTTGCATTCATGCCGCCAAGCCCCAGGGCCATGGATCCGGCGATTAAAAAACCCTTAAGATAAGGAGGTCGCTTAAATTGCATGCTTTATTTCGCTTTCGAAAAGGTTTCCACCAGAAACAACCCCTGATGACGGGCCGAGAAATCCTGGAGAGCGGCCTCACCGGGAGCGACTTGTTTGTGAAGCAATAGCTTTCCTTGCAAGTCACGGATTTTCACCTCGGATATAGTGTTGGATGCCCGCCAATGCTGAAAATGCTTCGCGGTCATAAGCTGAGAACCGGGGGCATAGGCATTTCCGGTTCTATTAGGGGACGCGATGGACAATATTTCGGGATGGCAGGTTCCCGTGTATTCCACCCGGGATAAGCCCTGGTTTTCTGTTGCCACATAGAGAACGCCCTGGTGATCCAGCGACAGCTGCGTGATGCTGGCCGGCCCCCCGACTACGGGAAGGACCGCCTCGATATTGTCTCCGGTTCCATCGAATCGAAGGGCTTTGATGGTCTGCAAATAATAGTCCGAAATTAGCCAGGCGCCATGTAGGTGCGGAGGCAGACGGGCCTTGTCGGTGGCGTCGGTGCGATAATGATACCTCGGACCGGCCACGCAGGCTTGCTGGTTGTTGGCGGGTGTCGGATCCCATAGGGAGTCATCGTTGTAGTGAACGGTATCACCTTTTTGAATGAGATAGAGCTGGCTTTTTTTGGTATGGAAAAACAGCGCGGGTTTCGGAGGGGGCAGCAATTGCACCCCGGTATTGAACTTGGATGTATTTCTAGGCGCGTCGACTTCGAACCAGGGTCCCATTTTATTTCCGGAGTAGTCATAAAAGTTATTCCGACGGTTCGCTCCCACGAACATCGGCCAACCGAAATTCCCGGCCGATTTGATCAAATTGAATTCGTCGCCTCCCACGGAGCCTTTTTTGGCGTCGTCACCGCGCGCTTGGTTGCCCACTTCACCTTCCAGAATCCAATTCGAAACGGGATCATAAGAAAGCGTCCAGGGATTGCGGTGTCCCATGGTATAAATCTCGGGACGGATTTTTTTTAAATCCTCCGCCGACCATTGCATGGAGACTTTATAAGCGTCCGCCAAATTGCCGGGAGGTATTTCATAAGTGCTGCCCACTCCCGGAGCCGGGGACTGGTTATCGGGAAAGGGAATGGGTTTGATGCGCACGACCTTACCCATGAGACTATTCGTATTGGCCGCCGTACGCAACGAATTGAGTTTCTCACTCGATTCGTTGACCGAACCCCACATGTCGGTATGCAAGGAATTGTCGCCGGCGGCGACGATGACATTCCCGTTCTTATCAATGGCGAAGCCGCCTCCGCAATGATCGGCTCCCTTGATGCCGGCCCACTCCATGAGCAACTTTTTGGCGCTCAGCGTATTGGTACTCTGGTTGTAAGTCTGCCGAAAAATCCGCATGGTCTCTTTATTGGGCGACTCGAAAAAATACATCCACCCCGTGGTGGCGAAATCCGGAGAAAACCCGAAGCCATGCCACTCGGCATTGGAATTCGGAATCTGAGTGGTTTTTCCCGCCTTGGTATCATGCAAGAAAATAGGACCTTCGCCGTAATGTCCTGAGGTGAACAGAAACTTGCCGTCGGGAAGGTGAAGAAGATTGTAGGCCTTGTGACTCAATATCTTGACAAGCTTGAAGTTGGACGGAGATAGGTTACTGCAGCCCGGGTAGGTCACCTGCGCGTAGACAGTCCCGATTAATAAGGCGATTAAAAGCGTCAGCAACCTCATTCGTCGTAACATATACCGCTCCCTGAATTCAATTCACTCGCGCTTGCCCTGAAAGGAGGACGTGAATCTTCCGTCTCTTGCAAGGTTTCCTGAATCTAGTGCGGACTAATTTTCCCGTTGCCTCAATTTTGGCGACTAGGCTCGTGAATCGCTGGCTAATCGTATTGAGATAATTGGGGAAACCCGCGAATATTAACTGTATTCGGAGCTTTTTAATCGAATGGAGCAGTCATCCGAGGTACTTGGGCCATCTCAATGGGGTTTTAGAAAGCGGCCTCCCTGGAGGCCATGTAGGGCAGGTTCATTTTGGAAATAGGGAATGGGTCGAAGTTTGTGTCGTAAAAAAAAAATCGGGTAACGGGGGCGTTACCCGATACGATGACGCGAAGCGCGTCTTCGCTCTCTTTTAGGTTGCGTTGGATGGGCTGCTCGCGGCGGCTTTCGCCATGCCCGTCAGCCAGATGGACAGAGATAGGGCGCCGGGATCGACATGCCCGATACAACGTTCACCCAAGGTTTTGGCGCGACCCAAAGTGGCCACGAGAGCCTTGGTTTTTTCCGCTCCGGCAACGGCGGCTTCGGCGGTGAGCGCGAGAGCCCGGTCGAAGTCTTCACCGGCGTGTTCGCGCGCGGCTTCGACGGCGGGGGCCAAGGCGTCAATCAGGGTTTTGTCGCCGACCTTGGCTCCGCCCCGTTTTTGCACGGCCGCCATGCCATCGGCGATAGCGTCCGCCCAAAGGGATGCGGTAAGCAAGGGCGCGTCGCCCAGGCGTTTTCCCATGGCCGAGAAAAGCGTGCCGAAAATAGCTCCGGAGCTGCCGCCGACGCTCATCATCATGGCGATGCCCGCAGCGGAAAAAGCGGCGCCCGGGGTGGCGGGAGGTTCGGCGGACAATTTATTGCGCACCGCTTCGCAACCGCGCGACATGCCGATTCCATGATCGCCATCCCCAATTGCCTGATCGGCCTTGGTCAAGAGATCCTGTGCGGCGGTAACCGCCTCGCTGGCGGCGACCAATAAAGCCGCTGCGCCACGTGCATCCCAATTTTCCATACTCACCTCTTACGGTATCCCACCGAATCGGCGGGAAGGTTCAAATATTCTTTAAGTTCATCATCCAGACGCATGAGCGAAAGCGAGAAGCCCGCCATTTCCTGGCAGGTCACGTATGCGCCTACGTCGGTGCAATGCACGGAGATGCCCCGCTCGGCGAGCAAGCGGCGAACCTGGCGATTGACGATAAGACATTCCATTTGGGTGGTTGCGCCCAGGCTGTTGACGAGCAAGGCCACGCTGTCACCCTTTTTGAAAGGCAAATCGGCCAGGATACGGTCGAGCATTTGCGTCGTCAGTTGATCCGCAGGCACAAGCTTCTGCCGCAAGATACCGGGTTCGCCATGCACGCCCATGCCGATTTCGATTTCATCTTCGGGAAGCACGAAAGTGGGTTCGCCGGTTTCGGGTATGCTACCCGCTGCCAGCGCCACGCCCATGGAGCGGACATTGTCCCGGGCTTTCTTGGCCACGGCTACCACTTCGTCGAGGGTTTTCAGCTTGGCGGCTGCGCCTCCCACGGCCTTGATCACGTACAGGTCGCCGGCGATTCCGCGCCTATCTTCGCAACGCTCCGGCGGAGCCGAAGCCACATCGTCCCAAATGCGGACGGTTTCGACCCGGATGCCTTCGGCCTCGGCCAATTCGGCCGCGATATCGAAATTCATATTGTCACCGGCATAGTTGCCGTAAAGATAAAGTACGCCCGCGCCGCGATTCACGGCTTTGGTCGCCGCGAGAATGACATCGGGAGGAGGAGCGGCGAAAATGTTGCCGCAAGCCGCGCCATCCGCCATGTTCTCGCCCACGAATCCGTGGAAAAGGGGCTCGTGTCCGCTGCCGCCGCCCACCAGCAAGGCGACCTTACCGTCGGGAATTGCGCTGCGTACGAGCGCGTCGGCGCCTTCCACTTTTTTGGTTTTGCCGTCGCTGGCCAGGATGAGCCCTTCCAGCATTTCCGCCATGGCTTTTTTCGGATCGTTCAGCACCTTCTTGGGGCGCTTCAACAGGGTTTCGGAATGGGTATCGTGCATGATTCCTCCTTGTGATACTGGGACAAAGGGTTCAAATCACCCGGTCGTTTCCGCCGTCGACGGGGATTTGCGCCCCCGTGGTTTTCGCGAAAGCCGGACCGAGCAGGGCGCAGACGGCATCGGCTACATCGCTGGCGCCGATAATGGTTTTCATCAGGTTGCGGCGTTTGTATTCTTCGACGCTCATCCCGTAGCGCTCAGCCGATCGCTCCAAAGCGGCGGCTGTCCATAGGGCGGTGTCGAATACCGCGTCGGGGTGGACCACGTTGACTCTGATTCCGTCGGGGGCCAACTCCAGCGCGGCCACGCGGGCCAATTGGGTCAAACCCGCCTTGGCGGCCGAATAAGCGGCGGCTCCGGGACCCGGAGCCTTGACGTTGCGGGAGCCGATCACCACGATTTGGGGTTGTTTGCCTTTGCGCAACAAGGGAATGGCCCTGCGCATGAAGCGCATGGTACCGGTAAGGTTGACGGCCAGGCTCAAGTCCCAATCCGCATCGGCAAGCTTTTCGATGTGGGCTCCCAATGGGAAGATACCGGCATTGCAAATCAAGATGTCCAACCGGTCATCCCGCGCGGCGAGAGCGACGGCCTCGGCCACCTGTTCTTCGTTCCGAACATCGCAAATGGCGCCACGTCCCCCGGTCACGCCTTGGGAGGTCAGTATGGTTTCGATTTCCGGATTGCGATCGGCGCCGACCACATAAGCGCCTCGCGCTGCAAGGGCTTGGCACAAGGCCAAGCCGATACCTGCGGCCGCTCCGGTCACCAATGCATTACGCCCTTCCAGGGACCGTTCAATGGTCATGTCTTTACCTTGGCTTCCGGTGCGAATTTCTTGTGTTGAGGGTATCAAAATCAACCGGGTGTGAGGCTAAAGGCCCGATTGTGTAGGCCCAGGATCCGATGAAAATGCGTCTGGCCAAAGTTGAAAACCCTCTTTTACGCCGGTTTTGGACGGCGGTTCAATGGTACCTGTAAAGATAGGGCCCCGTGCCTCACCTGTCTTGTGCGAATTAGGGTATTATTGGTATCTTTTCAGCAAATCATGGTGGAGAATTTCGAAAATTTCCAGCGGGACTTTCTCAATGGCCTAGACCCACTTGGCGGTCTCGACTTGCTCTTTGAAAATCTTCCAAATATGTCTTTTTTCGTCAAAGACCAACAAGGCCGGTTTGTCATGGGGAACCAATCGGTGGCGCTCATTTGCGGTTGCAGCCATCCCCATGAAATCGTCGGTCGCACCGATTTCGACTTTTTTCCCAAATACATCGCCGAACGCTTTCGCAAGGACGACCTTGAGGTCATGAATACCGGCGAGCGTATCGTGCACCGAATAGAGCCGATAGCCTGCGAAGACGGTACCATCCGCTGGTATTCCACCAACAAAGTGCCGATTTACGGCCGGGATAAGACCGTGGTCGGCGTGGCCGGTATTACCCAGCATCTGGATCGCGCCCCCGTGCCGGCCCCCGCATACATGGAGTTCTCCGAGGTCATCACCTACATCCATAAAAATTATGCCAAGAGCATTGACGTGGACCAGTTGGCGCATATGGCCGCGCTTTCCATGAGTCAATTCGAGCGGCGCTTCAAAAGCATTTTCCAAGAAACGCCCATGCAATTCATTCTCAAAGTTCGCGTGAACGAGGCCTGTAAATCCCTGATACAAACGCGAAAATCGGTTTCGTGGATTGCGGAATCCACGGGTTTTTGCGATCAGAGCTACTTTTCCAAACAATTCATAAAACGTATGGGCGTTACTCCCAGCGAATTTCGCCGCCGTCACTTTCAGGGAGCGCAAGGACCCTCGGGATCGGGTGGAATGCGCCACCATGCCGCAGTGCTGGCCCCTTGAAAAACACCTGGAGATGGACCCTGTCTCCCACATTCCGAAACCCATGCGCACCACCCTCCTAAACATGCCGAAATAGTCCCAATATCCTTATGCTTCCCAGGGTATTTTTTCAGAGTCTCGCATTGTAACGGCCATCAAACCGGAGGAGTCTACCATGCCTTTTGCCGAAGTTTCCGGAATTCGTCTGCATTATCAAACCCGCGGCCAGGGCGAGCCGCTCATCCTCATCATGGGGCTTTCCGCCGACGGGCCGGTTTGGGAAGACCATGCCAAAGCCTGGGAAAAACATTTCACCTGTTATCTGCTCGATAACCGCGGGGTAGGACGCTCCGATGCCCCCAAAGGACCTTACACTTCCGCCATGATGGCCGACGACATAGCCGGTTTGATGGATGAAGTCGGACTCAAGCAAGCTCGCGTAGTCGGGCTTTCCATGGGAGGGGTCATTGCGCAACAACTGGCTTTGCGCCACCCGACCAAGGTTAAAAGCCAAATTCTGGCGGCCACCTGGGCCAAGTTGGACAACCATGCCGGCGATGTCTTCGACGTTCTCGTCAAGGCGCGCGCCTCCATGGCCTTCGACGAATTTCTGCAATTGCTGCATCTCATCATTTTCACTCCCGACCATTACAACCGCAATCGCGAAGCTTTCCAACAGGGGCGCAAAGATGCCCTGGGCTACGAATACATGCAAACCCAGCAGGGTTTTACCGGGCAAGCCGCGGCCTGTATTTCCCACGACAGTTCCAAAGACCTGGGTAAAATCACCCAGCCCACCTTGATCACCGCGGGTACCGCGGATTTCTTCGTTCCCTATGCCAATGCTTTGGAATTGAACAAGGGCATCAAGGATTCGAAGCTGCTGACCTTCGAGGGTTGGGGCCACACCCACCACTGGGAAGATCTTGAGCGTTTTAACCGTGAAACCACTGAATGGCTGCTAAGCCACTGAAAAAGGAGTCCTGATGAATAACATACGCTTCGGCTGCCAAACCTATGCCTGGATCCAATGCGGCGACAAGTATATGGGAAAAATCGATCATATGGCCAAGATTGCGGCCCAGTCCGGTTTCGAGGCTCTCGAACCCATCAATCTGCAATTGGGAAAATACTGGGATGCCGGCTTATTGCGCGAATGCATGGCCAAGGAAAAACTCGAGCTCTCCAGCTTGACCTTGGTTTGCGACTGGCTCAATCCCGAAGAAACCGAAGCCGAGCGTCAAGAGGCGGATCGGCTGATCCAATTGGCTTGCGACGCGGGTAAAGATGTTTTGTTCATGCTGGTGCAAATGCCGGGCAAGGACCGCAGCAATCTGGACGAACGCCAACGTAACCTGATGAAGAACATCAATACCGTTGCCCGTCGGGCCGCTGACAAGGGTTTGATTTGCTCCTACCATCCCAATTCACCGGATGGATCGGTTTGGCGCACCCGCGAGGATTACGACAAACTGTTGCCCCAGCTCGACGCGAAGGTAATGGGTTGGACTCCTGACGTCGGCCATATCGCCAAAGGCGACATGGACCCGGTGGCCTTGGTTCGCGAATACCGCGATCTGGTCAACCATTTCCACTTCAAGGATATGGACGACAAAGGGGAATGGGCGCAAATGGGCGAGGGAATCATCGATTTCGAAACCCTTATTCGCGACATGGTCGATACCCGCTACAAGGGCTGGGTGGTTTTCGAAGACGAGTGCGAAGAGTCGGTGGAAGATCCCGACGGCGTGACTTTGAAGGACGGCGTATTCATCCGCGAAACCGTGCGTCAATGGCTGCAAACTCCCTCAGCAGCTTAATCGTATAGGCAAATGGCGGTCGGTTTATCCGACCGCCTTCCGCTGATTTTACTCTTCCACGCGATAACGGACATCGATTAATAGATTGCCGCAATTGGGGCAGACTTTATCTCCACGATTTACGGGATTATTGCATTTAGGGCAACGGGCTGCGGCTCCGAAGCCTGCTCCTCCGAAGGGGTCAGCCCCGGTCGAGCCTGTGCCCGGCGCGACGCGCTTGGCGGGTGGAATGAAGGCCAGGATAAGCAACCCCACCGGCCCCAGAAACAGCCCGAGCAAAGCGCCCACGAAAGCGCGGCCCTTCCACATACCGAACAAAATGCCCAATAAGGTCATGAGCAGAATGTAAGGCAGCGCGTTTCCGAATATCATGATCGGGTGATTCGACTTTCTCCGCCGGAAATCTACGGCACGGCGGACCGAAATGAGGCGGTGTTACCCCTGCAAGGGAAAATAACAGGCTGCGCGGGAATTTCCCACGATTTCCAATTCGGGTACGATGTCCCGACAGCGGTCCTGCACATGCGGGCAACGGCTTTGGAATGGGCAGCCTTGGGGGAGATTGACGGGAGAGGGGACTTCGCCCAGAAGGAGCTTGGGGCGCTTTTTGCGATCCAGGGTCGGGATGGAGTCGAGTAAAGCCCGGGTATAGGGGTGGCGGGGCGCATGGAACAAATCGTCGGCGGTGGCGGATTCCATGATGCGGCCCAGGTACATGACATGCACGCTATCGCTGATATTGCGCACCAGCGAAAGATCATGCGAGATGAAAAGCAGCGAAAGCCCAAGGTCTTGCTTGAGGTCGAGCAATAATTGAATGATTTGCGCCTGCACCGACACGTCGAGGGAGGCCACCACCTCGTCGCATATGATAACTTTGGGCTTGAGACTGATGGCGCGGGCGATTCCCAGGCGTTGGCGCTGACCGCCCGAAAAGGCATGGGGAAATTTATGCATGTCCTCAGGCTGTAAACCCACCCGCTCCAGCAGAGACGCCACTTTTTCGCGGGCCTCCGCGCGGGTGCAAATGCGATGGACGAACATGGGTTCTGCCAGGATTTCGAAAATGGTATGGCGGGGATTGAGCGAGGTGTAGGGATCCTGAAAAATGATTTGAAAGTCGCGACGATAGGTTTTCCATGAGCTTGGCTTATGGATGTCTATTTCGCGGCCCATGAGCTTAAGCGTACCCGAAGTCGGCGGGACCAAGCCCAGCAGCGAGTAACCCAAAGTACTTTTACCGCAACCGGATTCACCCACTACGGAAACGATTTCGCCGGAATGCAGGGTGATATCGACGCCGTTCACGGCTTTTATATGCGCCATGACTTTATGGAATACGCCGCCCGTCACCGGGAAATGGGTTTTCAAATCCCGGGCTTCCAAGATGACTTCGCCTACCGCCTCAGATTTTCGGGTTTCCGTTGCAGATATCATGGCTGTAAAGTTCCCGAAGTTTTTCCGGCGGCGGAATGGGTTTCGTAGAGGAAGCAAGCGGCGCTATGCTTTTCGCCGATGGGATAGAATTCGGGTTTGCGTGAGCATTTGTCCATCACTTCCGGACACCTGTCCGCGAAACGGCAACCGGCGGCGAAATCGCGGGGCCGCGGCACATGGCCGGGGATGGGGCGCGGCTGGTTGCGATGCGCCTCCAGCCGGGGCAGGGCTCCCAGAAGGCCCTGCGAATAAGGGTGACGGGGGTTTTCCAGAAAGGAGGGAACTGGAGCCTGTTCCACGATGCGACCGGCGTACATGACGGCGAGTCGGTCCGCGTATTGGGCTATCAAATTGAGATTGTGGGTGATAAGCAAGATGGCGGTTTGGAATTCGTCTTGCAATTCGCGGATAAGCTCCATGATTTGCGCTTGCACGGTCACATCCAGCGCGGTGGTGGGCTCGTCGGCGATGAGAAAACCGGGGTTCAGCAGCAGCGCCATGCCAATCATAACGCGTTGCAACATGCCTCCCGATAATTGGTGGGGATAGGCTTTAAGCACCCGGTCGGGATCGGCTATGCCCGTGCGCGCCAACAGGTCGCGCGAGCGTTGCTGCGGGTTGCCGGGATAGCGGTGGAATTGAAAACACTCGAACATCTGGCGCTCGACCGTCATCAGCGGGTTCAAGGCGGCGCCGGGTTCCTGGAAAATCATGCTCATCTCGCAGCCGCGTAAGGTTCGGAGTTCTTGCGGGGAGAGCGAAAGGATTTCGCGACCCTTGTAGCAAATGCGGCCGGAGATGACGCGTCCCCCCGGGGAGGGCAAAAGCTTAAGGAGACTGAGGCAGGTGACCGATTTCCCACATCCCGATTCGCCGACCAGGCCGAACATTTCGCCGGGGTAGATTTCGAAGGAGACGCCTTCGGTAATGGGAATAAGTCCGTCCGGTCCTTCGAAGCCGATGGAAAGGTCCTCGACTTTAAGAATGGGCTGACCCTTGGAAATGGGGGTATTCACATCGGATAAAGTACAAATCCCGTGCCCATCGCGTCCCCGGGAAAAGCCTCAGCGACAGGGACTTCCGCATTCGTGGCTTCGTGCTGCGTTTACCGACCAGCCGCGTCCGAATTTATTACCTTTTCCCGCCCTCTCGAGCCAATGTATCTTCTTTTAGTATTCGAAAAAGACGGAGAACTTATCGATGACCCCCCATCAATTGCAAGTTCTAGCCGAGGACTTGGCCCGGGAAAAATTCGCGTCGCTTGCCGAAAGGGTGGACACGGAAAGGCTATGGCCGAAGGAACAATTACAAGCTTTAGGTGAATCCGGTTTACTGGGGTTGCATGTTCCACGCAGGTTGGGTGGCCTTGAGCAGGGCTTGCTCGCTCTGAGCCTGGTGACCGAAGCGTTGGGCAGGGTATGTTCCTCGACTAGCATGTGTTACGGAATGCATTGCGTGGGGACGGCAGTGATAGTCGCCAAGGCTACTCCACACCACGAGGAATACTTCCTCAAGCCCATCGCGGAGGGAAGGCATGTCACCAGCCTGGGCTTGTCGGAGAGCGGGTCCGGCGCGAATTTCTATATGCCCGAAGCGATTCTCGAGAGGGAAAAGGATTTTTTCAGTATGGAGGGGACTAAATCCTTCGTAACCAGCGGCGGTTTTGCCGATTCGTATGTGCTTTCCGGCAAAATGGCGGATAAGACCAACGAAATCGGGGAATTCATCTGCCTGGTCGTGGAGGCCGGTACCTCCGGAATGAATTGGGGCGAACCTTGGCAGGGATTGGGCATGCACGGAAATGCCTCCCGCGACCTGCGACTCCATGAGGCAAAGGTCCCGGTGCAGAACCTCTTGGGCGAGGAAGGCGACCAAATCTGGTACGTCTTCGAGATTGTCGCTCCCTATTTTATCATGGCCATGTCCGGAACCTATTTGGGGATTGCCCAATCGTGTCTGGACATATCCTTGCAGACTTTGCGGGAGCGGCGTCATTCACATACCGGCGAGGCCTTGGCGGATATGACCCTATTGCAATCCCAGGTGGCGGAGCTATGGATCAAAGTGGAGCGGACGCGCCAACTTGTGCATGAGGCTGCGCGCATGGGCGACAGGGGAGATCCCAAAGCCATTTCCATGCTTTTTGGGGCCAAGGCCGATGTGGCGGAAATGGTGGTGGATGTAGCCAATGAAGCCATGACCCTATGTGGAGGGCGGGCCTATGCTGCGAATTCGCGACTGGCCCGTCTGCTTCGCGATGCGCGGGCCAGCCACGTGATGGCGCCCACCACCCAAATGCTCAAGGTTTGGCTGGGCAGGAACTTGTTGGGCTTGCCCATCCTATAGGAAAAGCTTTTGAGTGCGAACGATTTTATTTGGGTGACCCGTTGCGGATTGAAGGATGAAGATGTCTATAGGGGTGCCGGTTTCCAGCCCATAACCTGTCTTCCCGGTGATCTGCAGGCGACATTGCCTTCCAGCCTCGGCAAAGACGGACCCATTGCCGTATTCATCGGAGAGGAAAACGGCAATACCGTGAAACTTGCGCGTCAGGCGCACAAACTGCTTCATGATTGTCCCATTATTTTTCTGGCCGAAGGCAAGGCGGCCGAGGCGCTTAAGTTGGACTTGTCCTGGATTTCCATGGTAGGCACTTATTGGATTGCACCACCAGGCGATTTGGAATCCCATCTTCGGCTTCTGGAGGATTGCCGTCGGTTGTTTTCCCGTAGGAGTCGATTACGCACCTCTCTTGATCGCATGAATACCCGGCTTTCCACCCGACCGGATGAAGATCGGAACCATTATCGTAAGCTGCTTCTCTCCGACCATTATCTGACGAGCATTCTCAGCCAAGCCAGCGATGCCATTCTATCCCTCAACAAGGTGTCCACGGTAGTCACCTGGAACAAAGGAGCGGAAGCCCTTTTCGGCATTCCCGAGAAAGAAGCGGTAGGAATGCTTTTTCGCGATTTGCTTCCGGAATCCGAGCGGGGGGAGCTGGAGCGAATCCTTGCACAAGGAATATCGCAAGAAGGCGGCAAGGAGGTGTATTTCCTGAAAAGCGATGGTTCCTCCTTTCCCGGCGAGATGACAGTAGGAGACATGTCGGATGAGCACGGTGCCGAAATCGGAAAGTCCGTCATCATACGGGACATCTCCGGCCGCAAACGTTTGGAGGCCGAATTGGTGCATGCGCAAAAGATGGAAGCCATAGGCAAGCTGGCTGGCGGAGTGGCTCATGACTTCAACAACCTACTGACAGCCATTAACGGATACTCCGAGTTGGCGCTGGAAGAAGTGGCAATCGACACCCCCCTTCGGGAAATGCTGCAAGAAATCCGCGCTTCGGGAGAACGGGCGGCGAGATTGACGTCCCAGTTGCTGGCTTTCAGCCGCAAGCAAATGCTCATGCCCAAGGTGATTGACCTGAATGCTTTGGTGGCCGAGTTGGGCAATATGTTTAAACGGTTAATCGGCGAACATATCGAGATCGTTACCATGCTGGATCCCCGGTTGGGCAAGGTTAAAGCGGATCCGGCTCAGGTGGAACAGATTATCGTCAACCTGGTGCTCAACGCCCGGGATGCCATGCCCAACGGAGGCCAACTGACCATTGAAACGGTCAACAAGGTGCTGGATAAAAATTATGTCAGCACCCATTTCGACTCTTCGCCGGGTCCGCATGTCATGCTGGCGGTTAGCGATACGGGAATGGGGATGAGCCCCGAAGTCAAGGCGCGGATTTTCGAACCTTTTTTCACTACGAAGGGCGTGGGCAAGGGAACGGGGTTGGGGCTTTCGAGCGTTTACGGAGCCGTCAAGCAAAGCGGCGGGAGCATTTGGGCCTATAGCGAATTAGGAAGCGGTACCACTTTCAAGATATACTTTCCGATGCTTTCCACGGTTGATGGGGCGGCGCCGGACGCAGCCGACAAGGAGGATTCGCATTCACAAGCGGGAGGTCCGGTTCGGAAAACCGTTTTGTTGGTGGAAGACGAGGATACCGTCCGGAATTTCGCCCGCAGGGTATTGGAGAATGCCGGCTACGAAGTTTTTGATTGCCGCAACGGATCACAAGCCATGCAAACCGTGGATAGCCTGCGCGCGCCTATCGATATCCTCATTACGGATGTGGTGATGCCCGGAATGAATGGGCGGAAGCTTGCGGAATACCTGGAAGGCCGCATTTCGCGCTTGAAAGTCCTATATATTTCCGGCTATACCGATAACGCCATCGTGCATTACGGCGTCCTGGATGACGGGGCGAATTTCCTCCAGAAACCCTTCACTCCGAAGCAGATCCTGCATGCGGTCGCATCGGTGTTGAACGACACCCCGTTTCCATCCAAATCTTAGAGTGCCTACCTTAGCTTCCTACTCGACCCGATAGCTTGATTTGGGATCGAAGGCCTCCCGAATGCCTTCGCCTACGAAAGTCGCCAGCAGCAAAGTGAGAAACAGGGCCGATACGGTGGAAATGGCTATCCACGGCGCGTGCAGATTATTCAATCCCTGGCTCAGCATTTCGCCCCACGAGGGCGCTGGCGGCGGCAGGCCGAAGCCGAGAAAATCCAGGGCGGTCAGGGCCGAGATGCCGGAAATGATGATGAAGGGCAGCAAGGTGATGACCGGGGTCAAAGCGTTGGGGAGGATTTCCTGCGAAAAGATGCGCACGGGGCCCAACCCCAGTGCGCGCGCCACTCGCACATAATTCAAGGTTTTCAACTTGAGGAATTCGGCGCGCACGTAATAGGACATGCCTATCCATCCGAATATCGCCATGGCGAATAAAAGCAGCCAGAAGCTGCTTCCGTAGATGGATCCGAGCAGAATAACCACGTAGAGAAAAGGAAGCGCGCTCCAAATTTCCACCAGCCGCTGGGTGATGATATCGGTTTTGCCGCCTCGAAAGCCTTGCATGCCGCCGATGATGATTCCCAGCACGGCGGCGCACAGCGCCAACAAAAGCGCGAACAGCATGGAGGTGCGAAATCCGTAGATGAGGCGCGCTAAGATGTCGCGGCCGATATTGTCGGTGCCCAGCCAATGCAAAGTTGAAGGCGCATGGGGAGGCGTTCCGGGTAAATCGAGATGGGGTTTGACGGGAGAATGGGGAATGGGTGGAAGCAACATGAAGCCATTGGCGCGAAATTCGGGATCGTGCCGTAGTTTGACATAATCCGCTTCGGTGCGAAAAATCCCACCGAAAGTTTCGTCGGAATAGAACTTCAGAATGGGAAAGTGGCTTTTTCCTTCGTAGTGCAAAAAAAGCGGTTTATCGTTGGCGATGAACTGGCTGAATAAGGAGAGGATGAAGGCTCCTCCCAAAATCAGAAAAGAATAGTAAGCGCGGCGCATGGTCTTGAACTTACGCCAGCGTTCGCGCGTCAATTCGGAAAAGAAGGGAGCGCCCGATCTCATTGCAGCCGAATCCGGGGGTCGACCCATACGTACAGGAGGTCGGAAAAGAGGCGGCCTATCAAAGCCATGATGCTGGAGAGGAGGATGATGCCCATCACCACGTTATAATCGCGGTTCACGGTGGCATTGTAGAATAGGAGCCCCATGCCGTCGATGTCGAACACGCGTTCAATCAGCACGGCGCCGGCGAACATGATGGTGAAGATTTCGCTGGCGCGGGTGGCGATGGGGATGAGGGCGTTTCGCAGGGCATGGCGCCTGACGGCGGCTTTGAAGGAAGAGCCTTTGACCAGGGCGGTGCGCATGTAATCCTTGGTCAGCTCTTCCAGCAAGCTGTTCTTCATCAGCATGGTCAAAAAGGCGAACTCGCTGATCATGTAGCAGAAGAGCGGCAACACCATATGGTGGAGAAAATCGAGGGTTTTACCCGCAGCCGACAAGTCCTCGAAATCGTCCGAGACGATTCCCGATATCGGAAAGAGATCGAGATAACTCCCTCCCCCCAAAAAGACGATAAGGAGAATGCCCAGCGCATAGCCGGGTATCACATACCCCGTGAAGATTATCGCCGAGGAAATAGTGTCGAACAGGCTGTTATGGCGCATCGCCTTGGCCATGCCCAACGGGATGCAGATCAAGTAGGATAGGAAAAAAGAAGTGAATCCGAAAAAGAGGGATATCGGCATTTTGCTGATGATGACGTCCCACACCGGCTGTTCATAGGTATAGGATTTCCCCAAATCGAGTCGTGCCACGTTTCCCAGCCATTCGAAATAACGCACATGCGCCGGTTTGTCGAAGCCGTAATAGGCCTTGATGTTTTCGATTTCCCGCTCCGTTATCGACCGGCTGGCGTCGGCTCCACGGTCGGAGCCGGCTTGCCGCATATTGGCGATAAGCTCCTCAACCGGACCGCCGGGAACGAATTGGATTAGGGTGAAGACGAGCAGCGAGATTCCCAGCAGGGTGGGAATCATCAGCAAAAGCCGTCTTATAATATAGGCTTTCACGTGCCGGTGGGACCGCCTTGAGTAGGTTCATCTTCGGCCAAAGCATCTTCACTATAGTGGACGTCTTCAATGCGCGGATCCAATGGGCGTCCGCTTTTCATGGCGTCTTGCAATTTTTTCTCTTTTTCCGCGTCGAACCACCAATATACCGGGATCATATCTTCGCGATTGAATTTGTCGAGTACGAAACGGGGTGTACCGAATTTATTCCAGAAAAGCAGGCGGGTATTATCGGATTGCCACAGCAGTATATAAGGCAAAATGCCGTTGAGGCGCGTGTCGATTTGTTTGAGTATCGCGTTGCGCCGGTCCAAATCCATTTCGGTTTTCTGGGCCTCAACCAGGCTGTCGATAACCTTGTCGTTGACACCGGGAATATTGTTGGTGGCAATTTCCATGGAAGTGCGCGAATGCCAGCTGGGCTCCGGATCGCGCAGGCGGCCCGCACCCCAGGCCATCCAGTACATGTCGAAATCATGGTGGTCAAGCCGCTTGCGCACGGCCGATTGCGAGAGCTGGTCCACGCGGGCGGTGATTCCCACGCTCTTCAAGTCTTCGACAAAGACGTTGAGGTGGCGCAAATCGGTGCTGGTGGTGGGAATGGCGATTTCGAATCTTTGTCCGTCTTTGGCCAGTATGCCGCTGGAGCCGACGCTCCAGCCGGCCTCTTTGAGCAGTTCTCGCGCCCGCACCGGATTGTAGGCAACCGGTTCTACGGCGGGATTAAGGTTGTCGGGATAGAGATCGGGATAATAGGAGTTAAGCAAAAAGTACTGATTATACATGAGCTTTTCGTTCATCACCTCGCGATTGAGCAAATGCGCCAGCGCCATTCTCACCCGGTGGTCCTGGAATATCGGCCGCCTCAGGTTGAGGGCGAAGCCCTGGAAGCCGATGGGCTCTTTGTTGAAAATGCGCATCCTGGCGACATAACCTTTTTGCACTTGATCGAAGTGGGTTTGTTCGGCCCAGATGGAGGCCGTATAAACCGGATAGGCATCGAAATCACCTTTTTTAAAGGCCTCCAATGCCTTGACCCGATCCTCCATGAACCGGTAACGGATATTGGCGAAGTTGAATTTGTGCTGATTATAGCGCTTGGAACGGCCCCACCATTCGCCGCGGCGATCGAGGGTGATGGAACGCCCTCTGCGAACGTCGCCGATGCGGTACGGGCCCGAAACCACGGGAAATTCGAAGTTCTGCGTGTTGAAATCGACTTTTTCCCAAATATGCTTGGGAAAAGCCACCAATCCGGCCGCTTCCCAGAAGTTGGACCAATGCGCCTCGTTGGCGCGAATGCGCAAGGTGGCATCGTCCATCACTTCCGGCCGGTCGAAGCGTGATAGGCCTACGCGGAAAAGCGAGGTCAGGTTTTGCGGATTCATCATCACGTCGTAATAGAATTGCACGTCATGCGCGGTCACCGGCTTGCCGTCGCTCCACTTCGCCCTGGGATCGAGATGGAAGGTGAAAGTGGTTTTATCCTCGGAAATCTCCCAGGTGTCGGCCAATACCCCCACCGGTTCGTTTTCGGTGGAATGGAGTTCGACCAGCGGTTCGAAAAGGAGGCTCATGACCTGGCTGGAAAAGGAATTGTAGTCGAGCCATCGGTTCAGCGACTTAGGGAATTGCCCGCCCCAGGTGGTATAGGTGCCGCCGGGCACGGCCTCCGGGTTGGCGATGGGGTCGAAATCTCCCAGGGAATCTACGACTACGGGCACGGAAGGATCCCAGGGAGTCCCGCCGGAGCCGGAGCGGGAAGAGGATTCACCGCCGCCACACGCTGTGAAAAACAGGGCGCTTAGGGCGGTGGTCAGTATGAATGCAGGGGCAATGCCCTTTTTGGGGAGTTGGGTCGACATGAAGTCTCCTTCCGAGAGAATGTCCGGAATATCCGCAGAAATTATAAAATTCGTGCGTATAAGGCTCGACCGGGAGGGAGGAATTCCGCATGGCGGCCCAAAATCGGCAGGGAAATGTTTCCAAGGGAGAACGGATTGATTCCTGACTTATTATGCGCAAGCAGGAATCGAGAGAAGGGTAGAGACAATTATTCTAATTTTTGCAGGATTCAATTTCGCCGGGGCGGATTTTTCCTTCGTAAGCGACTTGTATTGCACCGAAAATTCCTTTAGAGAACTGGAGATATCAAAGTGATCAGAACCATTACGCTTTTGGTGGCTTTTTCACTCATTTCGACCATTACCGGGTGCCGGGAAAGAACGTCTGAATATCCGGAAAGGGATATTACCGCCGTGGTGGTTTGGGGCGCCGGGGGCGGAACCGATATTTGTAACCGGGTCATCATGTCCGAGATGGCGAAGGTTTTGGGATACAACATCAATGTCATCAACAAAACCGGTGGCGTGGCGGGTTCGCTCGGCATGATGGAAGGATACAAGGCCCCTCATGACGGTTATACCTTGGTGGGGCTTTCCGAATCCTGCGTAACGGCAGGGGTCCAAGGGGGCTGGGACAAAAGAATGAATGTCTGGGATTACTTTATCGTCGGAAGTTCTCCGGATGTGGTTTCCGTTACGCCCGGTTCTCCTTATACCACTTTGACCGAGTTGATTGAGGCCGCCAAAAAAAATCCGAAAGGAATCAAAGCCGCCGGAGGCGGATCCGGATCCATCCACCACATCAATCTCATGGCACTTGAAAAAGGCACCAATGCCCAATTCAATTTCATACCCTATCCGGGAAGCGCCCCAGCCCAAAATGCCGCCCTCACGGGGGAGGTCACCGTCGTAGTCACATCCGTAGCCGAACAGGCGCAGCTCATTCGCGGCGGTCTTTTGCGCCCCCTGGCAGTGCTGGAGCCCGATGCCTTCACCATCGACACGACTACCATTGTCAGCGGTTTCGACGCCTTTCCCGAATTGGCTGAGTATTTGCCGATTTCACAGGCCATCGGTTTCGCCATTGGGAAAGAAACTCCCGACGATGTCAAAGCCAAACTGAACGATGCATTCAAACAGGCCATGGCCTCCGAACCCGTCCAACAATTCGCTAAGGACAATTATTACGTACTTTCCGGGGCCACGGGTAAAGAGGCTGCCGACAATTTCGACAGACTGGAATCCCTCTTTTCCTGGACCATGCATGAGTTGGGAATCACCAAGGTGAGCCCGGAAGCTCTGGGTATTCCCAAACCCGAATAATCGGGATCTGGGCATTTTTATTTAAGGTTCGGAAGCATGGATAAAGAAGAATTGCGTCGTTACGATGTCATTTGGAGCGCCGTACTTTTCGTTTTCGGGATTTGGGTGCTTTCCCAAGCGCTAGGCATGCCTATGACGGACACCTACGGCGGCGTTGCCAATGCCTGGTATGTCTCCCCGGCATTGATGCCGTTAATTGTCAGCGCCGGAATCATTATCCTATCCGCGATTCTTTTCGTTATCGCTTTGAGGGCGGGGGGCGCCAAAGGGTCGCTGGAAACCCTGAAGCGCACTTTAAATTTGACTACCGAACGAAACCTCAAGTTTCTTGTAATCATTCTGTCGCTCAGTTCCTATGTATACATCTACCTGCCCACAACGGACTTCTATCTCTGCTCGGCGATGTTTCTCTTTTACCTGACGGCCATTTTTTACTTCGATGATTACCCTGTATTCAAAAAAATCTCCCTTTTCTACCAAATCGGGGCGGTTTTTTTCATGTTGCTTTTCCTTTTCAATTTGCACCGAAAACTCGATGAGATGTTCTATTTCGTGGATGGCATCGTGGGTTTGTTTATCGCCGGTATGCTGATTTACGCTTTCGTACTCGTCCGCGGCAATAAAGAAAATGTCCGCCGTTATAAAATCGCCCTCACGATTTCCCTTCTCGTTCCCCTGCTGCTGACATTCAGCTTCCGGTTCATGCTGCTGGTGCCTCTTCCGAAAGAAGGCGCGGTAGTGGATCTTTTGTCGGACATTTACTTCGCCATAAAGAAAGGATAGGCAGCCGGGGCAATCCTATGGAAATCACCACCGCATTCGCCAATTTTTTTTCCGTCACGATTCAGCTGCTATCCAGTCCCCTGAACGTTACTATTCTCGCAGGAGCTACTTTCCTGGGGATTCTTTTCGGCGCCATGCCTGGACTTACCGCGACTCTGGGCGTCGCCCTGTTGACAACGCTCACTTATGGCGTCAATCAAAGTACCGCCATGATAGCCCTGATGGCCATGTATGTGGGAGCTGTCTATGGAGGCTCCTATTCGGCGGTACTGCTTAATATTCCCGGTACGGCCGCCTCCGCGGCCTTGGCCATGGATGGTTACCCCCTGGCCAAAAAAGGGCTGGCGGGCAAAGTGTTGGGCTTGGTGACCACCACCAGTGCGGTAGGTACGATTATCGGTCTGCTTTTCGTCATTACCCTTACCCCTTTGATAGCCAAAATGGCCTTGCAATTCACTTCGGCGGAGTTTTTCCTGCTGGCGTTGTTCGGCATCATTATAAGCGGCACGCTGACCAGTTCGGACCTCGTAATCAAAGGGTGGATAGCGGGGTTCATCGGTCTATGGATGGCGCTAATCGGCCGGGATGCCTTGCAAACTTATCCCCGTTTTACCCTGGGAATACCCGAATTGGATGGGGGTCTCGATATCGTGCCGGTACTGATTGGCGCGTTCGGAATTCCGCAAATCATCCAAGTCCTCAAGGAAAAGACGCAATTCAAAAACTTCGTGGAAATGAAGAAAATGTTGCCCGGCTTCAAGGATCTCCTCCGTAACAAGATTACCGTTTTACGCAGTGCCATCATAGGAACCGGTATAGGCGCAGTTCCGGGAATCGGGGAAGATATCGCCGGCTGGGTTGCCTATGGAACGGGTAAAAACATGAGCAAGCATCCCGAGGAATACGGGCATGGCTCCATGGAAGGAATAATCTGCGCCGAAACCTCCAATAAAGCCTGTATCGGCGGGGCCATGATTGTTCTGCTCAGCCTCGGTATTCCCGGCAGTCCCCCGGCGGCCATGCTTTTGGGCGCGTTGTTGCTGCATGGCGTGCAACCGGGCCCCATGCTGATAATCGAAAACCCGCTTTTTATCACCGAGATGGCGGCCATTTTGCTGTTATCGGCCCTTGCCATGTGGGTAATCGGTATGTTACTGGCGAAACAGGTAATCAAAGTTTTGAAAATGCCTCAAACTTTGCTCATGCCCATTGTGGCTATTCTTTGCGTAATCGGCTCTTATGCGTTAGGCGCCAAAATTTTCAATCTCTACCTTATGATTCCCGTGGGCATCATCTCCTATTTCCTGACGGAAATGAAATATCCCGTAGCGCCTCTTGTCATTGGCGTGATCCTGGGCCCCATGGCGGACGAAAACCTCCGGCGCTTCCTGATGGTTAATCAGGGCGATTTCCTGCCCATTTTCACACGACCGGTTTCCCTAATCCTAATCATCGTAATTGTGTTGACAATATTCAGTCAGACGAAAACCTATAAGAAGATTACCGGAAAGCTCTTTGGAAAATTCAAGCCGGTGCGAACCGAAGCGCAAATTGAGGAGGCGAAAAAACTGAACATGATCGAATAGATAGGAATCGCTTTCTCGTATATAAAACGCTTTCGCTTCAAACGGGGCCATCCTCCCCGGAAAGTCGCAAGGGAGGCACTGCGAAACGACGAAACCATCGGTAGACAAGATCATTTCGAAGTATATTCTACCCTGTCACTCACAGTCCGAATTCATTTCGGGAGAATCCATGACCTTACCAGATCTGGTAAAATCATTCCAACCGGATCGGATTCCCGGTTACTCTTCGATCCTTTTTTTCGGAGCCATGGTGGCCATGCCGGTTTTCTCTCAGCCGGATACCTGGAAAGAAGCGGCTCCCGCGCCCTCGGCCCGTTCCGAAAGCAGGGCCGTTGTTATCGATGGCCTCATTTATTTCCCCGGCGGCTTCGGAGGACTTTACCACTTTGCCGCCTATGACCCGGCCACGGACAAATGGAAAACGCTGAGGAACATGCCCAAAAACATGCACCATCACATGGTGGAAAGTTTCGACGGGAAGCTCTATATCTTCAAAGGGGAAACTTACGAATACACGCCTGCCACGGACACATGGGAACAAAAAAAATCCGGTTCACTGATGCGGAGCGATGGGACGGCGGTCGCTTATAAAGACCATATCTATATTTTCGGGGGCCAGAATATGCGACCTATCGAGCGCTATGCCCCAGCTACCGACTCTTGGGAAGTGCTTTCCAACATGCCCACACTGCTGCAAAATCCGGTTCATGGTGACCGGCTAATCCGATTCAAAGTGACCGGCCGATCCGGTTCAAGATGACCGGTTCGGACGATTGACCCGAGGGTGAAAATCCGGTTCAAAGTGACCGGTTTTCGTCCTTCTCAATCCAG
>JBGTHM010000022.1:0-11595 GCA_041746255.1 Fibrobacteria bacterium | reverse complement strand
CCCAAAATCCGTACCCAAAGTGACCGGCAATGAGTAACTTCTAATCGGTTGAAATCCGGTCCATGGTGACCGGCTATGACAAGGGTGGCTGTCGGTCACTTTGAACCGGATCGCCCGGTCACTTTCACCGGATTCTGCAGGAAGCTCAAAAGAAAGTGATGGTTGTCGGCTTCTACCCTGCTTATTATTCCGGAATTTCCCCCACACCCGAGCAGCTTGAGAAGTTGACCTATGTCATTATTTTTTCCGTACAGGTTCCTCCCGACGGAAATATCACCGAACAGACCATCGCCGCGGACCTAAACGGAGGAAGCCGCGTTGTCGCCTTAATTGACGATGCCAGCAAAAAAGGCGTGGGGGTTATGCTAGCCGTCGGAGGCGACGGGAAATCCCAGGGATTTTCTTCTATGACCGGCAGCGCGACGGCTCGAAAATTATTCATCAATAACCTGCTTGCCTTTTGCGTGAAATACGGTTTCGCCGGAGTGGATATCGACTGGGAGTTTCCGAATTCCGGGAACAACGACAGGGCAAATTTCACCTTGTTCGCCAGAGAGTTGAAGGCTGCGTTTGGCCCAAAGGGCATGGTCATCTCTATCGACGTTAACGGAACAAACGCCCAGTATTACAACCGGGACACTTTCGACCACTTTGATTGGCTCAACCTGATGGCATATGACAATGATTGGCCCGTTGGTTCGTCCCATCATTCGACCTATGCTCATGCCCAGCAATCCATCGACCTCTATTCCGGGCTCGGTGTTCCCAAAAACAAGTTGGTTCTAGGCGTCCCCTTTTACGGAAAAAGTTATGGAGGCACAAAGTCCTACGGGGAAATCCTGGCAGCGAACCCCGGGCTAGACGCTTCACAAGATTCTGACAAGGGATTTTATTTCAATGGCCCCACCACCATCGGCAGAAAAACGACTTTAGCCATGGATCAGGGCACCAGGGGAATAATGATCTGGGAGTTGTTGCAGGACGCCTCGGACAATCGGCTTTTACAATCCATATCCAATACCATTCAAAACAAGGGTGGTATACTCGATCAGAAGGATAAACCTGTCGTTTCCGTGCTTCCTATTAAAACCAATGCGTTACACCTGCTCCAATTAGATGGTGGCTTTTGGACTCTTGGTCTTTCCTCGGGAACGGGCCGTCGATTAACCTTGTTCTCACCTTCCGGCAGAATACTTCACACTCTCCTGCCCGACCAGACGAGCAACGGAGTGATACGTTGGCATGCCCCCGATATGCCTGAGGGCAGATACCTCTTTCGGGTAGATGGCGGTCCCGGGCAAGAATTCGGAGCTATTTCAGGTAGCATGATAATCTCGGAATAAATTCTTTTTCATTCGTCATACTCGTAGCCATAAAATTCCCACGCCCGCGTTCCTGCTGATTTTCCACCAATCACCCTGCCAAGAAGACCATACTCCTGGTTTTTGTATTCCCCCTGCCATACAGGAAAGGAGTGTTTGTAAGATGTTACTATTGAAGCGTTTGGGTGCCGTTTTTTATGGGTAGGGGAGCGCAACACTGCCAGGGAGGTATTCGGGCCGCCCAACCAAAAAGGACCCACCTCGGACTTGCTCAGCGGAGTGCGTCGTTCACCACTATACGGGTTTACTCCCATTACATCAGATGTTGTGCTTTTTGGTTCGATATTATGGAGAGAGTAACTATTAATAATTGTATCGGTTAATTTTAAGATGCTCTCATCTATTCCAGCACGCGTGGGTATTCCCAACCGATTACCATAAAAGCGATTATTAATAAATTTAAAGTTATCGTAATTGTCCTGCACGTCGATTAAAGTATTTTTGCCTGAATATACGCTATTGTTTGCAAAATAAATATTATGGGGGTTCACCGATTTGCTCGATCCAAAGGCGAAACTGCGGGGGCAATTAATTAAAGTATTCCACTCTATTTTTACATTTCCCGCCGCTACTCCGTCTTTGGGTACCTTTCGAGGGTCCGATAAATCACCTGAGAGTAGCGAAATCCCAAAATGAGAGGATGCGGGTCCTCCTGTTTCCTGGATGTAATTATTGACAATTATGTGATTTTCACCGTAGACGCGAATTCCCCCACTACGTTCTGCAAATCCACATAGAAACCAATTGTTTTTTACTGTACTTCCGTTTCCATGTCGCAAGGTGAAGGAACCTCCTGAATTGAGGATGGTATTGTTATCCATTAAATTACCTCCTGATTTTACGGAAATTATTTCCGCTTCTCCATTGATACTCTCAAACAGGTTGTTACTAATTCGGGTATTTGAAACCGAAAACTGTGTTTCTGCTACACCAATTTGAATGGTTTCCGCTCCGTTTTGATTGACAAAGGGTCGGGGACCAAAATAATTGTACTCAATTACATGGTTATCAGCTTGGCCATTGGCTTGGCGGGCAATGGTCAGTGTTTTTCCCGTCCCTACTTTCCCTGTAAAGGAACAATGGTCAATTTGATGAAAGGTGCCTTTGATATTCACCCAATTGTCTTTAACATCGGTGCGATTGTAACTATCAATGGCGCATTGCCTTAACCGACAATAACTGGAGGAGGCCGCAAAACTTATAGCTTCACTTATCGTGCCTCCTGAAACTTTGCGTGTGCTTTTACCTTTAAAAAGCAGACCTGAAACCTCGATATAACTTCCTCTAAATATTAATTCGGAAGATTGGGTTAAGACGACCTTCCCCGGATTACGAGCCTCCAGAATAATCGGTTTGCCCTTTACTCCGCTTCGATATATATCAATGGTAACATCTCTCCATTCCCCATCTTCCATGATAATCCTATCACCAGGAAGACAAAATTTTAATGCTTCATTCAGTGCGTCCTTGGTGGCAACTGAAATTTCAGCACACCAGGAAAATTTTATCAAAAAAATTACGCAAACTATCATGTGGGATATATTTTTTCTCATAGTCTTACCTTGGTATTCAGTTTATGAATTTAGCGGAAATATCAATTAAGGGTTTTGAAGCGCCGCCCTCAATGGTTTAATATAAGCGAAAAAGACTTTTGCGCAATAGCTCTGTGTTTTGAAATCTTATCGTTGCACGCGGGCGCTTCCGCCCTTGGCGAGTTTCTCCACTTCGGCCAGCGAGGACATGGAGGTGTCGCCCGGAGTGGTCATGGCCAGCGCGCCATGAGCGGCGCCGTATTCGAGTGCCTGTAGAAGGTCGCCTTTTTCCATCAATCCATAGATAAGGCCAGAGGCGAAGTTGTCGCCGCCTCCCACGCGGTCGTAGATTTCCAGGGCCTCGCGATGGGTGGACATGTGGAATTTGCCATCGGCCCAAGCGATGGCGCCCCAGTCGTTGTTGCTGGCCGATTTAACGCCGCGCAAGGTGGTGGCTATGATCTTGAAATTGGGAAAGTCCTTGGTGAAGCTCTCGACCATGCGCTTGAAATTGGCGATGTCGAGCAGAGAGGAGTTTTCCTTGACACCCTTGACTTCAGTGTCCATCGAGGGAATGAAATCCCCTTCGTTTCCGATCCCCATCATCACGTCGACGTATTGCGCCAGGGTTCGGTTCACCTTGCGGGCCTGTTCCAGGCCGCCGAAATTCTCCCAGAGGCTGGGGCGGTAGTTGAGATCGTAGGAGATGATGGTGCCATATTTTTTGGCCGCCCTCATCGCCTCCTCGATGACTTCCGGAGTGGTTTCGGAGAGCGCGGCATAAATCCCGCCCGTGTGGAACCAGCGTACCCCGCGCGAGAAGATACCTTCCCAGTCGATATCGCCTTTTTTGAGTTGCGAAGCAGCGGTGTGACCCCTGTCCGATACACCAATGGCGCCGCGTACGCCATAGCCTCGTTCGGTGAAGTTAATGCCGTTACGAACGCTGCGGCCCAGACCGTCATAAGGCATCCAGCGGATGAAGGTGGTGTCGACGCCACCCTGCAGGATGAAGTCCTCCAGCAAACGGCCCACATCGTTTTCGGCCAAAGCCGTGACCAACGTGGTGCGCATTCCGAAACATTTGCGTAGGCCGCGGGCCACATTGTATTCTCCGCCGCCCTCCCACGCCTTGAATTCACGGGCGGTGCGGATGCGCGAATCGCCCGGATCCAGGCGCAGCATCACTTCACCGAGCGAAATTTCATCAAATTGACAGTCGGCTTTATCTCGAATTTTGAGCGCGGGCATGAGGACTTTCCTGTTCTTTATAGATCATCAATTTAACTTAACCACTGATTTTTTTATTCGGTCCCCAATCACTTTTTGGAATTCGGTATCAAGGATTATTTGGCGAATGGGTATTTCGGTCTCCGAAAGGGGCTGAAATCCTTTGATGGAATTCAGGCATAAAAAAAGCAAAATAGAATCCAAAGATTCAATGACTTCTCCAGATTCTCCGGGCTTCAGGGACCTAAGATCGTCAGTAAGATTAAATCTTGTTTCGTTGTCACCATCATGAATCTGCAATCCTAAATTGAAGTACGTCGTATCTAATCTATAGGTTTTCGCATTGTTTTTGATTTCAGGAATACAGGCTATTTTTTGAGACGTGTCAAAACATTTTTTAATCGAAAAAAACAATTTCTTTAACCTTTCTCTGACTACAGGTATTTTATTTCCCACTGCAAAGATTTTTATAAATCGCAAGGAGTCATTGGAAAATACCGTATTTTTATGAAATTCGTAAACTTCTCTGATTCTTGAACTGGAATATAATGAGGAATCGGATTCCAAAATATTTTTGAGTTTTAGTTCAACTTTGCTTTGTCGTACCTGGTAAAAATTAAATGGATTCCATTGAATAGGTCCGTAAATTATTTGTCCGGAGTCTACGGCCATTTTTCTTTGATCATTTACTTCTAATAATTCATCAAGAAAGGCCTGGTGGGAAATGTCTTTTATGAGCCCTGCTTCTTGGGCCCATTTTAGCACCGTCTTGTCTCTTACGATATGGTCTATAGTCCTGGACTTGAGCATATCTAAGGGGGATTCCTCACCGAATCTCCGGTCCCAAATATTTGACCTATCCAACGATTGGTACCGCTGGGAAAAATATTGGTAGATCTCACCCCTATGGCTTGCAGCATAAAAATCAAACTCAGCGGCATGGACGGGTTCGCCATTGATAATTACAATCGGGCTAATTACTTCTTCTCTGCAGCCGGAAAAATTTAAGACACCGGCTAGAGCAATTCCAATAGAAAATAATTTTAGCAGGGTATGGTAAATGCCAGGATTGGAATTCCTTCGCCCCCACATCCCGAATGAAATAAAAAGCATCACTCATTTCATTTCTTTGCACTTGCTTTTTCGGGAAAAGGCTCTGAATATAAAAACCCGGAGTTTGCCGAATGTCCATTTAGCCGGATTATGTTCGAGGAATTTCTTTCAATCGTGCCACGATAAATACCTCTTCCGTCATAAAGCCGAACAGGTTGGTTAGTCGGAATGTCCGCGCCCTGTTGTAACCATTTAAGGTATCTCGAGTTATTTATTCCTCGCAGAGACTTTGAATTGTATTCATGGTTCGAAGTAATAGCCGTTGGCACCGTATCTATTGGAGCGGTTGCCACCGTATCTTTGGGAAACTCGAATATACCGCGATCGGGTTTTCCGTTGTATAATGGATTTCCAAAAAAATCTCTTCCGCCGTGGTTTTTTATCACCTTGCCCGAATTAATGGCAGGAGACGTTTTTTTTAGCGCATAGCCACCCAATGTATTAATCCCATTTTTACCTGATCCTGGATTAACAAATTGCGGATCGGATGTTAATTTAAAAGGATCTTTTGGCTCATTGCTCGGGTGTTTGCCATAAAAGACGTTGTACTCAAAAGTGTTTTTTGATGTCGGTGAAAATTTATAGGAAGCTCCCGAACTCAAATTGTAAATAATATTATTGTAAAAATTTGTATTTTGCGTGTAGTTGGAAGACTGCCAAATTATATCGGGATTTACATTGGGACCGATATAGAATACGTTGTTATAGAATGTGGCGGATCCCAGGTGCCTGGCAAAAGCTAAAATTCGTTTTTTGTCATTCTGACTTACATTGTACCTCACAACTACCCCGGTATCAGTGGCTTCAGATGGAAACCACATGAATCCATAGTTATTATCGTGGCTGTAACTGTACTGCCACTTTGTGTTGGAACCTCCGTCGATATCTAAATCATATAGGCTGCCATCATAATTGCCTGTCGCTTTATTTAGGTAGCCTTCATTAAACTGAAAAATAGAGCCATCGCACCCTGCCGAAAAAATCATGTTTCCTGTACCGGCACGGAGTGCTGTGTTGAATACTATATTCCGTTCTACCACACAGGTTGAATCGCAACGCCTTAAGATGATTGCATTTTTGGCGATATCACTGATTGTATTGTTGGAAAATCGTACGTTTTGGAACTTACTGCCGGCAGTGTAGATGCCCGTATTATCAATACTATAAATGGTGCAATTGTCGACTAAAATATCATTGCCGCTTCCAGTAAAGGCTATCGCTCCCGTACCTTTAGCTTCGTATGACTGGCCAACAATGCCTTTGACATCGTGGATTTTGAGACCTTTCAGGTGTACATGAGTGTATGGCCCCACCACTTGTATACCGCGCCGATCCCCTCCGGAGGATGCTTTGTTGGTTATTTCCAGGTTATTAATTTCCCAATAGGAAAGCCTATACAGGTATATAACGGCCTCACCCAGCAACCCATTGCCATTAATTATGGGCAGATTTCCGGAGCCATATGTATCAACTACAATTGGCCTGCCCTTAACGCCCGAACCCTTTGGTTTTAGTTGCCCGGTCCAAATTCCACCGGCGGCAAACAATATGCTGTCACTCTTTTGAAATTCGACTGAATTTAATTTGGCGAGGGTCTTCCAGGCCGCGGACGGGCTTAGGCCGTTGTTTTTGTCGTTACCAGCGGGATCAATGTAATAGTTAGCGCCAAAAATTATCGCGGGCCCGAATAGCAAAAATAGCATAGTAAAATGAGCGAATGGTTTTATTGTGCTATTTGGTTGATCGAGCTTTATTCTGTGGGTGTCTGACCAATTAATTGAAAACATTGCATGCTCCTTTGCGGCATAAAACAGGCGACTCTAACCCGACTGATAGTTTTGAAGGTAGGAAAATTAACGCCGAAATAGCAAAAAAATACTAAAAGATGCGGATAAAATACCAAAAAATAGCATCAACGAAATATAAATGCAGCTTCGTGAAAAATCCGGTAAAGTATTGGATTCCCCGCGTTTTTGATTGTTTGGGGGGCAGCCTGTATTGCTCACCGGCATGGCCCAAGAAATAGCCGGCATTCTAAATCAACATCTCAGCAGCATCAGCCCGACCTCGTCGAAATCCCCTATTGATAACAAACCAGTTTGAGCGATGAACTGGATTTCATCACTTTCAACTTTCGTTGAATAGACATCTGCTCTACTCGACCATAGTTTTACTTCTGTGAATACGATAAAACTTTGATCGAGGGTATTATGAAAAAATCCGGAGTCCTGGCCCTCTGTTTGTGGCATTCTGTCGTTCACGGCGAAGTGGCGATGAACGTGAGCACTTGCGCCAATCCATTTGACGCCCTTACCATAGACTATCGAAACAACACCCCCGATCCGTGGGATATGCGCGGATTCGGCATGTCCATCGGCACCGGCAACGTCCGCGGCCAGTTCGCCCAGCAAGGCGGCGGCGGGTGGTTCATTCCCCCCAACCAAAGCCCCGCCGTCAACTTCGCCGGATGCTCCGGACAGATTGGCGTGCCTTTCAATCGTCAGCTTGAAGCCAAAATCGGCGCCTGCAACGAGCCCTCCCCTCCCCAGGAGCCCGAGGCCATGCAATGCGCCGCCATTAACACCATCGGTCCATTCTATAACCCCGCCATCTGTCTCCAGGACGCCTTGGGCGTCAACCGAGGGGATGGATACGGCGGATTCATAGACTCCTACGCCGGCCAATCGCAAATCCAGGTCGCCCTCCCTTCGGGCACCTACGCTATGGGCGGACAGACCGTCCGCTTCGATCCCGCCGGCTCCATGGGCGGCGGACAGTTCTACATGATGGCCATGGCCGCCCTGCAGGAGTACCTCTACGTCGATATGCAGTTTCTTATGGCCATGGGCGCCTCCACATCCGGAGCGGGACTGGTAGATGCCACCGGCACAACCCTCTACCGCTCGCCCGCCAATACCGGAATCGACACCAACCCCTATGGTTCCTTCACCGTCACCTACCAGACTGCCGTGGGACGCCTCATGAAGGACTACCCCAAGTACTTCGCGGGTATCCCTAACATGAACCGCCTGGTCTCAACCGGAGGCACGGGCCCGACCGCCGCCAACTCCCCCCAGCAGCTCAACTCCGCCTTTTTGGCGTCGATGAACCTCTGGTGGCTTTTCGACGGTCTTAAGGCCGCCCAGAATCTGTGCTTTCGCCAGTTCCTCGAGGAGGCAACCGACAAGGCCGCCGGGCTCAAGCTCATGCTGGGAGGCTACCATATAGGGCCCAACCAGATAGACGCCGGAACCGGCGCCACCAACTACGCCACCCACGTTCTGCCCACCACCGACCCGGCCATCTTGGGGGCAGCCGATATCACTTCCCGTATGAAGCGGTTTCCCTGGGACGTGGGCGGACCCGACCATAACACCCACAACTATATCACGCGCGTGTTCTCAACCCTGAACCGCCTGGTTACCGCCAACACCCAGTCGGCCGCTTGCGGCGGCACCTTGCCCATCTACGACGCGGGCATCACCCTAGTCCAGGTGAGGGAACTGTTTTTTGGCCAGGGCGGCACGGTCACCACCCAAGGTCAGGGTGGATTACTTTGGCACTTCAGCATCAACGCCGCCTCCCGCCAGAGCCTGTGGAACGACTTGGGCTGCGCTTTCAATGCCTTGCAGGGCAAGGCCCCGGGCCGAACGGCGAGCGAAATCAGCTACCGTTACGACTTCCTCACCTTGCTGCGGGTGGCCCGACAGCACTTGGGCGGCTTCGTGAACAAGCACAACGATCGCCCCACCCCTTCGGACACCTACAGCTCCGACTACTCCATTTGGGTGCACAATCACTCGCAGATCCCTTGCACCCGAACCACCCAGGACGTCGAATGGCCCAAAATGACCTTCGCCGACACCGCCTTCCGAAAAGGGGAGCAATTGCGCGGCACATTCTCGGATAATAAGGGCATCAAGGAATTCGCCTACACCCTCGATACCCAGTGGCGGCAATGGAGCCCCACCACCCCGAACTTTATCATTCCCCAAACCCTCCCGGATAACCAGAGACTATGGTTCCGTGTCACCGACTCCTGCGGCAACGCCACCATCCAGGAAGTAAAGGTCATCAACGAACCTCCGCCGCCCCAAATCCCCACCCCCACGGCCAATCCCAACGGCGGTGAATTCGGCCGTTCCGTACAGGTGACCCTGGCCGTGGCCACCGATGGCGCGACCCTCTTCTATACCACCGACGGCAGCCTTCCCGGTACGTCGGAAGGAGGCGCCACCAAACGCTACACCGGTCCCGTCACCCTTGCCGAAAGTACAACCCTCAAGGCCATCGCCAGCAAACCGAATTGGCGCAATAGCGAGTATCTTACGGCGACCTTTACCCAGGTGGTTGTTCCCGCCAATATCGACCGGGCCTGGTACCTAGACGAGGATGGCGACGGCCGTATCGAAAAAGCCGTCATCGTTTTCGCCGAAAACATCGGCGTCATTCCCGACAGCCTGGCCTTCAAAATCGTCGATGCCGCCGGGCAGACCCATGACCGCTCCGTGCTTAAAAGGGGCGGCGGAATCACCTTCGCGTCGGGAACCCAATCCCGCCTCGGGGTCGCCTTTGCGGATCCCTTTCCCTACGGAGTCACCTCCGTCTCCAACCGCGAAACCTCGGGACAATCCTTCCGCCAGGACGACGTACCCATAGGTAACGGCTATTTTCCCGTGGACGATTCCGTGGCTCCGGTCATCCTCACAGCGGAAATCAAAGAAACCGATGGTCCCCCAGCTTCCAAGCTGGTGGAGGTCACCTATTCCGAACCGGTCCTAATCGCTTCCGGGCCGCAAGCGCCTTTGGTTTTCAAACAAGAAGGCGTGGAATTGCCGCCTGTGGAGGTGCGCCTATCCTCCGTGGCGCCGGGAGGCGAACGGCAATACATTTTCTTTTACGACGCGACCTCGGGTTATGTACCAATTGTCGGGGATTCCGTGGCCATCAATACGAACGGTGAAACTCGGGACAATTCCTCACGCGCCCCGAGCATAAAGAAATTCCAAAATTTGGAAGGCGTAATTCCCCCGGCCAGACCCGTGACCCTGTTTGTCACCTTTCCAAATGGAAGTCGGGATAATGCGATTAGTAGCGGCAATCCCGGCAGCATGCCGAGTCTGTTCATTCCCATCGGAAGTGACGGCACGCCCCTACCTGGAAACCTCAACGGTAAATGCGGCCAATGCGACCCGGGACGCGAACCCACCTGGGTGGGACCGGTGGTCCATACCACAATTCCCATGGCAGGGGAATACGAATTCAGTGTCTTTTCCAATCTGGGTGCTTTTCTCTCCAAAGTTTCCGGAAAAGTAGAGGAGAGCGACTTGGCTTTTCTCGAAAGAAGCGTGGAACCCGGTAATCCGTATATTATTCGTTTTGTCTGGACCGGAAAGGATGATCGAGGGACACTTGCCGGTACAGGTGCCTACATCCTTAAAGCCACCTTTCGATTCGGACGGGACCCCAAAACGGGGGCGCCTCCTTCCGTCCAAACAAAAAGGATCCTTTTCGGTGTGATTCGCTCTATCGGTAATTAAAACTTGAAAAAACCAACACTTCAATTCTTACACAAGGAAGCCGCCTCCATGCAGGACCCTGTTCCCTCCACCGCCTCCCTCGTCGAGCGCCATTTTCTGCGGATGGCGCCGCTGCCTTTTCTGGACCAGCGCGAGGAGCGTATTCCCGTGGTTACCGTGGCTAATTATGTCGTACTCGGCCAACTCACCGCCCTCCGCTTCCTGGAGTGGATGCAGGATAATCCCGAGGGACTGGCAGCGCTTCCCACCGGCCGCACGCCCGAATATTTCATCAAATGGATACAGTATTACCTCAAAAACTGGGAAGAGGAGGCGAAGAGCGGGTTGCTCAAAACCATCGGCTTGGACGCGAAACCCAAGCCGTCCTGCCGCAAAGCCCACTTCGTGCAGCTCGACGAATTCTTTCCCATGGATCCCACTCACGAACGGTCCTTCCGATATTACGTGAAGAAATATTACCTGGAAGGCTTCGGTTTCGATCCGGATCGCGCCCTGCTGCTCGACACCTTCCACATGGACGCATCTAGGAATCATTCCCTGACCCGAGTTCCAAATTTGGAGGCCCTATTCCACGGCGGAAGTTTCGCCAGTCTTAATCTTCGGGAGAGGCAGCCCTCTAATTCCATCGAGGCGATGCAAAAGGAAGTCATCGAATATTTCGACAGAGTATGCGAGCAATATGAACGGAAGATACGCTCCCTGGGCGGCATCGGTTTCTTTCTGGGAGGGATTGGTCCAGACGGCCATGTCGCCTTCAATGTCAAGGGCAGCAGTCATCACTCACCTACCCGCCTGACC
>JBGTHM010000021.1:0-12997 GCA_041746255.1 Fibrobacteria bacterium | reverse complement strand
GATGCGGTTGCCGTCGCAACTCGCCCGCTGCGCGGACTCAGACAGGCGCCGGCAGCCTACGCAAAGCGGGGGCTCCGCTGACGCCTGCAAAATCTCCCGCGCCCGGGCCTCCGGCCCTTCGCTTGGTGGTGGCTCATATCGTAGGGCTTATTTTGTAGCTATGATGAGGTTTGTTCGCGTGAAAGTCGGTTTTGTATTTGGGCGATGCGTTGGACTACATCCAAGGGGGTGAGGCCGTTCAGGTTCAGTCCGCGTAATTCTTCGCAAATTTTTCGGTTGGCGATGTCTTCCGGTGACGTTACTCCGTTTCCGAATAGGTCGACTTGTAGACGGGTGGACGGGGATCCAGGCGACTTAACCTTTTCGTTATCGTTACGGGTTTTACTTAATGGGGAGATGGCTTCTTGAACGGTTTCACCGGAGCGGGTGGGTGCGATGGGGATTTCCTTTTGATCTTTTTCCAATCCTCCCAGAATTTCCCAGGCTCGGTCAATTACGCTTTGGGGAACCCCGGCCATAGCGGCGACTTGAATGCCATAACTGGAATCGCAACCGCCCTCCACTACTTTGCGTAAAAAGATGACCTCGCTCTCGGTTTCCTTTACGGTAACTTGCACATTACGGATGCGGGGGAAGCGGCCGGCCAGTTCCGTCAGCTCGTGGTAATGGGTGGCGAAAAGCGTGCGTGCGGCGATGGCGGGATTTTCGTGCAGGGTTTCCGCGATGGCCCAGGCCAGCGATAGGCCGTCATAAGTGCTGGTGCCCCGGCCGATTTCATCCAGCAGGACGAGGCTGCGCGGGGTGGCGTAGTTGAGGATATTCGCGGTTTCCAACATTTCCACCATGAAGGTGCTCTGGCCTTTGGAAAGCCGGTCCGCCGCGCCCACCCGGGTAAAAATACGGTCGACCAATCCGATGCGCGCGAAAGCGGCGGGAACGAAAGAACCCACCTGGGCCAGCAAGGTGATAAGGCCCACTTGGCGCAAGTAGGTGGATTTACCCGCCATATTGGGGCCGGTGATAAGCAGTATTTGCCGGTCGCGCAGATTGAGGCGCAAATCGTTGGGGATGTATTGCCCCTCTTCGGTAATGGCTTCCACCACGGGATGGCGGCCTTCGTCAATATGCAGGAGCGGTTCTTCGGTTATTTCCGGGGCGGTGAAATTCAACTCGCGGGCGGCGGCCGCCAAACAGGCCAGCGAGTCTATGGCTCCCAGCAGGCCCGCGGTTTCGAGATACAAGGCCATATCCGTGTTCACTTCGTCACGGATGGAACAGAAAATACGGTATTCCAGCGCGTTGATTTCGCCTTCGGCGTTGAGAATGCGGCTTTCCCATTCCTTCATTTCGGCGGTGATGTAACGCTCCCCGTTCACCAGCGATTGTTTGCGGAGATAATGCGTGGGTACTTTGCTCTCCTGGGCTTTGGTCACCTCGATGTAATAGCCAAAAACTTTGTTGAATCCCACCTTCAAGGTGGTAATGCCGGTGGCTTCGCGTTCGCGCACTTGCAGTGAATTCATCCATTCGCGGCCGTCGCGAATGCCGTTCACCAATTCGTCCAGCTCGGGATAGACCCTGGCCCGAATCATATTGCCTTCTCGCACGGTGAGCGGTGGTCTTTCCGTCAGGCGGGCGAGTAATTCCTGACCTTTGGAACGTAAAGCGCACAGACTGTCGCGCGCTACCGTGAAAAGTGGGGAACGCGTTTCGTGCAGGGCATCGCCTACATCTGCGGCGGCCAGGAGGGAAGAGCCCAGGCCGACCAAGTCGCGCGCATGCGCCCGGCCCGATCCGGTTTTGGCCATGATGCGTTCGATGTCGTTGATTTCGCGTAGGTGTTTGCGAAGGATGTCGAGCAGAACCGGGTTCTCCGTCAACTCGGCCACCGCGCTTTGACGCTCCAGGATTTCCCCGCGGTTGAGCAGGGGGTGGGTGAGCCAATATTTCAGCTTGCGGCCGCCCATGGCCGTTACAGTGCGGTCCAGTAAATGGAAGAGCGTGCCGGTTTCGTCGTCGGCATGCAAAGGGCGCACCAGCTCCAAGTTACGGATGGTGGCGGAATCGAGCGCCATATGCGAATCGAATCGTTGCACGCGTAATTTGACCAGATGACCGAGTTCCGTCTTTTTGTTTTCGCGCACATAGGCCAAAGCCGCCGCGGCGGCGCGGATGCCTACGGTAAGATGCCCCGCGCCGAAGGCTTCCAGGCTATGCACTTTGAATTGCCGCTGCAATAGGGCCGCGCCTTCGGATTCATGGAAAAAACCTTTGGGAACCGGGGTTATCAATAATTTTTCCCGGTCGCCCATCTCGGCCAGAAAACCCGGTAGTTCCACGAACTCGGGCACCACGACTTCCTGGACGTTGATGCGGCCCAATTCATTGGCGGCCTCGGCGGGCCCGCCTTCGAGGGCGGTGAATTCGCCGGTGCTGAGATCGAGATAGGCCAATCCCAGCAAATCCTCGCCGGGATAAACCGCCGCCAGATAATTGTTGGTTTTGGATTCCAGGTAATTTTCATTCAGAGCCGTTCCACGTGTCACGACTTCGACGACTTCGCGCTTGACCACGCCCTTGGCCGTGGCGGGATCTTCCACCTGTTCGCAAATGGCGACTTTCAAACCCGCTCCGATGAGTTTGGGCATGTAGCGTTCGATGGCGTGGTGGGGAAAGCCCGCCAGGGGAGTGCCGCCGTCGCCGCCATGGTTGCGCGCGGTCAGGGTGAGTCCGAGAATTTTGGAAGCGGTTATGGCGTCTTCGTTGAAGAGCTCATAAAAATCACCCATGCGATAAAGCAGCAGGGAGCCGGGATGCTTGGCCTTGATCTCCTCATACTGTTTCATCATGGGCGTCGACATCAGTAATTTTCCTCGGGTTGCTCCATTTCCCGGGGATTGCCGTCCTGTCCGATTTGGGGAATCAGGGCCTGCGAGTTGACGATTTCCTCGAAGTCGGAAAGACGGGGTAGATCTTCCGGCACCTTACTGATTCCGAAATAGCGCATGAAATCGCGCGTGGTGGCATAGGTGAAAGAGCCTCCGGCCGATTCGGCCCTGCCCTTGATATCGACCAGCTTCTTGTCGAGCAGGCTTTTCATGCAACCGTCCACGTTCACGCCGCGTATGGCTTCGATCTCGGCCTTGGTGATGGGCTGCTTGTACGCGATGATGGCCAGGGTTTCCAGGCTGGCTTGCGACAGCCGGCGAGGATTGCTGGAGGTTTTGAAAAGCTTGCGTACCCAGGGATAGTATTGCGGGCGCGTGCGGAACCGGAACGTACCGTCGACTTCGACGATTTCGAAAGGCATTTCGTCGTCGTCCATTTTTTTACGAATGCCTTTGATGAGCTGGCGCAGCCGGGCCATATCCCATTCTTCGCCCATGAGTTCGCGCAGCTCGCGCCCGGATAGATAATCGTTGGTGGCGAATAGCAGGGACATCAGCAACTTCTCCGGGTCGGGCTTCCAGCCGCCCAGATCGTCGGGGCTTTCCTCCGCTTCCACTTCTTCTTGCGGTGGCGAAGGATTTTGGGCGCCTGCAAGGGTAGCCTGGATTTCAAGTTCGTTCTGTTCGCTGGATGCTTCGTTCATACGGGGGGGAGGTCCTCATTCGTTTCCATAGGCGTTTCCGAATTCGCTCCGGCAGCCTGGCCGGGATTTTTCAACTCATTTTCGGCTTCGATCAACATCGACTCCAAGGTATTTTTGACGCTACGTTCCTTGACCATTTCCTTGATGATTTCGACCAGGCCGTCTTTCAATTCCAATTCTTCGAACTCATGTTCGAATTCGTGCAGCTCAGCTGCGAAATCCTTGGCTTGGGCCTTGGGATAAACCCAAAGCGGGCCGAAAGCATGGCTTTGCCGTACCAGAATCCGGTCCAGCTTCGCCAATTCCAACAGGGCCATGACGGTTACCGCCTGCACGATGGACCGGTTGTCTTTTTCGAACATGTCGTCCACGAGAAAGCGGCGCATCTCATGGATAAGGGTTTCCACTTCCTGCATTTTGTCTTCGATGGTGACGTCGTCGATTTCCACTTCGTGCACGGGGATGCGCTGCCGCGAGAGCACCACGCGCCGGAATGCGGCCAGCAAATCATAAATGCCCGCTTCCGATTCCTCGAATTCGAAGGGAGTGGACGGCTTTTTATCCCGTCCGGGTTGATCGGGAATACCCCGGGGTAGGGCCCCGAAATTGCCGGCCTCGAATCCCCGCAACGTGCGGGCGGCTTCTTTGAACTTCTGATATTCGAGCATTTGTTGGATAAGCATTTGCCGGTCCAACTCATATTCCATTTCTTCCAGCTCGTCTTTTTGCTCCGCCGGCAGCAATTCGCGGGTTTTAAGCCGGATGAGCCGAGATGCCATGACCAAAAATTCCCCTGCATGGGTTAAATTGTCGGTTCCGATGGTGTCGAGATAGCGAAGATACTGGTCGGTAATGGTGGCGATGGAAATTTCGCGGGGATTGAGCTCCTCTTTTTGGACGAGATAAAGCAGGAGATCGAGAGGCCCTTCGAAAATCTCCAGGTGGACTTCGTATTCGGTTGCTGTCGCTGGGGCTATCATGCTATCCATTCCCGGGGGCGAAACTCGGTTCGAAGGGGCATCCGTATGCGGATTATTCTGGGGGACCGATAAGCCGGAATCGGTGGAAAAATTACTAAAAAATGCAGTGGGTAATAGTAGATTTGGGCCGGTTTTGGAAGATTTAGGATAGGTTGATGGGGATTCGCATGGAGCGGCAATTCGAAGAGTTTTATTTCCTGGAGGCGATGCAATTGGCGGAAGGGCAATCGTTGGACATTGCCGATCCGAATACCTGGTTGGAGGGGTGGTTTGGCCGTTCCTTGTCTCTGGAAGGGGCTACTCTGGCCCTGCGGCATTTCGAGGCGAGTTACCGCAGCCGTGGGTTTCGCGTATTGCGCGATCGGAAATCGGAGCGGCTTTTGCCCGGTATGGCCGTGAGCCGGGAGGGAGAATCCCGAATCATCATCGGTTGCCGTAGCGAAAAGTTCTCCCTTGTGGAGCTGGAAAAAGCGCGTTTGCGGAAATCCGGGGGTGAAGCCAATTATATCCTGCGCGTCATGCGGCGGTTGTGCGGTGAAATCCTTCCCGTGCAGGAGCCTGAACAATTTCTGGGGGATGCGGAGGGGAAAATTCTGTCCCAATTCGAGGCGGAGGCAGCTCTAAAAGGGGTTGTGGAAGCGTATCGAGGGATTTATACCCAGGAGCCACCGCCGATAATACCAAGCGCATCGGACCAGAAGGGTGACTGGTTGGAATTCCGGGTGGATCCCGACCAATCGCTGATTTTCGAGATGCGTAACCTGGACCCGGATCCATCGGACTTCATCTGACTTCTAAGCCGGTAAAACAGCGGAAGGCTTTGTACTTTTGGGTTACTTGGAGGTAAAGGTCTTGCGTAAAAATCCGGTCCTATTGGGCCTCTTAGGTGTTGTATTCCTTATCGTTTGCGTCGGAGCGGGCGTTTGGTGGGTACAAAAACGCAATACCGTCACTGAAAATGCCGCTTTCTCCTCCGCTTCCGGCGCCAGATGGTCTCCCTTGCGCATCGACGGCAGGCTTCCCGATTTCGTGGGCCGGGAAAGTTGCGTGCAATGCCATGAAGAGCAGGCGCAGGCATTTATGGGGTCGCATCACGAGCGCGCCATGGACCATGCGAACGAATCCACCGTATTGGGAAACTTTGATGACGACAGCCTTTCCCATCACGGCATGGTATCGCGCTTTTATCGACGGGACGGAAAATTTCTCGTGGAGACCCAGGGCACGGACGGAACGCCCGAGGAATTCGAGGTCAAGTATACCTTCGGGGTGAAACCGCTACAACAATACCTGGTGGAATTTCCCGGAGGCCGTTTGCAAGCGCTGAGCACGGCCTGGGATACCGAGAAGCGGGAATGGTTCCACCTCTATCCCAATACGAAAATCGCTCCGGACGACTGGTTGCATTGGACGCGGGACGGTCAGAACTGGAACGGCATGTGCGCGGAATGCCATACCACCGGATTCAAGCGCGGATACGACGCGGAGAAAAATATTTTCAACACCACCTTCCATGAGATCAATGTAAGCTGCGAGGCTTGTCACGGTCCCGGATCCCAGCATGTGGATTGGGCCGAAAAATCCGCGCTGTCCCGTTGGATTTCCGGTCACGGACCCAAAAACAGTTATGGGTTGGTCGCCAATCATATGAACGATTCGACCCATGCCGGGGCGAAGGCGGAAATCATGGCCTGCGCGCGTTGTCATACCCGGCGGTCCGCCTTGCAGGTTGATTTCGGCCATCTCAAGCAATTTCTGGATGAGTACTCTCCGGAGCTGTTGCGCGATAATTTGTATCACGCGGACGGGCAGATTAACGACGAAGTATTCGAGTACGGTTCTTTCTTGCAAAGCAAAATGTACCACGAAGGGGTGCGGTGCACCGATTGCCATGAGCCGCATAGCCTCAAGCTGCGGGCCCCGGGTAACGCGCTCTGTCTGCAATGCCATGAACCCGCCCGTTTCAATGTGGAGGCGCACTTTCGCCACCCGGTTGGAGCCCAAGGCAGCCAATGTATCGACTGCCACATGCCTTCGAAATATTACATGGAAGTGGACTTGCGTCGCGACCATAGTTTCCGTGTGCCGCGTCCCGATCTCAGCGTGCAATTCGGAACTCCCAATGCCTGCACCCAATGCCATACGGATAAACCCGATTCGTGGGCGGCGGAATGGGTGATAAAATGGCATGGGCCCCACCGTAAGCCGCATTTTTCCGATCTGTTGGCAAAGGGCCGTGCCGGGGGGCCGGGAGCCGATTCGGCGCTGGCACGATTGGCCGAGAATGCCGGACATCCGGCCATAGCCCGGGCCTCGGCTTTGCATGAACTCACCAATTATATGGGCGAATTGGCCCGCAAATCCTTGTTGCAGGGGACTCGGGATCCCGAGCCCTTGGTTCGGCAAACCGCCGCCGCGGGCCTACAGAATTTTCCTGAATCTGAACGTATCGCCGCCCTGGCTCCACTCCTGGGCGACAGTCTACGTTCCGTGCGAGTCGCGGCCGCCAGCGCCCTGATGACAGCCTCGCCTTTGTTGCCCGACTCGGCCCGCCCGGATTATGCGGAGGCCTTGAAGGAACATCGGATTTCCTTGGATGCGAATGCCTACTTTCCCGGCGGTCGTTTTAATCTGGGTCAATACCACGAAAAGTTGGGTCAACCCGACAGCGCGGTGCTCGCATATACGTCGGCGCTGGAATTGGACAACCGTTTTACTCCCGCCCGCATTAATCTGGCCCATCTGCAGGAGCGCCTTGGCCGATCCGCCGAAGCGGAACACCATTTCCGGGAATCGATTCGTCTCCTTCCTGAATATCCGGAGGCCTATTATTCCCTGGGGCTGCTGTTGGCGAGTAAAGGAAGGCTGGATTCGGCAGCCATTTATCTGGGACAGGCTTCACAGAGAATGCCTGGAAATGCACGGGTTCACTATAACCTTGGCTTGGTGCTGCAAAAGCTCGGCGCCAACGAGGGCGCTGTGCAGGCTTTAAGGAATGCCGTTGGAGTTTCTGGAGGTGAACCCGATCTTCTCTACGCGCTGGCCTGGCTGCACTCCACACTTGGCCAATGGGACGAGGTGGAACCCTTGGTTTACCAATTGGCCACGCAAGCCCCCAACTATCCGGGGCTGGCCGGTCTGTTGGGGGAAATGACCCGGCGGCGCGGACCACCCCGAGAATAACGGCCTAATCGCTTTTCGCCGTCACGCGATTCCCATCCGCACCAAATAGGTTTCAAAAACCGCAATTTCGCTGCCGGTATGGTATAATGGCCTGTGGTGGATGGGCCACCGTATTTTTTAAAAGAGGAAAGATCCCGCTTTTGGGGTCGAATGAATCATTCCGCAGCAGTTACTAAATAGTTTTTTTATACCTCGCCTTGGGTTGGGTTACGTTGTTTTTCTGTCCAGCGTAATTTTCTCATCCCATGGTTCTTCACTTTGGGCTGCCGATCGCACTTGGGACAATACCGGCACCGGCAATGAGTGGAACCTCAGCGGCAACTGGAGCGGGGACGTTGAACCGGGAGCGAGCGATAATGCGATTTTCGACGCGTCCGTCACCAATGATGGTGCGAACGTGGATAGAAACCGCACAGTAGACGGTTTGATTTTTCAGAACTCGTATTCAGGCACCATCGCCTTCAACGGTTGGAAGCTCACCCTGAACAAAGTCACATTTACCACCGCCTACACCCTCTCCAATCTCGAACTGGGACTGACCGGCACCACTCCCACCATCACGACCACCGCCAATGGCACCATCAGCGGCGTAGTCAGTGGAGCCACTACCTTAACCAAGGCAGGTGCGGGAACGCTCACTCTCTCGGGTAGCAACACCTTTAGCGGGGATGTCATTTTCGGCGCGGGCGACCGGGGATATATTTTGGTCACTCATAATAACGGCTTGGGGAACGGGGCCAAGGATATCACCCTTTCGGGAATTCAAGGGGCCGTGAATCAAATCCAACTCTCCGGGGGAGTCACCGTTACCGATAAAACCATCAAGACCAACGGCCGCTGGGAGCCCGGTGATGGGGGTACGACAGCGGTCTTTTTGAATAATGTAAGCGGAAACAACACCTGGGCGGGAGATATTCGCATCACGGGCACGGGAGGAGCCTACCATATTCAATCCGAATCGGGTACGCTCACCATCAGCGGCACCCTGCAAAAAACCATTACGAATGGCAGGCTTTTTATTCTCAAAGGCGCTGGAAACGGCGTGATCTCGGGAGTAATTAGCGAAGGAGAAGCCACCAATTCCGTTTCAATCGAGAAGCAGGGAAGTGGCACCTGGACGCTTTCCGCCGCCAACACTTACGTCGGAACCACTACTGTTACGGCAGGCACTTTGCTCTTAACCGGTTCCACCTCCGCGACCAGCGCGGTGACCGTTGCCAGCGGGGCAACTCTGGCCGGCACGGGTACCGCCAGCGGCAGCGTAACCATAAGCAATGGCGGCATCGTGTCTCCGGGTAACGGCGGCGCGGGAACGCTAGCCACCGGAGCTTTCGTTTTCAACAGCACCTCCATTTTGAATTACGATGTGGGTACTTCCACCGATCGAATCAATGTGACGGGAAATCTCACCCTCGACGGCTCGCTCAGTATCACCGAAGGGGCGGGATTCGGCACGGGAGAATATACCCTCATGACCTACTCCGGCACTCTGACCGATAACGGATTGACCGTCTCCAATTGCCCCGTGGCCAATACCTGCTCTATTAACGCCGGCAGCGGGAATGTCATCCTTTCTATCGGGGATGCGGTGGTGGGAACCTACTATTGGCATGAAAATGACGTGCTATCTAATGGAGAAGTGAATAATGCTCATAACTGGACCTCCAATTCGGATGGCACCGGCACCCGACCTCTTTCCGACAAAGACGATTTTTTCACCTCCGATGTCTTGAATACCTCGGTTTGGACCTACCGCGATGCGGATGGTGACGACGGTTCGTCCTATAGCCTGACCGAAAATGCCGATCAGCTCACCTTGCACGGGGGAGGTACTGATGTTTATGAGGCTGATGACGAATACGTGGCCATCCACCGCTCCGACTTGACCGGCAGTTTCGATATCAGCGTGAAGGTGGTTTCCTTAACCAACAACAATACCTGGTCCAAGGCCGGTATCATAGTTGCCGACGATATCACCGACCCCTCGGAGGGCGGATATGCCGCGGTGCTGGTCTCGGCGGGGCAAGGCGTCTCCTTTCAATATGATAATGATGGCACTCCCGGCATGAACACCTATTCCAGGACAGCCGGAATCACGGCTCCGGTTTGGCTGCGACTGGTGAAGAACGGTACGGAATTCTCCGCCTATTACCGGACCTCCATTTCCAGCGGCTGGACCGCGATCGGAGATGGCATAGCCAGAACGCCCACGTCCACAGCCGCCAATTCGGTGGTGGGGCTTTTCCATACGTCCCATTCCAAGGGCGTAATCGGAACAGCGGTGTTCGACGACTTCCGCGCCGGAACAACTCTAAACGCGGCTGACATAGACCTTTCCTTCGCGGGGAGTGGCGGCGGTGCGGACAATAATGCCACTCTCAGCGCTGCCCTGGAGGCAAAAAGTGTGGATTTCACCGGATATACCGGCACTTTCGATTTCGGCTCCTCGACCCTGAGCCTGAATACGGGCAATGCCACCTTTGTGACCGACCAGACCATTACTCCGGGGACCGGCGCCTTGGCCTTTATCGCCTCTAGCGGCACTCAGGTGTTGACGCCCAAAAGCGGAGCCGGGCACCCGCATATCACCCATACGGGGGCAGGTACCTTGCAGCTTTCCACCAATACTCTTTCCACTCTCAGCTTCAGCAACAGCGCGGGCGAGCTCGATTTCAACTCGGTCAATATCACCACCACTTCCGGCGGCAATTTCACCGTCACCAACGGCGCCAGTTCCACCTTCATCAATCTGAGCGGGCGAACGCTTACCGTCGCCGGCAACGCCAGTTTCACCGGGCAAACCGGTAACTTGCTTAACCTGAATCCGGGCTCTGGCTTTACCATCGCCGCCAGCGGAACCCTAACCGCCGACTATGCCTCCATTCAGAATTCCAATGCCTCGGTGTCCACCGGTACCGCCACCAACTCCACCAATGGAGGCGGCAATACCAATTGGCAATTCGGTGACGTCGATCTTTCCACCTGGAGCCACTCCTCCAAGTTGTACGTCAATACCACCGCCACGGGCGCCAATGTCTCCAGCAATGTCGTGGGTTTTCCCCTGCTGGTGCGGTTGCACGCGGGTAATTTCAACTTCTCCCAGGCGCAATCCGACGGTAGTGATATCCGTTTCACCAAAAGCGACGGAACCCTCTTGCCGTTCGAACTCGAACTATGGGATACGACCGCCAAGAAAGCAGCTATCTGGGTGCGAGTGGACACGGTTTACGGGAACAACAACTCCCAGTATTTCCAGATGTACTGGGGACGATCGGGAGTATCCAGCCTCTCTTCCGCTGCGGGCGTATTCGCTACCGCGGACGGGCATCAGGCTGTTTGGCATTTGGGGGAGACTGGAAATACGGATGACGACGGGTATGCCGACGCCACACCCAACGGCAGTCATGGAACGGGTGTGGAAATCGATGTGGGAGACAGTGTCACGGCCGTGGCTGGAAGAGGCGTTACGCTGAACGGCTCCGATGAGTCTATCCTCGTTCCCGGGGGAGGGGCCAATGAGGTGGCCTTGGCGAATAATAGTTTCTCCATTGGAGCCTGGGTCAAGCGAGCCGTTACCGGGCAAAACCGCACCATTTTATCCCAGGGCACGAATGCTGCCAATCAGGGCCTGCATTTCGAATATCGGAGCACGAATCTTTTCAGGTTCGCTTTTTTCAGTAACGATTTGGAGTCGCCAACCGCCAACACCGGCACGGACTGGCAGTACTGGGTCGGTACTTACGATGCCTCCACCAACGCTCGCATTTTGTATTACAACGGGGTGAAGGTTGCCGGCGATGTGGCCACTGCCGATTTTTCCGGTACGGGGAATCTGACTATCGGCCGGCGGGCTTGGGGCAGCCAATTCTGGAACGGGAGCCTGGATGCAATCACCATCGCCTCGGAGCCGCGTTCGGCCGATTGGGTGAAGTTGTCTTATGAAACCCAGAAAATCGGCTCACAGGCGGTAACGGTGGGTTATCGCAGCGGCGATTTCTCCTCGTCGGTGCGGCTCAACTTCAACACGGTGGGCATGGGCCTTTCGGGTAATGTAACCGACATTCCCATCCTGGTGCGCCTGGATGCCTCCGACATCACCTTTTCCGGCACGCAGGCGGACGGCAAAGACATCCTCTTCGTCGACCCGGACGGCACGTATCTCTATCACGAGGTCATCGAATGGGACAAGGCCAATAAACGCGGCAAAATTTGGGTGAAGGTACCTCAGGTGGATGCCAATTCCACCACGGATTACATCACCATGTATTACGGCTGTTCGACTTGCGGCTCCAGCCCTATGGCCTCCACCGATTCGCTGTGGAGCGATTTTACCTCGGTATGGCATTTGAAGGGCTTCGAGGATGTGGCCACTGATGTGGGAGCCGCCGGTAATGACGGCACCTATTTCCGGAATCAAGCCGCTACCACCGGGTTGACTACGCCCTTGGCCGCGTCCTTCAATGGCACGGCGGACAAAATACCCGTCTCCAATGAAAGCGACTACGATATTGCGTCCAACCTTTCAGTCTGGGCTTGGGTGAAGGTGAATGCCTTTGACATTGCTTCCCAAGCGCTGGTGACTAAGGGCGACACCTGGAAGCTGGAACGCTCCGCCTCCACCAATTTCATCAACTTTACCGGCGAGGGCTTGACCACCAATACGACCGTGACGGGTGAAGTCAATGTCAACGATGACAACTGGCATCACGTAGTGGGGACCTATGACGGCTCCGACTTGAAGCTGTATATCGATGGGGCGGAGGACAAAAGCGTCGCGGCTACAGGCAGCATCAGCGATGGGGCCAATGTTGTTACCATCGGCGAGAATTCCGAGAGTACCGGTCGTTGGTGGAACGGTCTTATCAGCGAGGTGCGCGTGGGGGCCGGCGCCGCGTTGCTGTCGCCGGATTTCATCAAGCTGTCTTATGAGAACCAGAAGGAAGGATCCACCTTCTTTGCGAACCCCATCACCACCGCGGATTTCGTGAGCAGTAAAGTGTTTCAGTTCAATACCACCTCCACGGGAGCCAATATCCCGGGCGACGTCTACAACTATCCCTTGCTGTTGCGTATCACGGGTTCCACCATCGTGGACGCGGTGCGGGACGATTACGACGACATCCGGTTTCTGGACGGGGACGGGGTGACCTGGCTGCCCTACCACGTGGAGCGCTGGGATAAGGACCAGGATTCGGCGGAAGTATGGGTACTCGTTCCCAGAATCAGGGGCAATAGCACCGCC
>JBGTHM010000020.1:0-13366 GCA_041746255.1 Fibrobacteria bacterium | reverse complement strand
CCAAAATCCGTACCCAAAGTGACCGGCAATGAGTAACTTCTAATCGGTTGAAATCCGGTCCATGGTGACCGGCTATGACAAGGGTGGCTGTCGGTCACTTTGAACCGGATCGCCCGGTCACTTTCACCGGATTCTGCACTGAAGGTGAGTCCGAAGTCGTTTCGCATGCCACCCCCCGTGCGGTTGACATGGCATTGGGTGCATTTGAGCCCTGTTTGCACCGCCAGAAACGGTTCTCCATGCGCGGCCGGGATGCCGACCGCCAACAGGAACAGGGCCATCCTTTTTATTTTCATCCAGGCCATATAATCCTTTTTCATTGGAGCGATTCAATCCATTTGCGTACCGCCAGAATCTGCTCCGGCTTCAGCGGAGGCATATCCAGTGGCATCCGGTCGCCGGAGCCCCGGCGTCCCTCGATTTTCCATACCAGGTAGCTGTTGTCGGGATCGCCGGCTTTGATGAGCAGCACGTCCTTTTTCTCATCGCTGCGCCTCCCAATGGCCCGCAAAGGGTAATCCCCATCGAGGCGAAGGTCCTCGGGAGCATCTCTGCCGATATGGCATTGGCTGCATATGGGTCCGAAGACCATGTTGCGCGCGTCCTGGAAAAGCGCTTCGGTGGATCCCGGCACTAGAGTGTCCACGGGGGGCACGAAAGTGGTATCCACAACTGGACCCGGTGTGGCATTTTCGTTGAGCGAAGCGATCCAGTCCTTCATGAGTTGAATGTTGGCGGCCGACAAGACCGGCATGTCGCGGGGCATGCGTTCGCCGACAATACCGGCGCGCCCTTCCACTTTCCAGATTATATAGCTCTCATCCGGTTTTCCCGGCTTGACGAGGGCCATATCCGGCTTGCCTTCACTGGCCTTGCCGATTACGGTATGGGATATCCCCGCCGAGAGTTGGAGGCCACTGGGAGCATACGAACCGACATGGCAGTCGGAGCAGATGGGTGTGAAAATTTCCATCTGCACTCTACGAAACAGGGAATCGCTCAGGGGCGTTCCCGGCGGAGGGGCGATGGGGGGCTTCGTAGTGTCGACGGTGGGGATGTTTCCTCCGCCTGTTCCCGCGGTGTCCACAGGTGGATTGGTTCCGCCGCCTGGAGGCGGGGTAACTCCCGTGTTTCCGGGCTTGGAGGTATCCACGGGGGCGCCGGATCCCAATGCGGTAATCCAGCTTTTTACCAAGGAAATCTGAACGGAGGTCAGAGCGGGCATGTCGCGGGGCATTTGCTTTCCGATGATGCCGTTACGACCTTCAATTTTGTGAATCAAGTAGCTGTTATCCGGGTCGCCGGGGGTGACTAGGAGGAGATCCGGCCTTCCCTCGCTGGAGCGGCCCACCAGGGCAGCCGCGTCCGAGGGGGTAAGCTGCAAGCCCATGGGTGCGCTCCCCCCCGAGTGGCAGTCGGTGCAGACGGCGGAGAAGACCGTGGTCTGTACCTGGCTGAACAGGGAATCGGCCAAGGGGGAACTGAAGGTCGGGACGCCGGGTTTCGCCTTAGCCGGGCCGGTGCCATTGGCGGTAACGCCTTCTCCATCGCCGGAACAAGACAGGATAACGGCCAAAAGAGCCGTCATCGCTATTATCTGGAAGTTGTCCCGAGCCCGCGTCATTTGTCGGCCTTGGGCTTGGTATCAGCATTAATCTTGGTCTTGGAACCGGAACGAGACGCCCAGTATTCGGGATTGAAGGTTTTGATATAGGCTACCACGTCCTTTATTTGAGCGGCGTTCAAGGCTCCATCCCAAGGCGGCATACCGGTTCCCTTAACACCCTTTTTAATGGTATTCAGAACATCCTCATCCGTGGGTGGGGTTCCCTTGGGGGTGCTTTTGTGCTTGAAGTCGTCCTTGGTGAAATCACGGGGCTTGGGATTGAGCCCGGAGCTGGCGAGCCCCTTGCCGTCTCCTGCCTCGCCGTGGCACACGACGCAATTGGCCTTGAATAACGCTTCGCCGGCCTTGGCGGAGACTTTTTCCGCTCCATACCCGCTACCCATCGCCGATACCAGGGTCAAAGCAATTATCATGCTCGTTCGATTGGTCATCCGGTTCTCTCCCTTGTTTACATGGCTGTGCGCAGAGCGGTCGTTTGGTTCAAGTCTTGGTTCATCGTTCCAGCAACGTACTCGACAATTCTCCGGAATTTTTCAAATTGTCCTTGATGGTATTCTCAATTCCACCGCAGTCCCCGCCGCCGACGCTATCGTCGGTGATCGAGAGATTGCCGGAGGCATCCAATTTCAATTCGCCGTCCTGTAGACATTTGGTGAAGTTCACGTTTTTCATCCATTGGTCAACCGGGATTTTCATCACAACAGCATAGGCATTGGTGGCCAGGAGCCGGAGTTGATTGTCCGATTCGAAGCGCATGTCCTCGGAAAACTTGAGCGCGAGGCTGAGTTGCCGATCATTTTTACCCTGGTAGGCGAAGGTGGCCTTGAGGACCAGCGTATTTCCGACAAGGGGATGTCCGGCGGGAACCGGGTTGCCGCCGCCGCCATCGGCCTCGGCGAAGCGGACGTCTATGCGGGAATAATTCCCGGCCGGCACGCGAATTTGGCCGAGTGAAGGCACGGAGGTTCCCTCCACCAGATCCACGAAATAGGGGCCCTCCGCGGTTATACGCTCGGAGTCGCATGTCAAGGGAGGTTGCGGCTTCACATCGCCGCATTTCGTGCCGTCGGGTAGATCGAATTCGATATGGCGCACATGGGCCTGGGCTTCGAGGATGTGAAAGCGGGTTCCTTGTGGGTCCAAAAAGTATAAGGATGTGTCGGCGCCTGGGGATGAGTTGGTCGCATCCAGGCGCAGGGTGATTTGGGTTTCCGTGGCCGGATTGCCCGCACCAGTGCCACCTTCACAACTCCAGAAGTGGGAAGCCGCGACCATGGCCATTATTTGAAACAAGTACGACACGGATCGCTTATACATTATCTTCCTCCGGCTCCCTCATCAGGGGAAAGACCTGCATGTTGATTTGATAGACATTGGCCGCGTTGGATTTTCGATTGGCGAAGAGAAGCGTCTCCCGCCAAAAATCTTCGAAGCGTGATTTGAGTTCGCGAAAGTCCGATGGGGATAGGGAAACCGTTAGGCAGCGAAAGTCGCGGCGCGAAGAGGGGAAATGTTGAAGCGCTTCCAACGAGACCGATAGCATGGCTTTGTGAAAATTCATCAATGCCAGGGAGGCGGCTTCGGATTCGGTAGCCAAGGTCAAATCGGTTTGATGCCAGCGGGTGCCGCTTGCGTCCACTTGCACAAGGTTCAATTCCTTCAGCAGGGCCAGGGATTTTTTCGCCTGAGGCACAGTGATGGCTGGGAAGATTCTCTTCGCAATCCAAGCGGGGGAGCCGTCGAAATCCGGGTGAACCACCAGCTCCCGGATGACGGGATTATACCAGTGGGAAAAATATCGATATTGGGAGGCGCCGAGAATCTTGAAGGTGCGATAGGGCTCCGCCTTCAAGAGCTTTTCAAAATATCGGTTTTTGGTCTCGTGGTCCTTTGCTTGATTGAACCACGTGAGGCTCTCGAAAAAGTCCTGCTCCTTTTTATTAAGGCCCAGGGCTCTCGCCGTCCCAGCCACAGTTTCGGGGTTAAGGTTCAATTTTCCTTCGGTAACCAACTTGAGAAAGTTCGGAGTTGAATATCCGGCGAGCTTGGAAAAGGCGCGTAGGGAGAATTTCGGATTATGGGCCTGGCGAAAGGCGAAGGCGTCTTCCAGGAAACGCCGGAAATCCAGATAGGTGAAAGGAGAAGGGGGCTGCTTGTTCATCTTTGTTCTAAATATAATCGAAGTGAATAATAAAACCTTAATAAAAAATAAAATTATTTTAAAAATATTTAAAAATAAAGGTAAAATGCCCATTAAATGCCATAAAAATCCATTTGTGGGGAAATGGGGCTTTTTGTGGTGAATAAAAAATGAATAAAAATAGATTAGAATCCGGTTTTGCTTTAGTGGAATCAGCCAAAGCGTTAGAGCCCGGAAATAGGGTCCATGATTCGGCGGATGGGGGGCTTTTGCCGGCCGCACTTCTCGAAGTGCGCTAAGCGATCGAATATTTATTGAGGCATTCTTATTCCAGGAATCTTCCCAACCACAGGGAAATCTCTGGAAGCCAGGTAATCAGCGCCAGGCAGCCAATCATCAGCCCCACGAAAGGCAGGGAAGCCATCACTACCTGCTCGAGCGGGCGCTTGAAAACCGACGAAGCCACGAAGAGGTTCATGCCCATGGGCGGGGTCAAATACCCGATTTCCAGATTCACGATGAAAATGATTCCGAAATGCACGGGATCGAATCCATAGGCCATAGCCATGGGAACGAGAATCGGACCCAGTATCAGAATGGCCGAGAGAACGTCCATGAAGCAGCCGACTACCAGCAGAAAGATGTTGACCAAAAGCGCGAAGGCCACCTTGTTGGAGACCAGGCTTTGCATCCCTTCGGCCAACTGCTGCGGAATCCGCTCCAAGGCCAGGAATTGGTTTAGCGCCATGGCCAGCACGATGAGCAGAAACAGCGTGCCCATGCTCAAGGCGCCTTCCACCAATACTTTCGGCACGGCCCGGATACGCAAATCACGATGCACCCACAGTTCCACGACCAGGGCATAGACAACTCCCAGGGCCGCCGCCTCCGTGGGAGTAGCGAAACCGCTATATATGCTTCCCAAAATAAGGACGGGAAGCATAAGCGACCAAAAGCCGGCCTTCAGAGATGCGCGCGCCTCGACCGCATCGAATCGGACTTTCGCTTTTAGACCTTCCATTCCGATGGAATAGACACAGAGCACCCCCGCTATCATCAAACCGGGAAGCACCCCTGCCAGGAACAAATCCCCAACGGCCACCGGCCGCTCCGGAGTCGATACGGATATCGCATAAAGAATCATGGGGATGCTGGGAGGAATGAGAATGCCGAGCGACCCGGCCGCGGGAAGCAGTCCCAAGGAAAAATTCTCGCGATAACCCTCGCGAGTCAGGGCGGGGAAAAGCGCGGAACCGATGGCGATAAGCGTGACGGGAGACGAACCGGATATGGCGGCGAAAAAAACGCAGGCGCCCACGGCCGTGATGGCCAGTCCGGCCGGCATCCAGCCGAGCCACGCTCGGGCGACCCGGATGATGCGTAACGCGATGGTGCCTTCGGTCATCACCTGGCCCGCGACGATGAAAAAAGGAATGGCCAGGAGTATATCCTTGTTTACCGCGTTGAACATGTCGCCCACGATTTCCTGCAGGAAGCCGTCGCCGAGAAAATGAATCAGTCCCAGCGTTAAAAGCGCCACCACGCCGAAAAGCGGCACTCCCAGGAGCAGGCACAGCAAGGCGACCAGCACCACCAGCCAACCCGCAATCATTAGCCGGTCTCCTTGAGGCCCGTGGGCGGGTTGTGCGTTCCTTCCGGATCGGATGTGGGCAAGGCCTCTAATATTCCCAGGCCGGCTCCGAGAAATCGCAAGCCCACCGTCGTGAAGGCGAAGGGTATCACGGCTTGTACCATCCAGAGCGGGATGCCCAGGGTCAGGGAACGCTCGCCCATGGCCTGCGTCTCGGTAACATAGGCGATACCCAGCCAGGCCAAATGGAAGCACAGGGCCGCCGTGAGCAGAGATGAAACCGGGGAAGTCCACTTGCGAAGGCGGGCGGAAAAAATCCTTTCGCCGGCTCGCAACACCAGATGTCGGCCGCGATGGGCGGCGAGGGAGGCACCCACGAAGCCCACCCACACCATCAGGAAGGCGGCGAGTTCCTTAGCCCAAACCCAGCTTTCGTTCACCGTCTCGCGCAAGGCGAAGTCGCAGAAGACAACCAAGGCCATGAATCCCAGGGCGGTCGCCAGGAAGAATTCCTCGGACCTTGCCAACGCCCGATCCAATCGGCGCAGGAAATTGCCCATCACCCTCCGCTTACCTCTATCGGGAGCGGAATTCCTCCAAGGCCTTGCGCGTCTTTTTAAGGAGTTCAGGATTTATACCCTTCGCGAACCCGTCATGCAACGGTTCCAGAACGGTGGAGAATTCCTTTCTTTCCGCCTCGCCCAAACGATGCACCTTTACGCCTTCTTTTTCCATCAGCGCCAGAATTTCCGGCTCGAGAGCCCTCACCCCCGCGCGGCCTTGTACGGCATCGGCTTTGGCGTCTCCCAGGAGCTGGGTGCGCAAATCCTCGGGCAGCTTTTCAAGGAAGGCCTTGTTGTAAAGGATTACGCCCGGCTGGTATATGTGTTGGGTCAGGGTGAAATGGCCGACCGCCGTATGCCAGGATGTCGCGCTGGCGAACAGGGAGGAATTGTCGAAAGCGTCCACCACTCCGGTTTGCAGCGACGTGAGCACCTCGGGCACTGAAATCGCGACGGGATTGGATCCCAGCGCCTTCCACATGCTCAAATGGATGGGAGATTCTTGGGAACGGATTTTCATGTTCTGCAAATCACTGGGTTTGAGAACCGGTTTGTTTTTGGATCCGATATGCCTCCATCCGTTCTCATTCCAGCTTTGCAGCACCAAGCCTTTTTCAGCCAGCAATTTTGCATAGGGCTTGAATAGAACTTCGTCCAGCACATAATCGGCTTCCTCATGAGACCGGAATAAATAAGGCAATTCTAAAAGTTGCAATTCCGGAACCAGACTCGACAGGGCGCCTGCGCTTCCGCCCCAAGCCTGAATCCGTCCGCGCCTCAAACTGCGTAGGGTTTCCACTTCGCCGCCCAATTGACCGCCCAGGTAAGGTTTGAATACCAGCCGTCCCTGGCTTTGCGCTTCAACCCTTTTTTGAATCCCTTCGATTTGCTCGCTCCAAGGCGTTCCCTCGGGAGCGATGGTGGCGAAACGGATTTCAACGGGCTTGGCCGCGACGGTGCTCACAAGCAGCGTCGACAGTGCCAGCCAGGCCGTTTGGGCCGGGGGAAAAATAGCGCGGAGGGAACTTAACCATCTAGTCGAACCATTCATTGACGCGCTCCTTCAGCTTGCGGGCATATTCCTGCTCATACCGATTTTCGGGCTCCACCTCGGGAAGCGCGTTCAGGGGCGCGTTCAGGACATAATCGAGCTGCTCCACGAAAGTTTGCTTCTCCCGCGCCTTGGTGGCATAGAATTCGGCATATAGCGTGCGGGTGCCGAAATAATCGGGAGCGATTGCGAGGGCTTTCTCGAAATGCGACTTGGCGAGTTTCATATCGCCACCCGGAACCTTGGTGGGCAGGGCTCCGAAAAAGCGGTGGGGTGCGCCGTGGAAGTACGTCTCATCGATATCAAGAACTCGCTGGTTGAAAGCTTCCAGCTTCGATTTGTTGCCCAGGCGCACCATCAGGCTTTTATTCGAGGCCCATTTGCCGAGATTGGCCGCATACCAATAAATGGCGTCCAAGTGTCCGGGTCCCAATTCTTTCACGGCCATTTTTTCGTCTTTGGTGGCGAGAAAAACCCGATGGAAACCCGGATGCAGCGCCATGGCCTGCTCGGCGGCCTCGACCCCTTTCAGGAACAGGGAATCCTTGCGCGCGGTTTCCTCCTCGACGTAATTCGCCACTAGGTAATATGCGCGTGACAGTCGGGAAAGCAACGCCATGTCGGCCCGGCCCGAAGCGGAAGCCCGCTCATAGGCCGCCAAAGCTTGTCGGGCCGCACCCGGGTCGCCGCGCAGAGCCCACAGGCTGTCGGCCTCCAACCGAACGTCCTGTGCGACGCCTTCGCCTGCCAGCTCGGCGGTTCCCTCCACTTGTGGGGAAGGTGATGTCCCAATGGTAGACTGGCGTCCAGCGCAGCCAAGCAGTGCTGCGAAAAATAGGCAAAGGCCGGCGGTGTCCGCAAATCCGCGTACGATGTGTCCCGGTTTACTCATGGGGACTCCTTTCGAAAAGATTCGGATAAAAGATATCATTTTTGGGTTTCGGTCACGGAGGTGGGTGACTTTGCCCCGAGGCGAAGGGGGCGGGTCGACCGATGCCGCTTTCAAGGCGCGAGAATCACATTCCCGATTTTTAGTCCGGATGCCGAATACTCGTAGGCCTCCCGAATCTGCTCCAACGAATACCGTCTGTCAATGAGGGGTTTGAATTTCCCGCTTTCAAGTAGGGGTTTCACATAGGCGAGGCTACGACGGATGTTTAAGGGTATGGGGAAACGCACCTGTTTCCCACCCAGGAACGGAGTTATAAGCGCGAGGAATGGGTTTTGTACCAGCGGTCCCAGTTCCGAAGAGATGTAAATCCCCTTTGGACGCAGCAAAGGTTTACAATGTCCGAACGTACTCTTACCCACGGCATCAAAGACGAAGTCATACAGGATATCGTCCTGGGTAAAGTCCTGGCGCATATAGTCGACAACCTTGTCAGGCCCCAAAGATTTCACCAGGTCCACCTGATCCGTTCTGCAAACCGCGGTTACATAAGCATCCCGGGCCTTCAACAACTGGACGGCAGCCGACCCTATGGCCCCCGTAGCGCCGTAGACCAGCACCTTACTTCCCGGCCTTAGCTCGACCTTGGTCATGAAGTTATAGGCATAATGAGCGCCTTCGATGCCCGCCGCGGCCTGTTCGTAGGTGACGCCTTCGGGCATGAAATCAATACCCTTGTCTTCGGGAAAGGAAAGGTATTGCGCATGGGAGGCGGTGTTACCGTGGTCGTCGAATCCCCATACCTTGTCGCCGACCTTGAAGCGCTTAACGGCCGGGCCCACGGCTTCCACTATGCCGGCGAAGTCAGTGCCGGGAGTGGCCTTTCTCGGACGCGGGAAACCCGAGATTACTCGGACGATAGCGGGTCGGGCCAGGAGTATTGCGCAGTCGGTCCGATTGACGGTGGCTGCATGGACCCGTACCAGGACTTCGTTGTCTTTGGGAGTAGGGGTTTTGACTTCCTGTACGGTGAGGAATTCAGGTGGGCCGTAATGGGTGCGGGTGGCGGCTAGCATGAAAATACTCCAGGAGATTTTCAGCTAAATGTAACTCAGACTTCGGACCGTCCACGCCCACAGCAGGCCAAGGGCGCGGTAAATTTTCCGAATAACCCCGTTTAATGGCTTATTGGAGCACCATCAGTTTTTTCATGAAGCTCTGACCCGGTGTATTTACCCGTATCAGATACATGCCGGGATCTACAATTGGGATAAGCACATTGGGTTGATATACCGGAGTGGAGTTTAAGACTTTTCCGTTAATCGAAACAATCTCAATGCTCGTCGCGGTTGTCGGCGCCAAAACCCGAAAACCTCCATCGCTCTTTTTAACCCCTATAGTGAATGATTCGCTTGCGCCTGAGAGAGAATGAAGATTGGAAGTTGCCCCCGTATTCACCGCCCAAAAGTCCACGAAATCCTTAAGCACTTTGGGTGAGACTCCGGCGTCTCCGCCGTTATTCGCACCCGTCAAAAGCCAATAGGCCATTCCTGCATCGGAATTATCATAGGTTCCCTTACTTGGGTTGTGCGACTCATAAAGCGGCTCATCACGAATGGTCCAAAGCCAGCGGATCCGGGGATCAGTATGGTTTTTAAGAAAGTCAAAGATATTTTTCGATCTACGCAGGCCATTCGCAGTAAAGCTGTCCGGAGCTTTAAAATTATTTTGATCGGGAATTCCCTTATACTTGATTCCCTTATCGGTCATGAATTTAACCGTGTATTTGGAATTATGGGTTTTAGGCGCATGGTCATCATTCCAGCTATTATGGCTTAGCAGGGTAACGAATTTAAGTTTGGTCGCATCTGCTTTTTCAACAGCTTTGCCGATATTCTCCATGGGCCCCGCGCCAACAATCCACAACGGATCAGATGCTGAAGATTTATTGATTTCGCTCACCAATTTGTTCATTGCCTCGGTGCGGTCGTTGAATTCATCAATCAAAACGGATTTATCAAAACCGGCAAAGCGATCAATCGCGCCTTCTAGGTTTTCTTTCATCACTTTTTCACGGGCTTTTTCGGTTTCCCAACCATGACAATTATAGCCGAACCAAACAAGCTTATCGGTCATTTTTGCCGCGCTGAAAAGGAAGATCACCCATGGATTAGCCAGAAAATCATCGGTATCGTGATAGTTTCCATCGGAAGACCATGCCACCCGGGCGTCAAGCGGCTTAAAGGCGGGCCATATTTTCTCGGCAAAGGTTGACTGAAAGGTGAAGCAGGTCACTACGACCAACATGGCAGCTAATTTATTCATCAGAAATCCCCTAAAACAATTACGCGACTGAATCGAATGTTGATTCCAGAGCCTCAGTACGGCTCCAAGGTATAGCTAATCTAGCCCCGGTCTCTGGAAAATCTAGCCGATTACCATCAACGTTCCCCTAAAATGGACTCCGGAGAGTACAGTCGACCATCGGATAAACCAGCATCGGATGTTATCATCGGCAGGGAATCCGCGGCTGGATAGCATTGCCGCCATTTTCCAGAATTTAGGAATGAGGCTCAGGGTGGAGGGGACACGCAGTACGAGGCATCCTCGGCGTTCTGAATAATCGCCTGAAGGAATTTTAGCATTACCCCTATTGGGCCATAGCTCTGTACAATTGTTCTCTCTGTGAACCTGATTTTACCCGGACAATATGCACACCATTGGAAAACAGGGTTTTATCCACGAACTGAGGTTGCATGACCTGAGACCGGCTCCATACGGTTTTTCCAAGCATATCCGTAATGGATATTTGCGTCGGGTAGGTTGCTGAACTGATGGTGTAACCGGATCCGGTTGCTTTAACATTCGCAAAAAGTTCCGAGTCCGTTATCGGTGAGTTAATTGATTGGTCCATTATTGTAGAAGAAGAATTTTTGAAATCGGATGTTTTTTGCCATGATACATTTTTAACCCGGATAATCGCCAGACCGTTACCATGATGGTAATTGCCATAGCGCATCTCCGCGTCTTGCCCAACCCTTGCGTGCTGAACTTTCTCCTTCAAATTTCCATCGATATGGATTTCCGAAAACGCAGCTGATTTGGACTCGTTATAGTAAGTATCAACCCTTAAAGTAAAAGTAGGTGTTTTGCCACCGGAATTTTTATCAATGGAAAAAAGCCTTTTCTTTTTATTTCGGATTTCCCATTGGCTCCCCGCGTCATCCGCTATAATGAACACCACAGGTTTGTGCTTATCCGAGGATCCCATGTCCTTGTTTAGGATTTGAGCAAAAGTTGAATTATCCGCGTTGACAATGTTGTACGTGGCCTGAAAGGTCATCTTGTCGCCTGGCTTGATCCTTGGCGATGGCTTTCGTTCAATCCGTGGGTCCAGGTTCGATCCAATCGTAGTTCCCGCTTTTACGGGGTAAACTCCCCACCCGCCCTCTTCACTGTAGTTGTGGCTGCTGCACCGGTCATCGAGTTCTCCGATATTCCCGACATCGGCAGCGCCCGTAGTTGCTAAAGCGATGAGAATCGATCCAACTAATGAAAATAGAACTCTATTATTCATCTTAATCCTTTTTAGTTACCCCGATGCCGGAGTTTATTTATCAATCCAAGTCAGCGGAAAAGATTCCGCCTTTTCTCCGGAGCTGCGCAGGGTCGCGAAATAGACGCCATTTTGGATCAGGTTGGTGGGTACGGTTTGGGGGCCCGGCGCTTGGTGCATCCGCCAGACTTCTTTTCCCTGCAAATCCTTGACGGCGATATCCAAGGGATAGGCATCCGCCGCCAGGCGCAAACCCAGCGCCGTATTGTTTATCCGATAGGGGGAGCTTTTGAGAGCCGCCCTTTCCGGATGAATACCGCTCACCGCCTTTTTTCCGTTAATGGTCGCGCCCGTAACAAAAATTATGGAGGTCTGGGTGGGTATGCTACGGCCGAAATACATGCCCCAGCGGAAATAGGAGGAGCCATTGCGGGAGGAGTAGGAGGATTCATATTCCAATTTGCCGTTGAAATAGACTTCGGATTTCAACCCGTCATCGCGAATCTTGATGTCGAAACTTTTGCCTCGGACATCCTTCGACAGGGTTTTTGAGGCTGATTTCAAATGGTCGACAATGAGCTCTCCGGATGATTTCAATTTGAGCATGACGCTCCAGCAACAACCTCCGTCTTTTACCTGGAAAATTCCGCAATAGTGCGGACCCACGCATCCTTCGACATCCACGATGGTGTAGGATCCTTCCCAGGTTTGCCACCCGTCGCCTTTTTTGAATTGATTCACGTCGAAGGATTCGATGCGCGCGGCGCCTTCCCGGCTATTGCGGACATTGTATTCTCCCTTATGGATCCGGTAAACCTGGGTATTGCCGTCTTCCTGGTACCATCGGGTCCATTTGGGAAAATCTCCGCGGGAGATTTGGCTGCTGCCTGGGGAATGGATTTTAATTTCTTGGGGGATTCCGTGTTTCCCGTAGGTGAGTTTATCCATCAATTCATTGTTGACGTCTATACGCGAACCTGTAAGCCCCGCTTCTGAATTGTGACCAATGGGAATCTTTTTGCCTTTTATAATCGACTCCCAACTCTCATCGGTTCCGGATTGCTGGTAGAACTCCTGCGCAAAAACGGGGGCGCCGGCAAGCATACCCAGCAGTAAGCCGATTTTTGCCCCCAGGGGAAATGAGAGGTTGGATTTCATGATTTTACCTTTCCACGTGTACCCTCTTTTTCCGTAACCATCGGAAAAAACAGGTCCACGCATGCTACCCTTTTTAAAAAGACAAGACCGTCAACAGCCGTGTGGTGGAATTCGCTCCGAGTTCAAGCTTGAGGAGATACATTCCCGGCTTCAGGGCCGAAGTGGAGATTAAGGCTTTGTGGGCGCCCGTAATCCTATCCCCCAGGGGGACTCTGTCCATGAGCGTACCGCCCATATTATATACCGCCGCATGGACCGTCTTTGTGGAAGCCAGGGTAAAGGATATTTCGGCGGTTGCGTTCGGAAGCGACCGCACATGCTTAATTCTCTCCGCATGGTTTTGGGCAGCGGAAATGCTCATGATGGGTGCATCTGAAAACGGAATCCCATGCGCGGTAAGGGTTTCGGGTTTATTGTTCCATCTTGCCATATCCTCTACTTTTACATCCTTGATCATTCTAGCCGCCATAGGCATATCGATGCCAAGGCGATCATGGAGGTGCCGATAGGCGACCTCCCACCCGCGCTTGCCGCAATTCGGCATTTTTCCACCCGAGCTGCCTCCTGTGCAATCTATGCCCGTTCCTTGGCATATTTCTTTTGGAATCGCTCTTTCTTTAAGAAGCCACGAACCGGTCAGCTCGACATTAGCCGCAATCCTATCTTTCTCAAACTCGAATAGGTCCACCCCTTGGGTGTACGCCATGGTAGCGGTGCCGATAATGGATCGAATTCCCAGGACGCTATGCCCATAATCCCGACAGGTTTCCTGGGCCATACCCTCTACGAAG
>JBGTHM010000019.1:0-154106 GCA_041746255.1 Fibrobacteria bacterium | reverse complement strand
GACCTTCGGGGTTTTGTTCGACCAAAGTGACATATTCGTTGAGTTTGCGGTTGGTGAATTCTTCGATAGCGCGGCCACCGAGAAGAATTCCGCCGTCGGACTTTTCCATATAGCCCGCCAGGATTTTCATCAAACTGGTTTTTCCGGCGCCGTTGGCGCCGACCACTCCGACTATTTCACCTTGATGGAGATCAAGGGTGACGTTTTCCAGGGCGGCATTGCCGGCCGGATAATTGTATGTGACATTGGTCAGTGAAGCAATTTTCTTCGTTTCGCTCATACCCTCGCTCCGTCGAGCCCTCCCGTGCGGAGGCTCGTTCTGGTTCTTGCACTCTACCCGGACTGGGCCCGGTGCCGGGATGAACCGGGACCCAAAGTCCCAATCACCCGCCAAGATGCATCGATATTCGCTGGAAAAGATATAAAATACCCCGACCCCTTGGAACCAGGCGGGTAACAACTCGATTGGGTTATTCGAGTGGAATTAGGGATTTTTCGGAGACCCAGGAAGGTTTTTTAAGGTAGGTTCTACATTTAGCCCTAGGAGGAGGGATTCCGGCATGAAAACGGCTGTCAAGGTATGCGGAGTGCGGCGGGAAGCCGATATCGAGGGCTTGCGGGAGCTTGGCGTGCAATACATCGGACTTAATTTCAGCCCTCGCAGCCCCCGGTATATCGAGCCTCGCAAAGCCCGCGCGCTTTTAACCCGGGCCCCGGGCCTGGTTTCGGTAGGAGTTTTTGTAGACGCGGACCCCGAAGAATTGGAGCGCATCGTCGAGGAAGTGGAGCTCGATATGGTTCAGCTCCATGGACGGGAAACTTCGGCCTATGCCGCCGGCATCTCCTTGCCCGTTATCCGCGCCCTGCCTTCACAGTCACTTTCCCGTTACCTTTTGCCGGAAGACGGTTCCCCGGAATCCGACTCCGGGCTGCCCCGCAACATACGCTTCCTGCTCGTCGATTCCCTGGTTAAACAGGGAGATGCGGGCGTTTTCGGGGGATCGGGCGAAAGCTTCGACTGGTCGATTCTCTCCACGGCGCGCCTGGTAAGGCCGTATTTTCTGGCCGGTGGACTGGGACCCCATAATCTTGCGCAAGCCCTGTCGGTATGCCGCCCCCATGCCGTGGATCTCAACAGCCGGGTCGAATCCGCTCCCGGTGAAAAGGATATGACCTTGGTCAAGCAATGCCTGGAGATTTTGGCGCAACGGCCGTCCGAATCCTCCCCGGGGCCGCAATAGCATGAACCGGGCACTATCCGTCCCGGGCAGATCCTCCACCCGATTCCGGTTTTGCCTCGCTGCTCTGCTGTTAGGCATACTCAGTCTGCTATCCGCTTGCACTACCGAAGTGGTGGTGGAGCGCTATGAGATGGGGTCTCCCAAAACCTTGCATACCTATGCGGGAAAGGATACCTCGCTCCAAAACCTACGTCGCGTGCAAACCTTTTATTTCAACAATAAACCCGAAACCGATGGGCGCTACCGGAAAGGAGTTTTGCACGGGGAGTTTCTCTCCTACTGGCATAATGGGCAGATCAAATCCCAAGGCAAATACCAGCAGGGCCGCAAGCAGGGCGATTGGGTGTTTTTTTACAATAAATTCTCCCGCTCCTCCGAAGGGCGGTTCGTGGACGACAAGGAGGAAGGGGAATGGACGGAGTTTTTTGAAAACGGCTCCCCTAAAAGCCGGGGAGTTTTCCGGGAGGGCCGCAAAATCGGCGAATGGAAATCGTGGAATGAAAACGGTGTTGTGGTTTTGGAAAACTCCTGCTTTCCCGCCAATGAAAAAGGAAACTATCGCGCCTTTCACACCAATGGGGAATGGGCGGAAACCTATGCCTGCAAGGCCGGAAGTCCCGCCGGAGAATATGTTCGGCAAGACCCGTCGGCATTGGTTTTGGAAAAAGGAAGTTATGCTGATACCGGCATCAAGGAAGGTCTCTGGGAAACCTTCCACCCCAACGGCAGACCGGCGGAAAAGGCTTTCTACGTTCACGGCCTTAAGACGGACAGTGCCTTCCAGTGGGATGAAGTGGGACGGGTTATCGCCAAAGGCTTCTTTAAAGAAGGAACGGGCTGGCTGACCCGCTTGGACAGCACCGGAGCCGTGCTGGAAATCCTCCCCTACCAAGCCGGGAAACGGGAGGGCCGCGCCGAGGAGTTCTATCCCTCGGGGGCGCGCATGGCGGTGGTGATCTACCGGGACGACCTCCCCGTCCAACTGAACAAGTGGTATCCCAACGGGCGTCTCTCGGTGGAGGGCGGTTATCGAGAAGGAAAAAGGGACGGCATTTGGAAAACTTACAGCGAAAGCGGCGTGCTGATGGAGGAAGCCCATTTCAGCCTGGGGCAATTGCACGGTCCCCGGCTTATTTTCGAAGAAAAATCCGGAAGGCTACAGAGGCGGCAGGAGTATATCCGAGGTTACCCTTCCCGGGGGCATGTTCCAGACTCTCCGTCGGGATGAAATGGCGTCTTTGCGGCCCGGCGGTGGGATTGTATATTTCCCTCAGCGTCTTTTCCGTTCCCTCGGGAAGCGGCTATCTTGCACCCCTAGCTCAACTGGATAGAGTACTGGCCTTCGAAGCCAAGGGTTGGGGGTTCGAATCCCTCGGGGTGCACCACTAATTTCCATAAATGCGCTGCTTGCTCGACAACATAGGTAACCCCTCCTGAAGGTGACCGAAATATTCGTCGAATGGCTGAGCAATTACGCTCAATGGCAGACCGAGCTGTTCCGCATAATCAAAACTCGTCGGAGCGCCGAAAACTCAAATTTTAGGAATTATGAAATGCCGAGCAGGGTGGTAAGGGCAGGTAGCAGACCTTAATTAGGAGGAGTTGGATAAGGTGCTGGCGAAGTTTAAAAAATAAGGGTTTGGCGAACAGAGCCTACTCAGTATCAGTGAAATTTGTGTTTCCAGGCCATATTCTGAGCAAATTTTCAAAATTTTCTTGCCAAAACTAGACATCGGAAGCTGCCTATGGACATACTATCCCTATACAAGTATATTCTTGGGCGTTGCAGAATTTTTCTAGTCAAATTACCCCCACAGAAATTTCCTTCTACAGAGGGGGCCTCGTATGAACAAAAACAACCTAGTTTTCGAAAATGAATCCGCAGATAGACGGTCTTTGGAAGATATGCTGCGACAAGCATTTGAGCGTGGATATGTAAAAGGTCATGTTGAAGGTTTTGTTTCTTCCTATGAGCCCAATTTCGAAAACGCCGATAACCAATTGGCGAAGACAATTAACCCATATTTTGTGGTTTGTGAGCAATTCCTACAAGAGAGGCTGGGTCAGGAGTTATTCTTCCGATTTAGATGCGACTCTCGGAATAATCGCATATCCTTCGCGGTAATTCTTCCAGAAGAAAAGTACTTGGAAAGCCATGATACCCTTTTTTCATTGATTAGCGCAATGGAGCGTATTTTGGTTGATTCCTTTCCTTCCATCTCGAATTACACGATAGAATCTCTGGTAATCACCAACTCTTCGGAAGCCCCCCTAGATCAAGAATCCGTGCACCGCGACTTCCCGCTTAAACCTCGAAATGAGCACTAGAGACGGCCTACCGGCCCCTAGCCCCCAAGACCATTTGGAGAAGGCTCACCATAATGAAAATTGGGCCGAGTTCTTATTTCGAATGAAGCCAGGCGGAGAATTGGAGCCTGCTTTTGATTGGTCTGCCACTATGGCTTATTATGCGGCCATTCAATTTTTCCTTTATTTTATCCGCAAAGAAACTCCTGAAATCACTTGGGGCCTGAAATCCGATCGGATATCCACCCTGGCGGATTTCCTGTCGAAATTTGATTATCAAGGTTCGAAGCACAGCGCCTATATCGAAATAATCAGTTCAAATTATCATACTGCAGCCGGTTCTTGGCGACTGCTTTTCAATACCGCGCATTCTGCCAGATATAATACGCAAAAAGTGTCTCAGAAAAAGGCTGAGCTCTCCCTGAATAAATTGAAGGTCGTCAAAGAACGCTTTTGCTCCGTGAATTAAATAATTTCTTATCAGAAGCAACACAGACAAGCGATAATTTACTCTATCTATTTAGGGTCGTGGCCTATGTCTAGAGGACAGATCTTCGAAGCCAAGGGTTGGGGGTTCGAATCCCTCGGGGTGCACCATTTTTCATGCCGCCAATCATCCTCCTCGATACCAACGTCTTCATCGCCTCCCGCTTCGGAAAAACCTCCCGGCGTATCGTCGCAGCCTGGGAAGCACAACGGTTCATGCTGGGGATTTCGGCGGGAATTCTAAGCGAATACCGGCATATACTCGGGAGAGTTCCCTTTCTTCCCGCCGAGGTCTGGGCCCGCTGGCAGGCAGGGTTTCAAGACCCGGCGAGAAGCTGCAATATCGAACCAACGGAAAAGCTAGACCTCTCCGAAGACCCCGCCGACAATAAATTTTTGGAAGTTGCCTTGGCTTTAGACGCCGAAGCCATCGTCTCCAGCGATCACCATTTGCTGGATGTCGCCGGGAAATTTCCCATACCCATTCTCAAGCCCGCTGAATTCTTAATTCGCTTTTGGGAACGGGTGGGTGAAGCGGAGAACTGAGCCCGGCAAGGACCCGGGAAGAGTCCAGCTTCATAGCGTAACTGGAAGGTTACTACAACCCCACGAGGCGGGGGAAGAATCCCAACGTTAGGGCGAGAAAAACCACGATGGCCAGGACAGTCGCATAGTTCCACAGCAGGGTGCGCTGTAAACCCGCCACAGGCACCGACGTAGCCGGTTCCACCTTGGCGAACCAGATGGACCGCACAATCTGAAAGTAATAGTAGAAGGATACCAGGCTGCTCAAGACCAGCAGCACAAGGACGGCCACGGTTCCCGCAGGCAAGGTGGGTATGGCATGCACTGCCGCGTATAGGACTGCGAACTTGGCCGCGAAACCCACCGTAAGCGGGATGCCTGCGAAGGAGAACAGGACCACGGTGAGACCGAGCGCCAACCAGCGATGCGATGCCCCCATACCGGTTAGATCGCTCAATTCATCCACGTCGGCGGATTTTGTTCCCATGGCCATGAAGGCCGCCCAGGCGCCCAGCGACATCAATCCATAGGCCGCTAAATAGAGCACCAGGGCATTGGGTGATTTCGCGAGAATGGCCAACAGCACGAAGGCGCCGTTCACCACGGCCGAATAAGCGATGAGGCGCTTCAGGCTCATTTGGGTCAGCGCCTGCAAATTGCCGGCTACTACGGACACCACCATGCCGGCCAACAGCGCCATCTGCCACAAAGAGCCCAGGGGGGCGAACGGCCCCCACAGCAACAAGGCCAGCATTCCGAATACCGCCACTTTAACCGGCGAGGAAATAAAGGCCAAGGAAGCGAGGTTGGTGCCTTGGTAAACATCGGGAAGCCAAGTATGAAAGGGCGCAATCGCCGTTTTGAAAAAGAGCGCGGCCAGGATCAATACCAGACCCAGCCGGGCGAAAACCATGGAAGCCTCGGCATCGGCCGTGTTGGTGATGGCGGCCAAAGCGAGTTTGTCGCCGAGCGCCGAGAGATGGATTTCGCCGGTGGCTCCGTATACGAAGGAAATGCCCAGCAAAAGCAAAAGGGATGCGAACATGCCGAGCAACAGGTATTTAAGCCCAGCTTCATTGGAACGGGGATCACGGCTTGCAAATCCAGCCAATACATAAGAGGGGATGGAAACCAGTTCGTAGGCGACGAAAAGCGTGGCCAAATCGCCCACCAAGCAAAGGCTCACCATGCCCAGCGCCGACGCCAAAACCACCATGCGCCAATCGACAGGATGCACGCGAACCTTGTCGAGGTAATTTTGCGATAGCAGCAGCGCCAATCCGGTTAAAAGCAGGCATAACAATGCCAGGGATTTTCCGGTGGCGGTAACCTGGATGGAGCCTCCGAAATAAACTTGTCCGGGCTGCAAACCCGTTTGTACCAACAATCCCGTCAGAAAAAGGGCGGCCAGCGAAATCGGCAAAGAAAAGGGTTCGGCCTTCCAGGGGCGTAAGGAGGCCGTCAGCAGGAGCAGGATGAAGCCGATGATTAGCGGAAGCTGGGTGGCAATATAGGGATTCATATCACATTCCTCCCAATCCGGGAATCAGGAAGGCTTTTTGTACGGGTCCCACGAAGAGCATGGGATAAAGGCCAAGTACCAGCCAAAGCACCGCCAGGCCAAGCGCCAGGACGGTTTCTCCGATTCCGAGATCCGCCGCTTGTTTTACCGGGGAGGGGTTTTCCCGCTCTCCGAGAAACAGGGCGTGGTAGGCCCGAACCAGCGCCGCGGCCACGATGAGCACCCCCGCGGCGGAGAAAAAAGTGAGCCAGGGCGAGACGCCGAAAGCGGAAAAGAAGACCATGAACTCCCCCGCGAAATTACTGAGGCCGGGAAGGCTCGCCGAGGCGAAGATGGAAAGGAGTAACAATGCGGAGAGGCGGCCCTGGCCCGCGCGCAATCCTCCGGCGGAATGGATGGAAGGGCTTTCGCCGGAAACCGTGATTCGCGCGTCGAAAGCGAACAAGGCGGTCATGATAAGGCCGTGGCTGAAGATGAGGAAAACCGCTCCGGTAATTCCCGTAGCATACATTTCTTCGCTTCCCACCGCGGTGAAAACCCCAAGACCGATTACCGAGAGATGCGCCAGGGACGAATAGATAAGAATGTCGGCGAAGCGCTCGCTGGAAAGGCAGAGTAGGCCTCCGTAAACGGCTCCCACCACGCAGATTATTTGGAAATAGGGCGCCAAGATGCGGCTTTCCTCGACGAAACCCGCCGCCAGGATGAATACGAGACCGTAGGCGCCCATTTTCGACATCAACGCCGAGAGCAGGGTTCGGCACGCAGCCGGAGAAACGTTATAGGTATCGCGCAGCCAACCATGCAACCCCAATAGCGGCAATTTCACCGTGAAGGCCAGGGCGAATCCGGAGAAGGCCAACCAGCGGGCCCAGGGATCCATAACCTGTAATACCGTCTTGATTCCGAACAAACCGGGATCGCGGCCTGCGCTCGCCGACAGAAGCACAATGGAAAGCAACATGGGAAGGCTGCCCAACAGGGTCATGAGAGCGAAGCGCGCCAGCGCGGGATAAACCATCGGTGTATAGGAATGCGCCCGGCCATGCATGCCGATCCAAAAATAGGCTCCGACCAGCGCCAATTCCCAGAACAGATAGAAGAGTATCAGGCTTTGGGAAACGAATACGCCGACGAGACTGAACACCAGCAAGTTCGCCGAAACATAATAGGAAACGCCGTAGCGGCCTTCGCGATCGCGCAGCCAGATGAAAGTAAGGGGAAGCGAAATTCCCATCAACAATAGCAGGGGCGCGTTACCCGGGTTCAAATAAAGGGATGGCTCGAAAGTAAAGCCCGCGAAGCCGAAAGGAATGCCGTCTCCCCGGCTGACCATGTATAACCCGGAGTAGAGATTGAGTACCGAAAGAACGATGAGCAGCGCTCCGTAGCCCAGATGGAAAATCACCGCCAAGCGAGCATGGCCCTTTCCGTCGCCCGAATAGGTTGCGTGAAGCACAATCGCCGCCAAAGGCGCGAACAGGCTTAAAATCAACAATATGGGTTGTATTGCCGTCACGGCTTACCTTTCCACGAACAAATAAAGCAGCACCGCCGAAAAGAGCACCGCCATGGCGTAATGATGCAGCCGGCCGCTTTGCAGGCGCTTCATCTGGCGGGATAGGCCCATGCCTATCGAACCGAAAAGCACCACCCAGCCTACGAAAAGGAATTCCAGGATGATGCGGCATAACCATCCCAAGATGCGTAAAGGCCCCAGCAGCAGGTATTCATACACATCGTCGAAATAGAAGCGCCGCGATAAGGGACCGTAATCACCCAGGCGCAGAAATGCCGTTTTCGCGGTGAAGGCGGAGCGCCAGGCCGCCTTGGCAAAAACGAGGTAACACCCGACCGCTAAAAGGAGTGCGATAGCCAGAAAAGGCGCCGCATGACCGAAATCCGGGCCGGCCGGAACGACTTCTCCGCTTACAGCCCGATAAAAAGCGCCTCCGCCACCAAAAGAAGGGGTGGCGCTTAAAATTCCGAAGATGGGGGCCGCCAAGCTTAATACGATGAGGATGCCTCTCAAGCTGAACCCGGGCTCGTGAATGGCCTCCCCGTGAGCTTGGTGCGAATCCTCGGCGGGGGAATCCGCCCGCAAATAGCCCAGTAGGCGGAAAAGATAAAGCACCGTCACCCACTCCATGACCAGTACGGTACCGTACAGAAAATTGGGGCCGAGGGTCAGGCCAAAAGCGCTGACACTTCCTTGCTGCAAGGATTCGAGTATCAATTCCTTGCTGAAAAAAGCCGCGGACAAAAAGGGCAGCAAACCGGCGCCGCCGATGCAACCCACCCAGAAAGCGGCGTTGGTGATGGGAAGTTTTTTCAAAACCCCCCGTAACTTGCGTATGTCTTGCTCGTGATGCGCTGCGATGATGACGCTTCCCGCGGCCAAAAACAACAGCGCCTTGAAAAAGGCGTGGGCGAAAAGATGCAGCAGGGCCGGTCCGACCGCCGTTATCGACAAAGCCAGGAACATGAGCGCCAGGTTGGAAAGGGTGGAATAGGCCAGAATTTTTTTGATATCGGTTTGGGTGAGCGCCATCAAGGCGCCAATTATCAAGGTGACGAGCGCGCAAACGGCCATCAGGAATCGCGCTTCCGGAGCGATGGCGAAAAGCCAGTCGAGGCGGACCACCAGGTAAATTCCGGCCGTGACCATGGTGGCGGCATGAATCAGGGCGCTTACGGGAGTCGGTCCCGCCATGGCGTCGGCCAACCATACATGGAGCGGGGCTTGCGCGGATTTGGCGAAGGCTCCGCCCAAAAGCAGGAACGCTCCCCATACCGCCCGGCGCATGGCTTCGGGATCGCCTTCCAGAAACAGCAAGCCGGCGGTGTCGAGTTCGGAAAAGGATACGCTTCCGAACACCGTAAAAAGCATGAATACGCCGAGCAGGAAAAAAATATCTCCCACGCGGTTCACGAAAAAAGCGCGGAAAGCCGCCAAGGGAACGCCGGGTTGTTTCCAATAGTGGCCGATAAGGAGATAAGAGCAAAGCCCAACGCCTTCCCATCCCAAGAAGATGAGCACCAGGTTGTCGGCCAATACCAATAACAGCATGGCCGCGACGAAAAGGTTGAGGCTGGCGAAAAAACGGCCCTGTTCCTGGTCAAGCCGCATATACCCGACGGAATAGAAAGTGATGAGAAATCCGAATCCGCTTACCAGCATAGACATCCACAGCGCCAGCGAATCCAGTCGCAGGGAGAGCCCGGCTTCAAAAGCCGGTGTTGTGAGCCAAGCGCCGTATGTCCAGTTCAGAGTTAAGGCGCCCCAGTCGGAAGCGGCACCCAAGTAAAGCGCGCAGAGAAATGCCGCACCGGCAGCGGCGGTGGAAAACGTCGAATAGACTCCATAAGACCAGCGTCGTCCGGCCACGGCCAAAATGGCGGCGGACAAACCCGGAAGCAAGGGAAGTAACAGTAAGGCCCACGAATTCATCAGGGAATCTCCCGTAAATTCGCTACCCGGTCCCGTGTCACATCGTTATAATTGCGGAAAAGCACGATGATCATCGATAGCCCGATTGCCGCCTCTACGGCGGCCACCCCGATGGAAAGCATGTAGAGATAGTGGCTGGTTTCCACGTCGCTCCAGCGGAAGTAATTGAATCCGATTAGGCTCAAGTTCACCCCGTTAAGGGCAATTTCCACGGATAACAGGACGAGAATGAGGCTGCGCCGAAGGAAAATCCCGTAAGACCCGATTAGCACGAGCAGGAGGGACAACAACAGGACATTCTGCAAATTGAACAGCTCCATTAAATCTCTTCCTTTTCCACTTGTCCGCTCGCCGAAACGGTCTCCGAGGGCGAATCGAGCCTGCTTTGGCTTTTACGCCGCGAAAAATTCAAGGCGGCGATAATTCCTACCAGAATGAGAAAGGACATGAGTTCGAAAGATACTGTAAGCGGATTGTTGGCGGGATCGCGGAAAATCATTTCGGAAAGGGCGCCCAAGCCGCCGAAGTCGGGGCGTAGCGGAAGGTTTACCGTGGTTTGAGCCGCTGCCTGATAAACCCCCGGAATGAAAACTACCGCCGCCAGAACCAAAAGCAGCAGGGCGACAAGGGTATTCAGGCGCGAAGGCGGTAATCCACCCTCCCCCCCTTTGCCACCCATGGGAGCGGGATTGATCATCATGATGACAAAGGTGAAAAGCATCATGATGGCCCCGGCATAGACCAGGATTTGCAGAATCCCGACAAAGGGGGCTTGAAGGAGGATGTAAATCAAAGCGGTAGGGATAAAAGAAGCGATTAGAAGCAAAGTAGCGCGAACCGGGTTCTTGACCAACACGACTCCCAGCGAAGCCAGGAGGATAAGCAGGGAGGACAGCGCAAAAATTAAATGGACCAGGCTCGGATTCTGCACTAAACACTACCCTATTTGTCGGAGTTTCCCGGAAATGTTAGCAAGAAATACCCTGAAAATAAAGCCTTGCATCCCTGTTCCGGCATAGGGGAAAGTCGGCCTTCATCCTCCCGAAAGGTGACACCGGACCGTCAGTCGTACTACTTTTTAACCGTACCGTCTCCTGGCCGCTCCCAATAGCATAGAGGAGGTCTCCATGTCTTCTGGCATCTTCTCTCCCGGGTTTCTTTCACGCGAAAGCGATTCGCCCTTCTCCCCCCTTTCTTCACCTCGAGGCTGGGAAACCATTTTGCTTGTGGAGGACGAGGAGGAGCTAAGGCAACTCGTCAGGGAGATTCTAACGGCCAAAGGGTATACGATTCTGGAAAGCCGGGACGGGGAGGAGGCTATGGATATCGCCGCGCATCACCCTACCGCCATCCATGCACTGCTTACCGATTTGGAAATGCCCCATATTGGCGGCAAGGAACTCGCTGAAAAACTCGCTGTACTTCGTCCTGAATTGAAAGTCATGTTTATGACCGGATATTGCCTGGAGGAATCCCTTACCGGAATTACGGGAACTACCTCCAGCTATTTGCAAAAGCCCTTTCACGTCAAGCACCTGATTCAAAAAGTGCGAGAACTTCTCGATATGCCCTGATATGGCTTCAGCCGGACGGCATTGGTGCGGAAAATTCCACTTCGAGGCAAAGACCGGCGCCGCCCTCGCCCCGCATAATGGAAATCTTCCCGCCGCAACGCTGTAAAGCCATTTTAACGGCGGCCAATCCCAACCCCATGTTAACACCGGGTTTTTTGGTGGCGTAACTCCTATGAAACAATCGTCCCATATTTCCATGCGCACAGACCACGCCGTTATCCTGGATCCGCAAAGTCCACTCCGGGCTTTCGGCCCGCCTTAGCGATACACTGATTTTATCGGCGCCTGCCTCCAGAGCGTTTTTGAAGAGATTCAAAAAAATACAGGACCACTCCCAACCCGCCGTGACCGGCACAGGGTGTTGGGGCAAGTCTAAAATGAAAAAGGGACGGAACGAGGGGAAATAAAATTGCAGACATTCTTGTAAGAGCTCCCGGACATCCCTCACTTCTACCTCCATGAAATGAACTTCCTGGTTCAGGCGCGCTCGCAGCCGTTTTTCCTACTGACTTGCCGCCTTCTCCTATCAAACTGCCTTTTCCGTCCCAAAATTTCCGTGCTCTACGTCACATAGCGGAAAATAACCGATCCAAATTTTCCACTCCGAATCATTTGACGAATACAAGGGGGAATTCGTGCCCTTAAAAAGGGAAACGGAAGCTTTTTTCTTAAAGGGCGGGATGCTTAGTGGGAAGGGGAGAGAAAATCCGTACCCTTGGGCTTTTGAGGCTTGACAGGCTCCATCAATTCGGAGGCTAGGGCAAGAGCGAAGAAGAAAATGCGCGCGAGGAGGGTACGCAAACGGAAAAAATCCGGCCAGATGCCGCGCACCGTGAAGTAAGCGATAAATAGGATGAGGCCGAATTTTTTGAGCTGACCCATGGCGCCGGCAGTCTCCTACGTCACCGCCGCCATTAGGCGGAGGACGGTTAGTTGTTCAGCAGCTTTTCGATGCCGTAAATGAAATCCCGGCGATTATCGTAAACCTGCGGGATCTTATTCGTCATCTCGATGGCTTCCTTAGGACAGGCTTCAACGCAATACCCGCAATAGATGCATTTCAACATGTCTATTTCGAAAGTGCGGGGAATCTTGTCGCGGCCATCCCAATCAGGTGGAGCAGCTTCGGCCTCGATATGGATGCAATGGGCCGGACAGGCGGTGGCGCACATATAACAGGCCACGCATTTCATATGGCCTTGTTCATCCTTGGTCAATCGGTGTTCGCCGCGAAAGCGCTCATTGATGGGAGGCTTAACTTCGGGATACTCGTAGGTGACCGGTTTTTTGGCGAACTGGCGGATGGAAACGAACAGCCCCTTGAAAAAGGCGGGGAGATAGATGCGCATCCACCAAGGCATTTTGTTAATCGACATAAAATCCTCCGACTTCCATCAGCACCGCCGTCAAAAGGATGTTGGCCAAGGCCAGCGGGATGAGCGCGGTCCAACCCAGGCTCATCAATTGATCCCATCGGAAACGGGGCATGGTCCAACGAACCCACATGAAAAAGAAAACCAAAGCGATGACCTTGGTCATGAAAATGCCGAAGCTGACCAAGCCCATAAACCACCATGGGGTGGCAAGCAGCCAGGTATCCACGAAGGGTAGGCTCCACCCGCCCAGGAATAAGGTGGTGGTCACCGCGCACATGGTGAAAAGAGCGGCGTATTCGCCGAACATGAACCAGGCGTAGCGTAGGCCGGTGTATTCGACATGATAGCCGCCGACCAACTCCTGCTCCGCCTCGGGCAAATCGAAGGGCGCGCGATTAAGCTCCGCGAATATGGCGATGAGGAACAATAAAAAGGTAAAGGGTTGCCGGGCGATATTCCACCACGTCTCCTGTTGTTGCACCACGATTTCAATCAGGTTGATGCTTCCGGTCATCATCACGAAGGCGATGATGGAAAGCATCATCACGATTTCATAGCTGATGAGTTGCGCCGAAGACCGGATTCCGCCGAGCAAGGCATATTGATTGTTGGAAGACCACCCGGCAAAGGCGATTCCATAGGCGGAAACCGACGATATCGCCAATACCACGAGCAACCCGAGTCCGATATCGCTGATCGCGAGAATACCTCCATGACCCAATGCGGCGTTACCCGTCATCCCCACCGGTATCAGAGCGAAAATCAGGACCCCCGGCAGAAAAGTCATGATGGGGGAGGCCAGAAACAGAACCCGATCGGTATTGCGAGGAAAAAAATCCTCTTTCCAGATGAGCTTGACGGCATCGGCGAGGTTCTGAAATAATCCGAAAGGTCCGATGCGATTGGGTCCCAGCCGCAATTGGAAGCGGGCGCTGACTCGGCGCTCCATCCAAATCAGCATGGGAACCATGGTCATGACCAAGCCCAATCCGACGGCTATTTTGATTCCGAGCAGTACCCAGGGGTTGAGCAGAAATTCACTCATGCCTTTACACTCCGCTCCATTTCCCGATGCATTTCCTGCAATATCTCGGATTCGTCGCGGCCATATCCAAACGGCTCCACCACGGAGCGAAAGGATTGGGACAGTCCCTTGCGGTTGATATAAGTGCCGTTTTTCTCATAATGGGTAAGTGTGGGAAAGGCCACCGCTACGTTACCATACCGGGTTAACCCGGACTCGGCGAAATCCAGCAAGATTACGTTTTCGCTGCGGTCCAGAACCGCTTTTAAAGCCTCGGACATTTCGAACTGGGGAATGCCATGAACCAGCAGCAAGGTTCCCAGCTTACTCTTTTCCTCCGCCAATTGCGCTAGGGAAGCTTCCGCGTCTTCAATTCCGAGAATCTGACGAAGCCCCGCGCGATTGGGGTTTTTGTCGCCGCTGATGGTGAATCCCGGAAAAACTTCGTCGGCCCGCCCCGGGTTCGCATAGCCGCTGATTCGGATTTCGGGAAAATGATTGGCAAGCAGGGATTTCAGAGCGGCCAGGGTTTCGTTGGTATTCCAGGCGCTTATCAAAGCCGCGGCATTGGGCGTACCACCAAGCAAATCGAGTGCGGCCTTGCGGGCTTCTTTCCATCCCGTCGCCTTGCCGTCGACCAGGGGGCGACCCAATCGGTTTTCGTAAACATAGGGAAAGGAAAGTCGGCCGTAATCGCACATCCATTCCTTGTTCACTGCGTCGTTACGGCGGGGAACGATGCGTTTGATATATCCTTTTTTGTCGGAATCGACACGGGTGTTGCAGCCCACCGAACAATCCGGACACAGCGAATCCTTGGAGGTCAAGTTCCACACGCGAGTTTGATACAAAAAGTCGGAAGAGACCAGGGCTCCCACCGGGCAGATATCGGCGTTGTTCATGGAAAGGGGATTATCCAACTCTTTGCCGGGGAAAAGCGCGATTTCGCTTTTATCGCCCCGGTAGATGACTCCTAACTCGCCGGTACCGCTCACTTCGTCGGAAAAACGCACGCAACGCGTGCATACGATGCAACGCGATCCCCAATATTTGACATTGGGTCCCATGGTGGCCTTGGACTTGACCACCTTCTCCTCGTGGAAACGGCCGTGATCACGGCCGTATTCGTAGCTGTAATTCTGAAGGCGGCATTCACCGGCCTGATCGCATTCGGGGCAATCGAGCGGGTGGTTGATGAGCATGAATTCCATCACCGACTTGCGCGCTTCCTCCACCTCCTGGCCCGTAGTGGTAACCTCCATGCCTTCGCTCACGGGCTGGGCGCAGGCTACCACCGGACGCGGCATCCCTTTGATCATCACCATGCAAATGCGGCAATTTCCCGCGATGCTGAGATCGGGATGGTAGCAATAATGAGGCACTTCCACGCCGTTAGTCTGGCAGGCTCTGATCACCGTCCAATCGGCCGGCACCGTCATGGGTTTGTCATCTACTTTGATATTGACTGTTTTGACGTCGCTCATGGATTTTCCGTCCGTACTTTGGCGCTGGCTTTGGCCTTCGGCGTGATTTCGTCCTTATAACTTCGCGTTCTTTCTTTCCACGATGCCGCTTTGACCCGGGCCTCGAAATCGGCGCGGAAATGCTGCAAGTAGCTTTGCATGGGCATGGCGGCCGCGTCGGCCAATACGCATATGGTGCGGCCCCGCATGTTCTTGGCCACGTCGCCCAACAGGTCGACTTCGCCTTCGCGGCCCTCGTCGTGGTGGAAACGGTGCGCCAGCTTTTCCAGCCATCCCGTGCCTTCGCGGCAGGGGGTGCATTGACCACACGATTCGTGGTGATAAAAGCGCATGGTATTGTAAATGGCGGATATCATATCCACGTTTTCATCGAGGACGGTGATGCCTCCCGAACCGAGCATGCTCCCGGCCTTGGCGAGGCTTTCGTAATCGAGGGTAACATCGGCTACCTGCGCCGCGGTAAGCACCGGTGCGCTGAGTCCGCCCGGTATCACGGCTTTCAGTTTGACGCCGCCGCGCATGCCGCCGCCGTAAACCTCTATCATCTCGGTTAGCGGAATTCCCAGCGGCACTTCGTAGACGCCGGGTTTATTCACATGGCCGGAAAGGCAGAAAATCTTGAATCCGGGGCTCATCTCCGTGCCCCATTGTTTATGCCAGGCCGCGCCATGTTTCACGATATGCGTTACCGCGGCTATGGTCTCGACATTGTTCACGATGGTTGGGCATCCGAACGCGCCCGAGACCGCGGGAAAAGGAGGTTTGATTTTCGGGTACCCGCGACCGCCTTCAATGGAAGACAGCATTCCCGTTTCTTCCCCGCAAATATAGGCGCCCGCTCCGCGCACCACGGTCACCGTGAGGTCGAAATCGCCGCCGAAGATTTTTTTACCGATAAAGCCCTTGGCCATGGCTTCGTCCACCGCCTGCTGCAGACGCTCATAGCCTAGAATAAACTCCCCGCGCAAGTAAATGAAAGCATGATGGGACCCGATGGCATAAGAGGTGAGAATCACGCCTTCGAGCAGTTGGTGGGGATCCTTCTCAAGTATGTGCCGATCTTTGAAAGTGCCCGGCTCTGATTCATCGCCGTTGACGGCCAGGTAAATCGGCTTGCCCGTGCCCTTGGCCAGAAAGCTCCACTTCTTGCCGGTAGGGAAACCCGCGCCGCCGCGACCGCGCAAGCCGGAGTCTATTACCGTTTGCACGATGGCCTGGGGATCGGTTCCCATCTTGCTTTTGGCGGTTTCATAACCCCCACGTGCCAGGTAGTGGGCCAAGGTATGCGAACCCTCTTCGTGAATATGCCGAAGAATAACGGGCGAAAACGGCTCAGGAGTGGCCGCGGCCGGAATCGCGTTGGAAGTGTTCTTATCGTCTGACATGCATGGGCTCTTTTGCTTTTACTCTGGAAACGTTCCGTTATCCGCGCGGCTTTTCGGTTGTATTTCGGGGTGGCAGGTAGGGATCTTTATCATCCAAGCGCCGGGCTCCCCGCGTGTTTTCCCCGTCGAAATTGAAATGCACGGGCAAGGTCTGCACGCGGCTATCCATGCGTACGGGGCCCTCATTTTTATAATCGGCCGCGCTTTTGCCTTCGCTTTGCAAAAGGCCGTCGATATATCCCTCCAGCTTTTCGCCTTTCATGGAGCAGAAATGCTCGTTGTCTTTTTGCACCACGGGCGCACGATCGCAATCAGCCAGACATTCCACTTTTTCACAGGAGAAAAGGCCGTCCGTGGTTTTCTCGCCGGGTCCAATGCCCAGTTTCGCCTTGATGGCCGACAGCGCTTCGTCGGTATTACCGTCCAGGGCGCACATCAGGGTGGCGCAAACCATAAAGCGGTGTTTGCCGTGGTAGGGGCGTTTATAATGCGTGTAGAAAGTGACCATGCCCTGAACATGAGCCGTAGTGACTTCGCAAAGGTCGGCCGCGATGGCCATGCCCTCATCGTCGATGTGGCCGAACTCCTCTTCGATTAAACGCAGAACCATAAGCAGAGCTGAGCGCTTGGTGGGATATTCCGTCAGATAGGCTTCAGCCTTTTCAAGGCGCGTGGATGAAAGCGTTTTCATCTGTCCAACTCTCCGGCGATGATATTCATGGAGCCCAAGATAGCCACCAGATCGGCAAGCATCAGTCCTTTGAGCAGCTTACTGAAAATCGGATAATTGATGAAAGAGGGAGGACGGATGCGCACCCGGAAAGGGCAGGAGCCGCCGTCGGAAACGATATAAAAACCCAATTCGCCATTGGGCGACTCGGTGGCCGAATACATATCCGTCACCGGGGCATGAATGCCGTGATCTTCTCCCGGCATAATGACTTTGAAATGATGGATGAGAGACTCCATATCCTTGTAAGCCGAAGCTTTGTCGGGAAGGATGCGCTTTTGGTCTTCGAGGTTGATGGGCCCCGGCTCCAGCAACTTCAATGCTTGGCGCACGATACGGATGCTTTGATCCATTTCATCCAGGCGGATTTTATAGCGATCCAAAGTGTCGCCGCCGTGGTAAACGGGAATGTCGAAGTCCAGCTCGGGATAAATGAGATAGGGACGGTATTTGCGGAGGTCATACTCTACGCCTGCCGACCGGGCCAAAGGACCGGTAATGCCATAACTCATTACGTCTTCTTTGGAAATGACTCCGATTCCCTGGGTGCGATCCAGAAAGATGCGGTTTTGGTAAAAGCTGTCGCGGAGCTTATCGACGGTTTTTTCCAAACTGTCGAGGATTTCCGTGACGCGTTTTTCGAAGTCGTCGGGCACGTCGAAGGCCAATCCTCCCACCCGGGCATAGCTGGTGGTCAACCGGGTTCCCGTCACGGCTTCGAAGACGTCGTAAAGCTTCTCTCTCTCGATGAATGTCCAGAGGATGGAGCTGAAGGCCCCCAAGTCCATGGTCAAAGCGCCGGTCGAAAGGCAATGATCCGCCAAACGCGACAGCTCGCAAAGCAGGGTACGGATAACCTGGCCTCGGCGGGGTACTTCGATACCGAGAAGTTCCTCTACGGCGATGGCGAATCCGATGTTGTTGTTAAGGGGAGAAAAATAATTGAGTCTGTCGGTGAGGGTAATGAATTGGTTATAGGAGCGGTATTCGCCCAGCTTCTCGAAACCCGTATGCAGAAAGCCGATTTCCTGTTCGGCGTTGATGATGCGCTCGCCGCGCACCTCCAATTTGACACGCAGGGTTCCATGCATGGCCGGATGCGAAGGCCCCACGTTCATGTGAACGGTGTTTTCGCTTTTTTCGATGATTTCCTTGTCGTAGGCGTACATGTTCAGCTTTCCCGGGGCCTGGAACGGTATACGGGAAAATCGGACCGTTCCCCCCGCCCTCGCAAAGGATAATCCTTACGCAAGGGATGTCCCTCGTAATCGTCCGGCATCAATATGCGCGTGAGATCGGGATGTCCCGTAAATTCAATCCCGTATAAATCCCATACTTCCCGCTCGGTCCAATTCGCTCCGGCGAAAAGATGGGTGATGGAAGCGATGCGCGGAAGCGATGCGGATACGAATGCCTTAACCTGGGTTTTAATCCCCAGGGTCGGTGAGAGTAATGTATACACCACCGCGAAACGTTCGGGTTGGGCGACAGGATAATCGAGATAATCCACCGCGGTAAGGTCGAGAAAAAATTGGAATCCCAGCTCGGCATCCTGTTTTAAAAATTCGATCAAAGCATAGGCATCTTCGCCCATTACCCTGAATTGATGGTAATGCGACTTCTCTTCCCGCGACAGAATCTTGTCTCCCGCGAATTCAGTCGCCCGCGTGATGAGTTTGATATGCTTGGAAGCGTCGTAAAGTATCATGAGTCGCTTTCCGCCTTTAATCCTAAACCGCGCCGCTATCGGCTGGGGTCGCCTGTTCCTGAAAATCCTGCGCGCGGGCTTCACCGCGGCTGGCCTTTTTCTGCACCATCATCAAAGCATCCAGAAAAGCCTCGGGACGGGGAGGGCAACCCGGCATATAGGCGTCCACCGGAATAAACTGGTCCACGCCTTGAATCAAGGTATAGGTATCGAACACACCGCCGCTGGAAGCGCATGCTCCCATGGAAATGCACCATTTGGGCTCAGGCATTTGCTCCCAGATGCGGGTGAGAACCGGCATCATCTTCAAGGAAATGCGGCCGGACACGATAAGCAGGTCGCTTTGACGCGGGGTGAATTTCATCACTTCGGAACCGAAGCGGGCCGCGTCGTATTTGGACATGAAGGTGGCCATCATTTCAATACCGCAACAGGCGGTTCCAAAGGGCATGGGCCACATGCTTTTCGAACGGGCCCAGTTGATGGCATCCTCCAGCCGGGTGATGGTAAAGTCGTTGGTCTTAGGCATCATTCCCATTCGAGCGCCCTCGTTTTAATGATGTAAAAAAGCCCGAATCCCAATACTCCCATGAATACCAGCATCGAAACGATGGTGCCCGTTCCCAGAAAATTCCGGTATCCGAACGCCCAGGGAATGAGAAAGACGGTTTCGATATCAAAGAGAATGAAAAGCAGGGCGAAAGTGTAAAACTTGAGAGCGAAGGGTTTGTGCGGCGAGTCCATTTGATCCATTCCGCATTCATAGGGCTCGAACTTATTGTCGCTCTCCATTTTTTTCGGCCCCATCCAGCTGGAAAACGCCAGGGCGATAATTCCCACGGTCAGTGCCAGAAGACCGAAGAGAATGAAAGGAAGATATTCTGTCAGCATTGCCTCAGATTCCAATACTATTCGGATTGTACAATGACAATCTCATAACGGATGTAAGGGATGGGGTTCACCGAAGGCAAAACGCCTTTTTTTCGCTTTTTTCGAGCTTTTCCTGCCCTTTGGTATGGCTAGAAGGTACCAAAATGCGGGAGGCATTGCAAGACACGGAGGCCCGCAGGCTTGACCCCAAATCCGCTCACGAAAGGATTGGTAATAGAGTGGGGATTTTGTTCTATTGGGCGCATGGAAGATAAAATCTGCCTCATCACCGGCGCCACCACTGGGATTGGATACGTCACCGCTCTGGAATTGGCCCGTAAGGGCGCCACGGTAGTGGGCGTGGCGCGCAATGCGGAGAAAGCGGAAGCGGCCCGAGAGGCGATCCGCTCCCAAACCGGGAACGCTCGCGTCGAATTTTTGCTGGCCGATCTTTCCCAACAGGAACAGGTGCGGCGCGTGGCCGAAAATTTCATTTCCCGGTACCCTCACCTCGATATTCTAATCAATAACGCCGGCGCCATTTTCATTCATCGTAGCGAAAGCCGCGACGGCATTGAAATGACCTTGGCCCTAAACCATCTCGGCTATTTCCTCCTTACCTCCCAATTGTTGGAATCTTTGAAAAAAGCGTCCTCGCCCCGCATCATCAATGTCGCCTCCGAAGCCCATCGGCGAGGCTCTATCGATTTTCTCGATTTGGAAAAAAAGCACGGCTACAATGGCTGGAGCGCCTATTGCCAATCGAAGCTGGGCAATGTGCTTTTCACCTACGAACTCGCTCGCCGACTCCGGGGAGAGAACATAACCGTTAACGCTTTGCATCCCGGATTCGTTTCCTCCGGGTTCGGTAAAAATAATCCCCTGTGGTACCGGGTATTGTCGGCTCCCTTCTTCCTGGCCGCCATCTCCCCGGAAAAAGGAGCCCGTACCAGTATTTATCTGGCCTCATCACCCGAAGTGGAAGGTGTTTCCGGTAAGTATTTCAGGCGCCGAAAAGTGGTGGCCTCGACTCCCGAGACTTATAACGAGTCCATCGCAAAACGTTTGTGGGAATGGAGCGCGGAAAAAACCGGGTTGCCGCCAAAATGGCCGCTATTGCTATCTTGACCGAGCTTACATGAGTAAGCCGTCCCCCGCACTTCTGCGCCGAATCCACGTCCTCCAACATGTTCACTTCGAAGGCCCCGGTCATCTGGAAACCTGGGCGCGGCTCCGGGGAGTTTCTCTTACACTCTCCAAGTTGTATCAGGACGATCCGCTTCCGATGGACGAGAGTATCGACGGAGTTGTTGTTCTCGGTGGACCCATGGGCCTTCGGGATTTAAGCCGACTCGACTGGATGAACCGGGAGTTGCGCTTTATCGAGAAAACCCTCCATTCCGGTAAACCCGTACTGGGTATATGCCTGGGAGCGCAAATGTTGGCCCACGTCTTGGGAGCCCGGGTTTATCGGGGTTCTCACCCCGAAATCGGATGGCACGCGGTCCAACCCGTAGAGACTCACAGCGACTTACTTCCTCGGGAAAATTTTCCTGCCTTTCATTGGCATGGCGATACCTTCGATTTACCTACAGGAAGCCGGCAATTGGCCAAAACGGATGCCACCTTGAACCAGGCCTTCTTGTGGGAAAAGACCGCGTTGGCACTGCAATTCCATCTTGAAATAACCCAAGAGGGTATCGAGGCATTACTACGCGAATGTGAAGGGGAATTAATTCCAGGCCCGTATATACAACGCGCCGAAGGAATACGGGCCAAGATGGACAACCTTCCCGACTGCCATCTGCATTTCCAGACTCTCCTCGATGAATTTTTCCCCTTTCCAGCCTAAAAACGCCCCTTGGCACCGGAAACTTTGAGTACTAAATTAGTTTCCTAAGTTTCTGGGTCTAAACTGGGACGGAATTTTGGCCGAAGATAGCGAAGTCAGACAACGGATCTTGGAAGCGGGCCGAGGCCTGTTTTTCAAGCATGGCATCAGTAAAGTGACCATGGATGAAATCGCTGCGCAACTCGGTATCAGCAAAAAAACCCTATATAAGCACTTTCCCGGGAAAGAGGAATTACTGGAAGCCGCGACACGCAGCCACCTCGAGGAAATCGACGCCCGACTCAGGGACATCTATACCGATGCCAGCACCGATATACTGGAAAAGCTGAAACGCATGACGGCTTTTTGCACCAGCCTCTACGGGCAAATGACAACTCCATTGCTCGAAGATTTACAGAAGAGCGCGCCGGGTTTGTGGAACGACGTAGCGGAACATCGACGCTGCAATATTCGCACCGATTTCGGAAACCTTATTCGTCAAGGACGTGAACAAGGAATTTTCCGTAATGACATCGATGATACTCTTTTTATAACCATCTACCTTACCGTCATTGAAAACATTTTGAATCCCGATTCGCTCGCTCAATTACCTTTCACCCCCTCGCAAGCCTTCGACGCCTGTGTCAAGATTTTATACGAAGGTTTTTTCACCCAAGAGGGCCGAGATCGTTATTATGCCGATAAATAAAATTCTCCTTCCCGTCCAATCTTTAATGCGTAAGCGCGCCGTAACCGCTGCGCTAACCTTCCCCCTCTTGTGCGGACCTTTAGATAGTTCCGCACAAGGCTTGACCTTGGCCCAAGCCTTACAACAGGCAGCGACCCAAAGCGAGGAAGTATTAGTCGCTCAAGAGCAGGTAAAAAGATTCGAATCCGTGAAAGAGGAGGCCTATGCCACCGCCTATCCCCAGGTAAACTTCTATGCCAATGGCGGAAGGGCGCATCTGCCGATGGACCCTTCCAGCTTCGGCCAGCGGAACGCCCCGGTTTTTTCGGTCGAGCAGGACAGGTTTACTTACGGATTGGAAGTCAATCAGGCGCTGTATACTTTCGGTCGCCTTTCCCAAGCCATTCGCGTGGCCAAGGTTCAAGAGGAGGCTAATCAAGTCTCGGCCTTGCGCGCCCGCCAACAAGCCCAACTGATGGCTTTGGACGCCTATTATGCCGTGATCACCTCCGAATCGCATCTGCGAACCTTGGAGAGCTCTCATGCGCGTCAGCGTGAGACGGTCGCCTTTTTGGAACAGAATTTCCGCCTGGGAGCGGGTAATCGGGCGGACGTGCTTCGCGCTGTCTCCGCGCTCAAAGCTTTGGAACCGGAACGGATCCGCGCGGAACGGGACGCCGAGATCATGCGCATGCACTTGAACCGTCTCCTGGGACGGCCCGTGGATGCCGAAGTCGTGCTGGATACGGCCCAGGCGTTTTTAGCCATGGAAAAAGGCGTTTTGGAAAGCGAAAGCGACATTTTGACTTCCTCGGAAAATCGTTCCGACTTGAAAGCCCTGCGTTTGCAGCGTGAAGCGCTCGAACAAACCGCCCGACTCATGCGCATGCAAAGTCTCCCGACGCTGGGAGCGCAAGGCAAATTCGGCTTCCTCAATTATGATCGCACCCAACTCGGCCAACTCGTGGATTGGGATCACGTCGATTGGCAAGTCGGCATCGGTTTGCAATGGAACCTTTTCGACGGCTTCGGAAATCGTTCCCGTTCCCGGCAATTCCAATCCGATGCCCGTACCGTAGGCCTACAGGAAAGAATGGCGCGCAAGCAGACGAAAATCGAAGTAACCGGAGCCTTGCGGGAAGTGCAGGCCGCCGATACGGCCTTAAGCGCCGCCACGCAATCGGTGGAAGCGGCTCGGGAAGCGCAGTCGCTGATCTCGGACGAATTCCGCGCCGGCAAGGGCAATCTCACGGATTTGCTTACGGCTGAGGAAGCGTTGCAAAGAGCCGAGTTCGGATTATTGAACGCCCGTTATCTGCAAGTGCGTTCCGGCGCGGCCTTGAAAGTCGCCCTGGGCAAGGATTTGGTCAAAGAGGAGGATTTGTGAAACATGCGTTACTTTCTACCCTGATAGCGGTCGGGGTTTTATTTGTCGGATGCGGCGATGAACCGGCCGTGGAAGGAAACACCGCCCAAGTCGGCGCGAATTCGGAAACGGTAAGGGTAATCGCCGACACGGTGGAAACCGTCGCTTTCGAGGATTGGGGCCGCTATAGCGCCGACCTCCGCGGAATCCAGGACGTCTCGTTGACCAGCGGACAGGGTGGGCGCGTCAATAGCGTCGCCGAGGTTGGTACCCGAGTCAAGGTAGGGCAATCTCTTTGCGATATCGAGAGCGAAAAATATCGCGCCATGTACCTTCAAACCCAATCTGCTCTGGACTTGGCCAAAGGCGAATTGGAACGTACCGAAGCCAATATTGCCAAAGGCTATATTGGCGCCTCGGTTAAAGATAAGGCCGATCTCGATTTTCAATCCGCGCGGGTCGCCTTGCTCCAGGCCGAAAGGGCCTACCAAGACAGCCGCTGCCAGGCGCCCTTCTCCGGAGTTCTGGTCAGCCGTAACATCGATAAGTTCCAGACGGCGGCTCCCGGGCAGCCAACCGTCCGCATCGCCCAAACCGACAGGTTGGAAGCGGTTATCGCCATTCCCGAAAGCGAAAGCTTCGATTATAAGGAGGGGCAAACGGCCGAATTCATGCTCATTCAGGATACCGCCACGGTTTTTCCGGGTAAAATCCGCAGCATCGACAAGGCCGTGGAAGCCCGTAACCGGACGGTTACTGCGCGCCTGGAAATCCAGAACCAGGGCGACCAGCTCCGGCCCGGCATGGTGGGCAGGGCGCGTATCCTGCGAGCCAAAATGGACAGCGCCGTTGTTGTCCCTTCCGATGCCGTGCTGCGGCTCCAGGGTGGTACCTCGGTGATGGTTATTCGCGACGGCATGGCCCGCGAGCTTCCCGTGATACTCGGACCCGCTCAAGGAAACCGGGTGCAGGTTCGCAGCGGCCTGGTTGCCGGCGAAGTGCTCATCACCGCGGGCGCCTTCCAGGTTACCGACGGAACACCCGTGAATTATTGACCCATTTTTCCCATTTCGTCCCCAGCCTGAATAGCATGTACAGGAGAAGTCCATGACCCGTTTCGCCGTCCGGAATCCCATCACCGTTTTGGTGATGGCGCTTATTCTCATCATCGCCGGCACCATGTCGTACAAGGCGTTGCCGCGCGAATCTTTTCCCGAAATCAAAATTCCCCTGATTTTCGTGAACGTCATTTATCCGGGCGCTTCTCCCGAAGATATGGAAAGATTGGTCACCGACAAGCTTGAAGATAAACTCGAGGGCCTGGACGGTTTGAAAAAGCTCACCAGCGTAAGCAGCGAAGGACGTTCCGCCCTGCAAGTCGAGTTCGTGCCGGATGTGGCGGTGGAGACCGCCTTGCGGCGGGTGAAGGACAAAGTGGACGAGGCCAAGGGGGAACTTCCTCCGGATGCGGAAGATCCCATGGTCCAGGAACTTAATTTTTCCAACATCCCCATATTCGTCATTTCCATTTCGGGCGATTATGCCGGAGAAAAACTCGAACGCGTCTCCCAGAATTTGCGGGACGAAATTTCCCGGGTTCCCGGGGTGCTCGATGCCCAGCTCACGGGTAAGCAGGAACGGGAAATCGCCATCGACGCCGACCCCGCCAAACTGTTGCAATACAATGTCAGTATCGACGACATCGTCAAGGCCGTGCAAGGTCAACATCGCAATGTGCCGGGAGGTACTCTGCGCGCAGGGGGGAACCGTTTCTCCATCCAGTTGACCGGCGAAATACGCGACCCCCAGAAGTTCGGCGACATCATCGTCCGCCACGAAGGCAGTCCCGTCCGCATTCGCGACGTGGCCGAGGTGAACTTCGGGTATACCCGCGATCGTAGCACGATTTTCAGGCTGAACGGAAAAAACTCCATTGCCATATCCGTTACGAAAAGAACGGGAACCAATATCATCGAAGTGGTGGACGGCGCCAAAAAACTGGTGGAGCAGCACCGCCTCCAATGGCCCCAGGGAACCAACGTGGACTACACTTTCGATCAATCCGTGCAAATCCGGCACATGGTGAACGAGCTTCAGAATCATATCATAACCGGGCTTTTTCTGGTGGTGGGATTCATCTCCTTCTTCCTGGGTTTCCGCAACAGCTTTTTCATCTCCACGGCGATTCCCTTTTCCATGCTGATGGGCTTTTTGGTGCTCGACATCATGGGTATCACCCTAAACATGGTGGTTTTGTTTTCCCTGGTCATCGCGCTGGGCATGCTGGTGGACGACGGTATCGTGGTGGTGGAAAACATCTATCGCCACCGGGAAATGGGAAAGCCGCGGAAACAGGCGGCCATCGAAGGGACACGTGAGGTGGCCTTACCCGTAACCACCGCCACACTTACCACCATCGTGGCCTTTCTGCCCATTTTATTCATGCCCGGCATGATGGGCGAATTCATGAAATACCTTCCCATCACCATTTCGGTCACCCTGACCGGATCGCTATTCGTTGCCTTTGTTTTCAATCCGGTTTTCGCCTCCTTATTCATGACCGCCAAAGACACCAAACAAATGGAAGGTCAAGGAAGTGAGCGCTTCGAGCGCATCCGGCTTACCTACAAACGCGCGCTCGGGCGAACCTTGGGTCATCCTGTTTTGGTGGCCTTCGCCAGCTTCCTATTTCTCATCGGCGGCATTCTGGCGTATGCGTTTTTGGGTTCGGGCGTGGTCTTCTTTCCCAATATCGAACCGAAGGTCGCGGCCGCTGAAATCGAGGGTCCTCTGGGACTCGATAATCGGATTACCGACTCCGCACTTACCCTCATTGAAAGAAAACTCATGGCCATGCCCAAGGATTCCGCCGATGTGGAAAGTTTGTCCGGTGTGGTCGGATTCGGAAAGGCAGACATGGCCATGGGAGATAGGGCGCCCGAAAGCCATCGGGGCTATGTCGACGTGTCCTTCACGGACTATGAAGATCGCAAGGTCTCATCCGAAATTTCCATGCTCTGGATGCAGAAAAATCTCCCGGCCATACTACCGGGCTGGAGGGTCCGCGTCAAGAAACAGCAGGAAGGCCCGCCCCAGGGATTTCCCGTTTCCTTCGAAGTGGTCGGCAGCGACTATGGGCGCATCGCCCTCCTTGCCGACAGCCTGAAAAAACGCCTTGCTACTATTCCCCAATTGGTGAATATCAATTGGGATTACGACCCGGTGCAACCGGAATTACGCATCGAAGTGGATAGGAATCAAGCCATGGTCATGGGCCTATCCGCAAGCGATGTCGCCATGGCGGTTCGCGGAGCCATTCACGGAATCGAAGCGGGAAAATTCCGTACCGGCGACGACGAACATAATATTATGGTCCGCCTGGATCCCGATACGCGGGAAACTTTCGCGGGACTCGACCAGATAACCATTCCCTTTGAGGGTGCGCTCATTCCCCTTTCCTCGGTGGCTCAAGTTACCCAACAGGCGAACATGGCGAATATACGGCATCTCGACGGCGAAAGAACCGTGCAGGTATGGGCTGAAATGGCTCCCGGCGTCAAGGATGAATCGGGCCCAAAGGCCGCCGCCTTGGTTCAAGCGGAAAAAGTGCTTGTGCCTCCGGGATATTCCATCCGCCCGGGATCCAGCAATCGAGACCAGGATGAAACCACCGAATTCCTGAATCAAGCCTTCTTGATCGCCATCGCCCTGGTATTTCTCACCATGGTTTTTCAGTTTAATTCCGTTTCCCAACCTCTGCTGGTTATCGTAGGAATCGTGCTTTCCATTGGCGGGGTATTCTGGGGTTTGCTTATGTCGAATGTGACCTTCGCCATTATGATGTCCGGAATCGGTATTATCGCTTTGGCCGGCGTTGTGGCCAAGAACGGTATCGTGCTTATCGACTTCATCAACCAATTGCGGCGTGAGGGCGTACCTTTGAAGGAGGCGGTTCTGGAAGGCGGTTCGGTGCGTCTTCGCCCGGTGATATTGACCGCCGTAACCGCTATGTTGGGATTGCTTCCCATGGCTACCGGAATCGGGTTCGATTTCTTCAATTTGGAGCCGGTGTTCAAATCCGAAACCACCATGTGGTGGAAGCCCATGGCTTGGGCGATTTTTTGGGGATTGGTATTCAACACCATCCTGGTTTTGATGGCAGTGCCCACCTTTTATTATTGGTGGGAGCACAAAAAGGAGAAGTGGGCCTCGAAACGGAATCGGGACGAAGGCGCGCCTTAGGCCATACGGTTGTTAAGTCGCGCTACGGTTTACTTGATTAATTTGGAATCTTCATTCTCAGGCTGACCCCGCAATACGCTATTGCCTTCGAATAGGCTGGTGCGATCCACGCTCTTCTCATCCAACCAATCGGATTCGTTGAACTGTCCGCTTTGCCCGTAAACTTCCAATGCGTTCGCATAACAGACCTTTTCGACCGTCGCGAAAGGTATGCCGCTATCCAGCATCAACTGTGCGGTTTTGGGCACCGCCAACGGATCGCTTATCCCCCAGTCCGCACTGGAATCCGCGATGATTCGCTCCGAGCCGAAGCGCCTTACAATCTCGACCATGCGTTGACTTCCCATTTTGGTTTTGGGGTACAGGGTGAACGCCGCCCAAAAGCCCCTGTCCAAAACCTCCTTTGCGGTTTCTTCATTGTTATGATCGATGACCACTTTTCCCGGCGCCAATCCCTGCTCAAGACAAACGTCCATGCTGCGCAGGGTCCCTTCCTTTTTATTGCGATGGGGCGTATGGATCATAACCGGCATGTCCAAATCTTTGGCCATGTCGAGCTGGATTCGGAAATACTTTTCTTCGGCCTTGGTCATCTCATCGTAACCGATCTCTCCTATGGCCACGACTCCTTCTTTGCCCGCAAACCGGGGAATCAAATCCATCACTTCTTCGGCCAAGGCTTCGTTATTGGCCTCTTTCGAGTTAAGGCCTATTGTGCAATAATGGCGGATGCCGAACTGGGAGGCGCGGAAACGTTCCCACCCGACCAATGAGGCGAAATAATCCTTGAATGAACCGATATTGGTACGGGGCTGGCCAACCCAAAAGGCCGGCTCGATTACGGCGACCACACCCGCGGCCGCCATGGCCTGGTAGTCGTCCGTGGTGCGGGACACCATGTGGATATGGGGGTCTATTATGCGTAATTTTTTCCCGTTTTGGCTCATGATTCCAGATTCTCCCAATTGATACTTCCCTCTTCCACTTCTTTCACCCAAGCCCCCTGCGCGCTGAGCAGGGATTGGGCCTCCGGAAGCGGACAGGCTTTAAGCGCCAAGGCTCCGGCACGTTTCTCCGGTAATGTACCGGTTTCCACCACCTTTTGCAAATCTTCCAGCATACTTTTATCCGCGAAAGGCCCCACCGAGCGCCACAGCTCCGGGGTAATGACTCGGCCAGCCGCCCATCTTTCATGGGCATAATCCACCAGCATACGCGCCAATATCGGATTCGCGCGTTCATCAATTCCGTATATCCGTCTTAAGGGGGCCTCAACGAAAATCGCCTTCAGCACCAGTTGATTCCAGGCGCCTTCGTCGAAATATCGAGCCGGAAAGGGGTTGTCCAAGGCCACGGCCTCGAATACCGCCTTCATATTACTACGCGCTCCCAGGCAGGCCCGGTCATAGTGCTTGAGGGGATGCGGTAATAGCGGCAAAGATTTTTGCAAAGCCAAGGTTTCTCCCAAATCCGCGGTTTCCAAGGCTTGGTCCAAGATTCGGGCATAATTTTCGGCTGGCTCATAGGGAAGGGCGAGCAGGATATGGGCACGCGCCGCCTCAATGCAAGTCCAATTCGCTGGATTCCATCCCGGGACCAAGTCCTGCGCGAAGGCCAGATCGGTAGCCGATAAGGCCAAGGTCTCCTTTCCCGCATGCCTTGCCGCCGCGCTGAAAATCGCAAAGAAGGCTTTTCCGGAAGCATCCGCTTTCAGGGCCGCGGCTTTTTCCCGCAGCCATTGCATTGACTCAGGCTTAAGTCGGGACGAAAGCCATTGTGCCAACAGCGTCTGGATTTTTTCTGGATTCATCCTCTACTCCCAATCAAGCGGGCATGTTAAAAAAGTAAAGGCCCTGCGATACGCAGAGCCTTTGCCCAAGCCAAATTCATTCTCAGGGGCTTAGAAAAGATAATGCGTGAAACTGACGTTACCGGCTCGGAAGATATACAATCCGCGCGGCAGCGAAGTCGAAAGCCGGTAAACCCCTTCACCCACTTTATCCACGGCGACTTTCCGACCGGAGGCATCGATAACTTGTAGGTTAAAACCGGGCTTGGATGCCAAATCTGCGGGCAGGAAAAGGTGGCGGTTTTGCAATACCGGCTTTTGGAACACCGAGGGGGTGCGACGGGCAATGGATGCTACCGGAGGCATTTCCTTAATCCATTGCGAAAGGTATTTGATCGCAGTAGTATCCTGTTCGAAAACAGCCAAAGGTGGCATGGTTTCCGCCGGTCTATCTGAATTCCAATATATTGATGAGTCGACATTATATTCCGGCGCACGCACAATTTGCCGATGGAGTAGGGTCGACTTTTCCGGATAACCGGCGTATACCAATTTCGCGTCTTCGATGCCGAAGTTATCCATTATCTGAAAGTTTTGGAATTCAATCTCTGGCACTCCCCTATGAAAGTCGTAGTTTACGTCGGTCCAGGGTACTACGCCAACCGTAACCGCCCGGGTTCCGTGACAGCCGGAACAGTTCGAGGCGATATAGGCCCGCGCCCGATTATCCAGAGGCCCGGATTCATCATCGATGGCATACCAACGGGGCGCCTTAGCGGGGTCCGGCTGCCGATCGAATACACCCTTGTTGAACAGATAAACCAATTGGTTAATGGCCGGCTGTAAAGGGGCTGGTTTATTTTGCTGCGCGGGAAAGAAACCCAGCACCGAGCGTGTCTTTTCACCGGTACCAAAGTCAATGGAGTTGTGGCAATCATTGCAGGCTCGGGCACTTGGGAATGTCCATTTCCGAATCTTGGAGGCCGCCCCCATTCCATTCGGATAATAGCGCAGCGTATCGAATATTCCATTGTCATCCACTACCAAATCGGCGTCCGACCCGTTGGCTCTCCACCTATAGCTGTAACCGAACCAATTCTGAACACCACCTTCCTCATCTTTGTTGGCGAGAATACGGGTTTCCCATATCCGTTCGGTCGAGGCGTCACCCGGAACGATTTCGTGATAGAAGTTCTTGATGAGGTAGGTACCCTCGGGGTACTCGTAAAAATCGGTGCTGTCGTCATAAGTCACTTTTTTTCCGGCGGGCAGAATAATCCATCGCTTTTTCTTAGCGTGATCGCTCCACAAAGCGGAGTTCACCTCGAAATAAACCGCCTCAGGGGTCACCGTTTTTGTTCCAATATTGGTATAGAAACCCGTCGCCGAAAGGGTTTGCGGCGCTGTGGTTAAGTCATTCGAAAGAACCCAAGGCTTGAAGGCGGCATCGGCCGGATTCAATAGGGCAATCGGCAATAGTACTGCTGCGAACAACATGGCACGCTTCATAATTCGGTTCACTCCTTTTATGGATTCAAGGTATAGCTAAACTCGGCTTCATTAGAAAAGATAGTGCGTAAAACTCAGGTTCCCGGCTTTAAAGATGTATAAACCGCGAGGCAGCGAAGCCGCCAGTCGATATACCCCGTCCCCCACTTTCTCCACGGCCACTTTGCGGCCGGCGGCATCGATAACCTGCAGGTTGAGCCCGGGCTTGGCGGCCAAATCGGCAGGGAGGAATAGTTGGCGGTTTTGCAATACCGGCTTTTGGAATACGGATGGCGCGCGACGTGCGATGGAGGCGACGGGCAATTGGCTTATCCATTGGGTCAGATATTTTATCGCGGTGGTGTCCTGTTCGAACACCGCTATGGGGGGCATTTGGTCCCCCATCAGGTCAAAGTTTCCGAACTCCGCCGTGGGGTCAAAATCCGGATTGCGTACTGTTTGACGATACAGAATAAGCGATTTTTCGGGTTCACCCGCTACCAACAGCCTTGCCCCAGGGATACCGAAATCATCGCCCATTTGGTAATCCTGTAATTCCATCGCCGGCACACCGGTATGGAAATCATATTTCACATATACGCCTTGAGCCAGATTGCTTTGAATTCCCCTCTCGCCATGGCAACCGGAGCAATTTGAGGCGATATAGGCCCGCGCCCGATTATCGATAAGCGCGGACTCATCGTCGATGGCATACCAACGGGGCGCCAGGGCAGGGTTCGGTTGGCGATCGAATACCCCTTTGTTGAAAAGATAGACCAATTGATTGATGGCGGGCTGCAAGGGGGCCGGCATATTCTGTTGGGCCGGGAAAAATCCCAGAACGGAACGGGGCTTTAATTCACTACCGGTATTTTCCGTGCCGTGGCAAGTATTGCATGCGGCAGCGCCGGGGAACTTCCATTTCCGAACTTTGGCGGCCGCTGATTTTCCATTCGGAAAAAAATGCAAGGTGTCGTCCAGTCCATCCTCTCCCACCACCAAATCGGCGTTCAATCCATTTGGTCTCCACTTGTAGCTATATCCGTACCAATTCTGATGGTCTAAATCCTGTGCGTCTACTTTGTTCACCAGAATACGGGTTTCCCAAATCCGCAGGGTCGCGGCATCTCCCGGAACGATTTCGTGATAGAAGTTTTTAATGAAATAGGTGCCCTCAGGATAATCGTAAAAATCGGTGCTGTCGTTATAAGTCACCTTTTTTCCCGCGGGCAGGATAATCCACCGCTTTTTCTTGGCATGGTCGCTCCACAAAGCGGAGTTCACCTCGAAATAAACCGCCTCGGGTGTAACCGCCTGCGTGGCGATATTGGTATAGAAACCCGTCGCCGAAATGGTTTGCGGCGCGGTGGTCAAATCCTCCGATGGAGTCCAAGGCTTGAAAGCAGCATCAGCGGAATTCAACAACGCAATCGGGAATAACATCGCTCCGAAAAGCATGCCACGTTTCATAGGTTTTTTCTCTCCTCTTAAAGACTTGGACCAAAACCAGCGTTCACTATTATGATGGTATCTTTCCAAATTATCCATCGAAAAAAATCAAAAGATGTAATGCGTAAAGCTGAGATTCCCCACTTTGAATAGGTATAATCCCCGCGGCAGCGACGCGGCCAGACGGTAGACGCCCTCACCCATTTTTTCCACGGCTACCTTGCGACCGGAGACATCAACCACCTGCACGGCAAGGCCGGGCTTGGACACCAGATCTGCGGGCAGGTAAAGATGGCGATTCTGTAATACCGGCTTCTGAAAGACCGACGGTGCGCGATGTCCGTGTATGGAAGCCGGAAGTGGCTCCATTCCGCTAATCCATTGGGTCAGGAAACGCACGGCGGTCGTATCCTCCTCGTACACCGCCAATGGCGGCATTTGCTGCGACCAGAGAGGGTCGAAATTCTCTTCGTCATCTGCAAAGGGTAATCCCGATGGTACATAGTCGGGTTTGCGCAGTTTTTGACGATGGAGGATGATGGATTTTTCCGGAGCTCCGGCAACTACCAGCTTGGAGTTGTCTATTCCATAGTCGTAGGTTAAGTAGCGATCCCGGAACTCCATGGCGGGCGTTCCGGTATGGAAATCATAATTGAGTTCTTGACCTTCGATAAGCCCATTTTCGATGCCACGGGCTCCATGGCAGCCGGAGCAATTGGCGGCGATATAGGCCCGCGCCCGATTATCCAGAGGCGCGGATTCATCATCGATGGCGTACCAACGGGCCGCCTTGGCTGGGTCCGGCTGCAAATTGAAAACTCCCTTATTGAAAAGGTAGATCAATTGATTGATGGCGGGCTGCAGGGGAGCCGGCATGTTCTGTTGAGCCGGGAAAAAGCCCAGGACCGACCTGGTTTTCAAGTCGAAGTAGTCTGCCCCGGTGACATGGCATTGATTGCAATTTTGGGAACTGGGAAACTCCCACTTTCTGACTTTGGATGCGGCTCCCAGTCCATTCGGATAGAAATGCAAGGTATCCCTCTCGGCATCACCCTTGACCAAATCCGCGTCCGAACCATTGCGTTTCCACCTATAGCTGTATCCGAACCATTCCTGATGGGTGGCATCGGATTCACTCGTTTTGTTGACCAGAATACGGGTTTCCCATATCCGCTGGGTCGAGGCATCGCCTGGAACGGTTTCGTGATAGAAGTTTTTGATGAAAAAGGTACCCGCAGGATAGACGTAAAAATCGGTGGTGTCGTTGTAAGTAATCTTTTGACCGGCAGGCAGGATGATCCATCGCTTTTTCTTAGCATGATCACTCCATAAAGCGGAGTTCACTTCAAAATACACCGCTTCACTCGTAACCTGTTGCGTAGCAATATTGGTATAGAAACCCGTCGCTGAAATAGTTTGCGGCGCCGTAGTCAGATCGGCCGAAGGAACCCAGCGTTTAAATGCGGCTTCGACCGGATTCAAGAAAACCATCGGTAATATTACTGCTCCGAACAACATGGCACGGTACATATTTCAACTTCTCCTCAAAGGCTCATTATCGGTCGCAGGCGCTTCTGGTGATAGGTAACCCAAACCTGGATAAATTTAAGCTATTTCAATTAACATTGCTGTGGGAATATCGGGGTGACCTTCAGGAAATATTGCCAAAGTGGCTATTCGTCAGGCATTAATCGTATTCGCATTCCCTTTCCAAGCTAAAAAGAAGAGCGATTCAATAACGACTCAAACTAAAAAAACTCAAAGAGAGGGTAATCATCTCGGTTCCAGGAGAAGAATATTCCTGAAATCCACGTTAACGTCCACCGCGTCACCCTCTTTCAGTCCCGAAAAGGGCTCCACTAATGCTCGTAGGCGCACCTCGTCTCTCTCCACGGTCAGCACCAGCGCATGCCCTAGGTGCTGGCAAACACGGACTCGGGCCCGGCCTTGGAGACTGGCGGTGACCGTCACGTGTTCGGGCCGAACTCCCAATATCCGACCCGAATTGTCCGGCAAACCCCATCGGGAAGCTTCTTCCGGCGCGAGGAGATTGATTACCGGGCTTCCCAGTATGCCCGCAACATAGGAGTTCGCGGGGTTACGATAGATTTCCTCGGGCGCGGCGATTTGCATCACTTCGCCTTTTCGCATCACCATGACCCGGTCGGCCATTCCCATGGCTTCTTCTGCATCGTGAGTGACGAATAGGAGGGTGGTCTGCAGGTATTTTTGCAGCCGGCGGATATAGGTCTGCATTTGTTCACGTAATTTGGCATCGAGATTGGTGAGAGGCTCGTCCAACAAAAAGAGCTTGGGCTTTCGGATTAGCGCCCGGCCCAATGCCACGCGTTGTAATTCACCCCCGGACAATTCCGGAGCGTAACGTCCCAGCTTTTCGGAGAGACCCAAGGTACCGGCCGTTTCCTCCACCCTTTTTTGGATTTCGGAAAGGGGGAAGGATCCGCCTTTCAAGGGAAAGGCCAGGTTCTCGGCTACCGTCATGCGCGGGTACAAGGAAAAATTCTGGAAAACCATCGCCATATCGCGCAAGTGGGGCGGAATCGCCGTGATATCCCGTCCGTTTTCAAGTATGCGACCCGACAATGGCTTTAACAACCCCGCCATTGCACGGAGCAAGGTGCTTTTGCCGGCGCCTCCTTCTCCGAGAATAACCAATAATTCGCCCGGTTCGGTCGTGAAGGTGATATTCGAAAGCACGTTGTGGACCGCATCGGCGGAAGGCCGCCGAAACATTCCCGCTCGCCGGTCCGGATAGGAACAATTCAGATTTTCTACCGAGAAGGCGTGCATTTAACCTCCTGGGTATGCCAGGGCAGCGCGTTGCCTTCGACGGCGTCGAACCAGCGGCAGCCGGAGGGATGAAAGCTCACTCCCACGGTATCGCCTTCCCGGTAACGGCGGCCACCGGGAACGCGCGCCTTGAGCCGGACTTTACCCGCGCGCAAATCGACCAGGCTATAAGCTCCCAGCATCTCGGTATGCTCCACTTGACACGGCGCACCCTCTCCGGTGAGCAAGACGTGTTCTGGCCGTATGCCCAGATAAAGGCCGTCTTTGTTCGTCCAAGCTTCGCCGAGCCCGGCTTTGGAGTCGGGAAGGTCGGACACCCTTACCATCCAATCGGCGCCCTGTACACGCACCGCTTCGCCGCTTCGGCTTGCGAAGAGAAAGTTCATTCCGGGTGTGCCCAAAAAATTGGCCACGAAAAGGCTGTTGGGGTTTTCATAGACTTCTCTGGGCGGGCCACATTGCAAAATCTTTCCTTCGCCCATCACTGCGATCCGATCGCCCAGTGCCAGGGCCTCGGCCTGATCATGGGTCACGAAAAGGGTGGTGGCTTCCATCTCTTTGTGCAACTCGCGGATTTGCTCCCGCAAGAATTCACGTTGGGCCGAATCGAGCGTATTCAACGGCTCATCCAGCAAAAAGGCCCGCGGTTTCCGCACTAACGCCCGCGCCAAGGCCGCGCGCTGCTGGTCGGCTCCGGAGAGTTGCCTGGGCTTGGATCCCGCCAGCATGCCGAGACCCAGCCGCTCGAGCATGGCGGAAGCGGCACGGCTGGCTTCCACGGCTGATCGCCCTTGCGTGCGAAGGGGAAAAGCCACATTCTCCCCTACGGTCATGTGCGGATACAAGGCGTACAACTGGAAAACGAATGCGACATCCCGCTCACCCGGCGGCTTGCGGGTTACGTCCTTTCCGTCGAACAGGATTCGCCCCTCGCTGGGAAACTCCAAACCCGCCGTCATGCGCAAGGTCGTGGTTTTCCCGCAACCGCTGGGCCCGAGCAAAACGAGCAATTCGCCGGGAGCCACCGAAAGGTTGAGCGGATGCACGGCCGCAAAGTCGCCGAAGCGCTTCCCCAGGCCTTCGAATTCCAGCGCCACTCCGCTCATGGATTCGCGACCCTATTCATTTTTTTTTCAGATTCAGAGGCGGCTTCTTGGCCATCATCGGTACGGCCTGAAAAGGTGGACAGACGTGAGGCGAACAAATAGAAAAACAAACCCATCAGAATCACAGCGAAACCGAAGCGGAAAAGCAGGTGAATCCAAGGCTGCAGTACCATGCCGATACCCGCGGCCATCACGGCCATAGAGCCCCGATCAAGCCGACGGTATAAGATTTCTCCTTTGTCTTTCATTCCCTCACCGCTCCGAAGCTGATGCCTTGTACCAAATGTTTACGCATGAGTAAGCTGAAAATGAGAATCGGAGCCAGGAATAACAGGGAGGCCGCGGCCAACAATCCCCACGGAATCACGCCGACGTCCCCGATGATGGCATGGATCCGTACCGGCATGGTTACTGCGTCGGTACTGGTAAGCGTGAGGGCGAAGGAGTACTCGTTCCAAGACGTGATGAGACAAAAAATCGAGGTGGCCAACAACCCGCTCACTGCCTGTGGAAGCACGATGCGGAAAAAAGCCGACGGCCGGGAATGGCCATCCAACATCGCCGCCTCTTCGTAATCAGTGGGAATCTCGTCGAAAAACAGCTTCATCATCCATGTGCTGAAGGAAAGGTTGAAGCAGGTATACAGGATTATCAATCCGAAACGCGTGTCGAATAAAGCCAGGCGGCTATACATGAAACTGATGGGAACCGCCACCGCCAGAGGCGGCAACATCCGGGTGGAAAGAATGAAGAAAAGCCAATTTTGCGAACCGCGAAAGGGAAAGCGGCTGAAGGCGTATCCCGCCAAGGTTCCGAATGCCACGGATGCAAGAGTACTGAAAGAAGCCACCAATATGGAATTCCAGAGGTAATGCATGGTTTCGGTATCGGCGAATAGCCTTTCGAAATTGGTCCAAGAGAAACGATAAAGAAAGGACCCTTCCGGAGCGGAACCTGCGGGGACGAACCGTGGCGGAAAAGCCACCGTATCCGCGGGGAGCTTGACCGCGGTCAGAACCATCCAAAGAATGGGAGTCAATGACAGCATCGCGTAAATGAGAAGCAAGGTGATACGACCGACCGGCGAATTTTTCAATGGCGGGCCTCCCGTACTCTTTCCAGCAGCCGAAGCACCAATACGGAAAGGGCTATGGCCACCACTAAGAGGAGGTAAGCCAGTGCCGTGGCATCGCCCAAAGAAAGGCTTCCTCCGAACCCGCGGGAATGCAGCAACACGCTTACGAAAGTCGTCGGTTGGCCCTCCAAATTTCCATTCATAACCATGGCGGTATCGAAAAGACGGAAGGTGTCCATGGCCCGGAAGACGATTCCCAAAAGCAGCATGGGAAGCACCAGCGGTAGCGTGATATGCCTAAAACGGAACCAGGCGCCGGCGCGATCCACCGCAGCCGCTTCGTAAAGCGACGGAGGGATGCTTTGCAATCCGGCCAGCGAGAGCAGCAACATGAAAGGCGTCCACATCCAGGTTTCCGCCAACACCACTCCCCAAAACGCCAGAGGCGTGGACCCGCCCCAACTCAAACTCGAATCGAGCAGCCAGTTTATCACTCCATAATCCGCATTCAACATGTAACGCCAAAATGACCCCATGATCGCGGGAGAAAGCATCATGGGTATCAATAGCAGGGACACCAGCACACCCTGGCCATAAAAGCGTCGTTGCAGAAGCAGGGCAAGCCCGAACCCCAAAACGGTTTGCAATCCTACCGCAAAAACCACCAATGCCCCAGTGCGGGCAAACGCGGCCCATACTTCGTCGCGCGGGCTATTGAGTAAATCCAGATAATTACGCCATCCCACATATTGCGGAGCGGAGTCGATGATAGGGTTGTATTCGGTAAAACTGACCACCAACGAAGCCAGTAAAGGAAAGGCATTAAAAGATATGAGCAGGCCCAGGGCCGGTAAAATGCAAAAATTGCGAATCGCTATGGGGGAGAATCCGGCCAAGGAGTTCACTTGATGCGCCCTCGTCGCTTGAGAATCATCTCATGCTCTTTCTGAACCTGTGCGGCAGCGTCTCTTGCATCCGCGCCTTGTTGGTATACCGAGGTGATTTCCCTTTGGGTCACTTTCAACAGTTCGTCATATTCAGGCACCGTCCAGAAATCCCGCATGAGGGAAAAGGCTTCGGCCGCCAAATGATTATAGGGCGCCGCATCCAGAAATTCCTGGCTTTTCAATACTTCCAAATTCGCCGACAGCCCCCCTTTGACCGCCCAGATTCTTTGGATTTCGCGGGAGGCGAACCACTTTATGAAATCCTTGGCACGCCCTTGCCTTTTAGCGTTGATATGGGCGTTGACACTCATCCCCTGTCCCCCGAAAGAGGTATACCGTCGGGTGACGCCGCTTTCGTCAGTATGGCTGGGCGAGTTGAAATATCCGGTTTTATCATGGTAATCCGGATTTTCGGACGGACTTGCGAACGACGGGAGCAGAGCGAGAAAATTGCATACCATGGCCGCGCGACCGGAAATATACTCAGACCCAACCTCGGAATAACCCATGTTTTTCCCGCCCGGTGTACTCGTTTCCAGCAAGTCGGAAAAAAAGGTCAACGCCTTCACTGTTTCGGGGGAATCGAAAAGCACTTCATTCGTACTGTAATCACCGAACTTTCCGCCGAAAGCATGGAGGATTTGTTGAAAACTCATGGTGGCCATATCGTAACTTCGGGAAGTGACCATCATCACTCCCGCCATTCCGGGAATAGATTCCTTAAAATAGGCCGCAATCAACCTCAGGTTTTCCCAGGTTTCCGGAGGAGCAAGGGGAAAGGGCTTATCGACCCCCTTTTGCCTAAGGAATTCCTGAAACGCATTTTGGTGGTTGGGATCTTCGAATAAATCTTTCCGATAGGCCCAAACCATGGCGTCCGCTTCACAAGGCACCGCATAATAGCGCCCGGATCCTTTGGGGTATTCACTATAGCCCGTCAGAGCCACGGGCTCGATTTCATCTAAAGCCAAGTTCTCGTGCATCCAATCCGTTAATTCCAGGTAATGACCGCCCACGGTTCCCAAACCCAGCCATTGGCTGTCCCCAATGATGATGTCGTAATTTTGGGCGCGATTCCGGAATTCCGCGTAGGTCGCGTCGGTGAAGGCTCCATCCCAGGACTTTTTCACGACCCTGACGGCAATACCGGTTTCCTGTTCATATTGCCGCCCCAATTCGGAGAGGATGTCGGCGGGGGCAAAATTGGCCCACAGGATTCTTATGGAGTCGTCGCGATCACCCGATCCGCAAGAGGAAAGCAGTAAGGATGCCAATAACAGGGGAATTACCACATGCACGGTACGTTACCTTGTTGGAAACAGGGGGTGGAAAGTATTCAAAACCGGGCATTCCATTACCCTCCATCATAATTCCTTCCGCCCTTTTACGCACGAAAAAAGGTAGTGAATTTTACTCTAAACCGAACTTTGCCTAAAGCGAGAGGTGGCTTCGCAAAAACTTTTCACTGGCGGAAATGGCTGCGCAATAATCGTCTTTGAAAGGGTAGAGATCAGGGGTGATGTCCCCTTGATAATCGATGCGGCGGACCGCCGCGAAAATTCGGTCGAAATCGATATCGCCATCGCCGTATAAGAGGTGGCGATGCACCCTGTCCTTGATGTCTTCCAAGTGCAGGTTACGGATGACCGGACCCAATCGCTCCACCGAAGCTGCAACATCCTCTCCCGCCACTTCGCTATGGCCCACGTCGAAGGTGGCGAAGACTTGGCCCGGGTGGCGGGCCGAGAGGTCCAGCAATTGCCCGGTGGAGTGGATGATGTGTTCCGGCTCTTGCTCGATGAGGATTTTCACCTCGGAGGGTTTTTGCTCCACCAAGCAACGCAGCGCATCCGCGAAGTATTCCAATTGACGTTCCACATTCGCTTCAGGCAATCCCGTGGTGAGTGTAAGATGCGGAGCTCCCAGAAAATGCGCCACGCGCAGGGAGCGCTCCACGGTCTCAAACTTAAGCTTGCGACCCTCGTCATCCAACGTGCCAAGGCCCGGAACATGGGGCTCGCCGGATAACAGCAGAGGATTGCCCATATGCACATTACGGAAGGTAAGGCCGGAACTTTCGAATTCATTCCGCGCTTGCAGCCAGAAATCCGGGTCATCGGCGCGCTCCAAGAAAAAAGGAGTCATCACCAATTCCACGCCGCGGAAGAGGGACGCGGATAGCGCCTCGCGCACGTCCTTCAGGGTGAAAGCGTCGGGGAGGGATCCCGTGCTATAACAAAGCATCCCAGTATTCTATCAGGGCTTCTTTGAGTTGCGTCTCGGTAACGGGAGTGAGCACCGTATCCCCGTTGCGGCGGACTTTGCCGATTCCTTCCACCAGGATGAAAGCAATATCGGCGCCGACTTTTTTATTGTCGCGCTGTACGCAATTCAAGACTTGTCCCACCGAAATATCGGCGGGAATGGTCGGCATTTCCGCGAGGTGGCTGAGCAGAAGGGATTGCCGCATGAGTTCTTGCGCGGGCATGTATCCCATTTTTTCGGACAACATGCCGGCCACGTTCATGCCGTGATACACCGCTTCGCCATGGAGGAGGCGTCCTTGCGACAGGTATTCGAGTGCGTGACCCACGGTATGGCCGTATTCGAGCATAAGCCCCGCCGCCTTTTCGGTGGGGTCGGCTTCGGCGATGAAAAATTTTTGGTCGAGACTGCATTCGATGAGTCGGCCGAGTTGCTCTTCGGAATAGAGATCGCCGCGTCCAAAATGCTCCAAAGCCTCGTCGTAATGGCTTCCGCCCAGCAGCAGGGCATTCTTGCAATATTCCACCATGGCTGCGCGCAATTGGCGCCGGGGCTCAGTGGCCAAGAAGCGGGGATCCGCGACCGCCGCCAGGGGCACGTGGAAGGTTCCGAGGCGATTTTTGCCGCCCGCGAAATTAATGCCTTGTTTGTTGGAAACCACGACGTCGCTTTGAGCCATCAAAGTCGTGGGAATTTGCACGAAGCGTACTCCGCGGTAAATCAGGCTGGCGGCCATGCCACCGATATTTAAAATGACCCCGCCGCCGAAATTGAGAATAAGAGAGGATTTGGTAATTCCCCGCTCGAAGAGTTCCTCGCACAGGAATTCCAGGTTACTCCAGGTCTTTTCGGTTTCACCTTCCGATAAAAGTATGGTTTCCGGAGTCATCCGGTTACTGGCTTTGGGTAGAGCATCCGCCAGAAGTTGCAGTAAATAACCGCCATAAAGCTTGAAAATACGCTGGTCGGAGAGGACAAAAACCTTGTCGGGGCTCGCCTTTTCCAGAATTTCTTTCAGCGCCTCCATGGCGCCGAAGCCGTGGTACAGCGGCATATGGCCTAGGAGCGGCGAGGGACGGCATTGCCAAGTCGGGCCGGCAGCATTCCCGGTGCGGATTTTGACTCGGGCGGAAATACGACCGGACGCGTTTTTTTTCGCTGTATCCATGTGATTATCAACTTCTTGAGTGAGAAATTAATTTACTTCCAATTAGAAAGACGCGGTTGTAAATTTACGCTGCCAAGGGGGTTTTCGTGACTCAGCCCAGACTAACTTACTGCACAAATGTTCATGCGCTCAACAGCCTCTCGGAATGGGTAGAAACCATTTCGTTTTTCGGCCCCCATATCCGCGACGAGTTGGGGGTAAACCAGCTTCCCCTGGGACTTTGGTTCAATGCCAATTTATTGGCTGAGATCAGCCATCACGACTCCCCGACCCAGCACCGGATAAAGGAAGTGTTGGAGCAAAACCGGCTGTCCGTGTTTACACTCAACGCCTTTCCCTATATCAATTTTCATGAAAAAATCGTGAAAACCAAGGTTTATACTCCGGATTGGACCGACCCGGAACGTCTGCATTACAGTATGACCTGCGCGCAAATGTTGAGTGATTTGTTGGACCCTGAAAATGGGGAAGGCAGCATTTCCACTTTGCCGCTGGGCTGGCGTGCCGGCTGGACGGAGGAGAAGTCGCGTCAAGCCGCGGAGAACCTCATCCTGTGGGCGAAATGCGCTCTGGAGTTGGAGCACCAAGATGCCAAAGTCATCCGTTTGGCGGTGGAGCCGGAACCCGGGTGTGTTCTGGAGACCATTTCGCAAGTCGTGGCGTTTTGGGAGGAATACCTGCGTCCCGCGGCTCGCAAAATGCATTTCAGCGAGGAGGATTTAACCCGCTATATCGGTGTGTGTTACGATGTTTGCCATCAGGCGGTACAATTCGAAAACCCGGTAAAATCCCTGGATAAACTCACCGCAAACGGAATACCCGTCGTGAAAATGCAACTTTCCAGCGCCCTGGAATTCAAAGCCGACCCCGAAAAGGTTTCGCGTGAAGCGCGTCTGGCCTATGTGGAAGAGCGTTTTTTGCACCAAACCCGCATCAAAGAAGGCCGGAAAATCCACCTTTATGACGACTTGCCCCATGCGCTGAACGACGACAAAGCCAGTTGGGATCACCCCTGGCGAGTACATTACCATGTACCCATCGATACTTCCGGATTCCTTTGGGAAAGCGAACCTAATCAGGATCACCCTGCTTATGTCATCTCCACCACCCGCAAAGACATGCTTACGGCATTGAATCATGCCCTGGATAATTCGCTTTGTTCCCATTTCGAGGTGGAAACCTATACCTGGTCGGTGCTTCCTGAACAGAACCGGCCCGTTACCCGCGAAGACCTGGCGAAAAGTCTGGCAAGAGAACTACGTTTTGTGGAGGAACATTCTTCTTTGAAGCTGGAAAGAGTGCATGCATAATACCGTAGTCTTGAATGTCGTCGGTTTGACTCGAAATCTAATCGGTATCCATACTCCCCGCATCAAACGCTTCCTCGAAGCAGGATGGAGCACTCACCTTAAGGAAGTCTTTCCCGCGCTCACCTGTTCCAGCCAAGCCGCCATGCTTACCGGACTTCCTCCTTCAAGAAACGGCATCGTCGCCAATGGTTGGTATTTCAAGGATTTGGCGGAGGTCGGATTCTGGAAACAGAACGACGGTCTCATGCAAGGCGAAAAGATCTATGAAAGCCTGAAAAAAGCGTACCCCGATTTTACCTGCGCGAAAATGTTCTGGTGGTACAACATGTACTCCGATGTGAATTGGAGCGTGACTCCGCGCCCCCATTATCCCGCGGACGGCCGCAAGGTTTTCGATATATATACACACCCTTCGGAAATCCGCGATCCCATGGTGAAGGATTTGGGCGCCTTTCCCTTTTTCAATTTCTGGGGCCCCGCCGCCGGTATCGGCGCCTCCAAATGGATTGCCGAATCGGCCAAGTGGATACACGAGCAACACAAGCCCACGCTCAACCTGGTTTATTTGCCGCATCTCGATTATGGTTTGCAGAAATACGGCCCTGACGCGCCCGAACTCGAAGCGGATTTGCGCGACATCGACGAGGTCGTGGGGAATCTTGTCGATTATTTCTCCAGCGAAGGGTCCCGCATCGTCATCCTTTCCGAATACGGTATCACTTCGGTTACGAAATACCTGCACCCCAACCGGGTGCTGCGCCAAGCGGGCCTATTGGCTATTCGGAACAGCTTGGATTGGGAAGTGCTCGACGCGGGCGCCAGCGAGGCTTTTGCCGTATCTGATCATCAAATTTGCCATATCTATGTGAAGAACAAGGGACGTATCGCCGAGGTGGCCGCGCTTTTCGAAAACCTGCCTGGACAACGCGCCGTGCTTACCGGAGATGCCATCGCCGCCTACGACCTGGACCATGAGCGTTCCGGAGACGTTATCCTGATGGCCGAACCCGATAATTGGTACACCTATTACTATTGGTTCGACGATAAAAAAGCGCCGGACTTTGCCCGCTGCGTGGATATCCACCGCAAACCGGGATATGATCCGGTGGAGCTCTTTCTCGATCCCAAGCAAAAATCCATCCAGGCGAAAATCGCCTTTACCCTGCTCAAGAAAAAACTGGGCTTCCGTTATTACATGGACGTCATTCCTTTGATGCCCGAACTCGTTAAAGGCAGCCATGGCACGCCCGTCGACGACCCCGAAGCCGGACCTTTGTTCATTTCCAACTTCGCGGAAGCCAACCCCGGCGTCGAGAGGTTACCCATGATGGAGGTCAAAACCTTAATCGAAAAGCATATTCTGTCGTGACTGCCAAAGCCTTCTTTTCGCTGGTGCGCATTCCCACCGCCTTCAGCTCCATGTCCAATATTTACGCAGGGTATTTAATCGGGGGTGGGCGCCTGTCGTGGGAATTGTTGTTGGGGCTTTTCGCTGGGGCCTTTTTCATCATGGGAGGCATGGCCTTGAACGATGTGGCCGACGCGAAGGTGGACGCCCGGGAGCGGCCTTCGCGCCCCATCCCCTCCGGGGCCATCAGCCGTGCCGGAGCATTGCGGCTTTCGTTGGCTTTGCTTTTTTCGGGTACGGTTCTCATCGCTATTGCCAATCCCCTGGCCTTGATTCCCGCTGCGGCTCTCATCGGCTGCATCGCCCTGTATAATTTCATTTTCAAAGGCGGCCCCCTGGGGCCTTTATCCATGGGGGCCTGTCGCGCCTGCAACCTCGCCACGGGAATCGTGCTGACCTGGGAAACCTGGCCTCAATATTTTGGATTCAATACCGGTATTGCGTTTGCCCTGGTTTCCTTGGCCTCGTATATCATGTTGGTGACCTACCTGGCGCATGAGGAGGTACGCGGCACTTCGTGGAGAAGATTACGGGTTTTTCTGGGAGGGCTCACTCTTTGGGGGCTTGGCTGGCTGAGTTTCTCCGTTTTCATGTTAGAGGGTGAATATGCCCTTTATGCAATAATGGTAATGGCCGCAATTTTCGCGGCGTTGTATCGCCCGTTACGTGCCCTATCCGCTCAACCTTCCCCGAAAAATACCGGAAAAACCGTGGGTTCCATGTTACGACTGATTCCCCTGATAGACGTTTTGGCTATGCTGGCTAATCTGGTCGCCGTTCCCTGGGCCTTGTTGGGACTATTATGGATATTGCCGGGGTATTTCATCGGTCGGTATTTTTACAGCACCTAAAGAAGGACTCTTCCATGATTGCGCGTATTTTTGCTTTTCTTTTATTCGGGTTATGCCTGTGGAGCGGAATTCTCCAATATAACGACCCGGATACCCTTATTTGGGTTATCATCTATGCCCTCCCCGGTATTGTCGCCTTGCTTTATGGACTGAAAATCAAACATAGAGGGGTGCTACTCGGTATAGCCCTGATTTATTTGGTCGGGTCTATTTACTGGTACCCCCATCCATGGCCGGCGAATTGGGTCGACCATGAGGAGGCGCGCGAATTCGGCGGGCTGGCAATTATCGCGGTGTCATTCGGGATTTTAGGACTGATTACGTCTCTCCGCCGCGACCTCTAGAGGCAAGCCAATCGCGCATTTGAGAAGGGCTGTCGCTTTTGTGTTCTGATTTTCATGGTGCGTAGCTCGCGGCATTTCTAATTTAATCCCTGCCCATGCAACCCCTCTCCGTTTTTTCATCCTCCCGAAAGGCGAGCCTTTTCGTCCTTTTTCTGGTAGCCGGCCTTTATCTTCCCATCCCAGCCGAAACCTCTCTTCGACTCCAAGCGACCTTGTCTGACTCCGATTTTTCAGGTTCGGATACAATAATCGCACAAGTATTGGAGTCCGGCGATACCTTGACGATACGTCACGGTGAACAATTTACCATGCCACTCCCCCTCGATACGGCTTGGCACCTTTGCTTCACCGCCACCGAATTGGAAAAGTGCTATACTTTGCAGCATTCGGGTCAGAATAGCCTGATTGAAAGGGAATTTGCGAACGAGGGAATCACTCTACGCCAGGGAAGTACCGGGGAAAAACCACCCGACCTCAACGAAATGGAGGACCCGAAAATTTCCGAAACTTCCGAATCCGTTGCCGCTCCCTCCGAGTCCCTTGCCGAAGAAGTCGTCAGGCTACGCAAAGTAGTGGTTAGGGCTCAACGCAGGCCCAAACGTTCCTTGGGCAAAGCCACCGTATCGGCCAAGCTGATGAAACGCCTTCCGGGTTTAGCCGAAGCCGATGTCATCCGTACGATACAAGGTCTGCCCGGAGTAGTGGCCAGCTCGGATTTTTCCACCAAGATTTATGTTCGAGGCGGAGGCGCCGATCAAAACCTTATCCTGCTCGACAACGCTCCCGTCTATTCGCCCGTTCATTTTTTCGGGCTCTTTTCCACCTTCCTGGTCGAAGCCGTCGACGAAGTGGACTTTTACAAAGGCGGCTTTCCCGCCGAATACGGCAATCGCCTTTCCTCGGTTCTCGATATCAAATCGCGTTTAGGGGGTAAAGATACGGCCGATACCTGGATGAAAGGCTCTTCCCTCAAAATAAGCACCTTCGCCACCCAAGTGCATACCGAAGGCAAGCAGGGCGATGCCCGCTGGTTATTGGCGGGACGCACGACTTATATCAAACAAATCCTGGATTTTCTGGAAAGCATCGGTGTCACTGACTTTACCGTGGATTATAATTTTTTCGACCTGCAAGGTAACCTGCGTTACGATTTGGGCGCGGGAAGCCACCTTACCCTGAGCGGATACCATGGCAAAGACAGGCTCAATTTCTTTCCCATCCTCCTGGATTGGGGAAATACGGTGATACCCCTGAATTACGTCACCGAATTGAGCGAAAAATCAACGGCTCAAACCACCCTCTCTTTCAGCCATTTCAGTCAAAGTTTCGGTGTCACCAATCTCTTTCAGTTTTACAACAAAATCACCAACGCCACCTTTCGGCAATCCGTAGAGTATCGCGGGCTCAACCACCATCGATTGAAGGCAGGGGTTGAGTTGAATCGCTTTGAAACGGTTTTCAGCAATCAACAGGATGTGGTCGACATTAAACTTGTGGATAAAGAAACCTATTGGCAACATACCCTTTTCGCCCAGGACACTTATACGCTCGGCCCGGCAGATATCACCGGAGGCCTGCGCAGCACTTACATTTCCACGCTTCCCGAATATGTGGGCTTGGAACCCCGCCTATCCCTGAAATACCGTCTGCCGCACCAGCAAGCAATTGAAGCCTCGGCGGGGTATTACTTGCAATACATCAATTCGATTTTATGGGTAGACCAGGAAACCTTAAACGAATTCTATTACCCGGCCAAAAAGGGGACTTACAATACCCTCTATCCCAGCAATTCCTGGCTTTTTTCCTTGGGTTATAACCGGGAAAAGTGGTTGAATCAATTCGATTTCATTTTGGAGGGCTATTATAAAGCGCTCAGCCGGCTACTGGTTTTCGACCCCCTGGTTATTCCGGAAGACGCTAACGAAAACCTGGCCGACCTGCCCTTGGTGGATTATTTCAAGGATAGCGAGGGTTACAGTTATGGAGCAGAAGTTTCGCTGCGACGAGTAGAGGGCTTGATTTTTGGAGGGGCCAGCTATTCGCGGGGATTTTCAGTGATGAAGGACAGAGGCGATGCGGGAGCCTACTACCCCAAATGGCACCAGCCGCACAGTGTCAAAGCGGACCTGGCAGTCAACATTCGGGGGCCTGAAGCTTTGTTCAGTAGCTCACAGAATTTTTTCTGGCGAACCTCCACGCAGTTGAGTTATTCCACCGGACTGCCTTTTACCGAAGTGATCGGCTACACGCCGGCGCATCTCCAGGACCAAGGCCACGGCATACCAGCGGGTGGTCCTACTTCGGGTTTTTCCGGAAATCAGACTGTACTGCGGGGTCACCGCAATGGCGCGAGGGTCCCCCCTTATTTCCGATGGGATGTCAAAGTTATCGATGTCGGCCGCGAAAACAAATGGAATTTTTCCTGGACCATTCTCAATATCACCGACAATGAAAATATCTTCCTTTACAGTTACGACCGCGCCAACCCGCCTAAGCGGACGGACATCACGCAATTCCCCTTCTTTCCTATTTTAATCAACTATGAATATTACTTCTGAAATAACATCGGCTCAGGGTAAGGGCACCGGCCCCCTATGGGGAGCTTGGGTTTTCCTTTTACTCACCGGCTGCTTGCCTGGCCCCTGGGATTATGTTCCAGAAAGTCCGGTAATTTATCGGGGTCTGTTCGTCACGGCCTATGCCATTGCGGATCGGCCCTTGGAACGAGTTTGTTTTGAACGCGTTTTCAACATTTCGGAAGAATCGACACAAGCGTTTCCCTTCTATGAAAACGCGCAAGTCGAGGTCGAAGGCGATTTCGGTAACGGAATCGAGTCGATGACTTTGACACCTATACCCTATCAACAAAATTGCTTTTGGGGCCGCAACGACGCCTTGGTACGCAGGGGTAAAAGCTATGAATTAAGAGCACGGATAAATTGGGACAGCGCCGGAGTCAAAACGGAAACCCGAATTCGGGCCAAGGCGCAAGTGCCCAGCCGATTCTCAATGGCACAAACCGCCGAAGCTCCTGCGCCCGCTTTCCAGGGTGGGTCTATTTTAGACTTTGCCAATCCCGATTTTCTGGAAAGCCTTCCGGAACCCGTGCGTAACGTTTTATTGGAGGAATTCGGCCCGGACTTGCTTCCCCTTTTGGGTGACAGCGTGGCCCTGGAGAAATATTTACAGGCCAATGGTGCGCGAATACTTGCGCGCACCCTCGAACTAGTGGGAGAGAACACCCTTCCCTATAACGCCGGCGATACCTTGAGCTACCTCCCCAGGGCGGCTTCTTTTCTTTCGCATTTTTTTAAAAGTGAGCGCAGCGAGGATGTGGGAGGGGTACTTATAAGCCAACCTTATAATATGAGCTTAGGTCGTTCAGGCAATTCCTTCACGGGGCTTTTCGGAGAGCCCGATACGGCGATGTTTTTCCTTCCCGGGAATATCCGTAGGCTTATTTTCTACCCGGATGTCGGCGGCCAGGGTGGAAGAAAGTTGCTCGATCGCATGGGAGTGGTTAACGCCTGGTTTTTTATCGGCCCCAACCGGCTCTACTTTTATGGAATCGAGCCCGCTTATGCGAAGTATATGCAATCCGCCGTCGAAGGGGAGGAGGATTCCCGGGTGATACCCATTTATAATGCCCTGGAAGGCAAAGGCATTTTTGTGGGCGCCGTCAAAGATTCCTTCGATTTGCATATTGTGGCCGATTCTTCCACCAAGGTTTATCCGATGGAAGCCTCCCGCGACGCATTCTGTCGTAACCTCGGCTGGCTTAACAATCCCGTATGTAGAGATCGCTATCCGTCCTATTGCCGCGAAAAAAATTGGGTAGGCGATGAATGCGCCGTGGCCGCGGTAACGGAATGCATCGCAGCCGGAGAAAACAGTGACACCTTGGGGGATCTGTGCTCCGCAGGATCTCCGGGAGGTTCTGTCGAGCCCAACATACGCGAAGAAGCCGAAAGACGGTATTGCGTCCCTCGCAATTTCAATACTCCCGAACTGGATTGCTCCGAATACCGGAATCAATGCCATGGCATGCCTGGACCTAATCCCTGCAAAAATGTTTTATGGGAGTATTGCCAAGGGCAAGTATGGCTTCCGGAGCAATGCCAATTGGGCCTCGTCAGTTTTTGTTCGGACAGGAATATCAATTCACCGATAATTTGCCGGGAAGCCCGGAAAGTCTGTTCGGAACGTCCGGATGAGATTTTATGCCGATAGGAGATACCACGATGCCGCTAGTAAAAATCCCAAGAAACGCTTTTTGCACTTTGCTGGGGGCGGTCGTTCTGAGCTTGCTATTCCCTGGAGTGTCCCATGCCCAGGGCGTAACAGCGAACGAAGCCGCAACATTGCAGGCGGAGATATCCCGTTTACAGGCTGAACTTCCCCGTCTCGATGCGGAAATACGCAAAACGGATTCCCTGCGCAATTCCGAAAAAGCGCTGCAAGAAAAAATCCTTACGGGGCGCGGCCAGGAAAGGCAGAAGCGGGAAGAAGAAATCGCCTCCTTGGAGGCGCGTCTGCGGGAATCAGGCCTTAAAACCGATGCGGAAAAACGGAAAACCGCCGCCGTGGACAACTCCATCGAAGAATTGCAAGCGCGGGAAAAAGCCGTTATCCAAAGACTCACCCGACTCACCGCCGATTTCGAACAACAGATCCGGAATTCCGTGCCCTTCGAAAGGGAGGATAGACTGGCTCGAGCCGCGTCCCTGCGCAAGGATTTGGAGGCCGGGCGTAGCTCGGTAGAGGAAGCCTTCGGCAGACTCAAGGCTCTCTATCGGGATGAAATCCGATTCGGCGACGAAGTCGCACTGTTGAGCAAACCCATTATCCGTAACACGGGTGAAACCGTGAATGCGCAACTTCTCCGCATCGGCAACCAGTGGTTGGTCTATGCCGACGAAGAAGGCAAGGCTTTCGGAGTTTTACAACGTCGTTTGCGGGGTGACAGCCTCGATTATTCCTGGCGTGAAAACTTGAGCTTCGCCGAAAGGGAGGCCGTGCGGACAGCATTGGATGTAAAGGGGTCGAAAAAACCACCGCGGTTAGTGACGCTGCCATTAAGTCTATCATTGCGCTCCGATGCCGAAATACGCGCTGAAAATAACGGGGGCAACCGTGAATAGGTCTTTGCTGCTAATCGCCGGGCTCCTCTGCCTACAGCCAACCCTTTGGGCCCAGGGGGATCAAGCTGCGAAGGCGGAACAGGAGCGTCTCGCGACCCTGCAAAAAGAATTACATAGCCTGAAAAACTTGCAAGCCGCGAAATTGGGTGCCCTCGAAAAAGCCGAAGCGGCGCGTTGGGATGCCCGTTACCGGCAGGCTTCGCAAAACCGGGAATGGGAAGAGGACATACGTCGCCTGGAAGAAAAATATGGAAGAACGGCCCAGGCTCTCGCCCGCCAGGAAGAGGAGTTGATGCGGGCGCAAAATGAGCTTCGCGAACGGGAAGCGGAATGGGCGGGCACGAACGGAAACTGGGAAGGCCTGATTACCATGGCCAAACAAGGAGTGGATGAGGCATCGCGCGAATCGGAAAGTGATTTCCCCGTAGACCTGGCCATTCGCACTCAAATGCTGTCGCAGGCGGGCGAATTATTGGAACAGGAAAACCCCTCCCTCATGCGGGGCCTGGAAGCGTATTTCGGGGCGTATCACAACCGTTACCTACTCACGCAAACCCAAAGCTTGGATGAAAGGGCATCCCTTTATGAAGACGGAGTGGAAGCTCCTTCGTGGCGACTTCGCCTGGGGACCGTCTGGCTGGGTGAAACGGCGAAGGACGGCAACCATACCCAATTGATTCTGCGCACGGGCTCGCTGCAAGGACAGGTTTTCGCCTGGCGGGAAAACCTGGGTAAAGACATTATGGACAAAACGGGATCCACCATACGCGAGGCCTTGGAGGGCCGCACCGAAATCAGCCCGCCCCTGGATGTGCTACAGAATAAAAGCCTGGGCGCGGTGCTCAGTCGTGGCCAGGCGCCGGGTGTATTGGAAGGCATAGCGGCTTGGTTCCGTTCCGGAGGCGTGGTCATGTTTCCCATCGGCTTGGTCGCCTTGTTCGCCGCATTTCTTTCGGCCGGTCGCTTCCTGGCATTTGCCCGGAGGGGGACGCATCCCGAAAAATTCATGCGGGGCCTTCGTCTATTGCTGGACCAGGGGAAGTTCTCCGAAGCGCGCCAATATTGCCTCCAGTCCAACACGAGTCTGGGAGATACTTTAGGTGCTGTACTGGGCCGCACCGGCCAGGACCGGGAGTCCGCCGAGAAAACCGCCCAGGAAGCCATGCTGCGCGAAGTTCCGACTTTGGAAAAGTGGATGCCGCTTATCGCGACCTTGGCGGCCGTTGCGCCGCTCATGGGTTTGCTCGGTACCGTATCGGGAATGATAACCTTGTTTCAAGTGATCACCTCTGCGGGTACCAACGACCCACGCATTCTCGCCGGAGGCATTTCGGAAGCCCTGGTCACCACCCAGGCGGGTTTGGTCATCGCCATTCCGGTGCTTTTGGCACACGGCGTACTTTCCAACCGGCTCGACAATATCAACTCTTCACTCAACGTGCATACCATGGAAGTGCTTAACCGTCTCTGGCCCGCCTCCGAAGGAGCTCGATCGTGAGGTTTTCCTTCTACATGCTTAGAGCCGCGTTCACCATTTTGAGTTCGCGGCCATGATATTGGACGACCTGTATCACGTCATTGCCGCAGGGGGCTGGGTGATGCTGCCTATCTTCCTGGTGGGTGCATGGGGGTTTTATCTCATCCTGTCGACCTATATCGTCATTCGCGCCGATCTCTACCGGAGCGACTTCAAAGTTACTTTGGATAAGTTGCGAGCTCGCCTACAGGCGGGAGATACGGCCGGAGCGGAGGCCCTGTTGGTGGCGGGCAAAGGGGTTTTCCCGCGCTCCCTCGAAATAGTAATCCACAATCGACATTTGCCCGAACGGGCGCTACGCCGATTACTCGAAGAAAAACTAAGCCGCTTACTCCACCCTCTCGACAGCAGCCTTCCGCTGGTTGCGGTTCTGGCAACGGCAGCCCCTTTGCTGGGATTGTTGGGAACCGTGACGGGAATGGTACATACCTTTGATGTGATTACCATTCACGGAAACCGTAATCCCGTGCTTTTGGCCGACGGAATTTCCGAAGCGCTTATCACCACCCAATCCGGCCTTTTAATCGCATTTCCCCTGCTGCTCATGCGTCATCGACTGGCGGATCGAATCGCATGGCTGAACAGCCAAGTGGAACTTGGAGTGAGTTCACTCCTGAACCAGATATATCGGCATCATCAGGAAGCCTGAGGAAATTTTCATGGAAACCTTCATTATACCTCCCAAAAAAAAGGCGGCTCCGAGTGTGGATATCGCTCCGCTCATGGACATGGTGTTCATCCTGCTCATTTTCTTCGTAGTCACCTCCACCTTCACTCAGGAAACCGGCGTGGACGTGGAAAAGCCGCAAGCCCAATCAGCGCAGTCCCTGAAATCGGAAAATATCCTCATCGCGATTACCCGCGAAGGCACCCTGCATCTGAACGAACGTCAAATCGATCCCGCCGGACTCAAAGATGTATTGGAGCGCATGCTTAGAGCCAATCCCGAGCGCGACGTCATCCTGATGGCGGACAGACGCTCGCAAACCGGGGTCTTGGTCAAGGTCATGGACATTTGCAATCTGGCCGGAGCGAAAAAAGTTTCCGTGGCGGCATTGGCGGAGTGATGGTGATATCAATAAACCCTCCTCGACACATTTTCGGCTGGGAGACGGTTCGATGAGTAAGTTGCTCATCGCCCTTGGCGCCGCTTTCCTCAGCGCCCTGCTCATCTTGAGCATTCCCCTATTGAATATGACGCTTAAAACCGGGACGGGAGATAAAGATGAAATTCGTATCGTAGCCCGCGCCGAAGTCAAAAAAATGGACATCGCTAAACCCAAGGAGCAGCCCCGGCGCGAAATTAAACGCCCACAAAGGCCTAAGCCCGTTACCACCCGCACACCGTCGGGTCCGCGTTTCGCCATGGATTTGGGCGTGGGCGGCGCTGGGGGCGCGCTCGTCCCTATGCAAACCGCCAACCGTTCCGGCACTGGCGGCGTGGGCAGCCAGGGAGGCGTCGACGATTTGCCTGAAGCCCAAAATCGGATTTCCTTGCGAATTCCCGCCGAATTGCAGGCAGCCGAAAGAGACGCCCTGGTCGTACTCTCGTTTTGTGTGGATGTTGCGGGTCGTCCCTATGATTTACGCGTTGTGGAGGAAAGGCCTACCGGTTTAGGATTAGCCGAGGCCGGCCGCGAGGCGCTTCGGGAAGCCTTGTTCCGTCCGGCGCGCAAAGGCGGAACAGCAGTGGCATTTTGCGGTATGGAACAACCCTTTGAGGTACGCTTTGGTGGGTAAATGGATGATCTTCACCCTTCTGGTGGCGGCGGCTCTTTGCCCCGGCATTGCCGATCCGACTTCCACCCGCTTGGCCGCTCCCGCCGTGCAGGCCCCGGAAGCTCTGGTTGAGCAGGGTAATCGTTTTTACCAACAAGGCGAGTACCAAAAGGCCCTGATTCTCTATCGCAAAGCGGAGGAACGTGGCGCCAACACCGCCCTGGTAGCCTTCAACGTGGGCAATTGCCTTTATCAATTGAACCGATTTCCCGAAGCCGCGGCGGCCTTTCGCAAGGCGGTTCGCAGCGGAGAGGGCAGCCATGCTCCTTCCCTGTTCAACCTGGCAAGTGTACTTTTCCGGCTGGGCCAATACGGCGAATCCATCGCTAGTTATCGCCGTGGCCTACGTCTGGATCCGGAAAACGTGGATGCCTGGATTTACCTGGCCGACGCCCATGTCCGTACCCGGGATCCCGTAGGCGCCCTCAGAGCGCTGGAAAAAGCGCGCGCTCTCGATCCGGAGGATCTCGCCTTGGTGTACCAGCAAGCGGAAGTCCATGCCTCCCTTAAAGAATCGGACAAGGCCGTCCAACTGGTACGCGAGGCCCTGGCACGCCATCCCGACGAAGTCGATTTCCTGTTTTATATCGGCGACCTGTTTCGGGCGGAGAACCGTTTCGAGGAGGCTGCGGCCGCCTACCGTGAGGGACTGGCGAGGCGGCCCGACGATCCGGAGTCGCTCTATAAATTGGCGGACGCCCTTGTTCTGGACGACAAACCCTTTTTGGCCATGGAGCAATTGCAAATAGCCCTGGCCCTGAAACCGGATTATGCCGATGCGGCAATTTTTCTGGGCAATCTGGCATTTGATTCCAAATGGTGGGACCGCGCGCAAAGCGCATACTTACAAGCTTTACGCACTGGAAATCGAGAGGGTTTAGAAGGGCTGAGGAATATGGCATACGAATACCATCAACAAGGATGGACGGCCCGCTCAGTGGACGTGCTGGAAAGCGCCTTGACAGCCGCCCCCGATAATCCCGAGCTTCGCCGAGAAATCGGAACCTACCGATACCTGCTGGAACCGGAAACCTCTCCCTAATCTCTCGCCATAACCAGTGAAGTCGATTCGGAAGCCTAAATCCATCCGACATTTTATATTAATCAACTATGTCCATTCCGATTAAAATTCTGTTCATTGAGGATTCCGAGGACGATACTCTCCTGGTATTGGAAGAGTTACGCCAGGCGGATTTCGCTCCGGAATGGGTGCGCGTGGAACGTTTGAGTGATTTCCGTAAAGCCATCGAGCGCACTTCGTGGGACGCCGTCATTTGTGATTACAACCTGCCGGAATTCGATGCGCCGGCCGTTCTGTCCGTTATGCGCAAAAAAGGGTTGGACCTGCCCTTTATCGTGGTTTCGGGGGCGGTCACCGAGGAGATCGCCGTGCGGACCATGAAGGCCGGAGCCCATGATTTTTGCAGCAAAAACAACCTGGCCCGCCTCGCACCCGCCCTCGCGCGCGAGCTTCGCGAAGCGATGGAAAGGGGCGCCCGCCGCGAAGCGGAAAAGGAATTGGAAAAAAGCCGGGCCCAAGTGCGGCTCCTGCTCGAGTCGCATCTCATCGGCATTTTTTACGCCGATGAACAAGGCCGTCTACTCGAAATCAACGCCACCTTTTCCGACATGCTGGGCTATGACCAATCCGATCTCGACCAGGGAAAATTGCATTGGTCCCGGTTGGTGAATCCCGGCGAAAGTTTTTTAAGCGACGACACCTTGCTCGAATTGCAAAAAACATCGAAGCTCCAGCCCGTTGAGAAGGACTTGGTCCGAAAGGACGGCGCCCTCTTGCACTGCGTGGTTGGCGGATCCATGCTCGCGGAAGGCGAGGAAAGAAAGTTCATCGGTTTCATACTGGACATGAGCCGGCTGAAAAAAACCGAGGCGGCTTTACAGAAAAGCGAAGAACAACTGCGGCAATCCCAGAAGATGGAAGCCATCGGCAAACTCGCAGGTGGCATCGCGCACGATTTCAACAACCTGCTTACCGCCATTAACGGCTACAGCTCCCTGGCCCTGGAACAAATCGAATCCGATCACTTCCTGCATAACTCCTTGCATGAAATCAACAAAGCCGGGGAAAGAGCTGCGGCTTTGACCCAACAACTTCTTGCTTATAGCCGCAAACAAGTGATGGCTCCCAAGCGGCTCAACCTCAACGAAGTTCTTTCCGAAATGCAAAATCTGCTGACCCGCCTCATCGGCGAGGACATCGATTTGCGCATGAACCTCCACCCGGAAATCGGGCCTATCAAAGCCGACCCCGGGCAGTTACAGCAAGTAGTCTTGAATCTGGTCGTCAACGCCCGCGATGCCATGCCCGAAGGCGGCACCATCATCCTGGAAACGGCTTCAGTTCGATTGGATAAAGCCTGTATCCGGAAACACCCGGCCGTACTCCGAGGGGATTATGTACAACTCACCGTGTCGGATACCGGTCCGGGCATGGACAGCTCCATTCGCGAGCGCATTTTCGAACCCTTTTTCACCACCAAAGCCGTAGGACAGGGTTCAGGCCTGGGGCTGTCGATGGTGGACGGCATCGTGTCGCAAAGTGGCGGACATATCTTCGTGTACAGTGAACCCGGCATCGGTACCACATTTAAAATATATCTGCCCTTCGATCTCGGGGAAGCGACCGAAATGGGAGGATCCAGCGGCGCCATGGCCACCAATGGCCGCGGTGACGAAACCCTGCTTCTGGTCGAAGACGAGGCTGCGGTCAGGCAGTTCACTCGGAAGGTATTGGAGATGAACGGTTACACCGTGCTGGAAGCCGCGGACGGGAACCAGGCGCTGCAGGTATTGGAAGAATTTGCAGGCCCCTTGCACCTGCTATTGACGGACGTCGTCATGCCCCGCATGAACGGTCGGTTGTTGGCGGAGGAGGTGTTGCGGCTTTCTCCCGATACGCGGGTGATTTTCATGTCCGGCTACACCGACGACGCTATTCTTCGGCATGGTCTCCTGCATACCACCGCCCAGTTTTTGCAAAAGCCGTTTTCCGCGCATAAGTTGGTAAAACTTATCCGCGAAACCCTTGACCTTGGAACGCAACAAACCGGCGGCTCCTGATGGAAACCTTCCCGGATAAAACCCGGAACCGGGGAAACAGGGTAATCCAATATTTACCCCTCGTCACAGGTTTAGTGCTTACCGCACTCGGGATAGTCGCCGTAATGGGTTGGGTCTTCGGACCCGATACCCCTTTGAATTTAGGCGGGCCCTATAATTTCCGGGTAATGGCCAAGGCTTTGGCCTTCAGCTTTATGGGATGGGCGCTGGTTTTTTCCAGCTTGAACCGGCCGCAATTGTCCCGCGTCTGCGTGGGCATGGTCGGCATCACTCTGTTACCCTCATTTCTCCATTACCTATTCGGATTCGACCCGACTTCATGGGAATTGACCAATAGGTTGGCTGAAAGGCGAATAGACCTTATCATGCCCCCTAATACTTCCTTAAGCCTTATGGTGGCCGGGGTGGCGTTGTGGGTTGCCGACAAGCGTGGCAGAAAATTCCCCCAATTCATTGCCCTGTGCGGTTCGCTGGTGGCCGCGGTGGGTATGGCAGCCTTCCTAGGTTATTTGATTGGAATCGAGGATGTGTTTGGATGGGCCGATTTTGCCCGCTTGTCCCTGTTCAACTCTCTGGCGCTCTCGATTTTAGGCGCCACACTTTTAGTGAGAAGTTTTCTTGATGCCGCAAAAATGGAGGAAAGAGACGCAAGCGATGTTTTTCTCATGCCGCTCTTCCTGGGCGTATCGGTGCTTTCCTTGGTCTTGTGGCAGGCACTGCTCGCCCACGAGCGCGAGCAGATACGCCGACTGAGTCGAACCATGCTAAACGCCGTGACGGTCGAATTGCACTCGGCCCTCAGCGCACGCACCTCCGCCATGGAACGCATGGCAGCTCGTTGGTTACCTCGGAATGGAGTTGCTTCCAACATTTCGAATTCGGAAGACATTTCGCCTACAGGTTGGGAAGGTGACGCCCGACTTTATGTCCAAGACTTTCCCGAATTTCTATTTATCCATCGGGCCGAAACCAACGGTGTTATTACTAAAACCATATCCGCTTTCGAATCCGAAGACGCCTCGGTTTCTTCCGGATTCGCAAGCTCTCTCATTCCCGACGAACTTCGCCGGGAAGCTTTATCGAAGGGGAAAACCAGTCTCGGAGGCTCTACTTTCGTTGCCGGCGCCTCCTCCCAATTTCATTTGCTGACACCTATCGGTGGAGAGGGAGCCCCCGCCGGCTTTTATTTTGCGAATCTTAATGCCGATGAATTTTTCGGCTCCGTTTTCAAGAATATTTTCAACCTCGACTACCAAGTAGCCATCGGCGCCGAAAGAGGCTTGCTTTTTGCCAGCGCCCTTCCACAGGAGGGGAAAAGCAGGTATGCCGCCAGGGGCAATTATTCGCTGGGCGGAAACATATGGAGCATAACGGTTTGGCCCCGGAGAAGCGCGATTCAGTCCATTACCTCTCCCCTGCCCACAGTCGTACTTATCGCGGGCTTGCTAATGGGGTTTTTGCTCACATTAGCGGTATATCTAGGCCGGGTGGCGTCACGAAGGCTTGCCGTAACCCAGATCATGAATGCGGAAATCGAGGAACAAAGCCGCCTGCTCAAACTTACCAATAATGAACTCGAGGCCTTTAGCTATTCGGTATCCCATGACCTGCGCGCTCCCTTGCGCAGTATCGAGGGATTCAGTCAGGTACTCACTTCGCGCTATGAACGGGTGATGGACGCCCAAGGCCAGGATTATTTGCGCCGAATTCGCGCCGCGGCCGAGAGAATGGGGTCCTTGATAAACGCACTACTCAACCTCTCTCGGCTTACACGGGCCGAGCTCAGCCGCGATCGCATGGATTTAAGTAAGGCCGCGGAGAACATTCTCGAGGAAATGCGGCGGGAAGACCCCGATAAGCCCGTTCAGACACATATTGAACCGGGCTTATCCATCGAAGGCGACGTACGGCTGCTGGAAGAAGTATTGCGCAACCTTTTGGAAAACGCATGGAAGTTCACGCGTGGAAGGGACCCGGCCGAAATCGAACTGGGTAGCACGGTAGTGGAAGGACGCCCGACCTTTTATCTCCGCGACAATGGGGCTGGATTCGACATGGAATACTCTTATAGACTGTTCGGCGCATTCCAAAGGCTGCACCATGACAGCGAGTTTCCGGGAACGGGAATCGGGCTTGCCACGGCCCAACGGATTATCCACAAACACGGGGGCCGAATATGGGCGGAGGGCGCGGTGGATAAAGGCGCCACTATTTATTTCTCCGTCCCCACCCGGGAGGATTGACCCAAGCAAATCCCCAGAGTTCACGGGTACCGACGCTATGGCGACTCCGCTTTGCGCTCACCTTTTTCCCTATTTTCGGAAAGCTATTTGAGATTCTTTGAAGGACTCGATTTTCTCCAGGATTTCGTCGCCCTCTTTCGAATCAATCACCTTTTTCGCCTGGGGAAAAAGCTCACCCTCTTCTTCCTCAACGTGATGTTCCACATTTTCCTGCAAAACCTTGAGTTTAGCCAACCAGGATTCGTGTGATTTCTCCATTTTGTCCAATTCTTTCAACAGTTTGTCTATGACATGATGCTCTTCAATGGATTCCAGAACCTGGTCACCGGCTTCCTCGGAATCCTTCAAACGCTTGTAGAAAAATTTCTCTTCTCCTTTCGAATGCGCATCCAGTTCAAGCTTCAACGTTTCGAATAGGTCCTGCCGCCGTCTTACCTGACGATCCGTGGTTTCCGATAATTCCTGAAACAGGGCTTTTACCTTTTCGTGGTCCTTATGCAGGTATTCGTAGATTTCCATTTTCCCACCTCGTGGATTAAGCTCAAAATCGAGCCCCTATCCCTTAATAAAACCTTTACAAGGTAACGGGGGAAGTAAAAAGGCGGGAGGCATAATCGCCTAGGGTACGCGGTTGGTATCCACGTTCAAGTAGATCGCGGCAGATTTTTTCCAAACGATGGAAAACCCGGTCCACCTCGCCGGAAGTGGAAGCGTAAGGCGAAGTTCCCGGAAATAATTCGCTGGAATGCAGCATGATATGGGCGTAGTCCGAGTGCGCGGATGCTCCCAGAGCCGCCTCCCGCATATCCTCGGAAGAAACAAAGGCCGGGCGAAGCCAAAGGGGGGTTATGGCCCGCGGCCTAAGCGTGCGCAGAATGCTTGCGGTCAGGGAAGTACGGGAATGCAGGGGCATGCTTAAAAACTGCCCTAGTAAAAGACCTCCCGGAAAAGAATTGAAACGATGGGGCTGCCAAATGGTGACCGGGACCTCCCAAAGCGAGGAGTCGACGTCTAGAGGGGCCCCCCCTCCCTTTAGTCGATAGGCGCCCAAAGGGCAGGTAAGGTAATCGGGACGCCCCAGTAAACGCCAAGAGATCCCCGGAGTAACCGAGGAGTCAACACGGTAATGGTATTTTTCCAGCAACTTCACCAAGCGGCCATCCAAAATCCACCGACCCGATCGGAATGAAAGGGGTGAGCCGAAATTTTCGGTGATGGCGTTATGGAGAGCGAAGAATTTTTCCTCCAGAATTTCATCGCTAAGCGGCAAGGGACTTCCCTCCGCTTTGGCGTCCCAAGGACCGAATGGCGGAGTTTCCTCGACATGTAAATGCGCGCCTATTTCGGCTCCCACTTGCAGAAAGGGGTCGATGCGAGAGGCGAAATCCTTCTCTTCCAGCACGGAATGGGTGACGAAAAAGGTGGGTCGTATACCCAATTCCTTCACGGTTTGGAAAAACCGGGGCAAGGCCTTCAGATTGACATGGCTGGTATTTGCAGCACCGGCACGGCCCCATTCGGGATTATCGGCTTCGGTATCGATGGTTAGTAGCAGGGATTTGGGGGAGAATTTCGGAACGGCATCGCCAAGAGCCACCATATCCTCACTCCCGGCAACGAATGGCTTCGGCCAATAACCCGATGGCGAACAAAATAAAGGAGTTGGTAATCAGTAATATGGAAGTTTGGGCGATATTATAAGCGAGAATGTCGCGCACGAGGAAAACTGTTCCCACCATAAAAAATCCGGCGCTGGTGGGGAGGAAGAATTTTAGAGGGTTGAAAAGCACCATGGTACGCAGAATGAGCATGGTAAAATTCATCAGGGCTTTTACCTTACGGATTTTCGAATTGCCGACGCGGGGAAGGTACTCAATAGGAACGTAGCGCACGATGTAAGGGACATAAAGCGCCCCGAGCGTGATGGTGCTGGTCAATGAAAAACCGTTGGGGAGAAGGCGGTATAAATCCAGGGCCAGGCTCCGGCGGAATATCCGAAGTCCGGAGTTAATGTCGGGTATCGGGTATTCGACGGCATAGGAAGCGATGGACTGCAGAAAACCCTTGGCCAGGCGACGCAGCCCTTTTTCGGGGGGACGCAGACCGATGATCATATCACAACCATCCATTTGCAAAAAGAGACGGGTCAAATCGCGAGGATTGTAAGTACTGTCCGCGTCAATTATCGCGACATAGTCGCTTTCGGATTTACGGATTCCGATTTTGATGGCGGCTCCGTATCCGCGATTCCGTTCGAGACGAAGTGATTCCGCTCCTAGGCCCGCTAATATTCGACTGGAAGCATCCGTGGATCCGTCATCGACATAAAGCACCCGGCAATCGAAACCGGCTTCATTGAGGGCGGAGCGTAAACTTCGATCAAAGTCCGGGAGGGCTTCGGCTTCGTTGAACACCGGTATAACGATTGTCAAAGAGCCCGGCACTCGATTGAGGACCTTTTCGACCCGTTCTGCATCTAATTGCGGTCTTCTCACGGTATCGGGTAACGATTCGGAAGGTCCCGTAGTTATATCGGTGGATTTTCGCATGAAGTTGCTTCCATTATTTCACACTTTGGGTCTGAATTGCCAATCCCTCTGGTGGAGTATTCCTTCTGGCCACGACCTGTCCCGAAATGGTATGGTAGCCATACGGATTCCCGGCTCTTTCCCGGGGTCTGAAAGGTCAATCATTGGCCAATTTGCGCTATATCGCCTATCGTTTTCTCCGTCGGTGGGTTCCTCCGGGACTGACTTATGCCTTGGCATCGCGCGATAAGACCACGCCGGAAACAATCGGGGACGATGCCTGGCTTTACGCGCGGATATTACAGGAGCAGGACATCCCTTTAACTGGCGCTAAAGTTTTGGAAATCGGCCCGGGCACTTACAATCCATTTTCGGCGCTACTGTTCAAGTTAGGAGTCCGGAAAGTCCACTTGCAAGAACCTTTCGTGCGTGATTTGCAGCCCCTTAAGCTGAAGCAGCGCATGCAATATTTTTGGGACCACGGACCGGAAGCCATTCCGAATGCACCGGATTTGGAGGAGATTATCGGGGACGACGGTTTTAAACCGGAAAAAGTCCATCTGTATGCCGGTATGGCCGACAAGCTTCCCTGCCCGGATTCCTCTCAGAATTTGGTGCTGTCTTCGCTGGTTTTGCAATTCGTTCCGAATATGTCTGAGGTTTTCGATGAGTGTCGGCGGGTGTTACGCGAAGGCGGTTATATGCTGCATATCATCGACTTGCGTGATCATTATTTCCGCTATCCCTTCGAGATGCTCACTTTTTCGCGACGGGTTTGGGAAAAATACCTGACCTCCCTGAAAGGAGGGCGCGGATACCATAACCGTCTGCGTATTTTGGACTATGAAGAACTTTGCCGCAAAGTGGGATTCGAATCCATAGTCCTAAAACCGTTGGGTAGGGATTCGGAGGCTTATGCTCGAGTCAAACCCAAGTTGCATCCTGATTTTAAAGCGTATTCCGAGAAGGATATGTCCGTAACCATGGTCGCTCTTCTTGCCCGCAAGCCGGTGAGCGTCTGAAAAAGAAAACGGAATGCACACCCTAAGCCATCGCTTCGCCTATCACCTAAAGCAGGGCGCGGAAATTACCGGAGTCCTATTGCTTTTAGGACTTGGACTCCATTTTATACTGCTGCGGCTCAACCATTATGGGCTTCCCCAGGGAGACGAAGGGTCCTGGCTAGCCGTAGCAGCGGAACTGGCACAGGGCAACGGCTTTACGACCCGGTGGCTGGAAAACCATTGGTTAACACCCTACCAATTGCCCCGCCCCGACGATTTCCGCTATCCGGGGCTCACCCTGCTGTTGGCCTGGGCTTTTTGGCCGGCCGGTCCCTCGCTTGGCGTGGCATTCGGGGTTATAACCCTACTCTATTATGGTTTTGCTTTATCGGTGTTTTTTCTGACTCGGCGCCTCTATGGCCGCTATGCCGCTTGGGGTTCATTGCTGCTCATATTATTTTCGCTGCATCAATTGCATTGGAATACCCGAATTTATTCCGAAGGCCTATTCGGACTGGTTTTGGTTGCGGTGATTGCGCATTCGATAAACGGCGGCGAAAGCCGGCGCGTTTGGTGGATGCTGCTTGGAGCCGGAGTCGGTCTGCTTTATCTGGTGCGACCTAACGCCCTGCTATTCGCTCCTGCCATCGCCTGGCATTTTTTCCGCCGACGAAAATCGCATTCCCTGCCGCTTTCCCACCTGAGCTTCGCTTTTCTGGCCATGGCGGTTGTCATGTCTCCTTGGCTTATGCGTACCGCGTTGCATTTTGGAAACCCCTTTCACTTCGCCGGAAACGCAGGCCTGTTGCGGGCCTCCAATGACGAGTCCACCACCTTGTCCATGCTGGAATTTTTAACCCGCCACGGAATTCTTTTTCCGCTGCAGCGCATGGTACAGGGAATCGGAGGATTTTGGAAAGCCCTGGATTTTTATGAACATGGCCGCCAGATCCTACCCTTGCTGACCGTGGCCGGCGCTTTATTTTTCCGCCGCCCCTTTTACAGTCCCTTTGCGGCCGCCGGCTTTCTGCTGACCTTTTTGGCCTGCGTTTACGTTTCCTACGGATCTTGGGCCGGAGCCCGGTATTTCAGTTCTTTCCTTCCCCTGTTGTTTGCTTATGGTCTGGGCGAAACCTTTCGGGGAATTCGGTGGGCGATGGCGACCCCACAGTTACGCCTACATGCGAAAAGAGTAGGGCATGCGGCCGCCCTCTTCGTTCTATTGGCTTTGGCGTTTTCGTTTTACCATCCCCATCGGTTTTTCCAAAAATTTTACAGCGATTCCTCATCCTGGCGATCTGAGATTCAGGAACATTTGACTATCCAAAAAGCTCTCTTGCATCCCCGGGAAACCTACTATGCCCGACAACTGTGCCAGGTCAATTTTCTGACCCAGGCCCATTGTATCGGCTTGAACGAGTTTCGCGACTCGCTGTGGGTAGAACGAAGTCGAAAGCAATTCAATCCTCAGTATGTTATGCTTACCCATACGGAAATCCAAGACGACGAAATGCAACAGGCAATAGCCCGGATGGAGGCGGACGGCCTTAAGCTGGACACTTTGACGACAGGGAAATTGGCGGTTTACTTCCGAATCCGTGCGCTGGACAGGCAATGATCAAACCCGATTTACAAAAGGATAGGGCGAGAGATACGGGATTGGCCCTGGTGCTGGTCCTGCTTATCATCCATCAATTCCGCGATGGAGGGTTGTGGACCGCAGGCGCATTGGTAGTGTTGGTATTGGCCATGACGGCGCCCCTCTTGTTCCGTCCCTTGGCAGCGCCCTGGTTCGGCTTCTCCGAAAAACTCGGAACGGTCATGTCGAAGGTGATTTTAACCTTGGTCTATTTTTTCGTCGCCACTCCCGTCGGCCTGATTCGGCGCATGTTCGGCGCGGACCCCATGCGCCTACGCGAATGGAAAAAAGACGGATGCTCCGTTTTCGTCGACCGGGATCATGCCTTCACCAAAAAAGACTTGCAGGCGCCTTACTGAACACCCCTCAAATAGGATAATCGAGATGGATTTATTCAAGGACCTATGGGGCTTTATGAGGCACCGCAAAAAATTCTGGCTACTTCCCATCATCCTCATCATGCTGCTTTTCGGCGCCTTGATAGTGCTTTCCAGCGGGTCCTCCATAGCCCCTTTCATATACACCTTGTTTTAAAGCCGGTCATGCCCCTACGGATCCTCGGAATTTCCGGTTTTTACCATGACAGCGCCGCCGCGCTCTTATGCGATGGGGAAATCCTGGCCGCCGCGCATGAAGAACGCTTCACACGCAAGCGTCATGACGAATCTTTCCCACTCAACTCCGTGCGCTACGTACTCGAGGAGGCGGGCGTGGATGTCGATGAGCTGGATGCCATCGCTTTTTATGACAAACCTTTTCTCAAATTCGAACGCCTATTGGAAACCTACCATGCTTTCGCCCCGAGGGGATTGCTTAGTTTTTGGCAAGCCATGCCGATATGGATTCAACAAAAACTGTTTTTGAAACGCGCCTTGTGGCAGGGCTTGGAAGCAGCCGCGGCCAGGCCTCTCAAGCGTCGCCCTGAATTATTTTTCCCCGAGCATCACCTGTCCCATGGAGCCAGCGCATTTTATCCTTCACCTTTTAATGAAGCCGCCATATTGACGGTCGATGGAGTCGGCGAATGGACCACCACATCCATCGCATTGGGTAGCGGGCGCGATATACGCGTACTCCGCGAGCTGGCCTTCCCCCATTCCTTGGGATTGCTCTATAGCGCCTTCACCTACTTTCTGGGATTCAAAGTGAATTCCGGCGAATACAAATTGATGGGATTGGCGCCTTACGGTTCCGCCGGTAGCGCCGCCGTCTCGACTTACAAAGAGCGTATCCTGGCGGAACTAGTGGATGTCCGTGACGATGGTTCACTTCTTCTGAACCTGGACTATTTCGATTTTCCCGTGGGATTACGCATGTGCCGCGATGAAAAATGGGCGGCGCTTTTCGGCAGGCCCCGTCGCTTAGCCGAAACCCCGTTGACGCAAGCCGACATGAATCTCGCATTGGCGGCTCAAGAAGTGACGGAAGAAATCATGCTACGTCTGGCGCATACCGCGCGTAAACTTACCGGAAGTGAAAACCTGGTCTTGGCGGGAGGCGTGGCCCTGAATTGCACCGCCAACGGAAAACTGCTGCGTGAAAATATTTTCCAACGCATCTGGATTCAACCGGCGGCGGGAGATGCGGGAGGCGCTTTGGGCGCAGCCTATGCCGCTTACCATATCGGTATGGGGGGTGCACGCCCAGCCGTACGCGAAAGCGACGCCATGCGGGGATCCTATCTGGGTCCTCGCTTCGGTGCAGATGAAATTACCCGCACCGCCCGGCGCCATAACGCTGTTTTTCACCGCCCCGAATCGCTAGCGGCTCTTTGCGAAGAGGTTTCCGGTTATCTCGCCGAGGGCGCGGTAGTGGGTTGGTTTCAGGGGCGCATGGAATGGGGGCCACGCTCTCTGGGCAACCGTAGTATTCTGGGCGATCCTCGGAGAGAGGATATGCAAAGGAAGCTCAATCTCAAAATAAAATTCCGGGAAGGGTTCCGGCCCTTCGCCCCGGCTGTACTGGAGGAGGATGCCCCCCTATATTTCGATATGTTAGATGATTCACCCTATATGCTGGTGGTCGCTCCGGTTCGGGAAGAGTTGCGCTCTCCCTGGCTGGAGGACTCCGGAAACTCCACCCTGTTAGAGAGGCTCTACCATAAACGCTCCGCCTTTCCCGCGGTTACCCATGTGGATTATTCCGCCCGAGTGCAAACCGTCAACCGGACCACCAATCCGCCCTTCCGTCTGTTACTCGAAGCCTTCAAGCGGAGAGCCGGCATGGGGATGCTGGTCAATACCAGCTTCAATGTCCGCGGCGAACCCATCGTACTCAACCCGGAACAAGCCTATCGCTGCTTTATGCGCACCGATATGGACTACCTGGTAATGGAAGACTTCATTTTCCGCAAATCGGAACAGCCTCTTTGGCGCGATGCCGAGGGAGATAAACTTCCGGATCCCGATTGATGGGGGGTTTTATCGGATTCATGAATAGCCGTCGCCTCCGGAATGCCTTTCTCAATAGTGCCCTTCTAATCGGGTCCCTTATTATCGGCGTATTCTTGATTGAGGTCGGCCTTCGAGTGTTTGCTCCCATACATTCCTCCATTTACCAACCTGACGATAGGGTGCTACACAAACATGTTCCCCATGGGGGAAAGGTTTTCATCGACCATCCCGACAACACCCCAGACGGCATTCCCGTTCGGATCAACAGTCTGGGGTTTCGCGAGCGGGAATTCTATTCCAAGTCGGAGGGAAAAAGGATGATGGTATATGGCGACTCCTATATCGCCGCGGAATATTCCCCCATCGAAAGCACCTTCGTTCGCTATCTGGATCGCAAGCTCCCGGATTGGGAAGTCTTGAATGCGGGCGTAGTCGGATATGGTCCGGATCAGATTCTCCTGCGGCTCGAAGAAGACATCCCTCGCTTCTCCCCGGATGTGGTCATCGTTTCCATTTATTCCGGAAATGACTACGGTGACTTATTACGCAATAAAATTTTTCGTGCAATCTCCGAAGGCTTAGTTATTCGGAATAATTATTCCCTCAGCCCGGAATTGGAATCGACCTTGAACCTTGCCGCCTTTCCCCGGGGACGTTCAAGATTGCAGATCTGGCGCCATTGGAAAAAAAGGCAGGAAAGGGATTATCTCGACGCAGAATCCATTCGAAATTATTTAACCGGGTCTTTGGAGCGGGCCTTGCTTGCCGCGGAGCAGCAATACCATAGTTTCGTACGGGATGGAAACGACACAGTGCATAATTTACTGAATGACAGCTATGACGCGGATGTCGCCTTTTATCCCCAATCCGCATCTTCACTTTACAAAATCGAATTAATGAACCACGTGCTCGGGGAATTTAAAGCCCTGGCCACGCAGTACAACTTGCCCATGGCAATTCTCGTAATCGCCCATCCCTCCGATATTTGTCCGGACTATGATATTCCTATCGATAGGCAAGCCTATCCCGAATACGATTCCAAACGCTTGACGGCTATCTTGACGGATCTATCCCGCCGCCACGGACTTCCGGTTCTCAACCTCTTCGACGCCTGGAGCGGGGAAGACGCCTGCTCCTACTTTTTCCGATATGGCAACGACCATTGGAATTCCAGGGGACAAGCACGGGCTGCGGAATTGATGGCGGAATTTCTGGAAAGCACGGGCCTTACCGGAGGAAATCCAGCGATGCCAGAAACACATCCGCCGCTTGAGCCGGAGTGAGCCCGGTATTTTTCCGGGCAGCCGCTTCTCCCATTTCTTTTCGGACATTTTCGTCGCTGGATAACCGTATCATCGCTTTCGCCAATTCTTCCGGACTGTTTTCCTGAAAGTGCGCACCGGTTATTCCACTTTCAATGGCGTCCTGAATTCCTACGGTTCGGGATCCGATTACCGGAACGCCGAAAGCCGCCGCTTCCAAAATCGTGGTATAGAGTCCTTCGGCCCTCGAAGGCGCCAAGAGGGCATAGGCGCCCAGGAACAAATCCGACATGGCCTCGGGCGATACCGGATCTTCGATGGAAACGAAAGGCTCCAATCCCAAATCCTTCACCTTTTTCCGAAGCTCCCCACTCAAGCTTCCCTGTCCCACCAGCCTTATCGGCCTGAGTTCTTCGCCGCCGGACTTCCACAGCGCCGCCGCCTCCAAGATCAGCATGGGGTTTTTCACCGGTTCAAAGCGCCCGGCGAACAAAAAGTATTTCCGTCCATGCGAATCGGTTTTTTCACTTTTCATTCTTGCGGCTGTTTGTGCATATCGAGGATCGGGAAAGGAGGGCAAGATAGACGCTGACGGAATTTCACCATAGCCCGCCGCCATTTGCATCAGGCTTTCCGAAACGAAAAAGGCATGCTCCGAGCCTCGCCACACCAAGCGTAACAAAACCCGCTGGATTATACCCGCTCCCTTGGGCATCCCCGCATGAACGTCACTTCCGTGATGCCATATAATGTGCGGCACTTGCCAATAACTGGCCAGCAAACCGCCCACCAAACCCGCAGGCAAAGCCATATTCGAAAAAATCGCGCGAGGACGGGAGGATAGCGTTGCTTGCGCCAACGTCCGGATGAGAAATTGGGCCATTTTTGGAAAATTCGTTTCGAACCGGTGTTTCCGCCCCTTTGATAATCGGCGGACCCGGAAGGGAAATCCCGCATCCTCCTCCTTTAGCCCCGTAGTCCAAACTTCCAGGGGAATATTCCTACGGTATAGCTCTTCGCAAAGCAACGCTAAGTTACGACCCGCGCCCCCACCCGCCGGAGGGAACTCGTGTGAAAGCACCAGCAGGGGCTTATCCTTCATTCGAAAAGATTCCGCGAGGGTTAACCCGGTGCTTCGGTTGGGAGGAATTCAAAGTCCTTTCATGATAGCCTTCTAAAGCTATATTGGGCACGAAAAATCCTCTCGCTGACTCCGTCGAGGAACTATTTTTACCCCTTCCGGCGCCTTCACGGGAACGCCGAACTTTATCATGAGCGAATTGACCACCACCCAGCACCATGCCCTTAAACGGCGGGCCATTCTGGTGGCGGCCGGCACCTCGTTATTCCTGATTTCCATCAAGTTGACAGTAGGCTGGCTGACGGGAACCGTTTCCGTGTTGGCATCGGCTGTGGATTCCATGTTGGACTTCCTGGTCTCCGGGTTCAACCTGATTGCCATTATCAGTGCCGCGAAACCCAATGACGACGCATACAATTACGGTCGGGGAAAAATCGAGGGAATCGCCTCCACGTTGGAGGGACTCCTCATTATCGCCTCCGCTCTCTTCATCTGCTACCAGGCGTTCAACAAATTTTTACATCCCGAGCCCGCCGCATTTCCCTTATTCTGGGCCATGGCGGTGATGGCGATTTCGGTATTAGTGACGCTGGCGCTCGTCACTTATCTCCGTAGCGTTCAATCCCGAACGGGAAGTCTCATTATCGAAGCTGACGCATTGCATTACACTACCGACCTTTTGAGCAACGCCGGCATCCTGATTGCCCTGGTTCTGATTTATTTTACCGGCTGGACGCTACTGGATCCCTTGGTAGCATTGGGGATTGCCGGGTATATCCTATTCTCCGCCTCCAAGCTGGTGCATAAAGGCACACAAATGCTCATGGACCGGTCATTGGAAAATGAATTGGTCGAAAAAATCCGGGACATCGCTTCGACGCACAGTCCGTTGATATCCGGCATGCATGAACTCAAAACCCGCCGGGCCGGCGACACCCATTTCGTAGAATTCCATCTGGTTTTCGACGAGAACATCACCTTGGGAGAGGCCCATGGCGTTGCCGATGAAATCGAGATGCGGATTCGGAAATTACGCAGCGCTCGTTGGGTGATTAATATCCATCTCGATCCGCGCGACGATTCAACCCGTGACCGGCGCCTGGCTAAAGTGAGGACGTGAAAATTTCACGAAGGGCGTCTTCCAAATAATCATAATGGAAAGTGAAGCCGGTGGATAGGATTTTATCGACCTTCATGCGTTGGCCCGTCAACAGTAATTCCCGCCCGAAGCTACGCCCCAGGATTAGAATGGCGGGCGAGGGAACCCGCAAAAACAGGGGTCTACCCAGGGTCGATGCCAGGGTGCGACTGAAAACCGCATTGGTGACCGGATTGGGCGCTCCCGCGTTCACCGCTTCACTTAGCGTTTCGTGGGTGAGAACATGCAGGTAGAGGTTGACCAAGTCCTCAATGTGAATCCAGCTCATGTATTGCCGGCCATTGCCCAACACTGCGCCCAATCCCATGCGAAATGGCCATTTCAGGGGAGACAAAAATCCCCCCTGGCCCAGAGTCAGCCCGGTACGGACACGCACCGTGCGTAACCCGAGCGCTTCCGCGCGGCGCGCTTCGTTCTCCCACTCCGCGCAAACCCCGCTTAAGAAATCCTTTCCCGGCGGCTTTTCCTCGTCCACCCAGACCTCGCCGGTATGGCCATAATAACCTGCCCCCGAAGCGGAAACAAAAACTTGGGGTCGCTTCTCGATCCGGGCGATGGCATCCACCAATAAACGTGTGGATAAGACGCGCGAATCCCGGATGGAGCGTTTCTTATCCCTGGTCCACGGACCACCCGCAATACTATCACCCGCCAGGTTTATCACCGCGTCGACCCCGTCCAGGGCCGAAGCATCCATTTTCCCCTCTGTGGGATTCCAATTATGGACCTTCACCCCGTCAAAACGTGATTTGCCGCTGCGGGACACCAGCGAGACTTCATGCCCGGCCTCCAAGAGGCCTTTGACCAACCGGGCACCGATAAAGCCTGTACCTCCGGCAATAAGGACATGCATGTTTAAGATTCCTTATGTGACGGCAAAAATTCCTGCACACAAATTTCAAGTGGTCCGTTGTCGATTATCAGTTTTTTCCCTGTTTGCAATCCCATGGTTTTCGCCCATCTCTCTTCGGGTAAGAGAAAGACGCTTCGCGATGCCGGCGCTTTTTCTTTTATAAACCGGCCTAACGATTCAAAGAACCAGGCTTTTTGACTCTCTTCCTTCGGTCCCATGCGTTCGCCATAGGGAGGGTTGCTGATAATAAAACTTTCCGGTAAAACTCCCGTAATCGCCCGATAGTCGGATTGCAATATTCGCACCGAATTGAAATACGGGGTAAGGGTCAAGTTGGTGGTGGCGGCGGATACGGCTTTGGCATCCAAATCGAACCCATGTAATAAGCCTTCCGGCAAGGGGCGAATACCGGCGTCCCTGGCTTTTTTAACCTGCTCCCAAAGTTCCGGCGAAAAATCGAGCAGGGTTTCGAATCCCTGTTTGTCCCGGAAAAATCCCGCGGGAGTGCGGGTATACACCATGGCCGCTTCCAGGAGAATCGTACCGCTTCCGCAAAAAGGGTCGTATAAAGGCGCTTGTCCTTTCCAACCGGCGAAGCGAATTACGGCTGCGGCCAAATTTTCTTTCAGCGTCGCCGGGGCCGCCTGTTTGCGATAACCCCGCCTGTGCATAACGCCATCCGAATAATAAAGTGAAATGGTGGCGCGATTGGCGTTCACCATTAAATCGATGCGCACATCGGGGTTGTCGCGGTTTACCGAAGAGCGCCGCCCCATCTTCGCGCGCATCGCGTCCACGATGGCATCCTTGAGTTTCAGCCCCGCATATTGGCTATGACTGATGTGGGAATCGGAAACGGATGCCGTGATCATAAAGGTGAGATCCGGTCGAATGATTTTCTGCCATTCCAATGCCACCGCCCGCTCATAGAGCTCCTCTGGGGTGCGGCAGGGAAAGCTGGCCATGGGGCGCAAAACGCGCGAAGCCAGGCGCGAACCATAGACCAGCCGGTACACCTGTTCCTGGGTCAGACGAGCGGCGACTCCCAGTCGGCGCAATTCGGGTTTAGGCAGCCCCAGCTCATGGAACTCCTCCACCAGCATTGTCTCCAAATTGCGAGGACAGGAGACGAAAAATGCGGCATTATTGGAATTATCGGGCATGGTGAATTGCCCTCAAAGGTAAATGAAATGAGCTCTCCGGCCAATGCGACCGAACCCCAAAGCCCGTAATCAACCCATTCGCTTTAGTAATTCGAGCGGATGGCGTCCCGCGAAGGTCGACCTTCTCTTTTGGGAGAAGAGTCGTTGCGAAAACCCGCTTCTTCGGAACGGGGTCTCGCCTCGCGGGCGTTTAATTTGCGACCATCCAATTCCATTTCATTGACGCTGTCGAGCGCTGCTTGCGCTTCGCTTTCATTCGCCATTTCGACGAACCCGAAGCCACGCGATCGGCCGGATATCTTATCCTTGATTACCCGGGCCGAATTGACTTCACCAAAGGACTGGAAAGTCCGCATCAATTCATCATCGGTGGTTTGGTAGGGGAGATTGCTGACATAGATATTCATAAAACTTCCTTTTTCACGAATGTCTTCCTGTTTCCTAAAGGCAGGATAGCCGTTTGGAAAAGTCTCAGGCTGGACCGGTCTAAATATATATTCCGGAAAAAGAAGAATCTTGAATTTCTTTAATTGTCGGTTTAACCGTGACGCTATTTTGCCGGAAGTGCGGCTATGGCCTTTTCCAGCGAGGGGGCGCTTTTGGATTTAACCGTGACGGTAAGACGGCGACGCGCATCTCCCTGACTGTACTCGAGGGAAAACCCACCCGGCCCAAATACGGTTTCCAGCGCCTGATTCAGATGCGGCTGTAAAGCCGCGAATGTTTCCGGAGTATTGGGCGTAAGGGCGCGGTTGTTCAGAATCAGACGAAGTGTACCGGTGGAAAACCGTAGCTTTTCCTGGAAGGATGCGTCGTCCGCCAAGCGCTTGGCGGCCAACAGCGTATCCCGCAACGAATCCCTAAGCCGCTCGACGGTATTCAAGGACGCCTCATAAGGTTGGCGTCTATCGTAAAGCAGTCCCAAGTCGCCTTCCATGGAATCCAGCACATAATTCACATAATGGCCGGAAAGCAACACCAGGGGGCCGTCGCCGACATGCTGGTAATCGGCCACGTCGATAAAGATTTCCGGGCTGTCGGGGATCCAGCCATTGAATACCCGGAACAAATGCTCGGGGCTCGCGGCTTTCGGGTTTTCCAGGAAGATTTTCCAATTGATGTTTTCGATGAGCATGTCCACCATTTTTCTCTATCCCTTGTACCGGAGAACATCCCCCGGTAAAATGCTAGGCTTTCTCCCCTTCGGGGGCCTTTGAAAGCAGGTTGTCCTTCTGGCCTTTGGCTTTTTCCATGCGCAAATAGCAGCTATGCGCGGCTTCGATGAAAAGGCCCGCCTCCTGTACCCGTCTATCCGCCTCTTCACTGTCGACTTTCGCTCCCCTTTTTTCATGGGCGTGAAAATAATACTGTGCGAATTTGGGGCCTGCGAAAGGATCATGGAAGAGTTCGGTATCGTAGAACTTTTCCCGAAACTCCTTTTGCACCCATTCGGGTTCATCCGTAGCATCGATATTGTAAGACTTGATTAAGCCCTGGGCGGCCAGCACCATGGCCCGGTAGGCCAAATCGGCGGCCTGCACGGGTTCACCCTTATCCAGCATTACCTGGGCTTCGAAAATTTCGCGGTCGGCGGCTTTGAGGCCGAATTCGGTGAGGCTCACCAATTCGCCCGCGCATTCACCGATGCCTTTATCACGCACGGAATACTCGCGCACATCGCCCCAATCCACATAGAAGGATTTGTCCGATTCATAAGGAGGAACCGTCGTCAAATCCTTGACCATGGTCATCAATGTGGATTTGCCCACGCGCTCGACATAGCTCCGGAAGTTCTCGCCGTTCTGGCGTTCTTTCAAATAAACCCCCGTCAGCCTGTCCACCGCGTCGGGTATCGACTTGGAGGGAAGGCCGCCCACGGCGATGCCGTAATTGGCGCCGTTGTTGGCGAACTGTCCGCCCAACACCATCTGAAAATGGGGAACGACATATCCGCCCACGTTACGGCTGATGCCGTAAAATCCGATGTCCGCTACATGCTGTTGGCTGCAAGAGTTGAAGCATCCCGAAACTTTGATACGCAAGTTACGTACGGCCTCGTCCATGCTATAGGCTTTTTCCGCCAAACGGTTCCGCAGCACTCCGGCCAAACCGCGCGAAGAGGAGATGCCCAGCTTGCAAGTGTCGGTGCCGGGGCAAGCCGTCACGTCGAGAATCGACTCGGCGCCGGGTTCCGCGAGATTGACTTTTTTCAAGTCGAGATAAAGGTTGTATAAATCGGCTTCGCTAACCCAACGGAGAACCAAATTCTGTTCCACGGTGGTGCGCAGGGTATCTTTCACGTATTTGCGGGCGATGTCGGCTAGGCCGCGCGCCTGGTTGGAAGTGATATCTCCGAGCGGGCAGGTTACGGTAACGACTACGTAACCCGGCTGCCTTTGTTGATAAACGTTGGTCTTTTTCCAGAAATCGAAAGCTTCGTCGGCGACCGGAGAAACGGTTTTCCCCTCCGGTTTCAAAGGCGCTTCTTCGAATTTATCCAGGGTCGCCAAAAATTCCGTCCAGCGCGGATCGGAAGGGAGCTTGGCCCGCTCTTCCAAAACCGCCTCCCGGAATTTCTCGATGCCCATATCGGCCACCAGAAACTTGATGCGGGAACGGTGACGCTTTTTCTTTTCGCCCAGGCGCGCGTAAACGCGGCAAACCGCCTGCGACAAGGGAAGTACTTCTTCTTCGGGAACGAAATCGCTGAACAATTTGGCGCTATAGGTCACGGCGCCCAATCCACCGCCCACGTAGAACTCGAATCCGCGGCGCACTTGGCCGTTCTCAACGCGCGTGGCCGCGATAAGGCCTAGGTCGTGGATATTGGTCAAACCGCAGGGGTTGGTTTTACAACCGGACAGGGCGATTTTGAATTTGCGTCCGAAATCCTGCACGTCGGGATGTCCCAGCAAGAAGCGGAACACGGCGTCGGCATAGGGGGTGACGTCGAAAGCCTGGTCGCGGCATACCCCGGTCAGAGGGCAGGCGGTGACGTTACGGACGGAATTGCCGCAAGCTTCGCGGGTGGTGATTCCCACGGCGGCGAGGCGACGGAACATGGAGGGCGTGTTTTCGATATGCACATAATGCAACTGGATGTCTTGACGGGTAGTAACATGCAAGATACTGTCGCTGTATTCTTCCGCCAGGTCGGCCATGACTTCGAGCTGCTCGGTGGTAAAGCCGCCCCAGGGCAGCTTGATGCGCTCCATGCCCGGAGCATCCCAAGAGGTACCCGGGCCCTTGGTCATGGCATTGAAGGGAATGGCCCTATCGGTTTTTCCATCGTGACGACGGGCATTGTCGTAACGCTGGCCATACGCTCCCATGCGCAGCCGCGTTTCGGCGAAAAGCTTGTCCTCCATCTTGCCCTTCTTTTTGAGCAGGATGTCGGTTTCGAAATTATCGATATCCTTTTCCCAATCCGCAGGCATTTTCCCCGTCAGACGGCTTTTCCACAGACGGGCGCTTTCGGAAGTCACGATGTCGAGCTGCTCCATAATCCTATTATCCTTGTAGGTTACAAACCTTTTATTCGCAGACAGATTCAGGAAGATAACAACTTACCGCTATTTAAACAGGGGAAACAACGCTTTGGGGACCCTTTAACCTCCCCAGTTAATCCTACTTATACGGTATGTTTAGGGGTGTCTCAACCCCTTTTTTGAGTCATTTCTCAAGCGCCTCAAGGTTTTCCCGACATTGACTTCACCTTCCCTCGGCGCTAGAATCAATTCATCGGAGAAATGTAGCCAATTCACCCCAAAGCCAAAACACCATGTACCTACACGAAAACAGTGAAGAAAACGCCATGCGCATCGCCAAGCTGCGCAAAATGTCCCGGAAATTGGCCCGCAACCAAAGCCGGGGCCGGGTGGTGCGCAAAATGCCCCAAACCATTTTCGTAGAGAGGGGCGGGAGTCGGCCAGTGCCCGTGTTGAGAACTTCCATAAATAGGAATAAGCGCCTGGTTTATATGATGTTGCTGGGCGCGGTGATGAGCCTGTATGTGAGCGATATGGATAACCATGCCTGGATGAAGGTGTACAGCTCTCTGGAGTCGTTGAAAACCGCTTCCCTGCCGATACCCTGACGGATTTTTTCCGGATTTCGCTCCATTCTCGGGCGATACATTACTTCCAGCACAAATTGGAATCTTTACCTACTATTAATGGAGTCTCTACTGCCCGAGCCGCATAATCAATCATAGCGGAGGAGGAACTATGTCTGTAGGCCAATGGGAATACTGGATTCCTCGTCTGTGTTTCATGGGTATCCTGGGCTTTGTGGCCCAACCCCTATCCGCCGCTTTTACTTCGGGATCAGGGATCCCTTCCCAAGCCTGCGCTTGCCAACCAACAGTCACCCGAAGTCTTTATGAAAGGGAGGCCGACTTTACGCTTCCCGAGAAATTGCGGATACGCAAGCATTTGGCACAGGTTCAGGAAACACTGTCGGTCGGCGGGAATAAATCCCTGACTGCATCGCAACAGGCGAACCGTGCGCAAATCCTGCAGTGGCTCGATGAATACCGAGAGCAAGGGCAGTTCCCGCGCAACATCGGCCAGCGCAAAAACACCGGGCCTATTTTCATGGATGCTCAAGACATTCCCTGTGCCGTGGGCTACCTGCTCATCCGCTCCGGCCGGAGGGATTTGGCCATGGCCATTCGAGACTGGAACAACTTGGCCTACATTCCTGAAATCGATTGGCCGGAGCTTTCCGCCTGGGCGAACCAATACGGCCTGACCCTGGACGAGTGCGCGATGATACAGCCAGCATACTGTCCGGAGAAAAATCCCGACTGGCGGTCTGATGCTTTCAAGGATATCCGGACCGTAGCAGCTGATCCCGCCGGAAATATTTGGATAGGCTCCTTTCATGGCGGACTGGCGCAGCTCGACAAGGGGAATTGGAAAGTCCACCCCCAGCTACTCACATGGAATGGTGATAAACGTGCCACCCGCATCGGGTTTTCCCATGATAACACCTGGGTCGAAGTCCAGAGAAAGGTGTATTCGGCGAATAGTGGGTTCACATCGCCGCTCCCTTCCACCGAATTATTCACTACGGACGCCAATGGGGAAATCTGGACTTTTTCGCATGAAAGCGGGCTGGTCGAGGGCTTCGGTGATTCCGCCATCGCGCACCCTCTCGGCGACCCAAAACCGGATTGGACGCTGCCGATTTTTCTGGAGGCCGCACCGGATGGAGCCCTATGGGTGGGATCCCTTAGTAACTTCGGTTACTATTTCCAAAACCAATGGCATTTTTTCCCCGTGGATCAACTCAACCTGGGTTCGGTTAGCGGGCTGGCATTCGGCATGGACGGCACGGTTCTGGCGGGCTCCTTTGGCATGGAGTTTGGAATTTATTACGAATGCGAGGAGATTTTCTCCAGGCAAGGGCTGACGCTAATGCGTCGGGATAGCTCGTTAAGCCATGTACAGTCCTACCATCATGCAAATTCGCCGCTGCCCAGCAATAAAATTTGGAGTGTGTATTTCGATGCTGCCGAAAAGCTGTTCTGGATAGCCACGGACAAAGGTCTGGTTCGCTTCGATGGGAAAGACGACTGGCAGACTTTTTCCTCACCGGAAGGCTCCATAACATCCGTAACGCGCGACGCAATAGGAAACTATTGGTTCGGCACGCGCGACAACCGCCTTCTCAAATGGGCATCCGGAGAATGGACATCCATACCGGCGCCGTCGCCCCCTGCCTCGCTTCGAGGCCCCATGTCCGCTGTTCTCTCTCCCCGCTCCCATGGGCACTTTGCCTCGCCGCATTTCCAAAACCCGAATTCCGATTTCGGCCAAAGGTTTATGGATGCCTTGGGACGATTCAAAAGTCCGGTGGAATAATCCCATCCGGATCAGTGTCGTCGCTTCCGAAGACAACTTTTCAATCGGGATAAATAAAGGACGTATTTTGAATACAAATTGGCGGTTATTGGTATTTATGCTTGATAGCTTCCGCTTTACGAGGGAAAAAGCGCCGATATAATCCCCGTACACTTGCATCCATCCTAAGCCATGAATCGAGAAGCGGTTGCTCCGGTCGGCCACGGAACGAGGTTACATGGAAATACTCGTATCCTTCGGGCGACTCCGGCGAGAAATAATAATTTGAGACACAATTCCGGGTCTTACCCTGGCAACTCCTAATGGCGCTCACGGAATGGAACGATGTACGGTTGGTATTCATGAGAATGAGTCGATTGAATCGGGCTGGAAGTACGATTGGATTGGAACGATTCGCATCCCAAAGCTCCAAACTTCCTCCCCAATCGGGATTCCACTCAGGCGTTACATAATAAAGCGCGTTTATCCGGCGATATTGTTGCAACAAAGGGTTGCCTGAGTTGTCAATATGTGGATTAAGAAAATCGCCCTCCCCCATGGCGCTAAGCCCACTGCTATAGAGATTGGCATCCGCCTGTAAACGACCGATTTGTGTAACCTCCATAACCGCATCAAGGACCTTCGGATCCTGAAAGGCAAAAGTGATCGCTTTCAAGATAGGCGCATATTCATCCATCGCCACTCCAACGCCTTTATATTCCTTCCGACTCTCATAGCGCCGGAGTTGGTCCATTTTCGGAAAGCTCGCAGCAATTTTTTTCGCCCATTCTATCGGCAGAAGGTCATCGATAACCAGATGACGCACCGGCTTAGAATTATTCCAAAATTCACTTAAGGCCTTTGCCTCCCTGCTAAATCGAGCGGCGATTTGGGTGGAGAAATCCTGAATGGAATGTTCCGATATAATCATGCTCTTGAACCATTGTATTTATTTTTAAAAAGCATTCAGAAATAGTTTAGTTGAAACTGCACGAACCCAAGATAAGAACTCTTTTATTCGAATTCCCGTCTCCAGCTCTTTAAATAACCATAAATCCAAAATAATTGGGACTTCTTTTTCCGGCCTAATTCACCGTGGTATTCTAAATTACTCGTCACATGGCCGCAAATATCTTAATGTTCAATCACCCGGTACGAAATCGTAAAGCCCATGGTGATTGGGTTCAATTGGAGAAAACCCGTTCGGGGCTGGAGGCCCTTGGCTTTCACGTAGAAGTGACGGACCGCTCCACCCCGCTAGCCCGCTTCGATATCATTCACCTTTTTAATCTCAACCACCTCGCCGACACCTATGTGACGTTCAAACGCGCCAAGCAGGCGGGGAAAAAAATCGTCCTGTCTTCCATTTGGCATCCTTACCCGGATTTACGCCTTCTCTATTCCAGGCGGTTTGGACTTCGAAATTTTCCCCTGGAGCGGTATTTCGCTGCTCGCGATGTCTACTATTCCCTTTTTGGTGGTAGGGCCTTTAGCTTGCGTTGCACGTTGAATTTTACCGCAGCAGCACGCGAGGTCGTAACGGGAGTGGATGTCCTTTTGCCCAACTCCCAGATGGAAATGGATGCCATGGATCGGGACCTGGGCCTCTGGGTGCGCCCTCCCTTCGCGGTAATCCCCAATGGCGTGGATGAAACCGGCCCCATTTCCCCCAAGCAACGGCGGAAATTGATCGTTTGCGCAGGCCGCATTGAACCGAATAAAAACCAAGTTGCCCTAGCCAAAGCTTTTCAAGCCGAGGCGGAAAAAATTAAAGACTACTCCCTGATTTTCATTGGAAGCGCTGAGCATGGCGGCCGGTCCTATAAACGCGAATTTTTTGGTTTAATGGACGGTGACCGAATTCAATACGGGGGAATGGTTTCCCATGAGCGCGCGATAGAATTGTTTTCGGAAGCGGCCGTGGTCGCACAACCGAGTTTTTTCGAAACCACGGGGCTTTCCGCTTTAGAAGCCCTTAAGGCAGGCGCGCAAGTCGTCGCCACCGAGGGCGGCTTCGTCCGCGAATACCTTGGCCGCCATGCGCACTATAGCAAACCGGGCGATATCCAATCGTTACAGTCCGCCTTGGTCCATGCGGTGGAGAAGCCCTTGCCTCCGCCTCCCGAAGAGTTCTGGGGCCGCTATACTTGGGCCGAAGCGGCACGTCTTACTGCCGAATCTTATCGTACGGCTCTCGCTTGATGCCAAGGGAAAAGGCCCCGAGTGGGTTGTGGTTACCGCCTTGCGAGGAAAGAAGCACCGGTAGCGTCCATGAATGACCTCGTTAAGCCTGATCCAAAGGTCGCAAACGAACTCTTTCAACTATCCCCGAAAGGAATTTACGGGGTGAGCTTCCCGCACGAAGCTTAGCGACGAAATATACCAATGAGTTGTACTGGGATGGTAAGCAGCCTAGTTGTTGAATGGTTTCCGTGCCGTGAAAACACACATCCAGCACATTATGTTAAAAGGAAAGATGTTGAGGAATGGTTTTGAAATAGAATTACACACTCGCGCCAATGGGATGGGGATTCTGTTATGGCAAAATCCGGCGCCCAATACTTTGGGTTTTACAAATCCTGCACGTCGCAAGGAATTCACCAACTTTTGAGGAATGAATGGCCCTTCATCTTCAACTTGGCCGGTTATATTCCCGAATATACGTTTACCAGTTCTGGCAAATAGGCTAATGGGATTAAAAAGACTGGGCTCCAATGAAATGAAAGTCCCCCCCGGCTTAAGTACACGGAACAACTCATGAGAAAATGGGTCGAAGCCATGGAGAATATAATGATGGAAAAATAATGGCGTCACTACGACATCAAAGCTACCCTCTGGAAACATGTTCATATTCGACATATCACCCTCAAGCTTATCCACGTCGCGGTCAGATACTTCTCCTAACGCATCCGGCGATATGTCAATACCGGTCAATTTCCGACCTTTTCCCTTCAAGTAGGAAAGGTCATCCCCGCTCCCCAACGGGGCCAAAAGAATTTTCGATTCAGGTTTGTCACTTAGGGCCATGTTCAGTGACTTGGCCATGATATTCTTTGGAAAGATATAATTGAAATTGTTACGGGCGGAAGAATAAAAAAGTGACGAGTTAAGGGGATGGTCGGAGAGGCGGCCATTACTTTTATACCATTCTTTTTCTCGTTCAAGTTTGGAAGAATGTTGATTTCGATCCATCAGCCTCGCCTCATTCTGCTAATCTACTACTTTCCGCATACCTTTGCAATTCAGCCTATTCGGGAGAAACTCGCATTTCATTAATGGAGGCATCGCCTTCGCGAATAAATTCACCCAACAAAATTTCAAAGAAATCCCAATTCCATTCCAAAGCTGCCCGTCTACAGTTTTCTTGATAAAACGAATAGTTTTCAATCAATTCATTAATACCGCGCTCGATGTCTTTTTCATCATCAGGGTTTACAATAATACCCACCCTATGCTTTGTTAGTAGAGTTCGCAAAGCAACCGTGTCACCCATTAATACGGGAAGACCCGCATGGATATAATCGAATATTTTATTGTGCCAGGTTCTATCGATATTCAATGACCAAGGACGTACAAGGTGAATTCCAATATTAGCTTGACCGGTCCAGGCTTTAAGGTCTCCAAAGGGTAATATACCGGGCATTTTTACTTGATTTTGAACCCCAGCTTCATTTATATAATTTTGAATATTTCCTTTTTCATGTCCATCTCCAACTATTAATAGCTGATACCCTTTATGCTTTTGCAATACCATTATCAGAGATTTGAAATTGTTTTCGGCTCTGAGATAACCTTGAAAAATCAATACCACTGCATGTTTATCAAATGAACCCGGGATTCTTGGTTCACTCACAGGATTTGGACTGAAAGGAACATTCGGCATGATTAAAAAGTGAATGTGTTTAAATTGGTTCTCAAAAAATTCTTTTGAATCGGGGCTTACTACGATCATTTTTTTGACCCATTTAAGACCTCCATCGTGCCAAAATTTCCAAAAAATCCGTTTTAAAGGCGACCGCTTCACCTCTGGAGTCTCCAGAAAAATTTCATGGGAATCGTAAATTACCTGAACACCTCTGAGTCTACCTATCAATGCAGCTAACATGAGGGCTGGACAGTCTTCCACAATCCACAATTTGCTTTTAGTGCGCAAAAAAATAGGGAATAATTTTATTATGAATTTTACCCATATCTTGAAAAAACCATCCATGTGGGATTCATTTACCACGAATTTAATCTGGATGTCTTGCCAATCTTCCCCCAGTTTATTTTTGGGCTTATCACATAGAACAATAGGCTGGTATCCAAGATTCGAAAGGGACTTGGACATTTTGTATACCCGATAATCAGTTGCCAGATTGGTGAGGACTGGCAATAATACTTCTGGTTTTTTATTCATACGTATCTATTTATCTGCCTTAAAAGTTGATTAAACACTGAGTGGGGACATTTTCGTTTCAAATTTAAATTAGAAATTCATCCTATATTATGGTTAAGCGAACAGGCCCTGGCAAGTGATCTATCACTTAGAAGACGTTGGGGCCGCTACTAGCTGTAAATTCTTTTCCATCGCTCCGAGAACCATGCTTTCCTGCAATGGTTTCAATGCTCAGGTCGTCCTCAAATAAATCCATGCGCCAAGTAGCATTTGGACCCATATGCATAGGTTTAAAACGAGCATCTACTCTGACTTTGTGACACCTTTTTCAAGAATCGATACACCCGTCGTAATGGACCGAATTTCAGTTTGGGTATTCTCCATCCATTCACTTTTCGTCCAGGACCTCTGAACTCAGGTTTATTTCAATTCCTTGGCATTACCAACCCCGCCTCCACGCCAAACGGCGATTGAACCAACTCAACCGGGTCATCCTGAATTCAGTCAACATATTGGCATCGGTGATCTCGCGTAGATCGGTTCGCAGCAGCCACTCCTTAACCTGGTCGTCAAGCGGGTGGCTAGCCATCGCCTGGACGATGGACGCTATAGCGGTATCAGTGGTATCCAATAGAGGTTGTTCGTCACGAGTAAACAAGCTCAGATTCTTCCTCTTATGCTCTTCAGACAGGCTGAAGGGGTGGTCGCTGGCGGCCACAAAATTCGAGTAGGTTGTCACGTGCTTAAAATTTCGAGCCGCCGTGTGAGGTACATGCTCTGAGCCTGTGGAGTTATAATAAAGAACGCCACCCGGGTTCAAATGATCTTTGGATACACGTAAAAACTCGGCGGACAAAAGAGATGTGGTGTTACTTCTCCAGTTGTGGGTTACATTGGCGACGATTAGATCGAATTTTTCGTCGGGATGGCGCAAAAGCCAACGACGGATATCGGTAAAGTGGAGGTGCACCTTGGGATGGTTCAATATCTCGTTATACGGTGGATATCGGGAAACAATTCCCGCATACCCAGGGTTGATTTCCACTACTGTGAGTCTTTCAATTTTTTCGTATTGGCTCAATACCCATACCCAAGATCCGCTGGCCAATCCCATCACCAAAACTTTTTTGGGATCCGGATGAATTGCCGCCACCATATAGGTGCGGGCAATCCCATTCGAATCTTCTCGGATGGAGTTGGCGAAGTGCCCGTCATACGCTCCCCCGCCATAAATTATGTCTCCGCTCTCGTTCGAATTCACGGCAATTATTCCGCTGCGGTTCTCATGAAGATACTTGTAAGGGCCCTTGAGTGAAAAGTCCGAACCGAAATGCACCTTTTCGAGCACATTTCGCATTCCCTCTCCAACCGCGACCAAGCATAACCCGGAAAGTACCGCGACACCGCCCATTCTCCATATCCGCCCCTTTAAACCTGGGGCATGGAGCATCAAGGATCCGCTAAGCAGCAAGCCTAACCAACCCATGAGTAGAATGTTCATCTTTAAGGAAAAATATTGCAGGAGGAAAAATCCCATAAGCAATGGGCCTATGGTGGAACCGATGATATTTGCCAAATAAATCCGCGAGACGGGAGCGCCTACGTGGATCTCCCTATTGATTCCAAAGTGACACAACAACGGAAAAATTTGTCCCGTCAAAAAAGCGTTTATGAAAATAAAAGTATAAGCCAAGCCCATCGCATAGGTTTTATCAAACTGGGCAGCTTCTCCGATGACGAAAAAACCGATGGGGAAAAGCAGGCCGTTGACCGCATAGATTTTACCAATGTGGACTATGGGGCGGAGTGCGCTCTGAATCGAAAGCCTTTCCGCATACTTGGCGCCCATACTGATGCCCAATAAGAAAAACCCCAGCACATGCGCGAAAACGTGGGGCCGGGATTGCGACATATAGGAAACGAAGCGCACCCACAAGATTTCCTGGCTAAGGGAGATGAACCCTGCGGTCATGGATAAAGCTAGGATCAGCGCATAAGAAAGCGGGCGAACCGGTACCATTTGTGAGACTTTAACGTGTTCTGGACTGGTACCGGCTTTTTGGCTTCCTCCCCAAAGCCAGGCAAGCACTGCTATCATTAAATTCAAAATCACCGCGATAAGTATGGTTTGATTCTGTCCGAAAAATAAAAAGAAGATGTCCACGGTAAGGATACATGCCGTCGCGGCACCCAGCGTATTGCAGAAATAAAGGACTCCCACCGACTTGCCGACGTTTTTGAAATAGCCATGGAAATGAGCGGTCAAAATAGGCAGGGTGGCGCCCATGAAAATGGTTGGGACGCATAGAAGGAAGAAAAGCGCCGGAATGGTTTGCACGAGGGAATAGTGCACGGTTCCGGCCGCCACGGTTTTGAGGAGGGGAATACTGATAATACCAAAGAGCCCGATGGATACTTCGCATAGGATGAAAAGAAGAACAAGTTTCCTTTCGAATTTTTGAGAGAGGTAACCCCCCAATAGAGCGCCGATTCCCAATCCGAACATGAATACCGAAACTATCAAGGTTACCGTTTCGATGTTGATGCCATAGGCGGCGAAAAGGACACGTTGCCAGACGATTTGATACATCAGTGAGGAAGCGCCTGAGATGAGAAAGAGCAAGGCGAATTTTCCACTGGGAGTGACCGCAGTGCTTCCGGTACTTTTCGAGGAAAAGGCGATCAAAGCCAATTGCAGAATCAGATAGAAAGCAGTCGTTACCCAGAAAAGTAAAATGGATGGAAGCACCCCGATGTAACCGAGTAATGGCAAAGAGAATACCAGGTAAGTATAGATCTCGCATCTTTGGTAACGCACAAATGCCTTTTTCCCGAGCAATCCGGAAGCGTATCGGATAGCGGCGGAACGAAGGAGATGCAATCCCCAAAACATCAATGTCGTTCCTAAAAGCACCTGGATTAAAAAAGGGGTATGGGCAATTCCCGAAAAGTCACCCCTCGAAAGGGACTGACTGAGAAATAAAGAAAAGCTGAACCCCAGGCTTACAGGCCCTAAAACCACCCACCCGGATGTGGCTTGAGCATTATCGGTATCCATTCCTATCAAAGTTAATATCGGGATCGGGCAGGCATGCTTCTGGCTTCATGCGTTCCAGACACAAAATACGAAGTTGGCCTAATTTTCTAGTTTATTCGAGGCTTTATCCCTTCTCGGCAATCCAAACTACCCGATAGCCTATGCTGCCTTCCGATACCGTGACACCAGGTCCACTTCGGTCTCAAGCCTACTCGGCGGCGCGTTGGAGCGCCATCGCTACCGGCCTGACCTTCCTTCTGCAATTGGTCCAACTGGCCTTTCTGGCGCGCCTACTCTCTCCTGCGCAATTCGGCCTCGCGGCCATGGCCATGCTGGTTTTGGGTTTGGCCCAGACCCTGGCCGATTTGGGTCTTTCCAATGCACTCGTCCATCGCCAAACAAAAGATGCGCAAGAACTCACATCCATTTATTGGACGGCGATTTTGGCCTCCGCGCTGCTGGGGCTTCTCTCTTATGCTTTGGCCAACCCAGTAGCAGAGTTTTTCAATGCCGAAGAGTTGAAGCCAATTATTCGCTGGGGAGCGTTACTCTTCCCGCTCACCGCGCTTGGGCAGCCCTTTTTCGCTTTGCACCAGCAGGCCCTGCGCTTCGCGCCCATAGCCTGGGGTGAATCGCTGGGTGCAGTTGTTGGGACATGTGTTGCCATCGGTGCTGGCTTTTCCGGACAGGGTACATTCTCCTTAGTTATGGGACTTTTGGCTTTGACCACCATCCGTTCCGCAATATGGATAGTAACAGGCCTTACCCATTGGGTTCCGGGCTTTGGCTGGCAATGGTCTCATGTCAAACCCTATTTGGGCTTCGTTTCTTATCAGTTGGGCGAGCGAGGTATCGGATTTCTGCGCGGACAGACCGATAAATTGCTAATTGGCAAGCTCCTGGGAGTCCAAATGCTGGGCCATTACAATATCGCCTATCAAATCGTTTTACGCCCGATTATGCTCCTTAACCCGATTATCACACGTGTCGCCTTTCCCGTATTCTCACGCATCCAGCAAGACGATGAGCGCATTCGCCGAGGCTATTTGGAAGCCATCGAAGCCATTGCATTTATAACCACTCCACTTTACTTCGGCCTTATCGCCACCGCTCCGTTTTTGATCCCGCTCTTTCTTGGTCCCGGCTGGAACGAAGCAATCGTTCCCTTGCAAGTACTGTGTTTGCTCGGAATGATTATTGGCATTGGCAATCCCATTGGTTCACTACTTTTGGCCAAGGGTAGGGTGGACTGGGCTTTTCTATTCAATATTTTAGCGTTGGTGGTCTATTCCGGCGCCGTGGTCATCGGCAAAAATTGGGGCCTTATTGGCGTGGCCTGGGGACTGGTAATCGCCTGCGTAACCCTACTTTGGCCGTTGGATTTCTGGGTACGCTTTCGCTTGATTGGCATGCTTCCTGGAGAATTTTTCATTAAAATTACTCCCGCTTTCTTGGTGGCGGGGATCATGGCCGCGTCCATCACTTTAGCAACGAGTTTTATTCCGGATAAGCCGCTTGTCCGCTTGGTATCGATGACGGGTTTAGGATTCCTCATTTATGCCGGTGGCATGCGGCTTTTTTTTCCGGCCATGTTGGGCAAAATGTGGCAATTGGCTCGATCCGGCGGTATCGTGAAAAAGGATTAAGACGGAATTGATTCAGCTGGAAAAGCCTGAACGAAATTTCCCCGTAAATGCCTGTTGCAACCATAGCTCCGCTGTCATCAAGGCGCAAAGCCTACCTGCAAAGTCCTCTCCTGCCAGATGTCTCTCCCACTCCTGACGCACCGGATGCATATCCATCAAGTCCCCCAACAAGCTGCTTTTATCCAATAGGAGTTTCGGGAGCAGAATTATTGTCGGTTCGCTTCGCAGCCATAGCGCGTAGTCCGTAAAGTCGGGATTTCCATCCACACTCGGAAAAATCCGTCTGGTACCGCGTAGGGCTTTCCCCCAGCCGCGCCTCATGAAGGAGTGGGCCTTCTCCACTGCGCGGGGCGTGCTTATGGGAAGGCCGGTTTTCTGCCATGGCAGGGTCCGGAAAAATAGCGGGAATTCGCGTAAGAGCATATCACGATAGATGCATGATTCAGCTCGCCATTCTACTGGCAAAGACAAGGTGAAACGGATAAGGTCATAGTCAAAAAAAGGCAGCTCCACCTGGCAATGCCTTTCGGTGAGCCGAACAGCCTGTAGAATAAATCGACGACCGCGTTGCTTAAAAAGCTCCTCCTGGCTTCCGGATCGGGAGTTCAGATAAGTGCCTCCGAGTATAGCATCCCCTAAAAATCCATTGAGACAGACATCCATTTCATTGGCCACCAGGGGAAGCGACTCCACACCGTGTAAATCCCGAAGTGTAATATGCCCGTCCGATCTCCAAACAGCTTCCATACGAGGTGTAAGCCAGTTTTGGGGCCCAATCTCCATTACATGATGAGACGCGCCCTTAAGGCGAGCTGCCGCGCGGGCCAATCGAATATCCGCGCATTCGTGTTTTCCAAAAGTCACCGTAGCGATGTCTCCTTCGGGCATGGCGGCAAGCAGGGCGCGCGAATCAAGACCGCCACTCAAGGTCAATCCTGGACGTTTTCCGAACGAACAGCTATGGGAAACAGCTTGCCGGAAAATCCTGCCCAATTCCCGTGAGCATTCCTCAAAGCTTTCCGATGATTGCGGCACCTCATCCCATTCCCAATATTTTTGGGTATTTAGGGACCCAATTACCAAATCGAAAGTCAGCACCGTAGCCGCCTCCAACAAGCGCACTCCTTCAAGCCAAGTGGCGTCATCATTGTGAAAGCCGTGTTGTAGGAAATGGGGCAAGGCATCGGAATGGACTTTTGCGGCGAATCCCTTCATCCCAAGAAACGCCTTTACCTCGCTGGCAAAAACCAGCCCCTTGCCGTGCCGGGCATAATACAGGAAGCGCAGACCGAAGGAATCGCTGATTAGATGCCATTTCCGCCTCGGTGCATCTTCTACCACGGCCATAAAAGTTCCGCGCAAATTTGCCAGTACCGACCAATTTTCCTGCTTGGCAATAAGTAGAATCCGTAAGGGCAGGTCAGGTGCTTCCTGGTTTGCAGTCCCAATCGCCCAGACGCGAAGGCCTTCCTGTTCGATTTGGCAAATGGGAACATTCCCCAACCGATAGCCGACCGCCGAATCCCCTTCCACGTGCAGAAAAGGAGGCGACTCCGGAGCACAGCTCAGAAGCTCGAGCAGGGAACGGAGCGTAACCTCAGAATCCAAAGGCCGGGTCCCGATTCCGATAAATCCCGCAAAATCACTCATGTTTATAAAGAATCCATTCCGACATAGTCACGCCCGCCATCCCTATGTACAATTATTGCAGCTGATGGCCTCCAAGAAAAAAGACAGCAGAAACTCCATCCCGGCTTTGTTGGGGGGTAAACCCACACGCAATCGGGAGGGTTTTCTGGTTTTCGGGGCGCCGCAAATCGAAGAAGAAGATATTGAGGAGGTAATTGATTCGCTCCGTCGCCGCTGGCTAGGCACCGGTCCCAAGGTGAAGCGCTTTGAAAACGATTTCGCGCAATATAAGCATATGCCTCATGCCGTAGCCGTCAATTCCTGCACGGCCGCCCTTCACCTTTCCATTCTGGCATTGGGAATCGGGCCCGGTGATGAAGTCATTACCACACCCATGACCTTTTGCGCAACCGTGAATGCCATACTTCATGCCGGAGCCGTCCCTGTGCTGGCCGATTGTGACCCAGAAACACTGAACCTATCACCCCGGGCGGTGATGGGGAAAATTACACCCCGCACCAGGGCCATTATACCGGTTCACTTCGCAGGACGTCTTTGCGATATGGAAGGCATCATGGCCCTGGCAAGGCAACACCGGCTTCGCGTCATCGAAGATTGCGCCCATGCCATCGAAACCACCGGAAACGGACAAGGTGCAGGCACCTTCGGCGATATCGGATGTTTCAGCTTCTACGCCACCAAGAATCTGACCACGGGCGAAGGCGGCATGATATGTACCGCCGATCCCGAGCTAGCCGATAAAATCAAACGACTGGCATTGCATGGCATGACTCAGGATGCCTGGCGGCGCTTTTCTGATTCGGGATACGTGCATTACGATGTGGTGGACCTCGGCTATAAATACAATATGACGGATGTACAGGCGGCGTTGGGTCTGCACCAACTACGCCGACTCGACGCCAATTGGGAGAAGCGTCGCTTAGTATGGAATCGCTATCAAGCCGCATTCGCGGGTTTACCCTGCATTCTACCGACAGAGCCCGCTGCTTCAGAAAAACATGCTTACCATCTCTATACCGTGCAGGTGGGAAAGGGAGGTGATTCGGGACCGGAATTGGCAGCGCAAAATGGAAAAGGACGTGATTGGGTGCTTGAGGCCATGACGTCCGAAAATATCGGCGTGGGAGTACATTACCGGTCACTTTGCGATCACCCTTATTATCGAAATCGCTTCGGGTGGCGTAGCGAGGATTATCCTCATGCCGCGACCATCGGTAATCGTACCCTCAGCCTGCCTTTGAGCGCCGCGCTCCGGGAAAAAGACATTGAAGATGTTATCCATGCCTTTACCAAGGTGATGCTCGCAGCGAAGAATGACGGAATAATCCCCGCTGGAGATGTTTCGGCTTGAACTCCAAACGGATATGGCTGTCGGCCATGGAGAACAGCAAAAACCTGCTTATACGCTCCCTGGGAGGCAGGGCACTCAACGCGGCCATTCCAAAATATTTATTCGGCACCCTGCTCGATATAGGCTGCGGGGAAAAACCCCTGGCAAGCATGGCAGGAGGGCATGTCCAAAAGCATATCGCCTTGGACCACCCCGGTAGCCAGCATGATACCCATGCGGTGGACGTTTTTGCATCGGCATTCGCGATACCCTTAGCTGAAAGCTCCGTCGATTCCGTTCTGTGCACGGCCGTGCTTGAGCACTTGGAAGAGCCTGAAACCGCCATCGGGGAGGCATTCCGGGTCTTGAAGCCGGGTGGCAGGGCGATTTACACCGTGCCCTTCATCTGGCATTTGCATGAGGAGCCCCGTGACTTTTACCGCTTCACAAAATACGGCCTACGCTATCTCTTCGAAAAAAAAGGCTTTCGCATTCTGGAGCTCAACGCTCTATCCGGTTTTTGGGTCACCTTTTTACAATTGCTGGTTTATAAACTTTTCGCTTTCAATAGGGGGCCGCTGCGATATATTCCCGTGATACCGATTTTGGGCTTAGTATTTCAAGGCATAGGCTATATCCTGAACCGTCTCGATCCCAACGAGAAGTGGACCTGGGCTTATCTTATCGCGGTGGAAAAACCTGCCTGATATGAACAAACCGCCAACTCGCCGCCTACCCCTTTCCCCTTGGATATTCGGAGCAACCAAACTTTCAACAGGCCTACCTTTTGTAATACTCACACAAGCCGGTTTTATTGAAAGAGTCGCGGAATTGCGGCTTTTTTATCCCGCTTATATCGGCCCCATCGGCTTTTTGCTGGTGTGGGCTCTTTGCCTATTCGGTTTAGCCGTCGGCATGCTCCACCCTTCCATACGGATAAGGTTTTCAGCGGCCTTTATCCTGTGTCCCGCCGCAGCGCTGGGGTTGGCGTATAGGAACTCCACCGGGGCCGATTTGGACTTTCCCGCTTTGGCAGGTTTATGGGAAAACCGAGCCTTTGCAGATGAGGCCGCGACATTCTTAGGACCCACCTTGGCCGCTCCATTAATGGTCTTGGCACTCGGCTTTCTTTTATTCCTGGCTCCACCACCCGCTCTCTCCGGTTTTTGCTTCGCCCCTGGCTTTTGGAAGCCGATTCTCCTTATCGCACCCTTTGTCCCGGTAGCCGTTATCTTTTTCCTAGGTCTTTTGCGGGGCGGCTATGGAACCCTGGGCCTGCCGGATACCTATAAAATCCCGAGTTTATTGGTTTTGTTAGCCATGGATGCAGCAATTACGGGAAAGGTGGAGAGGGATCCCGTGGACATTCGCCCGACAAGATCCTCCCCACGGCATATTGTTCTGGTTGTCGACGAAAGTGTGCGAGCGGATTTCTTGGACCTCAACCAGGATCGCGGCGTCACTCCCGGATTACATCGGTTTCGGGATCGCCCCGTAAATTTCGGATACGCCTCGGCGGGCGGAAATTGCAGCTCCACCAGTAATCTCATATTGCGTTATGGAATAGACCCGATGGATTTTAATGCAAGTCTGGATCGCAATCCCTCTTTATGGCAATATGCAAAGGCTGCCGGATACGCCACCGTCTACATCGAGGCCCAAGCGGAAAGAGGGACTCTCAATAATAGGCTATCCCACACGGAAACCCGGCTCATCGATCAATTTATCTATGCGGAAGGGTCGAGCGAGAAGGATCGCGATCTCGATGCTGCGCGCCTGATAAAGATGCACATTCAAGATACGATACCGAGATTCATTTTCGTGATAAAAGCCGGAGTACATTTTCCATTTGACCACCGGGTGCCGGATACGGCCCTCCACTTTCATCCCCATCAGGGGAATAACTCGCCGGACCCCCTCGAAAAGCGACGGGAAGCCTTAACCAACGCTTATATGAACCTGGTGCGCTGGTCTATCGACGCCTGGTTCTCGGAGTTTTTGCAGAACGCCGTATTCGAAAATGCCGTGATCATATATACCTCGGACCATGGTCAAAATCTATTGGACAACGGCCTGCTCTTCACACATTGCGTTGTGGAGAATGCCCATAGCCATGAGGGACTGGTGCCCTTGCTGGCTTTCACGGATATCCCCTCTTTACGCTCCCGACTAAAAGAGGCCGCCGAGCTCAACTTCAATCGCGCCAGCCATTTCGCCATTACCCCGACCCTGCTTGATTTGATGGGATTTGACCCCTCCGAGATAGTCACAAGACATGGGCTCAGCCTCTTTGATACGCTGCCGGAGGAACGCCGCTTCGTTACCGGAGTATTACGGGAAAGAACGCTGGCTTTGGGTCCATCTCAGCCTATACGTTGGAAGATCTTTTCCGTGGATGGTCTCACCCGCTGAGAGGCATCGTCGCGGATTGGGGCACCCATTCTGCCAATGATGGCGCGGTCTGAGGCTTCAACTTTGTTCTTTGGCCCTTGAAGGCAATACCGCCTTTACCTTTTGCATCACCTGGGATAAGGGGCTGCGGGCGATTTGCACCGACAAGTCTACCTCCCAGGTACCCAGGCTTTTCTTGAAAGCGCGCACCCCCGTCAGGCCCGAGCTGGGATTGAAGTCACAGAGGGCGAATTCTCGCCGCAAAGCGTCGAGTACTATTTCTCGATACAAGAGCTGGGTCACTCCCAAAGCATAGCTCTCGGGCAATGTCGCCCCATGCCAGAGCACCGCGTGGCGGTTATGGTAAAAGACGAAACAGCCGCCTTCAACTACACCCTTTCTTTCGGCTACCCACAGGCGCAGGGAAGAAGTCGTTCCCACTTCGGTCCAAAGTTTGTGGAATAAAGCAAGGGGATAAGCCGAACGGACCTTTCCTGTCCACCGATTAAGGGTTTGGCGATAGACATTGTCATAGGCTGCTATATCGCTCTCCACTGTGGCCAAGCGGATCTGTACTCCGTTCTTATCACCCAGCCGCGCCATCCTCCTTGCATCGCGCTCCCAATCTGCCATTACTGACTTCTCATCCCGTCCTTCGAGGAATACGACGCTGGTGAAATCGGCCAGTGACTCTTGAAGCATGATCTTGTTCTGCGAGAAGGGATTGTTCACCAGCAAAACGCTAAACCCCGAGAGGTATTCGGCCACCTCCGTAAGCTGTTCCGCTCTCAGAACACCCGAAGCTATTAAACCGGAATATGTTCCGAAAGGGCTGAAATATCGATTCCATAAAATCCTTCGACGTCGAAGCAATGGAAGTACCGCACGCACTTCAGACCATTCGAAAAGTAGGGGGTGGATATGAGCGTGTTCAAACTCGGCGGTCACTTTCAACCAATCAGGTGTCTGGAAAAATGTGCACGATGCATCCCTACTCGCTAGTTGACGCCACATTGATTCCGAACAGAGAGTAACTTTCAATTTGATGCCCAATTTGGTACGAGATTATGTAAAAGCTACCTTACCTGCACAAGGGTCGCAACATAGCAATGTATAGTAAATTTCAGCACACGGAATTCCCATGCCGACTTGCCTCCACCTTCTAAATTCCTACCTTCCCATAACGGAATCCTTCATTTGGCAATATTTGCGTGTAGCCAAAAAATTTCCTCCGTTGATTTTGGCACAGGATTGGCGGAATGTCGATCGTTTCCCGCTTGCCGGTGACCCATTCATCCGCTGCACCGTGAAAAAAAGTTTGCCGGCATCTTTCATTGCCAGACTAATCGGTCGCTATCCCCAGGTCTCCTATGCCGATTGCCTTTCGGAAATCTCCCATCACCGTCCCGCTCTTATACATGCCCATTTTGGCTACCGCGCCGTTGTCTCACTCTCGCTTTTCCGTAGACTGAAACTACCGGTTTTTACCAATTTTTATGGTTACGATCTCTCTCATAATTCCTTCTTGCAACGCAGCCGCAGCGGCTATGCCGAATTATTCCGTATCGGCGCGGGATTTTTCGTGGAAGGACCCCGCATGCAGAAGCGGCTTCTCGCACTCGGCTGTCCTTCCCACAAGATCCACATCAAGCGCATCGCCATCGATCCCAAGATTTATCCGTTTCGGGAGCGCACCTGGGACGGAATCCGCCCGGTACGATTTCTCTTTGTGGGCCGCCTTGTGGAAAAAAAGGGCTTGGATCACGCCCTAGCCGCACTGGGCGCTTTGAAGGGCAAGATTGGATCAGCTCCTTTCACCTTAACCATTATCGGTGACGGCCCGCTGCGGCCCGCTTTGGAGCGGCAAGCCGATGAAGCTGGACTCACGGACAAAATCCAATGGGCTGGTTATGTGCCGCCTGCGGATTTAATCGACGTGCTTGATAAGCACGATATTCTGCTGCAACCCTCACGCACGGCGATTGACGGAGATAGCGAAGGTGGCGCACCCACGGTACTGTTGGAGGCTCAGGCCTGCGGGATTCCCATTCTCTCCACCCTACACGACGATATCCCTTATGTTGTGCCCGATGGGAAGGCCGGTTTTCTATCACCTGAAGGAGACCTCCAAGCCTATAGTCAAAACCTGGAAAGGCTATTGAGTCACAGCAGCAAGTGGCCCGATATGGGAAGAGCGGGCAGAGAGCATATTCTAGCGTCCCATGACGTAACCCGGGAAATCGATAATGTCGAATCCTTGTACGCTTCCTGCATTTGAAAAACCGAATTGTTAATTAGTTGGAACGCATCATTTTACAAACGATAAATAAAATTATGCAGCCTATTTTTGGATTGTTGCCTGGTTAACTCGATTCCCCTTTCCAAATCCAATACCCCCCGATTAACGACAATTAAATTTCCCGGTTGTGTTACCGTCGACAACGGGGTTGAAAAGCCATCCAGGACAGTGCTTTTGAGAGGCCACGTATTCCAGGTCTTCAATCAGTTGGACTTACATCCTGGGTAACGGAGTATCATACACGACGCGAAAGAAACCCATCAATTTCCCAAGTCTCGACCCCCCACCCTCCCTCCTAAGGGCGCGGAAAGCCCTGTACACAGCTGCTTCGCTTGGGTGATTAAAAGGGCTTCGATTTACTAATGCTCGTTATCAAGGCATGAAAACGCCTCCGCAGTCACCATTTTCAGCGGAGATAAGACAGTTCCTGCCATAATAGCCTTGGCTCGAGGCCGGATTTGTAAAACCCATTGCGGAAAAGAAAATTAGTGAATATATTTCCCGCTGCGCCCAATTCTGTTTCCACACGACACCCAAACTGAAGGTATATCGCCATGAAGAAACTCCTGACTCTCATACTCTTTGGATCTGCCCTATTTGAAGCCCAGGCCACTACAGTCAATCCTAACACTTATCAAACAGGCACCGTGAACGAGATCCGCACCTATCTCAATGACAACCTAGTGGCGTTCAGCCTGGGGAACGAGCGGGTGCACGGCGGATGCAGCGGTGACGACTCATTTTTTTTCGATGCAACGACGCTTAGAGGCAAAAACGCATTTTCGGTCCTACTATCTGCCAAGGCTTCAGGCAAACCCGTGAATGTCTATGTTACTACCAAGCGCGGGGAATCCACTTCCGGCTGCCGCTATAAGCATTGGAATATCAATAGCGTCGATATCGCTCCCTGATCGAAACCGCCAATACAACTGCGAGGAACCAAAATGATCAAATACTTTGCCCGGGGAGCGGCATTCCTGACTGTCATGGCCGTCGCCGTAGGTGCCCACATAGAACCGGAATTCGCCAAGTTAGATTATATCCGCATCGATGAATCGAAAGGACGGGTTTGGCGCAAGGGTAGCTGGTTGGATCCCCTCAAAGTTAATGATGTCTACTATGCCGACGTCTGGTCGATGCGTCGCAATGGCAAGTACTACGCCTTGCTGGGGCAGAACAATGGCGTTATTTCGGTTGGGGTGGACGTGATTGATGTGACTGATCCTGCAAAGCCAATACGTGCCGGTCGTTGGTATTGGGGAGGAGGAGGCCCAGCTGCCACTGATCTCGCAGATGTGCAGGTCAATGCCGCTGGTTACGGTGCCATATCCAGCGATAACGGCGGCGGAGTCTTCATCGTCGATTTCCGTGCACCATCGAACCCGATTACCTTGCATCGCATCTATCCTGGGATGAATTGTAATGCGACCCCAGGTTTGGAATGCGATGGCGCCGTCCATAACGTGTGGATGAACGGTGATTTCGTGTATCTCATGCATTGGACTACTCCCAAGCTGCGGGTTTTCCGTTGGGCCACCAAGGGTGTGCCGGAAAAGCCCACTTATGTACGGACCATTGTAGCTAGCCTGGGGTCGAAGCAGTTCGGAGTCCACGATCTCTCCGTCAAGGGTGGCATCATGGTCCTTTCCTGCTCAGACCCATATCCGGGTAGCCTGCCGGCCTCAGGAGCGACGCTGGTATACGATGTAGGCCGCGGCCACATTTCAGGTGCCTCCGCCTCGAATCCCCTTTTTCTGGGGGGTCTGGAGACGGGTTCCAAGACACATACCAATTGGATTGCCGACGACGGCATACACGTTTACGTCACCAGGGAGACGGAAGGCGCCGGGGTGCAGATCCTGAAGCTCAACGGCAAGGCTGCGCCGACCAAGGTAGGGGAAATCACCCCGGCCGCCGCGGGCATCACGGATCCACGGGTTGTCCCTCATAACCCGGTCGTCATGGGCAATCACCTTTACGTGTCTTGGTACACGGAGGGGCTGCAGGTTTTCGACATCACGAATCCGCGCGTGCCAGTGAAGGTTGGCAGCCATGATGTGTATAAAAACCCAATTCTTTCGAATAGTTCATTGGCGCCCTATCGGGGATATTGGGGCGTGGATCCATTTCTAGGGAACGATCGAATCTTGGTTTCAGACATGGCGACCGGCCTGCACGTGCTGCACCTCACTCCCAATGTGGTGCCAATCGTGGTGACCCCCATCCTCCTCCAATAAGCCTGGGCGCATTTTGCGGAAAGGGCTGGGCGCTGCGACGCACAAAAAGTCGAAAGCGTCGTCCAATCCCGATTCCTGGCTGATGGGACGGGGCGGAAGGCGAAAGAATTTTGGAGGGGCTGAGGGTCTCAAGCGAAAAATCGGGTATACAATCATACTTTAATTTTTTTTTAAACCCCCAGCGCAACTTTACCGGACCTGGGATTATAAATGGTTACTTTCGGTTTCCCAAGCGGCTTGCATGTTACCCACGGACCTTTACCAATGCTTTCCGGGTAGGTCATGCGGCTTTTAAAGGTTGTGAATATACTTTTTATAAATGCATTTTATCGCTGCCATGCTGACTGCTTCGTGTCTCGGCTCTCTTAGGTTGCGTCAACATTTTCATAAATTCCGCGTGTTTTATCGTACTCCCATAATCCGAATGAACTGTCTATCACGAGGGATCGGAAATCCATCTTTCAATTGTATTGGCTAAAAGATCGCCCTCCCGTATCTCTACTGAAGGGGTCACGAATATTCTGCTGTATAAGTCCATGAAAGCGTAGAGGGAAAAGAATCGACCTCCAAATCTCTCTGTTCATCATTCTGGTTTCTAATAAAATCGTTTGAAGTTACAGAAGCGAAGAAAGCCCCATTGACAAATCTTTAAGGGGAAACGGTGACCTTCTTCAAAACCCATTCGGTCTATCACCCTCCACTAACTCTTAACGACCTAAAAAGTCAGCGCGCAATAATGAGTTTGCCTCGACTGACCTTGCCATTCGCTTCTATGTTGTAAAGGTAGATTCCCGGCGTAACGCGCTTTCCGGACTGATTGGTACCGTCCCATTGAAATTGGTTACCGAGAATTTCACTCGCAGAAAAATGACGTACCACATAGCCCGCCTGGGTCAGAATCTGCAGGGTGGATCCCGCCGCAAGCTGATCAAAAATGACTTGGGAATGCTGTGGACGAAAAGGATTCGGGTAGACCTTGGTCCTTTTTAGGTCAGCCTCTGGAGCACGGCCCGGGCTATGAAACACACTGATACCTTTATCCGTCCCAATCCAAACTTCTCCATTCGATTGGTTGACGGCGAGGGTACGAATCGCGTTGTCCAATAAGCCATCGTCCTGAGTATATCTCCTACTGATGGGCTTACTACCCTTATCCGAAGGCTTGAAATGAAAAAGTCCATTTGCGCAGCCAATCCAAAAATTTCCCAGTGCGTCTGGCTCCATAATTTTGCAATCACGGCCACCGAATGTCTCGTCATTTTTAATATCCAATTCAGTGCTGCTACTAAGCGTGGTTAGATCATCTATATAAGCCAGTCGATCATCCATTAAAAACCATAGCCGTTGAAACCTATCGGCAGACACGTCCCAAGCGCTATTGGCTCCTTCGGGAGCCGACACCTTCTTAATAAGGTTGGGTGCGGTAGCTGGATAATCGGGATCGAAACTATACACGAAAACACCGTTATCGCGTGTGGCTTCAGCAAAAAGCGTGTCTGAGAGGATACGTATGGCGCGGACATGGCCATCGACACCCAGCCCCGAAAAACAATTGATGTTACCTGTTTTGATATTCAGATTCACCAGGGAATGGCTTTCAGACAACTCTGCCTGCATATTTACCATCCAAAGATTCTCCCCGCGTATATTGCTCACGGAGCTGATAACGGTGTATCTCCCCTCTTCAACGCCGGGTACACCCTCCAAACATGAGTTTGTCGAATGCCAATATTTTTCTTCCGTTCCCCCATTAAACTGGCCCAGCCCGAACCCCCATGAGCCAACGAATGTGTTTCCATCTCTGTCCTGTGCTAGGCTTTTCAGGTTCCGAGCAAACATATCAATAAACGGAAATTGAATGAAACTCTCCTGCTGCCTGACCCAATCCTTACCTTCCAAACTATACAACCCCCACTTTCCCACTGCCATAACCCGTGACCCGTTTACGGCCACCCCCCCCAAAGTATCGGAGGGGAACTCCGAAGGATTCTTGAGTCCAAAAAGATTCGTCCTTTCGACCTTCGACCATTCATTTAGAACGAAGACTCCCCAAGGCACCCCCAGGAAGAGCCGATTTCCAGCAATTGCCGCCGAACTGAACACGTCAAATTCCGATAATGCCGTATCCCCCACCACCAACGGCAGTCCCCTAACCGCCCGAACGTAAACAGGAGCCTGCAGGGTAGCTCCCAAATCACCCGCATGCAATTTACCCTGCTCGAAATAAAGGTGGCGATACAGCGGTTTCAAAGTGTCGGCAACCACTTCTCCGCCACCATCGCCTGTATCCGGATCCAGAGTATCAACCGGTACCGGAGAGACCACCGGGATGGATACCACCTGCGTTTCCGTCCAGATACCCGGATCAAAAACGCTGGTAAAACGATCCGACAAAATAGCGGAAAAATCCACCGCCGCCTTTACCACGCCGTTCTCTTTTCCCACGAAAAGCGTATCGCCCTTGCGCAATAGCGAATGAACCGGACCCTGTCCCAAAGCTCCGAAACGGTCGACATTCACTTCGGCGCGTAGGTTCTCGATATCAAAAAAACTCAGCCCCTTGTCGCTGCCCAGCACCAGATACCGGCCGGCCGCCAGGAAGGCCTGACGGCTGATCTTCCAATTGGCGGCGGCATAGCTGCGCCCGTAGGTACGCCACCGTTCTCCCTCGAGCCTCGCCAGGTAACCATCACGTGACGCCGCCCACAATTGGCCATCCTCGGTTACGGCCAGCCCCTCGATGTTCACGTCCAACAGGCCGTCCAGATTGTCGTAGGTTTTTTCCGTCAAATCGACCGGATTGATGCGGCGAATGCCGCCGGGCGTACCGGCGTAGACCTGTCCCTGGTATTCCATAAGGACAGTGACTGGGCTTAGGTTGGTATAGCTGCGCCACTTTCCCACATAGGGATAAGCGGTCGAATACAGCGTCGCCAAAACCAGCCAAAAACCGAATTTTTGCAGCTTCTTCATAAACCGGGTTCTAATGTACCAAACATCGCCGGAGCGGACTTGCCACGACGGCCTCATCCACAAGCCTCAGCAAAGCCCGGCTGAGACGAATCTCCTGCGTCACGGAACTTACCTGTGGTTTGGCGTAAGCAGGCAGTTTCTCCCAATCTTTCTCACTGCATAAAAGCGGTAAATGCCCCCACTGGTTCAAGAATCGCTCCAGCCTCTTGGGTTCGAAAGCGCAATGGTTCTGCCCCCGCAACAACGCCTCCACCCTTAATCCTTTTTTCTCCAGCGCCTCCACGAAAATATCGGGTTGGGGAAGCCCGCAGATTACTCCCACCTTCCCAACCACGCCGTCGGGAAAGCTCAGCTCCCGGCAAAAACCGTAGCCCTCCTCGTTGAACTCTTCTTCTTCCCACTCCCAGGCCACGCAATGTGCGCGGCCGGCCGCGCTCTCTCCCTCGCGGAAATTCCCGGCGGGCAACAAATCCCGGTAGCGAACCTTCTCCCCGGGTTTTCGTAAAAGCAGGTGGAAAGCTCCTTTTAGCCGCACATCCTGGAAGCCATCGTCCGAAACCACCACATCGAAGTCCATACCACCTGGCCCATCCCCCGACCCAGTACCGCATTTTTCCAACTCCTTCCAGGCCGCCCATCGATTCCGCGTGAGAAAAACCGGCGCTCCAATCTTGCGCTGTATCAATAGGGCTTCGTCGGAAGCTTCCCGCCAAACCATTCCATCCTTTAATTCAAACAAAGGTGAGCTCAAGATTGAGGAACCCGGAACAAGCCCCCGCAAGCGCGGCTCTTTCATCCAATAAGCCAAAATGGCCACCCGCATTCCTTGCGCCTGAAAATGCCGGCCCAGGGCCATGGCTACGCTGGTTTTTCCGGAACCGCCCGTCCGCAGGGCTCCCACCACAATCATCGGTGGATTCATCGGCAAGGCGCCTTGGCTTCCCATTCGCAAGAATTGCCGGTTAAGGCCGGAAAAGACGAAATACAGCGCATTTAGCGGGAAAGCGAAAGACCTGCAAAAAATTGAAAAAACCTTGGGCCAAGTGGGATAATGATGGGGCGCGCTCGCTCGCATGGACTGGAAAAATACTTAAACCAACCGCCCGACTTGCCGGTGAGGGAAGCGACATCGCACCCTCCGGTAATGAGGCCGAAAAGGACTGACATGGCATTGGACGATAAACTGGTACGCAAGAAACTGGAAGTGCTCTTGCGCGATGAGGCCCTGGTCGTTGCCTACCTTAAGGCCTATGGTCCCAAGTTGGACATGAAATGGGTGCAGACCATCAAAGACAAGGCTACCCGCCCCGTCGGAGTTCAAGCCGGAAGCGCCGACGATCCCTTATACCGGATCAACGTCAAATGCCCGGTTTGCGGACAGGCCGATATCCCCTGCTATGAATTAAAATCCAAATCGATGCTGATGACCCTGGACAAATTTCTCGTGCCCCGCTATCAGGGATTGAAAGGATTCAAAACCCTGGACTTCAGTCTCTACGCAGTAACGGTATGCCCCACCTGTTTACTGGCCTCTCCGGATAAACGCGACTTTATCACCATGCAAATCCAGGCCCGCATTGAAAACAAGTCACAACTCAGCCAATGGGTGGTCAAAGAGTTGAAAGAAAAGGAAGCAAAATGCCGCGAGTTACTGAGTGAATTGAAAAATCCGGCCGAACTTTTCCAAATACCCCGCGGTGTTGCGGCGGCGACGGTCAGCTATAAGCTCGCAGCGCAGCGCGCGGTTATTGAGGCGGGCCTGGAAACGCCCAGCGCCTGGTATAAAGCCGGCATGTATTACCTGAAAATCGCCCGCCTGCAGCGCGATATCGGCAAGGACGATGAAGAAGCCCTGCGCGAGGCGGTGAAATACTGTTTGAAAAGCTACAGCACCAGCGAATTGAAAAACGCCGCCACCGAATTCCAATTGCTGTATCTCATCGTGGCCTTGTACCTCCGGCTGGGAGAAACCGAAAGTTGCCAATCCCATTTAAGCCTCATGGACAAGGCTTTAAGCGACTTGAAAACCAAGGCCGAATCCGAACCCGATGTCCCCCTCGCGGCGGCGGAAAAATGGCTGGTCGAAGCCAAGGATCTCTGGAGCCGGCGGGAAGATGCCGATTTGTGGCAACACTGACAAAAAGATGCCGTGGGCAACCCTTCCCCAGCGCAGCCTTATTTCTGGCGCTGTACCTTATCGCCTTGCCCGCTCAGGCCGGGCCGCCGCTACAATACGACGGATTTCTTGGCTTTGATGGAGAACGGGCGGGAACCACTGCGCTTTCTTTTTTAAAGCTCCCTGTGGGTGCGCGCGGCCTTTCCATGGGAGGCCGTTCACTGACCACCGAACGCGAAGCCTCCCTGGTCGCCACCTTCCCTGCCGCCCTGCCGCTCACCCAGGGATATTATTACAGCTTCTCCCATGCGGAATTATTGGGTGAATTCCGCCATGAAAACCTCTCCCTGGCCACTCCCTTAGGCAGCCAAGGATACCTGGGCTTAAGCACCACCGCCTTAATCGCCACCGAATTCGAATTCGCGCGCGATATCGACGAAAGGCCCGTCACCGATATTTCCGCCGACGACATCGCCCTGGGATTGGCTTACGGACGCAGCGTTCTAAACGATAGAATGAGTTTCGGCCTCCGCCTCGACCTGCTGAGAAGCGCCATCACCGACGTGCAGGCTTATGGTTACGCCGTCAGCGCCAGCGCCTTGTTTTTCCTGGCCTATGATCTCCGCCTGGCTCTTTCCCTACAAAACCTTTCGCATGGAATCCGTTTCCGCGAAAGCGGCCCGCTCGAACCGCTGCCCGCAACCCTTTTCCTGGAAGTCGGCAAAACCCTGGAAGAATCCAATTGGTCCTATTCGGCGGGATTCTCCCATGGGAACGAAGGCTTGCTGCATTTTTACGGCGGGGTGGAAAGACGCCTGGGATCTTATCTCCTGATCCGCACCGGCTATGGCCGCAATACCGCTGATCCCGAGCTGGGTCCATTGGCTGGATTCGGCGCCGGTTTTGGATTGATGTACCGGCAATTCTCTCTCGATTATGGTGTAAGAGCGTTGGGGCCCCTGGGAAGGCAACATCTTTTCACCCTGAACTATTCGCATCGTTCCGAGCGTCGACCCGAAGACGAGCGCTTGGTGGAAAAAGCTGAGCGCGAATTCCGCGCTGGCGATTACGCCAAAGCCATGCATGCGGCGCGCAAGGCCTTGGCCCTCAACCCATCCAATTGGAAAGCCCATGCCTTGGCCCAACAAAGCCGCTCCGAAATCGAACGCCTCAACCAACGCTCCATATCCATTTTCTTTACCGGAAATACCGCCGGTCGTCTCCTTCCCCATTCGGTCTCCGGGCATACCCAGGGCGGTTTGGCGCGACGCGCTTCCAAATTGCGCGAACTACTGAGTTTCTATCCCAACGCCGTAGCCTTGGACGCGGGCGAGATGACCGGACGCCATTCCAGTCCCCAACTGGCGCAAGTGATTTACTCCGCTTATGCGGAAATGCCCTATGCTGCCCTCAATACGGGGTTTGCCGAAGTGGCGCAAGGTAAAACCGCGCTCCAAGGGGCGAAACTTCCTTTCCTCAATTCACAGATTTTCGAGGTCGAGAAGGAATGGATTCCCCTTCATGAGAAAACCTTCACCTTTAAAAGCGGACTTCGTCTGCAAGCCTGGGGCGCGCTGAACACGGAGGGATTGGATCCGGAAACCGTCAGGAACTGGAACCTGACGGAAGCGAACACCGCCATCCAGCAGCGCACGCAAGAGCGAACACAAGGCGAGCCGCCGCCGCGGGTCCTGATGCTGAACGGGACTTTGCAAAACGCCAGGGATATCGTGGCCTTCAATCCCAATCTGGTCCTTATCATCCTTTCCGGTCCGGATATCTTCACCAGCCCCGTCGAAGTGGGTCGTACCCTCATCGTTCCGGCCGAACACTCCCATATCGGGCATGTCAGTTTACTTATCGATGGGGAGGGACGTTTTGCCTCCCATCTCTATCGCCGCATTCCGCTGGATGAATCGGTAGAAAGCGATCCCACGGTGGCCGCCCTGGTGCATAGCGCCGTCCTCACCTTTCAGGATTGGGAAATCCCCCCGGATAAAAATCCCTATTCCTCTCCGTTTTTCACCTATCTCTCCCTCGAATCCGGTGAAGAGCCCGGACTGCACTTATACAACCTCCTGCGAGGCTCGTCCCGGCGCTTGGCCACACCGGGCCTCAAGCCGCGCCTTCCCCGCCTAAACCATGGGCGCGGCCTTATCGCATTCGCGGGAGAAGCGCAAAACGGAACCGGGGAGCTCTTTCTGGCGCGCTTTCACGCCGACTCGCTGCCGCGCCCCTTGACCCGGGACGGCGGAACGGTGGAACATATCCAGTGGCATGAAGATAGGCTTTACTTCCTGTATCGGAAAAATGGGGAGGTCGATCTTTTTCTTACCGACCCGGAAGGCCGCGAACTCACCAATCTTACCCAAGGACGCTTCGAAAAACTCTCCGGATTCGCTCTCGATGGGAACGGCAGGCAATTGGCTCTCCAAGGAGAAGAGGAGGGCCGCGCCCGTATCTGGGTGGGGGATAATCGCGCGGTCAATTTCGTTCCCCTGGCCGAGGAAGCTGCATTTGGCGGCCCGGTTGAATGGGCTCCCGATGGGCGCAGCCTGGTCTACCAGGCCCAAGCACTCGATGACTCCCGCTTCGAAGTACAAAAAGTGGATCTGGCTTCGGGGCGGAAACAAGCTGTTACCGAAAAAAGCCGGACGCATTTTTTCCGTTTCCATCCCTCGGGAAAAACTCTGTTATATACCTCCGGCGTCAATGTGCGGGATGTCCAGGAGTTCACCCTCAAAGGAGAGCTTCATCGCAAGGTCACGCACCGCAAGCGCATGAGCTGGCGCAGCGAAGATCAGGTCATTCCGAAAATCCGGGAGGGGAAAGCCGGTTTTCTGGTGACCCTGAAAGAGGAGTCAGGCGGCCGCATCATTTGGGTCGATGCCAAAACCGGCGAAGAAATAACTTTGATGGCGGGTGAGGGAGATTACTTCCTGGAATAACGGGAGAGGCTTATGCCGAGAGGTGCCGGCCCCCTTTAACGTATTCTTTATTGCGGGGGAATCTGATTCGGCGCCGGCACCATGGCGTTGAACCATTTGATGAGCTCGAATTGTTGCTGTTCGTCGATAGGTTCGAACTTCACGCCGATTCCCTGGATATCCGGTTCGTTCAAAACCCACACCACCTGGGCGCGCAATCCGTTAATGTTCTGATTATGGTCGCTGGATATCTGTATGATGTCGGATACGCGGGCCGGGAAGGCGCCTTCGAAAAAACACCCTCCCAGATTCACATTAAGGATATTGGAGTAATAAACCTGATTATGCAAGGTTACTCGCGCCCCCGCCTCGGAGGGCCATCGAGGTGTTGATCGGTGCTCGGCGCGCATATCCCCTCCTTAATGCCCTATGATAGCCTTCGGAAGCTGCTGAAGGCACGTTCTTTTTACCAAGAACCGGGATTGGAGGGTTTAAGCGAAAAAATCACGCCTTTTCGCTGTTCAGTTTCTCCTTTTCGAGCAACTGCTTGTATTCCACGCACATGGTAGCCGTAGGCACGGCTTCCAGGCGGGCGCGAGGAATGCCCAAACCGCAGCCTTTGCATAGACCGAACTTGCCGTTGCGGATGCGGTCAAGCGCCTCTTCGATATAATACAGGAATTTGCCTTCGCGGCTGGCCATGTAAAAGGCCTGTTCCCGGTCCTGAGTTTCGGTAGCATGGTCGGCCAAATGATAGGCATGGCTGGACAAATCGCCGGCCCCTTCCCGGCTGTTGAGGCGCATGGAATTGGCTTCCAGATAGCCCAATTCCTGAATCAGCTCTTCTTTTTTCTCATTGAGCAGTTTCTCGAAATTGGCCAAATCCTTTTTGGTCCAGCTGTTGGGATCCCCGGCTTTTCGTTTGGCGATGCAGGCGGATTTTGCGTTCTCCTTACCTTTTTCTTGCTCATTCTTTTTCATCCAAAACATCCTTTCAGGGTCGCCAAACGGCACATAAACTAGACTTTTTTGCTCACCGAAAAAAGCGCTTTTTCCCCTTCAATCAGCGTAATATTTGCGTCATTGTCCGATTTTAGGGGAGAGAAAGTCAATTTATCCGCCAAAACTTCGCTGGAAATATACGTCTTATGGGCCTCCATGGCCGCCCGTATCAGCTCCGAGTCGGTTTTTACCTCTAAATCAATGCGATCGATGACGTCTAAGCCGGTTTCCTTGCGCAGGTTCTGAATTCGGCTGACGCATTCCCGCGCCACCATCTCCAGCCGCAGCTCCTGCGTCAGGGTCGTATCCAAAGCCACCGTGGTCTCGGCATTGGCTTCCACCACCAACCCACCCTTGACTTCCCGAACCACCTGCAAATCATCCACACCTATTTCCACCGCGCCACCTTCCAATTTCAGGGAGAAAGTCGTCCCCCCCAAAATCTCTCGAATTTGGGCATGGGTCAAGGCAGAAATTCCTTGAGCCGCTTCCTTCATCCTTTTTCCCAGACGAGCGCCCAGGTTTTTGAAGTTGGCTTTGGCTGAATAGGTCACAAAAGCCGATTCGTCGAGAGAAACCTCCACCTGCTTCACGTTGAGCTCGTCCCGGATAAGCTCTTCCATCGATTCCATCGCCCGCTTTTGTTCGGCGTTGCGAACCACTATGGTGAAATTCGCCAAGGGCTGCCGGTTTTTCAAGTTGTGGTGAGCGCGTAACGCCCGACCCGACATCACTGCACCCCTTACCAACTGCATCTTGGCGTTGAGCGATGGCTTCAGCAAATCGCCGTCCACTTCCGGGAGCAGGCAGTGGTGCACCGAAGCCGGCGCCTCAAGACCGCCTTCGGATTCCCGCACCAGAATCTGGTAGATTTCCTCCGCGAGAAAGGGAAGGAAGGGAGCCAGCACTTTGGAAAAATCCACCAGGACCCGGTACAGCGTCGCATAAGCGGAATTCTTATCCTGATCGTTTTCGGATTTCCAAAAGCGACGCCTGGAGCGACGGATATACCAATTGGTCAAATCGTCGATAAATTCCAATACCGCCGGAACCACATTATACAGGCGATAGGCGTCCATTTCGGTGCGTACACGACCCAACAGCTGTTGTAAATCGGACAGGATCCACTGGTCCAGCTCATGGGTAGCAGCCACGGAGTCGCCGGGACGCCAGGTCAATTGCCCCTTGGCCTTGTCGGCATTGGCATAAGTCACCATCAAGGCCAGGCTATTCCACAGCGGCAAAAGCACGCTGCGGACGATATTCCTCACGCCCACTTCGCTGAAGCGGAGTTCCTCGCCTTTAACCGCCGCCGAATCGATCATGAAAAGCCGGATGGCATCGGCGGAGGTCAGCTCGATGAGGTGATTGGGGTCGGGATAGTTTTTCAGGCGCTTCGACATTTTCTGGCCGTCTTCGGCGAGGATAATGCCGTTTACGATGACATTTGTAAAAGCGGGCTTTTGAAAAAGCGCCGCTCCCAAAACCGTCAGCGTGTAAAACCATCCCCGGGTCTGGTCGAGACCTTCGGCGATAAAATCGGCGGGAAAGTTATGCTCGAATTTTTCCTTGTTCTCGAAAGGATAATGCGGTTGGGCATAGGGCATGGCCCCCGATTCGAACCAGCAGTCGAGTACTTCGGGAGTACGTCGGTAAACCTTCCCATCCGGATCGAATACCTTTTTGTCGCTGGTTCTGACTTCCAAGGCATCCACGATATGCATATGCAGGTCATCCACCTTTTGGCCGGTTAGGGCCTCCAGTTCGGCCACGCTTCCCAGGCACAGCATGTCGCCATCTTCGGCTATCCAAACCGGGAGGCAGGTGCCCCAGAAGCGGTTCCGCGAGAGATTCCAATCACGCGCGCCTTCCAGCCATTTGCCGAAGCGCCCGTTTTTGATATGCTCCGGCACCCAATTGATTTCCTGATTGCAGGATATCATCCATTCTTTCAGGGTTTTGGTTTCGCCCTCGGCATCGGTGATTTCCCGGCCCAAATCGAGAAACCAGGTTTTCAAGGCGCGATAAAGCAAGGGCACGTCGGTGCGCCAGCAATGGGGATAGCTATGCACCAGGGTTTCATGCTTGAAGACTCGCCCTTCGGCTTTTAAGGCATGCAAGATATCCTTGTCCGCGTCTTTCGCGCCTTTGCCCTGCCAAGGGGGAGTAACATCCGTGAATTTACCGTCGGCATCCAGGGGGTCGAAAAGACCCAGTCCTTCCTGGCTTCCCAGTTGAAAATCCTCTTCGCCGAAAGAAGGCGCGATATGCACGGCGCCGGTACCGTCTTCAGCGCTGACGAAATCGGCCGCCAGCAGGGTGTATTGCTTGGGCGACAGAATCGGCGCGTATGGGAACAAGGGCTGGTATTTGCGTCCCACAAGCGCGGCGCCGGATTTTTTCTCCAACACCTGGCAGCCTTCACCGAAATAGGCGGAGCGACGCGCTTCGGCAATCCAGTATTTTTTGCCTTCGGACTTAACCAGCGCGTATTCCAGTTCGGGATGCACGGCTACGGCGAGATTGCTCGGCAAGGTCCAAGGTGTAGTCGTCCACACCAATAGACTCGCGTCCTCTCCCTCCAAAGGAAAGGTCAGCGTGACGGAAGGATCCTGTCGATCGCGATAGCCTTGGTTCACTTCGAAATTGGAGAGCGACGTCGCCAAGGCGGGGCTGTAAGGCTGGATACGATAGCCTTGGTAAATCAGGCCTTTGTCGAAACACTGTTTGAATACCCACCACACCGATTCCATGAAAGGGCGATCCATGGTTTTGTATTCGTTTTCGAAATCGACCCAGCGTCCCATTTTGCGCACGGTGTCACGCCACTCACGCGTATATTGCAACACGCCCGCGCGGCAGGCTTCGTTGAATTTGTCCACGCCGTGTTCGCGGATATCCTTGACGGTAGTCAGGTTCAATCTGTCCTGGATAAGGCTTTCGATGGGCAGCCCATGGCAATCCCAACCGAAACGCCGTTCGACGCGATAACCTTTCATGGTCCAGTAGCGGGGAATGATATCCTTGATGGTGCCCGCGAGCAGGTGGCCGTAATGCGGAAGACCGGTGGCGAAAGGCGGGCCGTCATTGAAGACGAAAGCCTTGTCCCGCGAACGCAGTTCAATGCTTTTCTGAAAGGCGTGTTCGTCTTCCCAGAGTTTCAGGATGCGCTTTTCCATTTCGGGGAAAGCCTGGGATTTATCGATTTCGCGAAACATGTTCAGAATTCCTTCGGAGCCTTTAAGGGATGCCGCCTAAAGCGAGGCGACGAAACCCCGGATGAGTTGCGCGATTTGGGGCTCGGCTTTGGCCGCGGTCGCGAGGATTTCGGGCACATTGATGGGTTGCAGATTATCGGGAAGGCAAACGTCGGTGATGAGCGAGAGGCCCAGCACCTGCATGCCCGCATGCACGGCCGTTATGACTTCGGGCACGGTGGACATGCCCACGGCATCCGCGCCGAGAGTACGCAGCATACGGTATTCGGCGGCTGTTTCCAAAGCAGGCCCGCTCATGCAGGCATACACCCCTTTTTGCAAAGGCAATTTCGCTTCGAGGGCGATTTCCTGCATGCGATTAATATGAGTGCGTTTATAGGGTTCCGACATGTCGGGAAAACGCGGGCCAAGCTCCTCGAAATTGGGGCCGATAAGGGGATTGGTACCCAACAGATTGATATGGTCGGTAATCAGCATTAAGTCGCCGATACGGAATTGGGGATTGACGCCTCCCGCGATATTGGAAACAACCAAGGTTTCCGCACCCATGGCTTTTAAAACCCGCACTGGAAAAGCGATTTGTTCCAGGGTAAACCCTTCATAAAAATGGTAGCGGCCTTGCATGACCGCCACTTTTTTTCCGCCCAAGGTTCCGAACACCAATTGGCCGGCGTGGTGGTCGGCTGTAGTCTTGGCGAAATGGGGAATTTCCTCGAAGGCTATCTGAGCAGTGATTTCCAGCGAGTTGGCGAAAGATCCCAGGCCCGTTCCGAGAATAACGGCAATATCGAAGTGACCCTCCACTTTTTTTTGCAAATAAATTTTCGCTTCTTGAATTTTTTCCGGCAAAGTCGCCATTTAAGCCTTTTCTGAAGGGAGAGAGGGAAAGCCAAACCTTAAACTTAGCAAAATTCGGTGGTTCCTTAAAAACCGTATGCGCCCTTTGCCAAGTGAGCGTAAAATGATGTTGGCAAAGAGGTGTGCGATGTGGGAGAATAAAAGTAGGGACGGTTCCCACAGTCGCAGGAGAGCAAGATGAGCCAGGATAAAAGCAAAACTCCGAAAAAGAAAAACCTCGGAAGCTCCCTCCTCTTTGGAGCCGCGGCTTTTGTGTTAATCGGCTGCGCTTCATCGGGAAACAAAAACCTGCAACTCATCCGTGCCGCAGAAAAAGGCGAAACGAAAAAAGTTCAGGAACTCATCGCCTCCGGCGCCGACATCAATGCCAGGGATAAGCAGGGTTGGACTCCCTACCTCGCGGCTTCCTCGAACGGGCATATCGAAGCCATGAAGATTCTGCAATCTGCCGGCGCTTCCACCAAGGCTCCCGAGCTGCAGGCTTACGAACAGTATCGCCTGCCCGGCACCTCTTATACCAGCTGGCAATAAATTTTCAGCGCGATAACCCTTCTCACTGCCGCACCAGCGGCTTGTACTTGAGCCGCTGCGGCTGGTCCGCGTCAATGCCCAAACGCTTGCGACGCGCCTCTTCATATTGTGCGTAATTTCCTTCGTACCAGACAACTTGGCTGTCGCCCTCGAAGGACAGCATATGCGTGGCGACGCGATCCAGAAACCAGCGATCATGGGAAATCACGATAACGCAGCCGGAAAACTCCAGAATGGCCTGTTCCAGCGATTGCAGGGTTTCCACGTCGAGATCGTTGGTGGGCTCATCCAAAAGCAGCACGTTGCCGCCGGTTTGCAGCAGCTTGGCCAAATGGACGCGATTGCGCTCGCCGCCCGACAGGTCCTGCACTTTTTTCTGCTGATCCGTGCCGGAGAAATTGAACTTGCCCACGTAGCTGCGTGAGTTGACTTCGATGTTACCCAATTTAAGCACGTCCACTCCGCCGGTGATTTCCTCGAATACCGATTTGGACCCGTCCAGGCTGTCGCGGGATTGATCGACATAGCTTAACTGTACCGTATCGCCTACGCGCAGTGTGCCGCCGTCCGGCTGTTCCTGCCCGGTGATGAGGCGAAACAAGGTGGTTTTTCCCGCTCCGTTGGGACCGATAACGCCTACGATGCCCGCGCGCGGCAGGCTGAAAGTCAAATTTTCGAAAAGCAGCCTATCACCATATCCTTTGGTGAGGTTTTCCGCTTGGATGACCACGTCTCCCAGGCGGGGACCGTGGGGAATGGTGATGGAAGCCGCTCCCGCCTTTTCGGCGCCGGCCTGTTCCCGCAGCTGCTCATAGGCGTTAAGACGGGCCTTGCCTTTGGCCTGACGCGCTTTGGCCGACATGCGCACCCATTCCAACTCCTGTTTGAGCTGCTTCTGGCGGCGCGATTCTTCCTTCTCTTCCTGCGCCAGGCGATTACCCTTTTGCTCCAGCCAGGAACTGTAATTGCCCTCCCAGGGAATGCCCTTGCCCCGGTCGAGTTCCAAAATCCAACCCACCACATTATCGAGAAAATAGCGATCATGCGTGACTAGAATCACGGAACCGGTATAGTCGCGCAAAGTGCGCTCCAGCCAAGCCACCGATTCGGCGTCCAAATGGTTGGTCGGTTCGTCCAACAGCAGTAGATCGGGTTTTTCCAGCAAAAGCCGGCAGAGCGCCACCCGGCGTTTTTCACCGCCCGAAAGCCGCGACACTTCCGCATCGGGAGGGGGACAGCGCAAGGCGTCCATGGCAATTTCCACCGTACGGTCCAGGCTCCAGCCATCGTTGGCGTCGATTTTGTCCTGAAGCACGGCCTGCTTATCCAGCAACTTTTGCATTTCGTCGTCGGTCATTTCCTCGGCGAAGCGCATGGACACGGCATTGAATTCGTCCAATACGGCTTTGACATCCTTTAGGCCCAATTCCACATTGCCCCGCACATCCAGGGATTCATCCAAGTGGGGCTCCTGGGGCAAATACCCCACTTTGCGGCCCGATTCCACCCAGGCCTCACCTTGAAAATCCTTATCCATGCCCGCCATGATGCGCATGAGCGTACTTTTTCCCGAACCGTTGGTGCCGATAATGCCGATTTTGGCGCCATAATAAAAGGAGAGGGAGATGTTCTTTAGGACCTCCCGGTTGGGGGGGTAGACTTTATTCAGCTTGTGCATGTAATACACGAATTTTTCTGCCATATTCGCTTCCTTGAGGGTTCACCATCCTGAAAATGGGGCCCGGATTTTTGGATTATTTCGCCAATTTTCCCAAAAAGAGCTTGTTCCATAGGCTAAACACAGCGTCTTGAACGGGTCGCCTAGGTATGAAGTCGGGGGAGAAAGTTATTTTTTTCCCAAAAATGTCTTGCTTTTACACTACATTTTAGTTATTAATTAGACATTAAATAAGCATTTATGATAAATTAATTTTATTTCTATATTTTTTTGCACTACGGGGGGTTGTCCATGTACACATCTTTTTTTCGCTCTTCCTCGGTCTTCGCCAGCCTGATTCTTATCACCTTGCTCTCCGGTTTCTCTAAAGTACCGGATGAGATACAGAAGACTCCACCCTTTATCATTTCTCCCAACCAGGTTTCCGATGGAGCTCCTTTTAAATTGGAGCTGCTCAGTCATCGCTATTCTTGCGCGGTAACCTATTCCCACCTTTCCTATTCGGTCGACGGCACGAAGATCTATTTGCGATTTCTACCCGATCACAGTAAAGAGCCTATTTCCGTATGCCCGATGATTTATAAACCCTATGGACCCACCTTCGATTTAAAGGGGTTGAAGGCCGGTACTTACTCCGTGTTCGCCGTTCCCCTCGTTCCCTGTATGGTCGAGAATCCCATGTGTAAAATCGCTGTGATTCCCGAGCCGGCGGGGACGCTCACGGTTGGAAAAAATCCTGTAACCCACAACTGGAAATTGCAACCCCCATCCGCCCAAGCGGACATCCCCTTTCAACTCCAATTGCTCAGCCAAAATTATGGGAATTGCCAAACCGAATTCAGTCACACCTCCGCCACGCTCAAGGACGGTGAACTTTGGCTCACCTACTTTATGCAAACCCATCCGGAACGCGTATGCGTTTGGGATCAAAGGCCCTTCGGACCGGAATTCAAATTGCCGGGACTCAAGGCCGGACGTTACCCCGTAATTGCCATGCAGCTATTGAGCGATCCCGATGCACCCATTCAGTTGCCCGCCTTTTCTACGGAAAAAGTCGGGGTACTGGAAATCTTCAATGGCCAAGTAGAGTGGCCGCAAACCTGGGTGGAACCGAAAAAGGTGGCGGAAGGCAAAGCTTTCGAATTGGAACTTTGGAGCAATGGTTTCAACTGCAATTCACAGTTCAGCGATAAACAAGTCGCTATTCAAGGGAATAACATCCATCTCACTTTCAGCTATGGGCAAACAAAAATGATGTGTCCCGCCGTGGTGAAACCATACAACACGACATTCCGTATCCCGAGTTTGAAAAAGGGTGTATACCACATTATGGCTCGTGAAAATGATCCCTGTATGTTGAATTGGACGCAAATTCCCTGCGCTTCCTCCAAAATAGCGGATAGGCCTTTCGATTCCTTGGTAGTGGGGGACGGTTCAGTCGCCCTTTCACCTGAGAGCCAATCTCCCCGCATGCTGCGTCAGGGAGGCCGAGCCCTTATTTCCCTTCCGGGCGAAGCCGTCAAACATGCGGAGTTGGAATTCCTCTCTCTCTCGGGAGAGTCGTTGGGTCGCACCCGCGTAGCGGCAGAAGCAAATACCCTGGCGCTGGAATGGCCCCAGGGGATACAGCCGGGTTTATATGGGATTCGGGTAACCGTCCCGGGACGAGCGCCGGTATTGCTCAAAGGTCTGCGCCCCTAGAGGGAATTCGACGGACAGCGAATTGGCGCGCTCTTAATCGGGAGCGCGCCCTTTCCCCATCAACATTCGGCCAGGTTCACAGGTAGCCTGGCCGCAAGGCCGCCTTCAGCCGTCTCCTTGTATTTGGTACTCATGTCTTTGGCCGTTTCCCACATCGACTCAATCACCGCATCCAACGACACTTTGGCATTGGAGGGTTCACCGGCCAGGGCGAGATTGGAAGCCGCGATGGCCTTGATGGCTCCCATGGCATTGCGCTCGATGCAGGGAATCTGAACCAAGCCGCCAACCGGATCGCAAGTCAAACCCAGGTGGTGCTCCATAGCGATTTCAGCCGCCATCATCACCTTCTCGATTGTACCTCCCTGTACCTGGGTGAGCCCTGCGGCGGCCATGGCGCTGGAGACTCCGATTTCCGCCTGACACCCGCCCATGGCCGCCGACAGCGTGGCGCCTTTTTTGAACAGGCTTCCGATCTCCCCCGCCGTAAGCAGAAAATCCGCTATGGCGCCTTCCTTCGGTTGGCAGAAACAGGCATAGTACATGAGGACGGCCGGTATCACTCCGGCTGCGCCGTTCGTCGGCGCGGTAACTACCCTTCCGAAAGCCGCGTTTTCCTCGTTCACCGCAATGGCGAAGCAGCTCACCCACTTTAAGATGTCCGAGAAACTTCCGCGCTTCCGGACGATGGCCTCCATCCATTCCTCGGTATCCCGATAAACGGCAGGGCCCTCCAGGAGCAGCCGATGCATACCCGCGGCCCGTCGCACCAGGTTCAGGCCGCCGGGCAATATCCCTTCCGCATGACAACCACGGAAGACGGAATCGCGCATCACCTTCCAGATTTGCTCCAAGCGGGCAGTCGACTCGGCCTCTCCCCGCCACGCGGCTTCGTTCCGTCTTACCACGTCCGGCGCCTCAAGGCCCTGCTCCCGGCAATACCGGAGCAAGTCGGACGCCTTTTCGATGGGAAACGGCAAGGCTACCATAGAGGTTTCAACCCCTACTTCGCCCTCCTTCACGATGAAGCCTCCGCCGATGGAAAAATACGTCTCTTGACAGTTACCCCCGTTTTCCAGTTCGGCGGTGAATCGCAGGCCGTTGGGGTGAAAGGCAAGGGATTCCCGGGGATGGAATACGATGTCGTCCAGGGGATCGAATCGGATGCTTTTAGCGCCGCGCAGAAGCAAGGTCCGGGTTTTACGAAGAGTTGCGATGGTCGCAGGAATTCCGCGGGTATCCACCACCTCGGGATCTTCGTCCATCAGCCCCATCATCACGGCCACGTCCGTACCATGCCCCTTGCCGGTTTTCGCCAACGATCCGTAGAGATCAACCCGTACCCGGACAACACATGGGAGCAGTCCGGCCTCCAGGCAGCCTCGGGTAAAACGCTGGGCGGCTCGCCAAGGACCCATGGCATGGGAACTGGATGGACCCACGCCGACCTTGAAGATATCGAAGACGCTGACGGCTTCCGGCACGTCTACCCTCCCCTTCCCTTGATATACTATTGTACGTGATGGAGTCCTCCGACGCCTTTTTAAGAGTGCCTAACAGAATGGGGTTCTACGACGCCCTGGACTTTCGTAGCCGGCCGTAGTAGAACCCCATTCTGTTAGACACTCTAAGGCCAGCCTTAACTATTTTCAGGGTATATGACCGCAAATTCTTCTCGCTCAAAACCCCGAATTCTCCTTACCTTGGGGGATGCCGCCGGAATCGGTCCCGAAGTTCTGATTAAGGCCCTGGCCCAGAAAAAAGCCGGTCGCCCGGAAAACGCTCCTGCGGATTTTCTCATCCTGGGTGAGTTGGATATCCTGCAAAGCACCGCGGAGTCGCTTGGGTTCAGCCATCTGTTTTGCGATGAAGCCAGTCAAGTAAAGGGAAGCTTTCCCGTAAAAAGCTTCGGCCTGTTGCGCCCCGGCGGGTTTGCCCTTAGACAGCCATCCGCCCCCTGCGGCGACGCGGCTTATCGCTATTTCATCCATGCCATCGACGTTTGTCTGGCGGGCGAAGCCGATGCCATCGTGACCGCGCCCATCAGCAAAGAGGGCCTGCAATTGGCGGGACATCCCTTCGTGGGCCATACCGACATCCTGGAAAAACGGACGGGCGCGGACGGCGTCGTGATGGCATTGGTGCATCCCAAAGTCATGGTCAGCCATGTCACGGATCACATGAGTCTCCGGCAGGCGCTGGATGCGGTCACGGTGCCGCGCCTGAAAACCGTGGTGAAGCTCACATGGAACGCCTTGCTAAAAAACGGGATCCGGTCCCCTCGCATCGCTTTGGCCGGAGTCAATCCCCATGCCGGCGAAAACGGTTTGTTCGGCCGCGAAGAATTGGACATTCTCATTCCCGCCATGCAGGAACTGGAGCGGGAGGGATTCCCCACCTTCGGGCCTTTGGCGGGCGACACGGTTTTCCGGGAAGCCCTATTGGGCCGTTTCGATGGTGTACTGGCGATGTATCACGATCAGGGCTTCGGTCCCATGAAAACCCTCGATTTCAAAGCCGGAGTCAATTGCACCCTGGGGCTGCCTTTCGTGCGCACCTCGCCCGACCATGGTACCGCTTATGATATCGCCGGAAGCAACCAAGCCGATCCCGACCCTATGGTATCGGCCCTGGATTTGGCTTTGCGGCTTGCGGGAGTCGGTAACTTGAACGATACCTTTAACGGCTAGTTTGCGGGAGGCGCCGCTTTTTGGCGTTGGAAAGCCTGCACCACCGGCTGCAAATTATCCTTGTTCGCCAAAACCTGAATGATGTCCCCCTCTTCCAAATAGGTGCGCCCGCTGGGGACTATGAACTTTTCCCCCCGGCACACCAGCACGATAAGCAGGTCGTCGGGAAGTCCCAATTCCAGCACGGATTTGCCCGCCGCTTCGGCGCCGAAAGGCAAAATGAACTCCATGATTTCCATTTGCGCGCCCTCAGGTGCGTTGAATTCAAGGGTGCTATCCGAATCTCTTCCCGGTGGAATCGTGACCCCGAACCATCGGGCTACCGGCGCGATGCTCCAACCTTGAATAAGGGTGGATGTCAACACGATGAAAAATACGATGTTGAATACCAAATCCGCCTCCGGCAACCCGGCCAAAAGCGGGAAGGTTGCGAGAATAATAGGGACCGCTCCCCGCAAACCCACCCAGGAGATAAAGCCTTTTTCACGCAGGGTCCATTTGGAAAAATACAGGCTGAGGAACACCCCCAAAGGACGGGCGATAAGAATCAGAGCCGCCGAAATCCATAAGCCGGCGCCCAACACGCCAAAAAGTTGTGAGGGAAATACCAGCAAACCCAGGATGAGGAACATTCCGATCTGGCCCAACCAGGCCAAGCCGTCGAAGAACCGCTGGATAGCCCGTTTATGGGCTACGGTTCCGTTACCAACCACCAAACCGGCGAAATAGACCGCCAGAAAACCGCTGCCTCCCAATACATCGGTCAGCGAGTAAACCAAACCGGCGAAAGCCAGCGCGAAGACGGGATACATGCCGTCATAGGAAAAACGTATCCGGTTCAAAAAGAGGATCATGCCTTTGCCCAGAGCCAGTCCAATGAGCCCACCCAGTCCGATTTGTTGAACGAACATCCTCCCCATCATCCACCAAGGTCCGTCCGGCGTGAGGATGGCAGCGATGACGGCGAGCGTGAGGAATATCGCCATGGGGTCGTTGCTGCCCGATTCCAATTCGAGCACCGACCGGACGCGCGGATGCAAATGCAGATTCCGTCCCCGCAGCACGGAAAAAACGGCGGCGGCATCGGTAGAAGAAATGATGGCCCCTATCAACAAGGATTGCAATAATGGGAAGCCCAGCGCCACATGAGCGAATAATCCGATAACTCCGCAGGTAAGAAAGACGCCCAGGGTGGCCAAGCTGGCGCCGGAACCCCAGACTTTACGTACGCTTCCCCAACTCGTATCCAAACCGCCGGAAAAGAGAATGAAAATCAGGGCGATTATCCCGATGGTCTGCGCAAGTGCGGGATCGGAAAAGTGGATTTGGCCTATCCCCTCGGAACCCGCCAGCATGCCCAACCCGATAAACAGGAGAAAGGTGGGTACTCCCAAGTTTTGCGAAAGCCGCGCGATTACCACGCTGAGAAGGATCAAAATGGATCCCACTATCAGGAGGTAATTCAAGTCGAACATCATCTTATCCAATACTTACAAAGTTGAAGGGCTCATGCAGGAATAGCGGTCCGCAAAGGTAGATAAACCGGAGATTCCAGCCGCGTGATCTCCGCCCCTACCCCATCAATTCCTTCATGCGGCGGGTGGTAGCGATAACATCCGGGTTGGTGAAAATCGCCGAGCCACAGACAATGACATCAGCGCCGGCATCAATAACCGCCTTGACGTTGTCAGGCCCGATTCCCCCGTCGACTTGGATATTGAGCTTCAGGCTTTTTTCTTCGGCAGTACGTCGCAAGGCCGCGATTTTCTCCAAGGTATAGGGAATGAATTTCTGGCCTCCGAAACCGGGATTCACCGACATGAGTAAGACCATGTCGATCTCGGGGAGAATCCAATCCAGGGTTTCCAGCGGCGTGGCGGGATTCAGGCTGACTCCGACCCGGCAACCCAATTCCCGAATTTTTCGCACCAGCGAATCCAAGTGAACCCCGGCTTCCTGATGAACGGTGAGTGAGGTCGCCCCGGCCCGGCAGAAATCCTCCAAATAAGCCGCAGGGTCTGAGATCATGAGGTGGCAGTCGAGGGGCAAGGCCGTGGAACGCTTTACCGCTTCCACAAATACCGGGCCGAAGGTGAGGTTGGGAACGAAATGGCCATCCATAATGTCCAAATGCACCCAATCGGCGCCCCCCTGGGAAATGGCGCCCAATTCTTCGCGTAGGCGGGATAGATCCGCATTCAGGACGCTGGGCGCCAATTTATTGCGATAGGCCATGATCGGTGCTTCCTTGTCTGAGGGGGTTTTGCCAAAACCGGGATACAATGCTCAAAAATACCTTACCCATCGGGGTTTTGGGCGGAAATATCGCGAACCACCGGCAAGAGCCGAAACGGAAGAATTTTTGCATGGTATGAATTCGGTTAAACCTTATATTAATGTCTACGCCACGATTTCCGTCACTGGAAAGTATGGACAGCAAAGGAGTGCGCATGCGAGGTTACCGTATTATTGAATCCCTGCTGGACAAGCTACGCCAGCCCTTTCACTACCGCAAGGTCAGTGCCCGCCTCTTTTCCGGAAAACCGTTAATCGAAGAAATCTCCTTCTCGGGAAACTCCGATTTAGGTTCCGTTCTTTTAGTGCGTTTCAAGAACGGCCTTTTGCTGACCCTCGGAGAAGGGGGAATCCTGGATTTTCAAGATCAGCACTTTTCCGCTTTCATGAAAAACGAAGGATTCGCAAAACTGGATTTTCTCGTCCAACTGCATAAAGTGGTTTTAAAGAGCCTGCTTAAATTCATGATACACCCCGCAACTACGGTGGAGCAAAGGGAAAGGGCGGCCGCCGCCATTTCCAACCTCTGGCTGGCCGAAAACAAGAAACCGGAAAACCCGGGGTCTGCTAAATCCTCAATCCTTAAACAGATTCTGGTTCCGATCGGATAAAACATTTAACGCCGCCTCCGTCATTTCCCGGTTCAATCCAAAAATTTCCACTGCCGCCCGCTCCACTCCCGCGCGATCGAGACGCCTCATTTCGCTTCCAATCTCGGTGCGGATAATCAAATTGCGCTTCTGCAAGTAATATTGCACCCCCTTTTCGGCCTTGTTGAGCACAGGGTAATCCATCATTTCCAAGAAATAACTGTCCTGCCAATGCCGCATAAATTCCGCTTCGGAAACCGGCATACGGCGAAAATCGAAACGGTGAACGGGAGAACCTTTTTTCCCGCTGGAAAGCCGCCACACCTCTTGGTCCGGAATGTGGGTCAAGACCACTTCATTCGGTGGTATCCATTGGCAATGGCTGAGTCCGCTTTCGGGAAGCGGGAGGGCCGCATAAATGAGATAACCGGGATCCAGCAGATAACGGGCCCCTTCCCATTCCCATAATAAACCGCAATGCACATTCGCATAGCGAAGCTTATCGGCCATCAGAAAGCCTGTCGTATACCCCAATGCCTTGAGTCGCATGTGCAAGGAATAGGTCAGCGCAAAACAGGTGCCCCCCCGGAATGCGCGTATTTCCTCCTGAAGGAGGGCGTCTTCTACCGATCCACGCCGGTGCAGCAAGGCGATTTTACTGAGATTTTCATAAGGAAGCCGCGAGAGGGTTTGCAGCTCACCCAGCACGTCGAGGGGAAGTTTCAAGCGGAAAGGAATCCGTAACGCGCGCGATGCTCCAGAACCAGGTCTATCAGGGTAAGCGCCGCCATGGCTTCTACGATGACCACGGCGCGCGGCAATACGCAGGGGTCGTGCCGGCCTTTGGCTTCCAGAATCTTATCTTCTCCCGCCTGGTTGACCGTCCGCTGGGGCATTGAGATGGTCGCGGTAGGCTTGAAGGCGATGCGGCAAAGTATGGGCTCACCATTGGTTATTCCCCCTTGCACGCCGCCCGAGCGATTGGTTTCGGTTCCGATGCGTCCCTCTTTGTTGACGAAAGCATCGTTGTGTTCGCTGCCTTTCAGCAAAGTACCGGCAAAACCGCTGCCGACCTCAAAACCCTTGGTTGCCGGCAAGGATAAGAAAGCGTGCGCCAATTCTGCCTCCACGCGGTGAAATACCGGCTCGCCTAAGCCCGCGGGACAGTTTTTCACCACCAATTGGATGGTTCCGCCCAGGGAGTCGCGGGCTTTTTTGGCCTCGGCCACGGCTTTTTCCATAGCGGCGGAGGCCTTGGGATCAGGACAGCGGACCAGGCTTTTTTCCACCTGGTCCAACGTAACCAAAAGGGGATCGAGAGACGCTTCCACCGTTCCAATGCGGTCGACATAAGCCGTGACTTCGATACCGTAGGCCTGACGGAGAAGCTTTCGGGCCACGGCGCCCGCGGCCACACGCCCTACCGTTTCGCGGGCGGAAGAACGGCCGCCACCGCGGAAGTCGCGGAAGCCGTATTTGGCGTCATAGGTGAAATCCGCATGCGAGGGACGATAAAGCGTTTGCATATCCGCATAATCATGGGAGCGTTGGTCGGCGTTGCGCACCAACAAAGACAAGGGCGTGCCGGTGGTTTTTCCTTCGAAATGCCCGGACCAGATTTCCACCGCGTCGGCTTCCTTCCGAGGAGTGGTCAGCTTATTCTGCCCGGGACGGCGACGGTCGAGATCGGCTTGGATGTCGGCCTCTGTAAGGTCAAGCCCAGCCGGGCAGCCGTCTATCACGACTCCGACTCCCAGGCCATGGCTTTCGCCCCAGGTTGAGATGCGGAACAACCGGCCGTAAATACTGGACACTTCGGTCTCCTTCGGGTTTAAGCCAGCTTGGGGTTGTTTTTGTGGCGGTCGGCGTCCCGCCGCGTTTTCTTTTCCAGGTTGTTACGAAAAGCTTCGGTCAGGTCGACACCCGTCTGATTGGCCAGACAGATTAGCACAAATAACACGTCCGCCAATTCATCACCCAATTCGCTGTCCTGTTCGGATTTCTTGAAACTTTGATCGCCATAGGTCCGGGCCATGAGTCGGGCCACCTCGCCCACCTCCTCCATGAGGATAGCTGTATTGGTAAGCTCGGAAAAATAGCGCACCCCGACGGATTTCACCCACTCATCCACGGTTTTTTGAGCTTCCTGCAATGTCATGGCCTTCATGCGGAAAAACATAATTTAAATGCCTTTCCAGGCCCACCGCCAGGCCTGCGTTTCCAAAGCCCGGCCCAACTGCTAGATTTACCGGACCTTTTACCAGAACCATCTTGAAATCCCGCTACCCATCTTTATTACAGCTTATCGTGCTGCTCGACCTGGCGGTACTCAGGTGGCTGGACCGTATCCAAATCCATCGTGTCTTCCAGGTTCCCCTGACTCTCTGCGTTCGCCTGGCCGATGGGTATATCTGGATTTTCATCGCCGCCTATTTGTGGTACGATCGCCCACCGGAAGTATTTCGTGAAATCCTTTTGCACAGCGTGCTGGCCATTGCCGTCAGCCTTTCCGTTTATTGGCCCGTAAAATTACTGGTGAAAAGACCTCGTCCGTACGAGGCCAACCTCGACTTGGGCATAACGGCGCGAGTTCCCCCTCTCGACAAATACTCCTTCCCATCGGGTCATACCATGAACAATCTTTGCGTGGGTATGACTTTGGCGCTTTACATGCCCGACCTGTATTATTTCGCCTTGGGCCTTCCGCTTTTTCTCGGAACCCTGCGCATCTATTTCGGAGTGCATTATCTCAGCGACATCACCGCTGGGGGAATTCTCGGATTTTTAAGCTTCTCCATAGCTAAAAGCCTATATTTGCTCTACCCGGCCTAAACAGCCTCTTGCCGGAAGATTCAGGTCATTCCTGGGGCCGACTTGTAGATTGCTAATAGTATAATAGTGTCGGTAACCCTCCGTACCCGCGTTATGGGCAAAAACTTGAATAACATCCTCGGTCTACTTTGCCTGGCCCTGGCTATAGGTCCCTCGAAAGTATTCGGGGTGTCCCAATCGTTCGTGGCCGAAAAATCCGAAGAGAGTTCCGAAAATAATGCAGACGGCGGGCTTACCCCACTGGAAATCATAGCCTGGCCCATTGAGAAAGCCCTGGTTCCGGGGGTAAACGCCCTCCTATATCCCATCAAACCACCGCTTCGATATTTCCTCTCTGAAAATGTCATCGATCGCACAATGGAGCTCCTGAGCTTCGGGCCGGATGATCGCTACATGGTCTACCCCACCCTCAACCTTTCCACCGGCACCCGATCTTCCACGGGGCTGACCTTTCGGCACCAAGCCCCTTTCGGTAGACGCAGAGACAAGTTCAACAGCTTCTACAATTTCCACGTCAATGGAGACTGGCGCTTACGCAACTATTATAATCTCAATGAAATCACCCCCAGCGGACTCAACGCCCGCGCCTCCCTGGCATTCTATCGGGTGAAAAATACCTCCATAAATCAACCAAAAACCAATCGGGAATGGTTCTATTCCGACTCATCGAACAGCATAGGATTCTCTTTGGGGCATCCATTACCCTTTATGCCGGATTTGGGAGTTGCAGCCAGCTACTGGATACGCGACAATCGTTACGGCGAGGCGCCACCCCATAACGAATCCTTGCAAAGTCCGTTCTTCCTTGCGGATACCGGCCTTATCGACCGCGGTTTCAATCGCAACTGGTTGGGCCATAGCCTATCGGGAGGACTTACCCGCGACACCCGCAATAACGTGAACATACCCATTTCAGGAAGCCTGCTGGAAACCGAATGGCAATACCATTTCGGCCCGCAGGACTTTAATTTCACTCGCGTCCAGCTGACCTGGGCCGGGTATTTCAAACTGGGCAGCGAAAAATACGAAATGAGTTCTCTTGAGGAACAGGAGCAATTCAAGGATCTGAACCTGAAAAAAATGCTGGAGAATATCGAATACCGTAAGCTCCGCGAACAAATTTTCAGCCGTAAGGTGGTTGCCATGCAAATTCATTTTGCGCGGAGTTTTGAACTGGAAGGAAATAACGCGCCGTTTTACGCGCTCAATGATTTGGGAAATAATACACCCCTGCGTGGCTATGGCGGAACCCGGTTCAAAGACCTGGCGGTGGCGGCCATTAGTATGGAATACCGATTTCCCCTCATGAGATTGGTGGATGGGGTGATTTTCAACGAATACGGTAACACGGGAAGCAGCCTGGCTGAGATCGACTATTTGGCCAGCAAAAACTCCTGGGGATTCGGAGTGCGGGTGCGTCGCCCCGACATCTTTCTGTTTCGAGCCCAGTTGGGCTTTCATGGCGCCCAAGGGGCGGTATTGAATCTCTCCATCAATTCCGCTTATTGACTGACGCGCGTCCCCGGCATTACTCCGGAAGCGGGGGCAGGGGAATTACGGTGGCGTCGTTCGGCCATTTCCAGCAATACCCGGGTAATTTCCTCTGAGGGTAAGGGTTTGGAGAATAGGTAGCCCTGCATTTCGTCGCAATGCAGGGCATAGAGGAATGCGCGCTGTTCCTCGGTTTCCACGCCTTCAGCCACCACGCGTAACTTCAAGGTTTTGGCTATGGCGATGATGGCGTGGGTGATGGCCGCGTATTCCTGATCTTTCACCAACTCCATCACGAAGGAGCGATCGATTTTCAATGTGGTGATGGGCAACCGCTTTAGATTTCCCAGGCAGGAATATCCCGTACCGAAATCGTCGACGGCCAAACCGATACCGAGATTTCGAAAAGCTTGCAGGCTGTTGAGAGTGACTTCATCCCGGCCCATGAGAATACCCTCGGTGATTTCCAGCACCAGGTTTTGGGGATCCATTCCCGTTTCCGCAAGTATAGCCTCGAAACGCGAAACCAAATCCGCTTCTTTGAGCTGCCGCGGCGATAGATTGACCGCCATGACAAGGCCCGGAAATCCCAAATCCCGCCAAACGCACGCCTGCCTGCATGCTTGGCGAAGTACCCAATCGCCCAGGGGAGTGATGATTCCCGTATCCTCCGCGATGGGAATGAACTTGTCCGGCATGATCATCTTGCCTTCACGCGCATTGTACCAGCGCAACAAGGCCTCCATGCCCACGATAACCCCGGTTTTGACGTCGATGATAGGTTGGTAATAGGTAATGAATTCTTCGTGAGCCAAGGCGCGCCTGACCCCGTTTTCCAGGGCCATTCGTTCGGCCGCCATGCGGTTAATTTGCGAATTGTAAAGTTGCAAATTCTGGCTCTGATCCTCCTTGGCCCGCGACAGCGCTGCGTCGGCATTCCGTAATAAATCATCCTTGCTTTCGCCGTCACCCGGCGAAATCGCCACGCCGATTCGCGCGGTTACGTGGATTTCGTGTCCCGAGAGGTAAAAAGTCTGGTTAAGCGCATGGAAGATCTTATCCGCGATGGAGGATATGTCCTCGGCGTTTCGGACATTGGGCAGCATCGCCACGAAAGTATCGCTGCCGAAGCGGGCCACGGTATCCACGGCCCGCAGCGAGCGCTTGATGCGTCTTCCGGTTTCGAGGAGAAGCCTGTCTCCGCGCTCATGTCCCAGCGTATCGTTGATGTCTTTGAAACGGTCCAAATTCAGGAAAAAAATAGCCAGCTTTTGCTTTTCACGCTGAGAACGAACTAATTCCACGTCGAGCCGATCGGCGAAAAGCCGCCGATTGGGAAGACCCGTCAAGGGATCGTGATAGGCCAGATATTCCAAATCGTTTTCCACCTCGCGACGTTGGAGAACTTCGTCCTTGAGCCTGTCGTGGAGATCGCGCCACCGGCCGACTCCCGCGCCTATAAGTAGATGCAATAGCGCGGAAGCGCTTCCGCTGGGAATCACCTGTCCCCAATCCTGAGAGAACTGGTAAGCGAGATAGATATTGAAAAGATTGACGAGCGCAGCCACCACCAGGGCCGGCCAGGTTCCCAGAATCGAGGCGGTTAGTAAAAGCGGCAATAACGAAATGAAAAAAGTGGTCTCTTTAAGAATCGGGTACAGGGGAATGATGGCAAGAGCGTATATGATAAGCCCGAGAACAACCAGGCTGAAGCGAATGAGGTCAAGCTGCTTATAAAAAATCCCGCGCAACGGTTTTTTCGTCGGCGCACCGGATACGCTTTTTTGCATAACCGTATCGGTTTGCACCATCATGGATGAAACCGGGATGCCCAAGCGGGTCGAAACTGGAAATTGAAACGATACATCTCCGGAGATTATAGGGAGCGGTTCGAAAAATTGTCAATTTCCGGGAGTAGCGGCTCAAAAAACCGCTTCAGCTCCAGCGAGAATGCGAAAGCGCAGCGGGTTCCCCAGAGGATGCTCGGGCAGGTCTGGCATAAATAAGTTCAGAGCTCCATAATGCAACCGCAAACGGCCTTCAAGAAAGGATTGTTCCAAAAAAACATGGTGTTCCCAGTGGGAGGGGATGCTGAAGTCCTCGCCCCAGCCCCGCACCTGTTTGGATCCCATATAGGTTGTGGAGGCTTCGAGGCTTAAGTCGCTCTGGAATCGTTTTGCCCAAGCGAGACTCAACCAAAAAGGCGCCGGCTGAAATTCCAGGTGAGACGTTCCCGTACCGAAGAATCGACGGACACCGGCCGAAAGCGAATACTCAAGATTCTCAATCAAGCTACCCTCCGTCCGCAGGGTAAGGCTGCGATTGCCTAGCATATGGGGGCTCGGAAAGCTCCCGCGGGGAACTTCCCCTCCCGTTACCAAGGGAAGTCCCCACTCTCTAGCCTCCTTCGCTTCGAGGGTAAACCCGGTCGCGGCTATCTGTCGAGAATAGGTCAAGGCCGTTGTAACACCGCGCGCATGCCAGCCCGGATTGCGCGTCCACGATTCCACGGGATCGTCTACACTGGAATAGCCCTGGCGCGGAATCAAGTAATAGGCTCGAATACGCGGTTGCCAATCCCATGCCCAAGCCGGTCGGTAGGTGATTTGCTGTTCGGCCAGGCCCACCCCCTCCCGCCATTGCAAGTGGCCAGTTGCCTGAATTCCCGGGGTAAGGTCCGATTGTCGGGCCCATTCCCACTCGGCTCGCCAGGGGGATTCCCATTCTTCGAAGGCTTTAACCAAAGTGTCGGCCCGCAACCGGCGGTTGGCCACCCCGGCGGAAAGACGAAGTCGCGCGTTTTCACCCCAAGAAATCGGAAGCCGGGCTGAGGCTTCGTTTTCCGAGAAGGAATAATGCCCGCGAGGATGGCCCGCGTCGTGGTGGGAAAGGGTAAAGCCAGGGCCCCCGGAATGGTCGAAATCGAAACGGGATCGACGGCCTTCAAAGGGATAGGAAATCCCCGATAGCGACGAGAAATTCCACCACCAACCCTGGTCAACGTCCCCGCGCCAGCGGCCGCCCGCCGCATCGCCCTCGATAACGCCCCGCAACAAGCTATAAGGCGGGATGTTCTCCCCGAACCAGGAGAGCTCGGAAGGGGTGGCCCCCGCGAAACCGCCGCGCCGCGCGACCGTGGCATAGGAGAAATGATCGTTCTGTTCCAAACCTAGGGTCCCACTCACAGCACCGCCAAGAGGGAATCGCAAAAAGCCCGCGGTATAGGGCGTATGGTTTTCCACGTCCGGATCCACCAATTCGAGCAAATAGGGATCGCCCACCTCGTTGCCCATACGCGTCGAAAACCCCCAGAGCCCTGCCGGGTCGGAAGCCCTGAACGAATTACGGGGCAAGAGGGAAGGAATCCGCGCGAGCGCGGGAGGACGATAGGCGGCGCCGAATCGCACATGCTCTTGTGGGGCGAGGTAGAAATCCTCGTCCAGCGTCACCCCGTTGGCCCCGTCAATAATGAAAACCCTTTCCGGATGGAGACGACGGGACTCCAACAAAGGTGATTCCGCCCGTGGAGGGGGTAACTCCGAAAGGACTCCCTCTGCGTAGAGGCCGCCGATGGATGCCGCAAGCAAGCCCATGCTGCGAATCCACGGAAGTGGGAAGCGGATAAATTGAAACTCGCGTTCATGCGACATGGATCATTTCCATTCCCAGGCCATGCCGGCGTACACGCCGGGTAAATGGACTAGATGCGGCCGGCTGAAAACCAGGTCCCACACCAGCCCCGCTTCGGGTCGCCACCGCCCTTGCAGAGGGACCTTCCAGGCAAACCCGACATAGGCTCCGAATTCCGATTCATTGCTTTCGAGATAAGCCGCCCGGAGCCCGGGCTTGGCTTGGGCCACGCGTGCGAAGTATAGGCTGACGCCAAAAGAGGGGACGGGAACCCAGGCAGGCCAGCCCTCGTATTCCAGGCCCACTCCCCCCCGGGCATAATGGACGGAAGCGGGAGAATCTTCCCCGTCCAACAAGGCGTAGTTGATTCCTACCCGCGCCTTCATCGCTCCCACATAGCCGGTTTTGGCTTGGAGCCATACGCCGGGTGAAGGGTCCAGGGCATCGGCCAATTTCCCTACCGGTGCGATAACCCCGACGGCTCCCATCACCTCCAGCGATTCCATCACCTCGTTGACCGCATAAGCCCGCATAGGAGACGAAAAGAGCAGGAGGGCTGAGACGCCGATCCAAATCGGAATGAACCCCTTACCCATTGGGGTTTTTCCGTACCAGCCGCGCCGCGAAAAACCCGTCGTAATCCGATTCGCCGGGGAAAATCCATAAACAGCCCTTTCGCACCAAATGGGCGGGCAGAAACTGGGTGGCATCATCCAGTCGCCAGTTTGGCGCTTGGGACAGGAAATGCTGGATCACCTGCAGGGTTTCTTCCTCCTCCGGGCTGCAAGTGGCGAAAACCAGGCGGGCATGGGGTTCGGCCAGGGCGGCCGCCTGCATCAGGAGTTTCTTTTGGGTAACGGCCAGACGCTTTAAGGTTTCGGGTGAATGGCGCCACTTGGCTTCGGGACGGCGACGGATAACTCCCAGGTTACTGCAGGGGGCGTCGATAAGTATGGCGGTGAATAATTTTTTCAAGGCCGGTTTAGCCGGGTCCATGTTCAACGGAAATAAGCGCGCATGTCCCAAACGGACTGTGGCGTCGCGCATGCGTCTCAGGCGGGGAAACGACAAATCGTTGCAAATGATGGCGGGAATTCGCGATGCGGGTTGGGAAGCATGCTCTTCGCTTAAGGCTTCCATCAAGGCAGCCGCTTTGCCGCCGGGAGCGGAACAAAGATCGAGAAAGGTGTCGGTGAGAGTGGGTTGCAACAGGCGGAGCACCAAGCCCGATGCAGGGTCCTGAAAGGAAATCTTGCCTGCGGCAAAAAGGGGCGACTTCAAAATGAGAGTGGGGGAACCTTCCAACCGGTAAAATTCCGGACAGACGGGATCACGGAAATAAGCCATGCCTTCCGCGCGAAAAGCGTTTTCGGTTTCCTCCACCGAAGCGTTGGCGCGGTTGCGTCGCACCCAAATGGGAGCGTCTTCGTTATTGCGCGCCAGCGCCTGTTCCAGCGCACCGCGGTCCAAATGCTTTTCCCATTTTTTGATCAGCCATTCGGGATGGGAATAATTTACGGCCAGACCTTTGGGACCATTGTCGGGAAAGCGCTGCAGCCCCTTACCGGCGGCTTTTTTCAGCACGGCGTTGGCAAATCCGCCTTTGTGCTTGTCGATATTCCGTTTAGCCAATTCCACCGAAAGCGCGACGGCGGCATAATCCGGCACCGAACCCAAAAAGAAAAGCTGGTATAAGCCCAAGCGCAGAATTTGCTTGAGCAGGGGAGGGCGGACGGAGCGTTCGGTATAGAGTTCGAGATTGTAATCGAGCAGCGCACGTTGACGGATCACTCCGAAGGCCATTTCCCAAGCCAGAGCCCTATCGGCGGAGGAAAGCCCCTGCACCGCCCGCGGCAGCAAGTCCTTGAGGAATAGACCGCTCTTCTCATGGTCCTGGAGCACCGATAGCGCGGCTTCGCGTGAAGAATAGCCTTCCAAGTTTTTCCCGCTACCCGTACCGCAAGGATGCGGACTCCTGTACGCCACGCAGGTAATCGGCGCCCGACATGCGCGGTTTCCCCTCCGGCTGCACTTCGATTAGCTCAAGCCGGTTTTCCCCGCAACCCACCAGCGGATAACCCCCATCGGTTTGCGTTACCACGCCGGCGCCGGAGGTCGGCGCCTCAATCACCCGCGCCTTCCATATGCGCAATACTCTGCCTGACGGCTCGTGGGTATGGCAAACAGGGTAGGGATTGAAGGCACGAATCCGGTTATGCAAAACCTGCGCGGAAAGGGACCAGTCCAAGAGCCCGTCCTCCTTGCGCAGCTTGGGCGCCGGACCGGCGGCTGCATGATCTTGTTCCCGCAGCGAAGCTTTTCCGTCGGCCAGGGCATTTACGGTTTCGAGCAGCAACTCTGCTCCCATGGCCATCAGACGTCCGTATAGGTCCGCCGTCGTCTCTTCCGGCCCGATAGGCGTTTTCCTATGCGCCAATATGCCGCCATGATCTATCTGACGATCGAGGTGAAATACCGTCACCCCGGTTTCCGTCTCGCCCCGGGCTATGGCCCAGTGTATCGGTGCGGCGCCCCGGTATTTGGGGAGCAGGGAAGCGTGCACATTGACGGCTCCGTAACGGGCCAGGGGGAAGAGGGTCTCGGGGAGGATGCGGAAGGCGACGACCACGAGAAGGTCGGGGGTTTCGCTGCGAATCCGCTCGTGGAACTCCGGTGTTTTCAGGGATTCCGGCTGAACAAGGGACAGGCCCAGGTCCAGAGCCTTTTGCTTGACCGGAGAATAGGCGAGCTTTTGCCCTCGGCCCTTGGGGCGATCGGGCTGGGTTACCACAAGAACGACCTGATGCCGGCTTTGGTGCAGAGCCGCGAGACTCGGCACGGCGAATTCGGGGGTGCCCATGAAGACGATTCTCATCCAAGTCCTGTTCGTAGGCGTTGCGAAACCGCTAACCGCGTACCGCCGCTTATATTTTCTTGAGGGGACGCCACCATTTTTCGTTGTTCTTGTACCATTCCACCGTGGCGGCCAGTCCGGAAGCGAAATCGTGGCGGGGCGTCCATCCCAGGTCGTTCCGGATTTTCGCGGCATCGATGGCGTAGCGCCGGTCATGTCCGAGCCGGTCGGGCACCCAGTCGATGAAAGAGTCGTCGCGTCCCAGCAAGGCGAGCAATTTATGGGCGATGTCGATGTTCTTCCATTCGTTATTCCCGCCTATGTTGTATACCTCTCCGGCTTTGCCCTTTTCGAAGGCCAGCAGAATTCCCGCGCAATGGTCCTCTACATGGATCCAATCGCGTACATTCAGCCCATCGCCATAGATGGGAATTTTCTTTCCGTCGAAGAGGTTGGTGATGAGAAGGGATATCAGCTTTTCGGGATATTGGTAGGGTCCGTAGTTATTGGAGCAGCGGGTGATGATCGCGTCCAGGCCGAAAGTTTGATGGTAGGCCGTCACGAGCATGTCGGAACCCGCTTTGCTGGCGGAATAGGGCGAATTCGGGGACAAGGGTGTGGTTTCCGTGAATAGTCCCGTAGGGCCCAGCGAACCGTAAACCTCGTCGGTGGAAACATGGAGAAACCGCGCAATACCGGCTTGCCGCGCCGCCTCCAACAGGGTTTGCGTGCCCAGTACATTGGTATGCACGAAAATCTCCGGGCCCGAAATACTCCGGTCCACATGGGACTCGGCCGCGAAATGCACGATGCCGTCCACCGGATCATGCAGAATTTCGGTAATCAGGGATCGATCGCAAATATCGCCCTTGACGAAGGTGTAGTTGGGCAGGGCCGAAATATCCGTCAAATTCGCGGGGTTGCCCGCATAGGTCAGGCTGTCGAGATTCGTGATGCGGAAATCCGGCCTGTTCGTAACTGCATGACGGATGAAATTGGAGCCGATGAAGCCGCAGCCACCCGTAACGAGAATATGCATTCGGAAAACCTCCGTAGGGCTTTAGCCCGGAAAACTCAAAGTCGCAACGGGTTAATTTAGCAAAAAAGCCGGTTACCTGGCTGATTCCGCATAATTGGGCCGGAAAGCCGGGAGAAGGGAGGATTTAGTTCGAGAATTGCTGAGCGATGGAAAGAATCTCCTTTTCACTGCGTAAAAAGGCATCCACGACCTCAGGGTCGAAATGTTTTCCGGACTGCTCCAGTATCATCTCGCGCGCCCTTTCATGGGAAATGGCTTCTTTGTAGCAGCGCGCCGAAGCCAGCGCATCATAAACGTCGGCCAAAGCCACGATGCGCGCCGAGAGCGGGATTTCCGCTCCTTGCAGTGGAGTACCGATTCCCTTGTCAACGAACATGGCCTTGGACGAACCCAGTACATTGGGATAGCCCGTCCCATCGAAACGTTGATGGTGGTGGTAGGCGATTTCCTTGCTGAGGGAATAGAAAGTGCGGAATTTCAGTTTAAGTTCGAGCTCGAAAAGAAGGTCGCCGCCGATGATGGTATGCAACTTCATTATTTCGAACTCTTCCGCCGTAAGCGACCCCTGCTTTTTCAATATATTATCGTTAATGCCGACTTTGCCGATATCATGCAACGGAGCCGAGATAAAAAGGTCGTCGCAATAAGGACGGGTGATATAGGAACGGTATTTCGGCAACTTACCCAATTCTTCGGCGAGGATACGGGAGTAATGGCTCATGCGGAAAATATGATTACCGGTATCGCTGTCCCGCGCTTCGGAGATTTTGGCGAAGCCGAGAATGGAAATTTTCTGGATTTCATTGCCGCGCTGCACGCTGCCCGCCAAGTTGCGAAGAACGTGATCGCGGTGATTATTGTAAAGACGTCCCAATACCAGCAGACCCACATAGGGCATGATGAATTCCGGCAGCCAGAAAATATAACCGGCGGCGTTTGCCGGAAAAAAAGCGATTGCGGAATGCCCCATAAGCAGATAAGTCGCGAAGCGGCCCGCATGCCAGGTGATGCACAAGAGTAATGCCGAAAGCATCGAGTGGCGTAAGGCCAACTCCAGGAATCGGGCCACTGGAGTGATAGGCTTGGGCGCGATGGCTTCGACCCTATTCGAATCGAGCCGCCCCCCTGTGATCGGGTGTTTGGCTTGCAACTCGGATCGAAGCGTCTCCGAACCGTTCAAATTGATGATGGCACCGTGTAACGTAGAGGACCCCCGAATGCTACGTTTTGAGACTACTTGTTTTATATTAATCCGCCCTTGCGTTCCGCACCGGGTTTTTCTCCCGGAATCCGTCTTGGGATCGGGATTTTTGGATTTTTTTGGGGCGAATAGACCCCTTTTTGTTTCAGTTTTTCGAGGCGGCGATAATAAAAGGAGCTAAATGCGGCTGGAAGAAGCACTTCACCTTTACCGCGACGGTAAATTGGGCGAAACGGAAATGCTGGAATTTTTACGGGCCTATCCCACCCTCGAATTGGGCGATGTCCGACTCGATCGGCATCGCGCCTTGCGGAAGGGGTTTCCGGAAGTGGTTTTCGGCCAAGGCAAAACCCTCGACCAACTCCGCCGCATTCTTACCGCGACCGGGGAGGAAACCTCAACGTTACTCATCACCCGTTTGGCCGAATCCACCTTCGTGGATTTGGAAAAGGAATTTCCCCGCCTTCGTTATCATGAGGCGGCCCGTTGCGCCTATCTATCGGATATTCCGGAAATCGTTCCCCTGCCCCCATCGCCCGGCCAACCCTTTCTCCTTGCGCTGGGAGCCGGCACAACCGACGCACCCGTGGTTGAGGAGGCAGCCCTGACGGCGCGACTCATGGGCTGCGTCGTCGAAGTCCTCCACGACTTGGGGGTGGCGGGGCTACATCGGCTGCTGGAAAAAACCGAGCGTTTGCAAGCCGCCGCGGTTGTGGTGGTGGCCGCCGGCATGGATGCCGCTTTACCGGGAGTCGTTACCGGCCTAGTCAAGGCTCCCGTTATCGCCGTACCCACCAGCGTCGGATATGGCGCCTCCTTCCAAGGTTTGGCCGCTCTTTTGTCCATGCTCAATAGTTGCGCACCGGGCCTTACCGTAGTCAATATCGACAATGGCTTCGGAGCCGGGTATGCCGCCGCCCAAATTCTCTGGATGAACCGCCCCAAAACCCCTCCCACGGCCTGATTTCGGCCATCCCGGCCCCCGGGAATTTTTTCGCCTCCTATTTACGTAAAAGGAAGCCACCCTGTAGAATAGGGGGGTATGTGCGACGCTTACTCCCACCGTTTCCCGGTTACGGGTGGACTTACGACTTCGTGGGTCCTGCCGGCCTTGCTGCTTTTCGCCGCTTCGCTTGCGCAGGCGAAATCGACTGCCACCGAGGTATGCGGCACTTTCAGGCTTCCCACCACCTGGACCAAAGCGGAATCCCCCTACCTCATAACCGGCGACGTTTATATTCCCAACGGTTCACGGCTCACCATCGAGCCCGGAGCCATCGTCCGGTTCGCGCGTCCAAAACCTTGTGAAGGCGAGGAAATCCTTCCGCAAGCGGACTGGGCCGATTCCCAATTCGTGAGCATCAAGGTGGAGGGTAATTTCTTTGCGGTGGGCACGCCTGCCGAACGCATTCTTTTCGAACCGGAGGGCTATCAAATGGGGCATATCGGATGGGACGGCATCCGCTTCCAGGGCCAGAATTCCCATCGGGTTGAAATCGGATTCGCTATTTTCCGGGGCGCCCATAAAGCCCTGTTGGTGCGGCAGGCGGAATTCTTCGTACACCACAATCTGTTCGAGGACAACAATATCGGGTTATGGCTGGGGCGCTGGGCCAATCTGGTGGTGGTGAACAACAATTTCATAGGTCATCGCAGCGCGGGACTGCTGCTGGAAAGCGCCCAACCGCGCATCGTCAGCAATATCTTTTACCGGAACCGCGGTTACGGAGTCTGGGGGGACCGCAACCCTGCGACGGACATGCAGTACAATGCCTTTTTCGCGAACCGGGACGGCCATTGCTACCAATGTCCCGCCTGGGCGCTGCAACTTGATTTCAAAAATTCCCGGGGCGACAGCTCCGATCGTTTCAATAACCTCCACGCCGATCCGTTTTTTGAAAACTCCTCCAGCTTTAACGAAGCTCTCGCGCGGGATATGGAATTGAACACGCCCAAGCACAGGATACGGGATACCGTTTTGGCGGAAATGGAATACGGCAATCGTAAAGGCGTTTCACAAGAGGCGCGGCAAATGCACGAGTTCAAACCCTTGGGATTGGGCCCCTACCGTTTATCCATCTATTCGCGACTGATAGATGCCGGTCACCCCGGAGAGGCCATGCTGGACAGCGACGGAACATCGAACGACATAGGGATGCATGGCGGCCATATGGGCCGGCTGACCCGTAGCCCGATTTGAAAACCATTTACGGAGGCGCAAATCATGGATATCGGATTGAACTCATCGGTCACCGGAATCTCGCAGGCTTTCAAGGACCATGCGGCGCGCGCCGACAGAATTTCCCGGGCCGCCGAGCATGAGGATTTGGCCAAGGATATGGTGGGACAAATCGAAGACTCGGCTATAGTGAAGGCCAATGTGGCGGTTATCAAAACCCACGACGAAATGCTGGGATCTCTGCTGGATCTTTTCAGTTAAGTCTTCTTCGGACATTTACCTGTGTTGGCTAAGTAACCCGCCTCAAAGCCTCGGTCCACAAAACGGAGGCCTTCTAAATACTGGGTTTTAAAATTCCCCATTTTTCATACAATTTTTATGATATATAGGGATTTCCCAAACCAATAGTTTAAATATATTGGTATATTCATATGCTAGATATGTAAAATCTCAAAGAAAAACCGTGAAACCCAACTCCATCCCGCCACTTGAAAAACTCGTTTCCGAAGGACAGTTGGCCGAACGCGCTTGGCTGCTCAAGCACGGCTACTCCGGTCCCCGGGTGGATGCCGCCCTCCGATCCCAAAGACTTGAAGTAGTGGTACGGGGCGTGTACCGCCGCCCCGGCCCCCCCCTAAAATGGGAACACCTCGTTTATTCCCTCAACCGAATGGATTATCACGTCCATGTCGGCGGCCACAGCGCGCTGGTTCAATCCGGAATGGCGCATTACCTGAATATCTCCGGAAATCCCAAAATTGACCTGTATGGCGCCCTCAATTTACCCGCCTGGGTCGGAAAATTTTCCCATCTGGAACGTAACGGGTCGAGCATGAAACCGCCAGCAGTCAATTTTTCCTTCACTGTGCACCCCCGTCCCCGGTTTCAGACCCATATACCTGCCGCCGTCACGACCAAACTTTTCGGAACATGGGACTGGCCCATCCCGCACTCCACCCCCGAACTCGCCTTTCTGGAATTATTGGACGGCCTTAAAGATGAAGCCGACTTTGAGCAGGCGGATAAAATCTTCGAGGCTGCCGCGTCTCTCCGCCCGATGCTCCTTAAAGACCTATTGGCTTCCTGTAAAAGCATCAAAGCCAAACGTCTGCTCCTCTGGTTCGGAGCGCGGCACGGGCATCAGTGGTACGCTGAGATCGACCGGGATCGCATCGAACTGGGCAAGGGAAAACGTATGCTCGTGCGTGGCGGCTCGTTTGACAGCCAGTACGAAATCACCGTCCCAAAGAGCATGACACGTGGAAATGAACAACTTTTATACTGAACAGGTACGGCTGCTCGTCGCCGTGCTACCGTCACTTGCGACGCGGCCCGAGTTCGGACTGAAAGGTGGCACCGCCATTAACCTTTTTTTCCGCGACCTGCCTCGCCTGTCAGTGGATATCGATCTGGTTTATCTTCCGATACAGGACTTCGTCACCAGCATGGCGGGTATCGACCAGGGTATTCGTTCGCTCGCCCACGAAATCGAACACAGAATTCCGGATACGACTGTCCTCGCCGAGACGCACGCCTCCTTCAAAGCCGCGCTCAAGCTCACCATTCGCCGCCGAAACACCGTGGTCAAGATTGAAGTCTCTCCGGTACTGCGCGGCAACGTTCTGCCCGTGGAAACCCGTGAGTTGTCGCCGGTCGTGCAGCAAGAATTCGGCTGGGCGCGGGTTCCCGTCCTTGCCTTTGAGGAAGTATACGCGGGCAAACTTTGCGCCGCCTTGAGCCGGCAGCATCCCCGCGACTTTTACGACGTACGATCACTTTTGAGGAACGAGGGTATAAGTGAGATCCTCAAGAACGTTTTCCTGGTCTACCTGATGTCCGGAGATCGTCCACTCGCGGAAATCCTCGACCCGAATCCCAAAGAAATCCGAAGACTATTCGAAGTCGAATTTACCGGAATGACCCGCGATGCCGTTGCCATGGAAGACCTTGAAGAAACACGGCGCGAACTAATCACGAATCTACATACGGTGCTAACGGAGGAAGATCGTCGCTTTCTGCTTGATTTCAAACTGGGGAAGCCGGATTGGGAAGCCTTTGCATATCCATTCGCGAAAGATCTTCCCGCGATTCGGTGGAAGATTCTCAACTTGGCTAAAATGGACAGGCGCAAACGTATGAAGGCCGTGGAAAAACTCGACCGCGTATTGAGTCTTGGTGCGAGTGATGTTGAATAATCCGTCCCGTGAAAGTGTTGACGAAACCCAAGGTCAGCGAAATTTTCGCGTTAACGGGATGGCGGCGGAAGAAAATATTCCGGGTCATCACGGGAAATTGATATGAAACAGGTCGGAGTAAATTCCTAGATTTCCCCCATGCTCCACCACTCCTTTCTAGCCCCCGTCATCTCCGATTTTCTCCGCCAACATGGTATCGACGAAAAAGCCGATATCCACCTGGCCGGCATGGCCGGTTCGCGCCGGGCTTATTACCGCATGCGTCAAGGCAAGGTCAGTTTCATCATTCTGGTTTCCCCCCCGGACGATCAGGACTTCGGACGATTTTTACGCATCACGCAATTCTACCGCCTCATGGACTTTCCCGTGCCCCGCGTCTATTGCATCGACGACCCTTCCCAGCAAGTGGTGCTCGAAGACCTGGGCGATATTAGCCTGGGTGATTTGATCCGGACCAAACCGGACGAAACCCTAGAGGCCTATCAAAAAGTGATGATGACTCTGCTCGACTTGCAAACCCGCTGCTATCAGCGCCAGGATGAAAGTCCGGATATCCATTCACGGGTATTCGGCATTCCCGAGTTATTATGGGAGAGCAATTATTTCTTAACCCAGTATTGGGAAGGCCATCGCGGCCGCAAATTCACCACCCCTGAAAAAGGGAAGATGGACGAGGTCTTTCTCAGCCTCGCCCAGAGGGTCAACTTACAACCCAAATCCATCATGCATCGCGATTTTCAATCGCAGAACATCATGGTGCAACCCTTTCATATCATCCGAGTGATTGATTTTCAGGGCAGCCGTTTGGGCTCTATCTATTACGATTTGGCCTCACTGCTTCTCGATCCCTATGTGGAGTTGGACGATACTTCTCTCGACGCCCTGCTTCGCTTCCACCACGAGAAGTCTGTCGCTCCACCGGCGTTACCGCTTTTCACCCAGGAGTTTTACCAGGCGGGATTACAACGCATCATGCAAGCACTGGGGGCTTATTGCTTTTTAAGTCGGGTCAAGGGCATTACCGCCTTCGAGCAGCATATCGCTCCGGGAGAGCGACGGCTCAAATGGCTGGTGGAGCGCGTAGATAACCCCGAGGTGAAAGACCTCTTTGGGACCGTACTTTCCTGGGATGTGACGATTTGACAGCGAAAAAACCTTCCCGGTCGAATTAAATCCTTGAGCGTAAGTGGCGGGTTGCGTCACCCCGCAACCCCAGATAATCCCTTTTTTAGCGTAAAAATCCCTATCCCGATTCCCCAAACGGCTTCCAAATGACTTTTTTGAGGAAAGTCCTGATGGCCTAGCCCTTTCCGAGATTGAGACTTGGTCTTGATTTTTTCCTCTCCACCTAGTTAAATTAGGGAACAACCTGATTCCCGATGGCACAACCATGGTAAAAATTCTTCAAAATACTTTCCCGGCAGAAGCGGTTCCTGTGGACTTGGAGGCCACTACGAAGCAGGAGGTTTCCCTCGACTCGCTTCAGCCCGGTCAATGCGGAACCGTACTCCGCATCGAAGCCGAACCGGCGCTTAAAATGCATTTGATGGAATTGGGATTCGTCGCCGGCAGCCCCGTCACCTTCCTCATGTCCACCCCCTTCGGTGATCCCTTCATCTATTCACTTCGAGGAACGTGCATCGCGCTGAGAAAGAGCCAAGCGTGGTGCATTCGAGTTCTGAAGTAAAGCCTTCCCAATCCGGCACCATACCGGGAGTTCCTGCAACGTTACCCCTGGTAGCCTTGGTGGGATCCGCCAATTCCGGTAAGACCACGCTTTTCAACCAACTCACGGGTTCGAACTACACGACGGTCAATTATCCAGGCGCCACTGTCGAATTCGCCCTGGGCATGGGCAAGATGCTGCCCGGACTCCCCTGCCGCGTCATGGATACGCCCGGCCTTACCAGCCTGATCCCCGCCTCGCCCGATGAAAAGGTGACCGTAGACGCCCTTTTCGAGGGCTCCAATCGACCCGATAAAGTGGTGGCCGTGGTCGATGGCAACCAGCTTTCGCGCCACCTCTACCTGGTCAAGCAATTGCAAGACCTCGATTTGAAACCCGTGGTGGTGCTCACCATGTCCGACTTGCTGGCGGCCAAGGGGAAACGGATTAACATCCAAAAGCTCTCGCAGGTTATGGACCTTCCCGTGGTGGCTCTCGACCCCCGGCGCAAGCAGGGAATACCCGAATTACAACGGCTGCTCACCGACAATGATTGCGGATGCGCCGCTCCCGACCGGAAAACCCGTTCGGATTATGCCCAATTTTCTAAGGAAATGAACGAGGAGCGTATTCACGCATATTACCGGGCCCTCGACGAAATCGAAAGCCTGGTGATGGAAGATATCGTTTCCGACGATAAAACCTCGACACCAAAAGTATTCGACCCCCATGCCCTCGACCGCTGGCTGCTACACCCCTTTTACGGCCTGGCTTTGTTCATCGCGTCCATGTTCGTCATTTTCACCGCCATTTTCTGGTTCGCCGCACCCTTTATGGACCTAATCGATTTGGGTTTCGGACTCCTTATCGATACGGCCAAAGACATTCTCCCCGCAAGCTGGCTGACCGATATGTTCGCCGACGGCTTGATCGGCGGCATCGGAGCGGTGCTGGTTTTCCTTCCGCAAATCGTCATTTTGTTCTTAGCCATGGGTTACCTGGAAGATTCGGGCTATCTGGCGCGCGGAGCGGCCTTGGTCGACCGCCCCTTGTCTAAGATAGGCCTCAACGGCAAATCCTTCGTGCCCTTATTATCGGGTTATGCTTGTGCGATTCCCGCCATGATGGCCGCGCGCACCATACCCAATCGTTTCGAGCGAAATCTCACCATCTTCATCATTCCTTTGATGAGCTGCAGCGCGCGCCTACCCGTCTATGCCCTATTGCTGGCGTTTATCACTCCCAAGGACAAGCCGTGGATCGGCGGCTTAGGCTTGACCGCGCTTTATTTCATGGGAATGGTTATGGGCGCGGCCGTGTCCTCCTTCATCAGCCGCTTCCGAAAAAACCGCACGAACTCCGGTTTTATTCTGGAGCTTCCCGCGCTGCGGCACCCCATGTTCACAGTCGTGATTTCCTCTACTTTCCACAAAGCTTCCCAGTACATCCGTAAGGCCGGCCTCACTATCGTCATTATTTCGTTATCCTTGTGGGTATTGACGCATACACCCATTCCTTCCCCCAGCGAAGTGGGCGCGAACAACAGCGAGCTAAGCAGTGAATACGTCGCCGTTTCGAACTCCTATGCGGCCCAAATCGGAAAGTTCATCGAGCCCATAACCCGCCCCATGGGATTGGACTGGCGAGGTGGCGTCGCGCTAATCAGTGGGTTCGCTGCCCGTGAGGTGTTCGTAAGCGCCTTGGTGCTGATGTACCATGTCGATGATCAGGACGAAGACGGCTTGACGACTCGGCTCCTTTCCACCATGTCGGAAGTGCGCTTCATGGATACGGGCGAGCCCATTTTCACGCTTTCCTCCGTACTGGGAATGGCGCTCTTTTTCATGATCGCCTTGCAATGCTTTCCCACCGTAGCGGTAGCCCGTCAGGAAACCGGTGCCTGGAGAATCCCGATCTTGCAATTGGTGGTCTATACGGGCGGGGCCTATGTCTTAACCGTGCTTTTAGTGCAGGGATTGCGGGCATTCGGCGTTCCTTAAGAGCCACATTCCCATCAACCTTAATGCGGTAAATTGACCCGGCTTCCACAAATGCATCACTTTTCATGGTACCTAAAGTGATAAAAGGCATGTTTTTGGAGAAATTTATGGACCTCCGGGAAAATACGCATTTAACAGGAACAGGGAATGGGATTATGATATTATCTTAGGATTTACCGTAACGTAATATACTCGCAGTAAAGGATGGGGCTATGGTCATGCGGTTATCATTCCTGACGATAAGCATCTCCATTATTCTCATGGCTGCAAGTTCCGGAATCGCTGGAAAAGACCGCTTGCATCTGGAATTCAGCGACAGCGCAGCCTTGCACCGTCAATCAAATGGATTGCCTGACGGTATTCTCCTCAATGACGTACATTCCTCCTCTGAGTTTTCAGGCGTAGCCGACTTCGGAAAATCCGGATTGATCCAGTTTCCCGAATTCGCCCATCCGACAGGCCCTTTTACTATAGAGGCACGCTTTATCCTCCGTAACTATGGTCCGGAAAGCAGCCGTTTTGTCGCGGATATATTGAATACCGCAACCTGGGACAATGGGCCATCCCAAGGCTTCGCCTTCAGGGTGGGAGGCAGCTATCTCTACCCGGTGCTCGACAAGAAGGCGTATGCGTCCGAAGAGGAATGGAACGCTTCGATGACTGCCTTCACCCACATTGAGAGGGGGAACTTTTCGCAATGCTTCGCGGCATTCGCCATGGCCAGGAGTGATTCCGACCGATCTTGGAAAACGGTGGTCACCGACCGATGCATTGAATTGAATGTTTGGACGCATATGGTAGCGGTTTGGGACGGCGAAAACATGCGCATTTACCTGAACGGTATTGATGCGACCGATATGTGGAGAATATTGGGGCAAGGTGTGGCTCCGAACCTGGATAGTATTGTGGTAGCTTATGTCGGGGCGCGCACCACCGAGAGCTTCGACTCCCGACATTTCGATGGGGTGTTAGACTTTGTGCGCGTCAGGGATGGGGCATTGACGGAAGCCGAGATCCGCGGATTGTACAAAAAAACCTTTGCCCCGGAGATCCACGAAACCTTGTGCAAGGGTGTTATTCAGCCAATGTTTCCTGAACCCGGACAAGTGGTGAAGGGCGATTCTCCCTTCCGATTCAAGATCATCGCCCATGGAGGCTGCGTTAATCCTGCTTTTCTTCCCACCTTGCAGGCTGGGGACAGTATTGTCGTCGAATTCGCGAAGGATGCCACCTTTGCCAATCCCATATTATCCTTCATCGTGACCGATACCTGTTTTCAGTTGCAAGCGGATGATTTGCAGAAAATCGGGCCATACCTGGGAGCGATTTTCTGGCGCGCTCGACTATTCAAAGCCGAGCCAAATGGATTGGGTAAAGTGTCGGCCGGAGTTAGGGAATCCGACTGGAGTCTCGCAAGACCGATTGTCATGAATTTAAACCAAAGCACCGCCTTGACTCCATACCCGGGTCTTCGTCCGGCGATAAGAATTGCCCGACCGGGGCGGTTTTTTCCGGATAATGGAAGAGGGGAAATGCCCGAATTTTTCCATTTGAATGGTAGGCGAATCCAGATGCCCCTTCTGCGCGTCGAAGGAGGATGGATCTTGTCCCCCGATACCAAGTCCTCCGACAGAATGTTCTTATTTCGCATTCCCGCCGATTCAGCAAATCCGTAGGATATCTGCCGGTCACAACCGAATAGGCTAGGGTGGCATTTATGTGGTCCCTGCCTTAAGACTTTGGCGTGCCTTAGAGTGCCTAACAGAATGGGGTTTGTAGCGAGGGCGAGCGAGGAAGTTCAGGGCGAGGCCCGAGGCCTTGAGAACCTTGAAGGCGTGGCTGGAGGCCACGTCGATGGGTTTGAACGGCCGAGAACGACGCCCTGGACTTTCGTAGCCGGCCGTAGTAGAACCCCATTCTGTTAGGCACTCTTAGACCCCACGGGGGTATTTTCCTAATTTATCCGCCTGTGAAAGCAAAACTATTGAACTTCATAGCGGGTCCCGGAAAATGGTTGGCCCTGCTCGCTCTGCTCGGCCTGATTCCTTTTCACGAATTCTTGTTCTCCGACCAAATCCTCTTCGCCTCCGATCAAATCGGCTCACCAGCTTGGAAGTTCTACCTCGATGCCTTGGGCCGGTTCGAAATCCCTTTGTGGAATCCTTTCGGCTTAGGCGGCATGCCCACTTTCGATGCCATGTTCGGCGATGCGTCCTATCCCGTTTTCATCCTGCTCGGCTTGCTGTTGCCGGTCGAGTCGGTCATCTCCTATAACTTCGTATTGCATGTTCTCATTGCGGGATTCACGGCCTTTATCCTGCTGCGCCGCTATTTCGGGCTCGATTATCTGCTTGCGGCCCCGCTGGCCTTGGCTTACATGCTCAACACCAATTTCATTTCCCACATCCACGCGGGCCATACGGGCAAATTCTATATCATGGCGTGGCTGCCCTTGGGCCTTTTCTTCCTTCTGCGCAGTCTCGACGCCTCGGCACGCTGGTTTCATATGCTGGGACTGGCTTTGACGGTAGCGCTGTTCATTTCCACTTCGCATTTGCAATTCACTTATTATGTGCTGATGGGTTATTTCCTGGTATGGGCTTTCAAAAGCTATACCCTGGTGCGCGAAAAGGAATACGGCCAGCTCAGCCTTACGGCGGGAAAGTTCTGGCTGCCGGTGCTTCTCGGCGTGGGACTGTGTTTTTTCATTTTCTACCCGCCCACCCAATACAACGCGGGTTTTTCCGTGCGCGGCGAAGGAGACCGCCAGTCCTTGGAGCATGCCACCTCTTGGTCCATGCACCCGGAGGAAACCTTCTCGCTCATCGTACCCGAATTCGGTGGAATCAACGAAAATTATTGGGGCCGCAATCCCTTCAAGCTGAATTCGGAATACACCGGGATGTCCGTACTTTTCCTGGGCGTATTCAGTCTGGTGCTTTTTCGCCGTTCCTGGATGTGGCTGTGGTTCGGTATCGGCACGCTCGCGCTTATCTTTGCGCTGGGAGCGAACACGCCCTTTTTTCAAATTTTCTACCACCTCATACCGGGCATCAAAAGCTTTCGCGCGCCCAGCATGATCCTTTTCTGGCTGGCTACGGCTCTGCTAGTGGTCAGTGCCATGGGGCTCAAACTGTGCGTAACCGAAATCCCCAAAGCCTCTTCCGAAGTTCGCAACCGCTGGAGCAAAAAGCTTTTGCAATGGGGTTTAGCCATAGCAGGCGCGTTGCTGTTGTTCGGAATCGCGGCCCCTACCGCCTACGGCCTCTACAATGGATTCGTCCATACCGAGGCCATCGCCAACTTCGCCCGGCAAAATCAGAACGCAACACTATTCGCAACCGGCGCCATTCGTGCCGCCCTGCTCTTGGCCGCTTTGGTTTTCATCACCTGGAAGTGGTTGCTCAAAAAACAGGATACCCTTCGCTTCGGCTTTGCGCTCATCGCCCTCACTGCCGTGGATCTAATCTGGGTCAATTCCAATTTCATCAAGACTTGCGATGTCGGTCGCACTTTGCCGCGCGAGGCCGCGGTGGAATTTTTACTGCAGGAAAAGGAACCATTTCGTGTATTCGGAGTACCAGGCGCCTACGAGCGTAGCTTCATGCAATACCACCGCATTGAAACGGTCGACGGATTTACGGACAACGAATACAATCTCTACCGCAATTACCGGGGCGGCGACTACCAACGCAATCCGAATTTCATGCAAGGCCTGATGCAAAATTCCGACGGTTCGGTTGCCGGAAGCGTATTTCTCGACATGTTGAACGTGAAATACCTCGGTTACCGTATTCCCAACGACCCCGGCCTTAAGCTGGCGGAAAACAAAACGGCCCTGCCCCGCGCGTATTTCGTCGGCGACTGGGAAACAGCCGGAGACGAAGTCATTCTCCAGCGTATGCTACAACCGGGATTCGATCCCCGTGCCCGAATTTTCATAAGCGAGACCACGCCTCCGAGCATAGTGCGCCAAATCACGGCTCCACCGACTACCTCGCGGCATGACGCTCTCTCCGATACCTCGGCCCTGGATACCACCGAAGCCGCAGCCCTCGCACAAGCCCCGAAGGCGGCCCCAGCCCCGGCCCAATCCTCCGCCGAAATCTCCGCCACAGACCGGAGTTATAACCGCCTATCCTATTCCGTGCAGAACCGGGAACCGGGAATCCTGGTGCTCTCGGAACTTTATTTCCCGCATTGGCAGGCTCGTGTCAACGATAGGCCCGTAGAGATTCTACGCGTCAACTATGCCTTTCGGGGAGTGGCGCTGGAGCCGGGGACCCATACGGTTGTGATGGAATACCGTTCGCCCTGGATCCGAAAAGGATTATGGGTAAGTTTGGGATCGCTGCTTTGTTTGGTTGTGGGGCTCACCGCCTACAGATTCCTAATTATTTCCCGGAATGACCCATTAGAAAAAAAACATCCTGGGCGTTCGACTCCAGCCTGATGGATACGCTACGTTCCCACAAATTAGGGGCCCTTCGTCAAGCGAAAGTCCGTTTAACCAAATGGATCTCCCGGCAATTACCGGATTCATTGGTTTATCAAATCCTCATACGTCTCTCGTCAATTCCGAAACAACAAATCTTCCAGGAAGCTTTCCGTGCGGCTGATCCCGGCAAAACGGCTTTGGATATCGGAGCAAACCGGGGAATCGTTTCCTATTTCATGTCGCAAAGATTCGCCAAAGTCCATTCCTTCGAACCGAACTTCGAATTGGGAAGGTTTTTGGAAAAAGTTCTGCCCTCCAATTGCAGCTTACATAAATGCGCCCTCTCCGATGAAGCGGGGCAAAGCGAGCTGGCCCTCTCTACCGAAGGGGGAGTTCCCATTCATGGTCGAGGCCGCGTTCTAAAAGAATCCGAAGCCTCAGAGTCCTATGTTTTCCAGGATATTCGCTTGGATACCTTGGACTCGCAGGGTCTGGATAATATCGGCTTAATCAAAATTGACGTTGAAGGCCATGAAGTGAATGTGATTAAGGGTGGCCTGAAAACCCTCCAGCGAAATAAGCCGATTCTTTTGGTTGAAATTGAAAAGCAACATACTGGAAAACCTGCGAAAGAAACCATTGATTTTATCGAGTCGCTGGGTTTCGTAGGATTTTTCTTCGAAAATGGCCGTAAACGTTCCGTAAGCGAATATCGGGAATTTATGCAAGACCCCGCCAATCCCCATTACATCAATGATTTCCTTTTTTTCCCTCGATGAAAATTGCCGTACTATCCAGCTTTCCTCCGAAAAAATGCGGTATCGCTTACTTAACCCGCAATCTTTTCGATGAACTCCGCTCCCTTGGCCATGAACTGATCACCTTCGGAATTGATGATTCCGATTGCGATTTTCCTATCCGCTCCAATTCATTCACCGGACTCCGGGATGTCGCCCGCATAATCAAGCGGGAGAATATCGATTACGTATCCGTTCAATTCATCATCGGATTTTACGGTAAACGATTTCTGGGCCTTAATTTCCTCCTGTTCCTGTGGTCGCTTCGCAAAAAACGGGTTATTGTAACCATCCATGAGCTTCACCATATCCGCTCCTTACGCCATTTTTTAAAAAATCCCGCCTACCTGTTTCATCTCGTTTTAGAAATCCTAATTTCCCACCTGAGCTCGGGCGTGATACTCCATACGGAAACCCAGGCAGGTAATTTACGGAAGTATGGTGTTCGCAATGTCCGATGTATTTACCTGGGACTTTTACCCAAGCCCATTCCCCGACTTCGCACGTCGTTCAAAGAGGCATTGTTTTTCGGGAAGCTTAACCCAGCAAAGGGCGTCCATCTATTTACGGAAATTGCCAAGGCCTGTCCTGAAATCAATTTCACGGTGGCTTGTTCCAGCGATCCTCAGCATGAAAACTACCGTCAGCAGTTGGTGAAAAATTTTGCCCAGGTAGGAAACGTCCAATTTATCTGTAAAGATTGGATCGGGGAGGAAGAGAAGGAAGCTTATTTCGAAAATGCCGACGTATTGATCCTGCCCTATATTGATCTGCACTATCAATCCGGGGTGGCATCGGAATCAGGCGTCTACAATATCCCCGTTATCCTACCGGGAACAGGGCCTCTTTGTGAAATCGTGCTGAAATACCATACGGGAGAGACCCTGGACTCCTTAAGTCCTGCAGAAATAAAGACCGCCATCCACACGGTTTTCGCAAACTATCCGCGCTACCTCTCCGGGATCCAAAAATACCGTGACGATGCCAATTGGACCATGGCTGCCAAGAACTACCTTGAATTTCTGGAAGGCTGAGATTATCCCTGCTTGGCGCTTCCCAGATTCCGCCACAGTATCCAACTTCCGCCAATCAAGGCATTAACAACTAATAACGAATAACTCACGGCGCTGACCGCAATGATTTGATGCGCGGGGTAGCCCAAGGTATTCTGGATGAAAAGAATGTTCAGATATTCCACTACGCCTATGCCGTTTATGCTGATTGGAAGAATCAGTACGGAATTCACGATGGCCATTTGCAAGCAAAGGAATAGGAGCGGAATTTCTACCCCCACTCCCCAAAAAATGGAATAGGCGGATCCAATCATCAGAATTTGAATGCCTAGGGTTATCCAAAAAACCCGGGAAACCAACCCTGGAGTCGTGAGCGATTTTTTCATGGCCTCCTTTACTTTGGATAGAAAGGCCCGGAAAGCGGGTACTAAAAACAAGATCGCAATAAATCCTACGCCAATGATAATGGTTATAATCTGCTTTTTCCAGGACCATTCCGCCTCGCGAAATACTTGTAACAACAAATCGTTGTAATAAATCAGTCCCACCAGCCCCGCCACCCATTGCATACCGAGTCCCAAAAACTGGGATAAGAACACCGGACTGGAATCATGCAGCGATTTGTCATATTTTTTTCCAAACAATATCATTTTCAAGATATCGGCACTCATACTTCCGGGTAAAAAAAATCGATAAAAAATACCGACGAAAATAAAGTGGAGGTATTTGGTAATGGGAAGCTCGGGAATATTCAACAAGACTTTCCACCGCCAAGCCTGCAGAAAAAGGATGCCTAAAGCAAGCACGTATCCCAACAGGACCAAATCCAGTCGAGCTTGCCTAAGCGAAACCCATACCTGTTGCCATTCAATGGTGAAAATCAGGAAAAGGAGAAGGGTAAAGCTGACGGAAAACTTGACCCAAAACCCTAGACCCGGCCATCTCATCCGGATATGATTTCCAGGGACGGAAGGGGGAAAATCAGTTTGCCGCCATCCGCCAAATATTTGATCACCTGGGGTAGCTTCAGCAAGAAAGGTTTAAAGTGATACGGCCCAACAACCAAATAGTCTGGCTTGGACTGAAAAACCTCATTTTCAGGTACAATGGGAATTTTACTTCCGGGCGTCGTGCGTCCGAACTTATCCTCATTCACTTCCCCGATTTTAGCCAATAAATTGGGGCCGATTTCACAAAATTGCAATACCGCATTGAATTTGGTGGATGCCCCCAAGCCATATACGGTTTGACCTCTGTTCTTGATGTCTTCCAATAGCTTGCGGAACTCTTGTTTGTGTAGATTGGCGCTACTTTCAAAATGCCTGTAAATGGCCAATCCGTTCAGTCCTAATATATCTTCCTGCTTTTCCAACAACCGTACCGAAGGATGCGGCGGCTTATTTTTGAAATGTTCAGCAACTATCCGGAAGCTTCCACCATTGCAATCGTTCAAGTCAACCTCGCGAATGGAGAGCCCGGCGTCTTTCAGTATGCGGCTGATTACCCCAAGCGAATAATATTCCAAATGCTCCTGTACGGCCGTGTCATACATGTTTTTGGCAAGCATCAGCAGAGAATAGCTTTGCTCAAACACCCATATCCCGTCGGGGTGCAATACATTTTTAATGTCCTTCGCGAATGCGACAGGGTCTTCCAAATCGTAGAAACAGGCAATCGAAGTGATAATCTTGGCCTTGCGAACCTTCTCTCCAAAATGTTCAGCGAAAGCTTTCGCACTGAAAAAATCCGCTACCGTAACTATGCCCTCATTATAGTACTGTCGGAATTTCTGGATGGTCGGATCCATTCCAACAAAGGTGATATCTTCCGGAATCTTGTTTAGATGGGACGACGATTGCAATTTTTGGTAGGATCGCAGCAATGTTCCATCATTGCTTCCGATATCCAGCACCAAATCCCCCGCTTCCAGGTTTACCGACTCCAAGCAATATTTTGCCAAGTCCTGGAGATGATCCACCATGGATCGGTTGAGTCCGGATCGATAACCGTAATTATCGCCATACATAACTTCCAGGGAAACACTGTGCTTAATTTGCACCAACCCGCATGCTTCTTCTCCATGGCACTTGACCAGCACGACGGGCGAAGTTTCGACTTCTTCTCCTACTTTTGGAAAAACCCCGGTCAAGGCCTGCATGCCCAAATTTAAAACCGGCTCCAATTGCGTATTCCCGCACACTCGGCATTTTGTAATTTCGCTATAAGGCAATGTTATTCTCCATTATTTTTCCAAAAAGGCGCATTTACTTTTTTCGATTAACCTTTATCAATCCCTAATTTAGCGTTATCCTGGGTGCATGGCTACCAACTCCCTATTGCCATGGATGACCGCAACCACTCCCCTTCCCGGCGCGCAATCGACTCCCAGGTGAAGGTGCGCGCCCATTCCCTGCCGCCCCTACCCAGGGCATGGCGCAGCTCCGCATCGTCCATAAACATCTTAAGTCCTTGTACCAAAGCCTCCTCGTTCTCCACCGGAATAAACAAACCCGACTTGTCACGGGCTATGCTGTCCAAGAATCCATCGGTTTCCGTAACCAGCACCGCCTTACCGGCCGCATTGGCTTCCAGGGCGGCAATGCCCCAGCCCTCGAAACGTGACGGACTGCAAAAAAAGAGACAAGAGGAGAGCAACTCCTTTTTTTTATCGTCGGAGATATTGGTCAGCACCTCCACCTGGCTGCCTAATTTTTGGGCTTCGACCAAACCGATAACTTCGGCTTGAGTCGCCGGCGAGGAGCGCCCGGCAAGGATGAGCCGCATACCCTTATCTCTTCCTGTAACGGCTTTTGCAAAGCCCTTTACCAGAAGATCAATGCCCTTCATATAAACGTCGAAACGCCCCATGAAAAGAATGAAATCCTTCTCCACTGCCTTTCGCTCCAGCAAGGTTTCATCGAAACCGTTCGTGGTCTTCAACAGTTTGGCTTTGCCGTTTAATTTCCGAATCTTTTCGGCCAGCATGCGGTTGGAAACCAAGGCATGGCGCAAACCACGCAGCATAACCTGCTCGGCTATATATGCGATCACTCCCAGGGACCCGAATTTGCGCATGGACTGCGCGCCCACATAGTGATGCAATACCAGAAAGGAGCGGCTAGGGAAAAACAGGATGGCCGGGAGTGGCGCGTATATGGACAAGGCATTTCCCAAAACCTTGCCACGCTGGAAAAGCATGTTCAAGTTGGCCATCAGAGAGTAGGTCAGTCGCGATAGAAGATAAGTACCTCGCCCGAATCCCAAGGGAATTATCCGCAAGCCGTCGGTTACCGTCTCTCGGCATCCGGGGTAACTTCCAACATACAGAGTTATCGATTCCCAGAATTCTCCCTGACGCCTCAGCACCTCGAAATCACGATAGGCTCCGCCGCCCCCGCACCAGGGATTTTGCTGGAAGTCGTAGGAATAGAAGACCAAATGAGGCTTCAGGGAACGATCTCCCATTGAAAATCACGCCCGATGATACGGTCGGCGGTTCCGGGCATTATCGGGGTGGCGCTTTCTTCCATCACCAGCACGTTACGCAACGCCTCCGGCAAATCGTCCTGCCCTGCCTCGTTGGCGATATAAGGACGGGGCTCACGCAAGAGCGGATAATAATTGAAGCTGTATTCTCCGGTGGCTTCCATCATAAAGCGGGCGGTATCCCATAATCCTTGCGGCGTTCCGAAATCGTACCAGGCTGCAGTATGGGTCAAGTTAACCAGGCCGATGCGCTCCCCCGCTTCCAGCGCCTTGACCCAATACGCCTTGATGTCTTCGCAGCCCGGCTCCACAAATTGAAGGAACTCTCTGTTGTAAAAAGCGATGCCGGAAAAGGTGAGACGGGTCATTTCATCTCTATGATCGAATTCTTGGTATTGGTGCACTCCCAAAAGCTGCATTCCCTGGCTGCAGCTCAAGGAATTGATGGCGGGCCGAAACAATGCTCCCAACGTGGCGATATTTCCCGAACGCTTGTGCTCCTCGTATAATTGCACCAAGTCGATGTTATGCACCAAATCGGCGTTATGCACCAGGAACCCATCCGTTTGCGTCAAAAGATGGCGGGCATTCCAGAGACAACCGCCCGTCCCCATTATCTCGCGTTCATATAAAGCGGGCATGCCCAGTCGACGCGCTTCCATCTCCACATTTTCCGGAAGGTGATGGGCATTCACCAGACTTTGGGCGGCCATGAGTTTTTGCGCCGCCCGGAAATTCCATTCCAGCGCCGAGATTCCTTGAAACGGGATGAGCGGCTTGGGAATGCGGTCGGTTAAGGGACGCAGTCTTTGTCCATAACCTGCGCATAAAAAGAATGCCGTTAAGGTGCGGTTATCCATCCGGGAAAATAGAGTTTAGCCGCCCACCAATTAAAATCTCGATGGGTAACTTATGGTATTCATATTCATAGGGAGGTTCTTTCCAACGGAACTCGGGATATTCCCTCCGTAGCAGCTTGAGAATTTCCACGGCGGTGGCGAAGGGAAGAAATTCGTTTCGGTTAAGTACATGAAATTGCGCTCCCTGGCACAACTCTCCCTGAAATTTATGGAAAGTCGGCTGGAAGTAAGCCTCCCGGAAAAACACCCCGGGCAGATTTAAGGCATTCAGCTTTTGGGTAAAGTCTTCTCCGTGGATGAAGGGCGCTCCGAAAAGCTCGAAAGGCCGACTGGTACCTCGCCCCTCCGAAACATTCGTGGCTTCGAAAAGGCACATGCCGGGGTAGACGATGGCCGTGTCGAGAGTGGGCATGTTGGGAGACGGCAAAACCCAGGGAAGGCCCGTTTCATCGAACCACATGTCCCTTTCGCAACCTTCCATGGAAAGTACGATTAGGTTGCATTCGGGAAACGCCTCCTTTTGGAATTGTTCCGCCAACTGGCCGATGGTTTTGCCATGGCGCACCGGAATGGGATGCAAGCCGACGAAGGAACGGTATTCCGGATGGAGTATGGGGCCTTCCACCGTCACATTATTCAAGGGATTGGGCCTATCACTGACGATAACCGGAATGCCCGCTTTCTCGCATGCCCGCATGCACAAATACAAGGTCCAAATGAAGGTGTAATAGCGAGCACCCACATCCTGCAAGTCTATGAATAGGGCGTCGAGGCCGCTGAGCATTTCGGCCGTCGGCTCCCGGTGCTCCCCGTAGAGACTGTAAACGGGGATCCCCCATTGGGGATGGGTATATCCCTGCCACTCAATCATGTTGTCCTGGGTTTGGCCGAGGTATCCGTGTTGGGGACCGAACAGCGCCCCCAGGCGGAAGAGATTACCGTCGTGGGATTTCAGAATGCGGGAGGTGTGAGTGAGGCCGGCGGAAACCGATGCGGGGTGGAGAACCGCCCCGATTCTGGCGTTTTTAAGGGGTTGCGGCCAACACTTTTCCAGCCTTTCCACGGGGAGCCGGACCTTTAATTTGCTATTTTGCATGCTGCCTTACGGGGATTTCCTGGTGAGGTAAAAGTACTTAACTTGATGCTAAAGTGCCCCCGGGTTATTTCCGATTCGGGGAGAAGCAGGAGAATAAAATGGGCTCGTTGAATAAAGTAATGTTGATTGGAAACTTGGGCAAAGATCCGGATGTGCGGGCTATTCCGTCCGGAGTAAAGGTAGCCTCCTTTTCCATCGCGACCTCGGAAAGCTACACCAACCGTGACGGCCAAAAGGTGGATAAAACCGAGTGGCATAACATCGTTTTGTGGAGAGGCTTGGCGGAAATCGCGGAAAAGTACTTACACAAAGGGTCCCAAGTGTATATCGAAGGCCGTCTGCAAACCCGTTCCTGGGACGACCAAAACGGTAACAAACGTTATACCACCGAAATCGTGGGCGATTCCATGGTGATGCTTGGTAAACCCGGGGGTAACCGGGAAGGTGGTTTCAATCAGGGTGGCGGAGAAGACTCCTTCAGCCAGGAGCCGCCACGCGAACAATCCCAGGATAGAGGCGGCCGATCGGCTTATCAACCTTCGAGCATGCCGCCCGCTGCGGAAGACGACTTACCCTTTTAAAGTCCTCGCCTTTTCTCGACATCCTGTTGGACAAAAAAGGCCGATTCGCTCCCCGAATCGGCCTTCCCTTTTCACCATTAATCCCGGCGCAAGATGTACAAACCCTCTGCTAGCTTCTGAGGGGCATTATTCGGGATATTTCTCCCGTCAATCTTATAATAGGTGTTGGCCAGAGGGTTTTCCACTTTAAAAGCCCTCATTCCATTGGGATTTCCCGCATCCAATCTCAGAGCGGTGCTTCCCCCTTTCGTAGTGCTTTCCGCCGGGCCCGCTCCCGTTGGCGAATAACTGGCGTTTTTCGTCATCAGCCATTTGTCCATTTCAAAGCCATCTTCGCGCAGCGAAAAAGAAATGGTATGCTCGCCCGCGGAGGGGACATCCAGCGAAATCTTGCCTTCGCCGCAATGATTTTTGTCGGTTCGCTGTTTGTTTTCCCATTTCCAACTGTTCTTGCCGGTGCACCATTGCATGCGGGCGCCAGACTCCGGATATTTACCGTTAATACCTACATGCACGCCATTGTCTTCGCTACCTGCAGAATCCGGTGAAAGTGACCGGGCGATCCGGTTCAAAGTGACCGACAGCCACCCTTGTCATAGCCGGTCACCATGGACCGGATTTCAACCGATTAGAAGTTACTCATTGCCGGTCACTTTGGGTACGGATTTTGG
>JBGTHM010000018.1:0-51498 GCA_041746255.1 Fibrobacteria bacterium | reverse complement strand
GATTCCGGATTTGGTCCTGGTTGATTTGGATTATATTTTCCATGTGCTCCTCTTTCTGAACTAGGGTTAAAGTGTGGTAACTTCAAATCTAATCAGACTGAGGAGCCTCTTCATTTTTGCGAAACAAAACGTACGTTATCGTCCCCCCGTAGGCTTCGCCCGCAGCATGCAGTGAACAAGAGCACCGGAACAAGCCCGCCTTAGCGGGCGCCATGAGGATGCCTTGTGACCTGCCAGCCCAACTCGAAAAACCGTTTGGGCGTAGCCCCAGAGTGCGGGCTTGTCCCGCACGGAGCACCCTGTGCGTTGTTGTGTGAGCGTTTTGCAGGTGCATTAGTTGATTTATGGGCGATTTTTCAAAAATTATCCTCTATCTTTTCGCCAACCACTAACTTCGAATCGGTTTTAATTAATTCATATTTTTCAAAAAGTGTTCCTGTTCCACAATCCATTCCAAAACCCAATGGGTACCAGGCAGAAAGATACTGGGAACCTTCGTGAGAAATTATCCTAAAGTCGAAGTAAATTGTCGAATCATATATGTACGAATTTCTTGAAACCCGAGTCCTACTGGTATCGACAATTACTCGTTTTAAAATTAAGCATTCTTCGATTATTTCTTTTTCGGATTGGTTCAACATTTCATAAACCCTGGGCTTAATAGCAATTCTTTTTACTGTCCCTTCTTCTATTCTGTTGCAAATAACATTGCTCAGATTAGATAACCGGTAAAGATCTAAAAATTCATTTTTTGAGAGTGAATCAGCATTCCGGTTGCTGCTTTTACCAGTGCAGGATGCGATAGCCAAAGTTGCAATAGCAATTATGTGACTGAATTTATTTGTAATTAGAATTTGCATTATTCGCCCATAAAGTAGCATTTTTATGCCTCGGTGACGCTAGTCACTAAGGCGATACTTACCTGCAAAATGTCACACAACGGTCGCGCCTATGGCGAAGTGCCGGCGCGACCGTAGCAGTCCTACGCAATCCTTGATGTGATAATGATAGCATCCAAATCAAGGACTGCGTAGGATGCGGGAAACCGAGACCCGGAATTGGGGACAAGGGGACCCTGATTCCGGGTCCGGTTGAACGCCTGCTACGAGGAGCAGAGGCATTTGGGCGAGGCGAAAGGCTTGTCCTTTGGCTTTGCCGAGCCGCCATAGGTCGCTGTTGTCCGCCCCGTAGGGCAGAAGACGCGTAGCGGCTGGCTGAGTTGGCGGGGGCTGCAGGGTAATGCATAGAGACTCCGGATCAAGGTGTTCCGCAAGAAGTTAGCCTAGGAGGGTGGACAAATTCTGTCCCCGCAACTTCTTGCGGCATTTTCCCGCAGCCGAGGCGGTCCTAACGGGATTCTTCCGTAGGAAGAATCCCTGGTATTCTCTTCTACGTCCTTCTTGGAATACAAGTATTCCCGAAGGACTAAAAGAAGAGAATACCTACAGGGAGCTTTCGTCCTGGAAACCATGGACGATCTCACTGTGGTGGGACCGCCCCCGCCAATTGAGGACAACTCCCTCTAGTCGGTCCCCTCCACATACACCCAGTTCCGACTACGTACCCAAGGTAACATTATCCAACCCTTGGTTCCGACTATGTTCCTTTACCAGCCTGTCCAGCGGATTTTCGATTTTGGCGATATGCGTAGCAGAAACATGCGTATAAATTTCTGTGGTTTTGCTACTGGAATGCCCCAAAAGCGACTGAATATAGCGCAAATCGACCCCCTGTTCCAGCAGATGAGTCGCGAAACTATGCCTCAGAACGTGTAAACCACCCAAATGCCGTAGCCCTGCCTTGGCTCGCGCCTGATGAAAAATCTTCTCCGCAGAGCGCGTCGAATAGGGCCTGCCTTCCAATTGCCCTTCAAAAACAAACCGCAGGCCTGGGCGCCTCGCCGCATATTCCTGCAAAAGCATGCCCACATTCTCTCCCAGCATTACCTGCCTATCCTTCGAGCCTTTTCCCCGAATCCGTATCAGCTTCCTTTCCCAATCGATATCCGTAACCTTTAATTGCACGATTTCCTGCACACGTAAGCCCCATCCGTAAGCCAGCGACAACAATAGTCGATGTTTGGTATTCTCCACGGCCTCCAGTAACCGCTTTACTTCCCCTGACGAATACACCTTCGGTAGCTTTTTGGGTTCCTTCAATCGCTTCACCCCTTGCCACAGCATCGGATTGCGTGCCACATGGGTGAAGAAAAAACCCAGGGCCGCCAAATGCAGGTTTACCGTGGAAGCCGAAAGTTTCTCCTCATTCAGTAAATGCAATGAGTGCTTTTTCACCATACTGGCGGAGGCTACGGCCGGGTTTCCCGGTTGTGCCGACAGATAACGGCGGATGGCATGCAGGTAATTTTTCAACGTTTCCCGGCTTAGGTTTCGCGCCTTCATTTCCAGTTCGGCCTTTTTCAGCCAATTTTCGCTCTGTACCCCCCTGGATTGGACCCGTAATTCTCCGGTTACCGCTTCCAGTAATTCCAAATGCGGGGTAGAGGGGATGGTTTGCCGGTAAAATAGCGACAGGGTGGGTAATTGCGATTTGATCTTGATGGAAATCGAGCCGGGATTATCCTTCGACTGGATAAATTCGCGCAGCTCTGTTTCGCCGATTTGGGTCGGCGATTTGGGATGCGCCATCAGGAATTTTTCCAGATACCCGTAGTCAGGCCGGAACCCGGGGTCGGAGTAAGGGCTGCTATTAGTATGGCGAATAAATTGGTGGTGGAAACGATCCATCCACTTTTGGGTCCAGAATTGCGGTGTCATAACCCAAACCTAAACTAGGTGGTAGGACAAAAACTGTCCCGGCAGAGCCAAGCCTATGACAATAACCGATGCACATGCTCTACCACCCAACCGAAGGAAATGCGCTCCTGCTCCAGGCGGACATGATAACCGGATACGTTGCCGGACAAATCCGAAAAGACGGCGGACTCTTCGGGAAGGAGCCGGGGCAGCGTTCCCTTGAAGGGGCTTGCTTCCTCCACCCATAAGGATTTATGGGTCAAAAATGTTTCCTTGTCCATGAGAAAGGAACGCGTCTCGGGGTAAATGGAGCGCAGGCGATTGAGGATGGAGAAGCCGTGGGTGTCGATGTCGCCCCAATAAAAAAGCCGTTTTTCCCGTAACCAGGGTATATGCGCCAGGCAATCTACTCCGTAGCCGAGACCGAAGAGTACCATGCTGTCGGGCAGCGAGGGAAACGCCAACCCGTTTATTTCGTTTTCGGTAATGAAAACATTCCGGCAGGGGGGATTTAAGGAGCCGAATTCATTCAGTGGGGAGGAGATGTCGGAAAGGTTGGCCTGAAACAGGGATGTATCCAGGAAACGGAATCGCATCAATATGGGTTTTGTGCGCAAGCCAAAGCGGGCCTCGAAATGACGCGCGCCTAATGGGGTTTTCTCACCGGCGGGTTCGGTTAGTATTAGGCCCAGCAATTCGGAAAAAAGCCCTTTGCGCCTTTCGATGAACTTGGTATCCACGCCGGGGATGTCCACCTGCCGCAAATAAAGGCCCGAGCGGGGATTGTGCTTGAACCAATCCAGTACGGCTAGAATGGAATCCCAGCAATCGGCATGTTTTAGCGCCGAATGGGGTTTGGCCGTCAGCCATTCCTGCAATTGTGGAAAAACGGTCAGCGTTTTCTGGCACAATTGTGCAAAGCGTTCCGTTTCGGATCGTTTTCCAAGCAAACGCAAGGCATCGTTTTCGCTTGGTATGCTCGCGGAGGCCGGGATACGGTTACGTCCCAGTTGCCTATGGCTGATTTCCGTCCATTCGATGGAATAGCCGTACCCCAGCTTGGCCAAGGATCCTTCTTCCAACTCGCGTATCCAATTGCGGACACCCTCGAAATTTCCGGAGAAGTCTTGACTCGAAGGTTTGGCGAGGGAGATTTTTAGGGGAAACGGGTTTTCACCCGTAAGTCGCGCCGAAAGGAGCGTGCCCCTGTCCCAATGTTTTCGCAGGCGGGCGCGTATATCGGCTGGGGTGGTCCAGGGCATGGAGATTTCAGGCGTCGCGCTTGTCGCGCTCGGCGCGGTATTCCTCGATAGTGAGATTGCGCAGCATGGAGGAGCGGCCCGCCTCGTTGTACACAAAGCCTACGCCGGAAACATAGGGTTCGATCACCTGTATTTTCTGCAAAGGGGTTACGATCAGCAATTGCAGATTCAGGCGGTTGAAAAGCTCCAGCCCGTAGCGGGTGGATTCGTCGGAGCCGCGCCCGAAGGCCTCGTCTATGACCACGAAGCGGAAGGTGCGGGAACGCGTGGCTCCCCATTCCAGGCCGAATTGATAGGCCAGGCTTGCGGCCAGAACGGTATAGGCCAGCTTTTCCTTCTGTCCGCCGGATTTGCCGCCCGAATCGGTGTAGTGTTCGTGTTCGCTGTCGTCTTCCCGCCAGCGCTCCGAGGCGGAGAAAGAGAACCAGTTACGCACGTCGGTGACTTTTTTTGTCCAGCGGCGATCCAATTCCGCCGTGCCCTCACGCCCGCGAAAGCGTTCGATAATGCGCTTGACTTGCAGGTACTTGCCTTCCGAGTAGGCTTCGTCTTCGGATCCCGTGAGAGCGCCTTCCGTGCAGGCGCGCAAGTCGTGCTGGAAATCCCGGATGTCGGCGTCCATGCTCGCGGTCACTTCGAGAATGATATAGCGGTTGGGGTTGTAGTCGATTTCGCGGAGGGACCGGTTGATGAGTTCGATGCGTTCCTTGATGGTTTGCCGCTCCCGGCCAAGTTGCGATTGGAAGTTGGCTACTTCGCGTATGGTGTTCTCGTTGAGTAACTCCTTGAACCGCTTCTCGAAGCGCGGCAAGTCGTCGGTAAGCAGACGGTCGAGCATGGCGGCGTATTCATCCGCGGCGTCCAACGAGGCATCCGCTTCCCGGGTTTCCAGGGGATAGTCCTTGCGGTAATCGGCCATGGCCTTGATGATATTCTCCTCGATCCGCTTGATGCGCTGAGCTTGCTTGTCGATGCGCGCTTGCAGCTTCTCGCGCATGTTCTTCTCGCGATTATCGCACGACTCCACCGTCAATGCCGCTTCCCCCAATTCCTCTGCGCGCAGGGCTTCCAGGCGGGGATAATAGGACTTCACCTCCTCGGATGCTTTCGAGACGAGCGCGGCGCATTCGGCGGCCTGTTCCACGGCCTGCTCTTGTTTCAAACGGGTGCGTTCCCGGTTGCGTTGCAAGTCCTCGATATCATTCTCGGTTTCTTTTTGTGCCGTTTCGACGTCCCGTAATTGGTTTTCGAGAGCGCGCAATTTATCGGAGGCGGCTTCCAGGGCGCGTTTTTCCTCCTCGAGTCTCTGTAATTCCAGCGCGAGGGGCTTCCAATCCAATTCACGGAAATTTTCGAATACCGAAAGTTGCTGCAAACGGTTTTGCTTTTCCTTCAGGGTGCTTTGGTCGGAAATCGTTGTCGCCAGCTCCTCACCCTGAATTTGCAGGCGCTTTTGCAAATCGGTTCTCTGTTTTTCCAGAGCGGCGATTTTGGCTTCATTCGCCCAGCCCAATACATAGCGCGAGCGGTCGCCGATGCCATGGCGGTCGTCCTTTTCGTGCCGCTCTCCGGTGCCTTTTATTTGACCCGAGGGGGTAACGGCTTTTTCCGCGCGCCGGAAATCTTCGATCGATACGCAACAGGCATAATCAAAACGGCGCTCGAGTTCGTTGACCAGCCATTTGTAGAAGTGGGAGTCCGACTTCACGGTGAGTTTGCTTACCAGCGATTGCGCTGTGGCACGGCCCGGGGATGCCGTGCGATTTTCGCGCACTCGGTAATAGACCAGCCGCTTGCCCAGGTGGGTCTTATCCACCCACCCGGCCACGCGGAGGTAAAGGTCGTCGGAAACCAGCAAAGATAGTCCGAAGTTGTGCAATAGCCTTTCCGTAACACCTTCCCAATCGCTCTCTTCGGCCCGGACCTGGATGAGTTCCCCGGCAAAGGGTAACAGTCCTTCCTCCAATTGCAGGCTGCGGCACAGCTCCGCCCGTAAATCCAGCATATGCGTGGGTATGTTCGTGCGGCGCAAGCGCAGCGAGGTCAGCTCATGTTCAACCGAGTCATGTTGATCGCGCAGGCCCCGAAACCGCACTTCGGATTCGGTGCGGGCGTTCTGCAAATCGGCTTCACGCGATTCGGACTCCTCGAGGCCGGTTTCCAGAGCGAGGCGGTTGGCGAGGAAGGCATCCGTCGAGTCGGGTTCCGGTAACCCGGCCAGTTCGGCCAGCGACCGGTATTGATCCATTTTACGGTGACGTTCCTCTTTATCCTTTGCCGTCCGGCTGATTTCGGAGCGTAGCCGTTCGAGCCGATCGCCGCCGTTTTCCGCGATGGACAGTTTGATTTCATCGCGTTTCGCTTTATGGCCAGCCAATCGTTCCTTGGCAGTTTCGAGACGGGCTTCCAGCTTGGACGCTTCCGATTCCAGGTTTTCCCGGCGCTTGGACAACAGTGCGCCTTTGATTCCCGCGAACCAGGCGTCCAGGGCGTTGCGGCAATTGCGCAACGAATCGGATTCCGCGGCGAGTTCGCGGTGCCGGCGGCAATCTTCTACCAGGGGTGTCAGTCTTTCCACCTGCATCTTGGCCGTCAGCACGGCTTCGTGCGCCCGGTTGAGGTCGTCGAAGTGCCCGATCAAGGCGGTGATGCGCGGCTCTGCCTCGAATGATTCAAGCATGTGCTGCCGCACGAATTCCGTGAGATTGCCAACCGATTTCATGGAAATGGTCTGGTGGAAAAGATCGAGCGCCTGCTCATTGGCGATGCCGAAGCGGCGGCGGAAGGTCGCGGCATAGGGCGGAAAGGTTTCGAACAGTTCCACGTTGGGCAAAGCCCGAAGGCGTTTGCGCAAGGCCTGGATGTCGGTTCCGAATTGCGTGAAATGCGTGGCGATGGCCAAAGGTCCGTCGCACACCACATAGAATCGCGCGGGCTGTCCCTCGGCGTCCTTGTGCCAGAATACCTGGGCCAAGGTAACCGAAAGGTTGAAGCCGGCATTGAAGAAGCGGCCCAAGAGTACGGAATAGGTCCCGGTGTCCCGGAGCGCTACCGGCTTGGCTGAAACCGAACTTTCCTGTCGTTCGGATTTATAATAACCCAGGACATACGATCGCAGCGTACGTTCCCTGGACTCGGCTCCCGCCGCTTTGTTATAAGCCGCCTTTTGCGGCGGCACGAGCAAGGTGGCCACCGCATCCACCACGGTCGATTTTCCGGATCCGATATCGCCGGTGAGCAGCGCGTTTTTGCCCGCGGGATCAAAAGACCAGATATTCTGGTTAAATGTACCCCAATTGAAAAGCTCGAGACGCTGAAGCCTGAAGCCGGCCAATTCGTCTTTTTCCACCCATTCCAATTGGGTTTGGAGCGGTTCCGAATTACCGATCAAGACGCCTCCCCAGGCCGTATAGGCGAAGTATCGGAGGTGTTATCGGATAAGGCTTCCTGTGCATGGGAGCGATAAGCTTCCAGGCGGCTTCCGAATTCCTGCAGCCATTGGGCATCCACGAAGGCTTTCAGAATGCGGCGCACTTCGAAGCGGCTGTCGTCGCCTTTCAGGCGGCGGAGAAAACCCAGCTCCGCGGTTTTCGAAATGTGGCTGTCGAGTTTATCCATCAATCGGGCTTCATTACCGGTGTCGGGAAGGAATACCTTGACCATTTCCGCAATTTCGGCGCGTGACAGAACCAGCTTACTGTCCTCCCCAAGGGCATCGAATTCGGCCAGTTTTTTCCGCAGGAGAGCCAGCAATAGGCTTACGGAATAGCCGAGTTGTCGGCGTACCACCAAACGCGGAAGTTCGGGTTCCCCCTCGATGGCGGGGCGTTGCTTGAGATAGGCGTAACCTTCGGCTTCATCCAAAACCAGTTCCAGTCCGAGCACGGCTACATGGTCGCGCACGCGGGCCTGCAATTGCAGCAGGGCTTGCCAGCGACCGGCGTCGGCATCGGAGTAAAGCATGCCTTTGAGCAGCCCGATGAGAATCTGGGAAAAAGCTTGGTTCGAGTCCTGGGCATTCACATGGAAAAATCTAACGACTGAAGAGCACTAGAGGCAAGGTTACCTGGCGTTTAATTCCTTCGCCATCGGTCCAAAGCAGCGTTTCCGGCCGGGATTCATCCATAATGGCCACCTGCTCTTCCGTAGCCAGGGTGAGATAGGCCACGATTTCGGCTAAACCCTGCTCCAATGGGTGAATCGCCACAATTTCTCCCAGGGTGGCCTGCGAGCGGGTCTCCAGGCACCTGCGAATCGCCATCCGTAATCTTTCCTTATCCACGTATTCATGGTCGAAAAGCGCATCGATGTCGAAAGTCGCCTGGCCTTCAGCGGTTACTCGTTCAAGGATAAGAGGTTTGACCGGGGAGCTATATAAGGTTCTCTCCATGGGCAATTCCAACGAAGGCGCGGCCTCATCCAGTTCCATGATAGTTTCGGCGGGTGCATTGCCGCGCACGGCCAAGGCGTTTTGTTCAATCTCGCGCAACAAGTTCATGATGCGGCGATTTTCCATCCAGGCCTTGTCGTCCAGATAGCGTCTAAGCTGTTCCGAAAGTCGCGCCACCGTGCGCTGCGCCACTTCGCCCGCCTCGAGCCAATCGTAATGGACGCGCGCCAGACGCCGATCGGGTTCCAATTGCCGCACTGCCGGCAAGTCGAATACCATTTCCAGGAGTTTGGAAAGTTCCTCTTGTCGCGATGGGGACATCAAAAAATCCCAGAAAGCCCTAAAGCTCTTGCCCTGGTCGGAATCGGCAATGGCTTCCCGTTCCCCGAAAACTTCTTCCAGCAATTCCCCTTTGCTTCCTTCCCACAAAGCGATGCGTTCCCGGACTTGCCGGTCGAGCTCGCGGAAATTCTGCTCCACTTCACGGAAATCCGACAACAGTCCGCGCGCCGTGTTCGCCATTTGCTGAAAGCGATCCTTTATCTGGGTTTCCTCCATCAAATCGACCTGGCCTTCGCGTAGTCGAAGAATATCGGCATCGATTTGGGCGCGCTTTTTTTCCAATTCGGCGATGCGCGTCTCCGGACTGGCCTCCGTGCCTTCCACCATCTGTCGTAACAAGGCGAATATCGTCATAAGGCGCGACTCCGTGCCTACGAATTGCTTCCGCCTGAGCCCTTCCAGCCACTCGACGGCTTTTTCGACGGCCGGCGTCAAATCGAAATGGACTTCGTCGCTGTCGGCCGGATAGTATTTGCGAAGCCACCCCCGCTTGTCATCGGCCCAATCTCCCAAATAGGCTTCCGCGCTTTTCGGGAAGAGGCCCGTCTGGGCATCGCGAAGCGGATATAAATAGTCCTCCAGACGTGATGCCAATGCCGATTCGGAAAAATTACGGATGTTGGGTTCTATGAAATTCTTATGTAGAAATCCGACCACCAGTGGCGCATGTTCCGCCGCGAGCAGGCGCCAGGCAGGATGCGTACTGCGAAGTTTTATGAGGCTGTAATAATCCATGAATGCGGTACTGCTTGTTTTCTGTGGAATTTAATTTTCTTCGCCCCTACCAATTTAGCCCTGATTGACATTGCCTAAAGACCCGGGGTTGTTTCTATTGGCTATTCAAGATGTTATTCGGGCCCAAGTTGGAATGGCAAAGGTTTCCAGAAAGACCAATTTAAGCAACTGGGTTAGACGTAACTTCCCCTTCCCCCCGACCGGGAGAACGGAATAACGGCAGTATCAATATCAAAGCCACGCCCACGCACACATACGCGTCGGCGAGATTGAATGTGGGCCAGCGCGGGTTGAATCCCGGCACGCCCGCATCGATGAAATCGGTGACCTTGTGGAGCGCCATGCGATCGGCGAAATTCCCGAAGGCGCCCGCGAGAATGAGGGCGATGCCGGTTCGCGTGGTTCCCTCCCATGCGGGGAGACGGAAGTAATAGATGCCCAAGGCGATTACGGCAATCAGGGTCACCAGGCCGAAAAAGAGACTGGGATGCAAAAAGGGGAATAGGGATTGGGGGGAAAGTCCGAAGGCGGCTCCTTCATTAAAGACAAGCCGAAAGCGCAGCCACTCGCCCAGTATGGGCTCCACTTTCCAATAGTCCGGCTCGCCTCCGGCGAAGGAAAAATGCTTACGCGCAAGCCATTTGGTGTATTGGTCCGCGGCGAAAGCCGTAATGACCATGATAAGGCGCAGCAGGTTGGCTTTGCTCAGCATCTTCAAGCGGTAAGGTAGGCCGATAAGGCGGCATCCAGGCGTTCCAGGCGCTTACGGAAAAGTCGGCGTAGAAGAAAGTTGGACCAACAGGCCAGGCCCGTAATGCGGATGATACGTTCTACCTGTTCGCGTTTTATCTTCACTTTGACTTCGGGGCGGAGGGCGTTTTGGTTTTCCGCGGCCAATACCAGGGTTTCCACGGCCATGAAAAGCGGCCATAGGCAGAATAGGCGTAGCCGAGGTTCGAAGCGGGGGAGTAGGCAGGAATATTCCAATGCGTCTTCGAGATGGAGTCGGGCCTTGTCGATGAGCGCATGCAGCACCGGCTCCGCCTCCCGGCGGTTCTGGGGTAAGAGCAATACCGAGGCGTTGAGATTTCTTTCCCGCAGCATGGCTCCGGGGATGAAAGAGATGTTCCTTTCCCCGTCCGCCTGAATATCCTTGAGAATGTTGGTCAACTGCAGACCCAATCCGAAGGAAACTGAAAGGGCTTTCAGTTTGCGCAAGCGGGAAGCGCCGATGAGGGGAGTGTGGGTCGCGAATAACTCTCCCAGCATGATTCCCACCGTGCCGGCGACGAAATAACAATACCGGTCCAACTCCTCGACGGTTTCGATGAAGGCGTCGTCTTTGGCGATGACATGCTGCTTGTGGGCGAACTCGGCCATGCCGTTGCACATTTCCACTACGCATCGCGCGATAATGGCCCGTGCCTTGGGCCCGATCTGATGGTATTCGTTGAATATCCAGTGGGAATGATAGAGCAGCAAATGGTCCCATTTTTCCGAGTCTTTCCATTCGACTGGAAGCGAACTTTGGAAATCGTGGAATTGCGCGTCGAAGCCTATCCCTTCGCGGAATAATCCTGCGAATCCCCGTAACATTCCGGTTTTAACCTGGGGAAGCAAAAGGGTGTCGTCCTCCAAGGTATCCGCCATACGGCAGAAAAGGTAGGCCAGTAAAACTTGGCGGCGCAGTGAGGCGGGTAGCACATGGATGTTGAGTGCGAAGGTTCTCGAGACCTTACCTAAAACGAAAGACGCATAATCCCGGGGATTGTCGATGTGGTTGGCGAGCAGACGCTCCTTCCAATCCCTTTCTTCGCGGGTCGCCATAGTAGAGTCGGCAATCATGGCAGGCATGCGTTCGGGTGGGCTGGCAGGGACGATGAAAAGGGCATGGTCAATCCAACCCAATTGTAGCAAATTAGGCGGACCCGATCGGAGCTTTCTAGACGGCTTCCAATTGAGGCAGATTATTTTGGCCCTGGGCGCTTTTCTTTTCCCGCTTCAAAGCGCTCAGAAAGTTTCCCGCTTCGTCCGCCTTGCGTAAGTACATCTGGAATTGGTAGGTGGCCAGGCTCTTAAAAGCCATTTCGGCGGGAAATTTCCCTTCCTGGCTTAGCTTGTCCCTTAATTGATCGTGCATGCGAAAATAAACGTCCTCTTCCTGTTTATACCGCCTCATCACCCAAAACCGCTGTAGACGCCATAGCACGAGCAGAGTGACGATAAAGGCGCCGGCTGCAACTCCCCAATGGGGAAAGGGGAAAAAGTGATGGAGAACGCCGATTTGGCCGGCACTCGTTGCGGCCAGCAAGAGGCGGGTGACTAGGGCCAGGGAGAATTTTCGGCCCTTGGTCCAATGGAGAGGGACATAGACCCAGGATTTCCCGCTTTTCAATTGCTTTTCCAGTTCCATGGGATAAGCCAAATAGCTACACCAGGCCCAATGGATTAACAAAAGCCCCAGGGCGATGGCCAATACGATATAATCCACAGTTTGCCATGGGGTAAAAACCCAAGTCATATAATCTCCTGTTGCGGCCCATTTCAAAAATTCCGTCCCGGCGCGGGTACGAAACCAAGCCTATTCTACGCATCTTAACGCTTTAACGAGTGATTCCGCAAGAAAGAGATGGACGGCACTCCCCAATTTTCCCGTTTTTTCGGCTCCACCCTCTCTATCTCTATATAGGGCAGGCAGTTTGGCTGAAAGGGTCCGGACGCAAAGCCCGCAAAACAAGTAGCGAAGTGACGACCGTCTGATTCCGTACGGAGGCGAAAAATTACTAAATCTTTATCCCTTCCCACCGTCGGCGGGAATTTCGTTTTTTACGTGCCCGAAAGGAGGTTGCTTGATTCCTTCCGCCACCTCGACGAATAGTTGGACATTATGCCTTTCCTCATTGAAGGAAAAGCTTTCGGAAGACGCCTTCCGGCAATGGGTCGCTCCTTTGAAAGTCCTCGAGCTGAGCGAGTTCCAATTGAACCTGGGTGTGCCCGGCAATATCGACCTCGATCATTTGACCAAGGGTTATCTGGGGCTTATCGAACATTGCTTCCAGGAATCGAATGGCCGTGACGTACGCGTCAATTTGCGCAAGTTGCCGCCCAATTTCGGCGTCGTCCGGGCCTCCGCCTCTTTTTCTTCCATGCCGGCCATCGACCTCAATCCCAACTATACCTTCGAAGAATATGTGGTGGGAAGCAACTCGCAATTCGCCTATTCGGCCGCTCAGGCGGTGGCGCGCGATCCCGGCGGAACCAAATTCAATCCGTTACTCATTTACGGGGGCGTAGGGTTGGGGAAAACCCATCTTTTGCAGGCCATCGGCAACTCCGTATCGGCCGAGTTTCCCAATAAAAAGGTGCGTTACGTTACTTCCGAGACCTTTTACCGCGAATTCGTGGAGTCCATCCAGCATAACCGCATCAACGAGCTTTCGAATTTCTACCGCAACGAAGTCGACCTCCTGCTCATGGACGACGTGCAATTCATGAGCGGAAAGGACAGAACCCAGGAGGAGTTCTTCCATATCTTCAATACCCTGCACCAAAGCCGCAAGCAAATCGTCCTCACCAGCGATTCTCCGCCCGGAGAGCTGCGCGGATTGGAAGACCGGTTGGTAAGCCGATTTCAATGGGGCTTGTTCGTGGATATCCAATCTCCGGATAGGGAAACGCGCGAAGCCATTTTGCATCGTAAGGCCCAGGTCCTCAACCTGGATATTTCCTCGGACATCATTTCCTATCTGGCCGAAGCCATCGACTCCAACATCCGCATTTTGGAAGGAGCCATTCGCCAGCTGCTGTTACAGGCTTCCATCAAGCATTCCGATATCACCATGGATTTGGCGCGGGAAATCGTCAATCGAACCGCGTCCAGCCGGCCCAATAAGAAAGTCTCTCCCGAGGAGATTACCAACGAAGTCGCCAATTATTTCACCGTCGAGGTGGATAAAATCATCGAGCAGGGGAGGGGCACCAAGGAAGTGGCCCAGGCCCGGCAATTGGCCATGTTCCTGATGAAAGAGTTGACCTCGGCGTCGCTCAAATCCATCGGACAGCGCTTCGGCGGCCGCGACCACAGCACCGTGGTCCATGCCATCAAGACCATCGAAAAAATCATGGAAAAAGACGGCGCCTTCAAAAAAAGCGTGAACGCCGTCATGGGGAAATTACATACCCGCGCCTGATGGGTCCGCGCCCTCGCGGCTTTAGAGCTGGGGCCAGTTCGGGCATTCCCGACCGAGAAAAAGCCGTACTTCCTCACGCACCTCTTCGGCCGTTTCCAATTCCAGCAATTTTTGCAGCAAATCCGAGCAGCATTTCGTATCGAGCATTCCCATCGCGTCGCGTATGGTTTCCGCGGCGGCGGGCGCAATGCTCAAATCGGTCAGGCCCAGTCCCAGCAGTATCGGCAAGGCATAGGGATCCCCCGCCATTTCGCCGCATACCGATACGGGCTTTCCGGCTTTTTTCGCCGCTGCGCAGATTTTCCACAAAGCCGCCAGCATGGGAGGGTGGAAGGACTGATAATAATCCGCCACTTTTTCATTGCCCCGGTCAACGGCGAAGAGGTACTGGATCAAATCGTTGGTGCCGATGGCGATGAAATCGACTTCCGCGAGAATGGCTTCAATCTGCAGGATGGCGGAGGGAACTTCGATCATGGCCCCCAAAGGGGGAAGGGGAAAAGCGTGCCCATATTCCTGTTCCAATTCTAAGCGCACTTCGTTGATGAGTTTTTTGGTCTGCCTCACCTCCGCCATGAGAGTGATCATGGGTATGAGTATGCGCATGTTTCCCTGTATGGAAGTCCGCAACAGGGCGCGCAGGTGAGGAATGAATATATCCCTACGGGCCAGCAGCATGCGGATGGAGCGCCAGCCCAGGTAGGGGTTTTCTTCTTTGCCCCAATCGAAATAGCGTAAAGGCTTGTCGCCGCCGATGTCCAGCAGCCGAATGGTCACCTCATGGGGTTCACAGCGCTTGACCACCTGGCGGTAGACCTCAAGCTGCACGTCCTCTTCCGGGAAGTGATTACGGATCATGAACAGGAATTCGGAGCGGTATAAACCGACGCCCTGCAATCCATATTTGTGCATCAACTCGATATCCGAGAGCAGGGAGATGTTACCCAGCAGGCGGATAAGGCGGCCGTCGCGCGTATGCGAGTCGACGGCGTGCTGGGGGGGCTTGCGTTGGTCGAGCTCCGCCCTGAGACGCTGGTATTCCCGCAGCACATGCGCATCCGGACGGATATAGATGAGGCGGGAGTTATCGTCGAGGATAACCGGAGTGCCGTTTTCCAGATAGGCGGTGATGCCCGGAACGCCCATGAAACAGGGGATACCCAAAGAACGCGCCAGGATGGCCGCATGGGAGGTGCTGCCGCCTTTTTCGCAAATGATTCCGAGCAGCCGCTTGGTTTGCAGGTAGATAAGATCGGAAGGCAATAATTCCACGGAAGCGACTATGGCTCCCTCCAGCGGGGTTTCATGGATTTTATCCGGGTCGTTCACTTCGAACAGGGCGTTGATGAGCCTTAACGCCACGTCCTGTAAATCCGCGCTCTTGGCAGCGAGAATGGCGCTTTTGGATCCTTCAAAAGTTTTGAGGAGATTGCGCGTCGCCAGCTTCACCGCGAAAGGCGCGGTCATCTTTTCCCGGATATGGCCCTCAATGGCGCCGACGAATTCCGGATCGCATAACATGAGCAAATGGGTTTCAAAAATGCGGGCGTCCATTTCGGCGAAAATCTGGCTTGCCTTGGTTCGCAGCCACTCGCTTTCCGTTTTCGCCACCTCCAGGGCTTTTTGGAAAATCTGGATTTCGGCTTCCGCATCAGCCGATTCGGTGAAATAAATCGTGTCCCAGATTTGATGGGTTTTCAAGACGACTACGGTTCCCTGGGCAATACCTCCAAAGGCCACTTGCGCCTGGAAAAAAGGGGGTGATTCTTCCTTTTTGGAACTCGACTCGCCTAAAAAAGAAGAAGAGCCGGGAGAACGCAGCATCTTATTTTCAATGAGGGTGCCGAGCTGAGCCGCCAGGGTATAGGCCAAATCTTCGATAGTGGGCGGAAAGGGTTCCGCCTCGCTGGATTGAAGGGTCAGCACTCCGACGCTGCGCCGGGTTTCCGGTGGAATGGCGATACCGAGAAAGTTGTTCAGCTTCTCCTCGCCCAGCGCGGGAAAATATTTGAAGCGGCTGTCTTGGCTGGGGTTCGCGATATTGACGACTTCGCCGGTTCTGAAAATGTAGCCGGCCAAACCTTCTTCCGGGACCATGGCGATTTCGTCCATTTTATCCCGGTTCAAACCGCAACAGGCGGTTAAGCGTAACAAACCCGTATCGGGCTGATAGAGGTAAATGGAACAGACGCTTACGCGCATTTTCTCGGAGATGAGCTGGACAATGGCTTCCAGAGCGGGTTGCACCGAATCATTGTCCACCATGGTGCGGGTTACGCTGCGGATGATCTCAAATGCGGTGGAAGAATCGGACATTGTAGAAATCATCCTATGGGAGAAAGGAGAAGCGCAAGACTCAATCCCATTGGATGCCCGGTTTCGGCACATCCGGGAGCTTATCCTTGTTCTTTTTCGCCCATTCGAATTTTTTATTGAGTAAATCCATTTTGGCGTCCTCTTTCAACTTCGCCTCGGCGAAGCGCTGCGAAAGTTCGCTCTGCCGGTTTTTGTCGGATTTGAGAAAGCTTTCCAGGCTGGTAGGCGCCTCTTTGTGGGGCGTGGATTTGATTACCCCTCCCGAGGCCGCATCCACGATGAGAACGGCTTTGCAGCAGGGGCATTCGATGCGCAGTTCTTGATCGGCCATAAAATCTTCTCCCTTCCCTTAGGATGGCGATACGCTCTTGGATCCCGGAAGAACATAAAATAACAAGACGCCCGCAGGCCGGGCTGCATCTTCCCAAATATAGGGAGTTTGAGCGGGTAATTACATGAAAAAGGGAGTAGCGCTCTGAGGAGGGTGGAATTCTGCCCAATTCTTAAAACTTCTCAATCTTGAAAATGTGTAGCACCTCTTTATGGGGATTCAATTCCACATAATTGGACGCTCCGGACCAGACATAACTTTCGTGGGTCATCAGGTCGTAGAGACCGAAGATGTTTTCGCTTTCCAGGCCCATTTCCGCCAAATTCAGATGGACGAATCCGGACTGGGTATGGTGGGCATCGAGGTTGACGATGAAAAGCAACAAATTTTGCTGATGTCGCTTGGAGTACACCAGCAAATGCGGGTTGGAACAGTCGTGAAACCGCAGGTTGCGAAAGAAATGCAGGGAGCTGTGTTCCCTGCGGATTTCGTTCAAAGCGCGGATGAAAGGTTTGATATTTCCGGGGCGGTCCCAGTCCCAGACTTTGTATTGGTATTTCTCCGAGAAATTGAATTCCTCCTTGCCGGGGTAGGGAGTGCCTTCGCACAATTCATAGCTGTTGTAAATACCCCCGGCCCCGATAAGAGTGGACGCCAGGGCATACCGGATTTTGAACATAGCCGGAGGAGCGTTCTGCAATTGCCGGGGCAGGATGTCGGGGGTGGTGGGAAAAAAGAGGGGTTTCATGTACTCGCGGGAGGGGCCGGCGGTCAGCTCTTCGAGATATTCCCTCAACTCGCCACTTTCCGTCCGCCAGGTGAAATAGGTATAGGACATATCGAACCCGATTTTAGCCAAGCGCCGCATGAGTTTGGGGCGGGTGAAAGCTTCCGAAAGAAAAACCACGTCGGGATTCTGGGACTTGATATCGGCGATCATCCATTCCCAAAAGCCGAAAGGCTTGGTATGCGGGTTATCGACGCGGAAAATAGTGACGCCCATATCTACCCAGAATTCGATAATGGATTTGAGTTCAAGCCATTGTTTTTCTCTATCCTTGCAGAAGAAATTGAGCGGATAGATATCCTCGTATTTTTTGGGCGGGTTTTCCGCGAATTTGATGGTGCCGTCCTTCTCGCGGTAAAACCAGTCGGGATGGCTTTTGACGTAAGGGTGATCCGGCGAACAATTCAGGGCATAATCCAAGGCGATGGTAAATCCCATCTTACGGCAATGTTTGAAAAAATCGCGACATTCCTGGAGGGTTCCCAATTCGGGATCGACGGCTTTGTGTCCGCCGGTTTCATTGCCGATGGCATAGGGAGAACCGGGTTCGCCGGGTTTGGCTTTCAGACTGTTGTTGGCTCCCTTGCGGTTGGTGCGGCCGATGGGATGGATCGGAGGCAGGTACAGCACGTCGAAGCCGAGTTCCTTGACTTCCACGAGACGTCGCTGCATGTCCGCGAAAGTGGCGCTGCGCGTGGGATCGGTGCCTTGCGAACGGGCCCACATCACATACCAGGAACTGAACTGCACCAGGGAGGGATCGACCCGGAGGCGGCCAAATGGCTCATAGAGCAAAGGCTCTTCGAAACTGGCGGAAAGGGTTTTGCCCGCGGTTCGGGCTTCGACGGTAAACTCATATTGCCCGGTTTTTTCGGGAATGAATTGCCCTTGCCAGGAATCGTTGTTCACAAAAACCATGGGGGATTTATTCCAGGTTTTTTTTCCGACCTCTCGATGAAGAAGGAGGGCTTCGCATTCCTCATGTCCGTCGCGGAAAATATCCGCCGTGACTTCGATGGTTTCTCCGGGAATGGCTTTTATGGGATAGAGTCCGCCATTCACGACCGGTTGCAGATTTTCGATGGTTACATGGTATCGGGGAGGGAGAATCGGGATCGGATTTTTCCTATTTGCCATTCTGGTCAATCAACTCCTGGTAAAAGTGGAGGGTTTTACGGGCGATTTCCGTCCAGGAAAAATGTTCGACAACCCGGCTGCGGGCTTTGGCGGACATGGTATCGCGCAGGGATTGCGAGGCCATGACCTGGTTTACGGCATCGGCCAGGTCGCGCGCAAAGGTCTGCGGGTCAACGGGTTCGAAGTCGGTTTCACCGCGCGCCTTGAAGGGAACCAGCAAACCGGTTTCACCGTGCAGGACCACTTCGGGTATACCGCCCACGGCTGAGGCGACAACCGGGGTTTCGCAAGCCATGGCCTCGAGGTTGATAATGCCGAAGGGTTCGTAAACCGAAGGGCAGATGAATAACGAGGCATGGCTATACAGGGCAATAATTTCGTCTTTGGAAAGCATGGCGGGAATCCAATGGATAGGATTCGGGGTTTGGCGGCGGGCGGCTTGAACAAGCCTTTCCACCTCCTGTCCCAATTCGTCGGTATCGGGAGCGCCGGCGCATAAAACCACTTGCATTCCGGTATGGAACTGGGGGATGGCATTGAGGAGATGCACGACTCCTTTTTGCCGGGTAATGCGTCCTACGAAAAGGACGAAGGGGATGCTGGGGTCAATGCCATAATGCGCCAGGATTTCGGGTTTCTCGACCTTGCGATATTGGTCAATATCGATTCCGTTGGGAATAACCCTTATGCGTCGGTCTTCCACCTGGTAAAGCGCTTTTACGTCGCGGCGCATCGATTCGGAGACGGCGACGACTCCGTCCGCATTGCGGTAGGCTGTGGCTTCCAGCCAGGTGGACACCCGATAGGCTTCGCCCAATTGTTCCGCCTTCCAGGGACGATGCGGCTCCAGCGAATGGGTGGTCAGAACCAACGGTGCGTTGAACAGCGATTTCACCAGGCACCCGGCCAGATGAGTATACCAGGTATGGCAATGGACGATATCGGGGCAGGACGCGCGGCCCGTCATCATTACGTTGCGGGCCAGAGTATCGATTAGTTTGGCGAAACGTGGGTTTTGGCTGGGAAGGCCGGTCGGAGCGGCTATTCCTTCGGCGGTGAGGTTTCTTTCCAAGGCTTTCTGATCGCCGAAGCAAAGCAGTTCCACCTGATGGCCGTCGTTACGCCCCAACGCATGGCTCAGGTATTCGGCATGCACGCCGGCGCCCCCGTATACATACGGCGGAAACTCATTGGTTAGAAAAGCGATTTTCATCGTATCCGGTTTTCTCCGACTCGAGAGTTTAGGGAAAACATCCCTGATCCGTCCTTTTCACTTCGAATAAGCACGCATTTCCCCAAAATTAAGTAATTATCGGGCCTTCCGTGAAATTTCCCCAGGACGGGTCAGCTGGGATTTGGAGGGGGGCGTGGTGTTAATACATTTTGGAAGTGATTAATTCGGATGCACCTCCACTTCAAGACGACGAAGAGAAGAAATGCCGTTCGTTGACCATGGATAATCGGCGCCTTACGCGCCAACTTTCCGAATTGACGGCTGTCTGCGCCAAGTTGGAAGCCTCGGACCTGGAGCATTCACGCTACGTCTCCAGCCAGAAACGCTTGATGGATTTCGTGGGGCGCATGACCATGCGTTTGGACGACGAATCCTTGTTGGACGTTATGGTTGAGGAATTCCTGCTGGAGTTGAAGGCGGACAGAGTCGCCTATATCCTGGTGGATGAAGGGGGAGAGAGGACACTCGCCGTTTCGCAAGAAGCGGTGGGAAAGGGTGTGGAGCGGCTTTCCCTCCCTTACTTTTTGCCTGCCGGCGGCGCGGATACCTTCACGGGCTTTTTGGAGCAATGCCTCGATACCGGTGGCATGACCGCGGTGCAATGGGAAAATCCCATCACCATTTCACCCGACAAAAACCTTTCGTACCGCATGGACGAAGGTTTGCACGCCGCCTTGGCCGGTGAGTTCAATTTGGCGGCCAGCGTAACCTGCGGAGGCGCCCTGGCGTTTCCCCTCGAAACCAGTCTGGGCGGCCAAGCCCTGCTCTGCGTTCAGCGTACCAGCGGACGAAGGACCTGGTCGGAACAACAGAAACGGCTTTTCGAAAACATGTGCCGCTACGCCGTTTCCATATTGGAGCAGAAGCAATTGGCGGAACATGTCCGCGACCTCAAGGATCAATTAAGCGGTCTCATCGAGTCCATGCCTTCCGCCATTATCGGCATGGACCTGTTGGGAACGGTAACGACCTGGAACAGCCGGGCCGAGGAATTCTTCGGAATCAAAGCGGAGGATGCTTTGGGCCGCGTGTTCTGGAAGTTGGTTCCCGCCTATGTCCAGGTGGCGGAAACCTTGAAAGACGTTTTGCATTTGGACGCCGATAAAGGCGTCGACTTCGAACCTCAAGCCCATAAAATCGGAGATGGGTCCATCCGTTACTTAAAGGCGAATCTTTTCACCATGTTCGGGCGGGATCGCGGCGAAGTGGCGCTGCGTATCGACGATGTGACCCGCACCGTCGAATTGAATCATCAGCTTTTCCATTCCCAACGCATGGAGACGGTAGGTACGCTTGCGGGAGGCTTGGCCCATGACTTCAATAATGTGCTGGGAGGCATAGTCGGAACCACCAGCCTCATGAAAGACAGATTGCAAAAAGGCAATTTCGATAAAGAGGCCTGCACCCAGGATTTGCAGATTATCGAAGCTTGCACCGCGCGCGCAACCTCCATGGTGCAACGATTACTGGCGCTTTCGCATAAAAAAGACACGGCCGTCGAAATCCTGGATCTCAACGCCTTAATCCAAAGTCTGGTCCCGCTGTGTCAAATCTCCTTCGAAGCCCGCATCTACATCCAGTCCGAATTCGCCTCCGAGCCGATATGGATTCGCGGAGACAAATCCCAATTGGAACAGGCCTTTCTCAATTTGTGCGTGAATGCGCGCGACGCCATGCCGGTGGGCGGCACTCTCGGTATCCATGTGGATCAGGTGCGTGTCGATGCGGCCTTTCGCAACAAACATCCCTCCTGTACAGCGCTCCAAATGGCGGTTTTAACGATTAAGGACACGGGGGAGGGAATCGCCCTGGAAAATCTGGATCGAATCTTCGATCCCTTTTTCAGCACCAAGAGCGAAAATGGATCGGGTTTGGGGCTATCCATCGTGGACGCCATCGTTAAGCGCCATAACGGCTATCTAGAAGTGGACAGCACTCCGCAACAGGGATGCGAATTTCGTTTGTATTTCGCGGCGGCCCAGGGTCCAAAGCGTTCCCAAGCCCATCTCGAAAAAAATTCACTTCCAGACGGCAGAACCGTACTTATTGTGGACGACGATGAAATCATGCGCAAGACCACGGGGCGAATGCTGGCTGAACTCGGTTATCAAGTCGCTACCGCTGCGACGGGCGCCGCGGCTCTCAGCATGCTGCATAACGGTCACGCGTCCGACCTGGTCTTGATGGACGTCGATTTGCCGGGTATGAATGGGCTCGATACGGCGGAAATATTCCGGCAAGCCCGACCCGAGGTCAAAATCATTTTCTGTACGGGAAGGCAGCATCAATACGATATGCGGCATTTGCTCGATATCCCCGACACGTGGATCATCCACAAGCCTTTTGACCTCAAGCAAATGGCTGCGCTGGTGAAAGTAGCCTTCGAATAATTAGTTTTCCAGGGAAAGACGGGGGTTATTGATGGCTTTATCGGAAAACGAGAAGGATTTGATTGTGCAGGCGCTCCAGCTATACCTGCAACAGGCCGGCATGCAATTGCCTCCCCAATCGATGCAGCAATTGGTGACGGTGGTAAAAGGCATCATTCCCAAGTTGGATAATTTACCGGCCGGCGGGGACAAACGCAACTCCATGCGACCGGCGGGAATTTCGGAGGAGTGGTTCGAAAAGGTCTGTCAGGAATGCGCGAAGCTGTCTGAGTCCGGCTGTACCGATAAGATTACGGTCAAGTTTCCAGGAAAATGCGATCCCATTTTGAAATATGAGCGCACCAAGCCCTCGCTTCAACCCGACCCCGCGGCTTGAATATGTTGAAGGGTTTGCCTACACCGGAGCAGGTATTGGAATTTCTACGGGCGGCGGGGCAAAGGGCGCATCGCGCCAGCGATTTGCGGGAAAAATTCCAGGTTGCGCGCGAGCATAAAGGTGAATTCCGCGGTATCCTGCGTTTGCTGGAACGCAGAAACCTCATCCGCTCGGTGAAGGGCCATCGTTATGTGGCAAGGTTGGAACAGGAGGGCGTTGTTCCTCCGGCGCCCACACCGGCCACCGTGGCAGCCGGGTCTCCGGTAACCGGCGTCCGTTCCAAAGCCCATGGCGGTGCGGCGACGAAGGTAGGACCTTCCGGTAAAAAAGTTGTCCGCGGTAAATCCGGGTCGGCCAGGCCGCGCGACGAAAACCGGGGCGAACGCGGTTGGAAAAAGGAACAGATTCCGTTTTCACAGGTTTCCAAGATGTTTTTCAAGGAAAACCATGTGCCTTTCAACTACCCTGCCAAGCCTTTGAAAGACGCGGCGCTCTATCCCGAACCCGATCCGGAAAATTATCCCGGTCGTCGGGATTTGCGGCATATCGAGATTTACACCATCGATCCGGTTACCGCCAAGGATCATGACGATGCCATTTCTTTGGAACGCAAAGGCAAGGAAAATTGGCTTTTGGGTGTGCATATCGCCGACGTGGCCGAATATGTTAAATCGGATACCGCCATCGACCAGGAGGCTCTCAATCGGGCCTTCACGCAATACCTGCCTTGGACGGCGGCCCCCATGTTACCGGATTTTCTTTCGGGAAACCTATGCAGTCTCCGGGAAGGCGTGGACAGGCTGGCCTTCAGTTGCATGATGGAAGTCGATGCGAAAGGCGACGTGGTCGAATTCGAATTCGTGGAAACCCTGATTTGCGTGCGCAAATTCTTTTCCTATGAAGAAGCCCAGCAGGCGCGTGATTCCGGTGATAAATTTCTGGCGCAGCTTGATGCCTTCACGAAAATCCTCACCCACAGGCGCAAGCGCGAAGGTTTCATCGATTTCCAATTTCCCGAACCCCGGGTGGAACTCGACGAGGCGCGGGTACCGAAGCGAATTTATATCAGCGAAAGATTGGCTTCGCATGCCTGGATAGAGGAATGCATGCTCTTGACCAACCAGGTGGCGGCGCAATTCATGCAACGCCATAGCATTCCCGGGCTTTACCGTGTGCATGAAGAACCGGATCTGGATAATGTGGCGGAGTTGGCTTCGCTTCCCGGACTCAATATTCCTCCCAAGTTGCTCAAGGCCGCCATGACAGCCAAGAAAAAGGGATCCGGAAACATCAATCCCGGCATCCAACAACTTTTTACCCGGCTTCTCGATGAGCCGGAATCGCTGCCGGTATCGGTGCAACGGAAAATTCTGCAAAGTATGAAGAAGGCGCGTTACTCCGCCGAATGCGAAGGTCATTTCGCGCTGGGCTGGCTCTACTACGCCCATTTCACCTCGCCCATCCGGCGTTATGCCGATTTATGGACGCATCGCGTGATGAAAGCCTTTTTGCGCCGCGAGACCATGAACCGCAAATGGTTGAAACGGGCCGAGCGAATCGGCGATTCCATTTCGGAACGGGAAATCGCGGTGATGAAGGTGGAGCGAAAAGGGATGCGCACCGCCATGGCCTGGACTATGCAAGCCCATCTGGGCGAAGAATTCGTCGGGGAAATCAGCGGGTTGGAGAACTTCGGCATTTTCGTAATCATCAAGGATCCTTATGCCGAAGGTCTGGTGCCGATTAATCGATTGACCGACGATTATTACGAAAAAGACAGCCGAACCGGCCACCTGGTGGGCCGTCGCCAGCGCCGACAATTCCACATGGGTCAGAAAATCCGGGTGCGCCTGGATAAAGCCGATCCCGTCAGTTCCCAATTGGATTTCGACTTTTTAGGCGCAGTTCCCTAGGCCCTTGAGGTCTGCGATCCGGACCCTTTTTTCCAGTCCGCTTCGAGGTGGAACTATTCGAAATCGTAAATTTTGACGCTCTTCCAATAGCTGGCGAAATTCTTACGGAAGTCGTCATGGGCGGGGTCGACTTGATAGGCATCGTGGTCCGCCGCACTTTCGAACATCACCACCAGACCGTAGCTATAGGTTCTGTCAATGACGGGTCGATTGGTGTCGGCGGGGGTGCCGAAGTATCCGTGTTTTACGGATGCAAGGCTGGTAAGGCTGGAAATTCCGGCCTTGACATCTTCAAGTTGCTTGGGAGTCAAGTCTTCTTTCAACCATAAATAAACGCAATGTACGAACATGGGAGGCTCCTTCTTGACTGATTTACCTGCCAAGATAGCGCCATGTTTTTAAACCGGCAAGCTTCTCGATGCGAACGGCGCAATGTTTATAGGACGGCTGACGGGAATGGGGATCGTAAGCTGGAAAAGTGAGTTGATTCACCGCGGCGTCATGCATGGTCATGAAAACCTGGCCGCGTCCAACTGTAGAAGCGATGAAAATCCGGGCTCGCGCCTCTCCGCGCCGTGAATGCACCTTGACCCACTCTCCCTGGGAAAAAGACTGACGGTCGGCATCGCTGGGATGGATTTCGATGCGGGAGTCTTCAGGGTAGAGTTTACGAAGCACGGCCGATTTCCCCGTGCGGGTATTGGTATGCCATTGGGCTGAGGATCCTCGGCCGGTCAAAAGCACAAACGGGTACTCTCCGTCCACCGTTTCGGCGGGAGGACGGGGCGCATCGAAAACGAAGCGCGCCCGACCGTCTTGATGAAAAAAGCGGCCGTCGGCAAACAGGCGGCGTTCCCTTTCCAAAGGAGGGGTGTCGGCAGGGTAGGGCCATTGGATGCCTCCCGCGGTATCGATCATCCGGTAATCCCGAATACCGGAAATGTCGCAAGGCCTCCCACGGGAAAGTTCCGTCATGGCCCGGAAGGCATCTTCAGGAGTGTCCAGCCGTTGCAACAGGTCGGAGCATCCCCAATATCGGGCGATCAGTTGGAAGATATGGAAGTCCGCCAGGGCCAATCCGGGAGCGGTGGCGACCTTTTTAAAAAGTCCGATACGCCTTTCCGAATTGACGACTGTGCCCTCTTTCTCGCCCCAACCGGCAGAGGGAAGGACAAGATGCGCGAGGCCGGCTGTTTCCGTATTCGGGTACATGTCTTGCACCACCAGAAAATCGAGTTTGGCCATCAAGGCGGAAAAATTTCCCCGGTCTATCCAGGAATGAGCAGGGTTGGTGGCGATAATCCACAGGGCCTTGATGCGACCCGCATTCACGCCCTCCAGGATTTGATCGTATGCCAAACCCGCTTCCCTTTGGATACGGTTTTCCTGAATGCCGAAGAATCCGGCTATTTCCTGCCGATGGCCGGCATCACCATAATCGCGTCCACCCGGTAATGAGGTGGTATTACTGAAAAGGCGCGAACCCATGGCGTTCACCTGGCCGGTAATCGAGTTGGCTCCGGTGCCGGGCTTCCCCATATTCCCGGTCATGAGGGCGAGATTGATAATGGCTTGCGCCGTACGCACCCCTTCGTGGCTTTGGTTCACGCCCATGGTCCACCAATAAGAAACTCTGCGACCGGGTCGGAGCAATTCGGCCAATTCCAACAACCGTTCCTGCCCCAATCCGGTTAATTCCCCCACGGTTTCGGGATCGAAACTGCGGACATGTTCACAAAAGGTTTCGTAGCCCGCGGTATGTTGCGCGATGTATTCCGGGTCCACCCAACCTTCGCGTATCAACAGGTGGGCCAGGCCATATAATAGGGTAAGATCGGTTTTGGGCAATAGCGGGTAATGGCGCGTGGCGGCCAGGGCCGTTTCCGTCTGACGGGGATCGAGTACCACGATTTCCGGATTACGGCGGTTCATCATCACGCGCTCCCACATAATGGGGTGGGCGATGCAAGGATTGGCGCCTATGAAGACCAGCACGTCGGATTCCTCGAAGTCCTTATAGGAGAAAGGTGGAGCGTCGAAACCGAAGGACTGTTTATAGGCCACATGGGAGGTAGCCATGCATTGCCGGGTGTTGGCGTCTCCATGGATAAAGCCCATGCCGAATTTGGCCAGCACCCCCAGCATAAACATTTCTTCGGTGGGGATCTGCCCGGTACTCAGGAAGGCGACGGATTCACGGCCATGCCGGGCGATGATGTCTTTAAACCGATCGGTAAAAGTGAGCATGGCGGCATGCCAGTCGGTTTCCCGCATTTTTCCCGCGGCGTCCCGTAACCAAGGAGATACGGCCCTATCCGAGGCGGTCAAGGGCGTCAGCGCTTCCCAGCCTTTGGGGCAGGCCATGCCCAGGTTTACCGGATATTCGGGATCGGGGGTAAGGTTGATGGCCCGGTTGTTTTTGAGATGGATTTTAAGGCCGCAGCCCGTGGAGCAATAACCGCAGGTCATGGTGGTCGTGGCGTCCGGTTGTAAGCGTTGCGGCGTCTTCCCCAAACCGAAGCGACCCGGCGTGAGCACCATTTCGCGCGTCAACTTTCCGGTTTTCAAGCGGAGCAAGTCGCCGAATTTATGCTTCCAAGCCATGCTCTGTTCAACCTCCCGGCATTCTGGGTGGAATGCAAGTGGTAAAGAAAAGAAATCTTTCCAGGCATTCTCCCGCTATAAGGAGAGAGAGTAAGCCTAAGCAAAAGACGATTTGGAACGGTCCGGTGGCAAACCCATGATAAAGCCAGACCAGGGGAAGCAAAATTCCTCCCAACAATGCGAGAACGCATCGCAGGGTGTGGTGTACGCGCAATTCTCCCCGGAGCAGCAGGGCGGCTTTTTTAAGCGGAGTGAATTTTTCGTTATCGAGATGTTGGTGCACTTTGGCTTCGCCCAACAGTTTGAAAATAGTGAGTACCGGTACCAACGCCACCAGAATAAGTTCCAGACCAAAATGTGTGGTCGCAAGGGCGACGGAGTCGGCGGCGGCAAATCCTAGCGAGTAAAACACGGTCAAAGTCAAAAAGGCGGCCGTACCCGATAAGCCAGTGCTTAGGAAGAATCGGACGGAAGTGAGTCGTGTAGCCCATAAAGCCCGGGGGGTATCGCGATAAACCATGGCCGAACAATGGACGGTGAGTAAACCGGATAACACCAGCGCAATGGCCATCCCGTTCGATGTTGCCCATGAGGCTACCTGGGAAATAAAGGCATTTCCAGGGGGGTAAAAAAGGAAGGAGAAATGCGCGGCCGTGGAAACGAAAGCGAGGCCGGACCATAATCCGAAGGCGATGATTTCCCGGCTGAGCCAGGAACGGCGAAATCCCAGCACGGCTCGGAAGGCTTGCAGCGGGCGGCCCAGATGGGTGGTGCTGATGACGATGGAGGCAAGCACGAGAAAGAGAGCGTTGGCATGCCCCATTGCCTGAAAGTGTTGGGAGGAAGACAGGGAAGCCCATCCGATTCCCCCCAGGGCGGCTATCGCCAAGCAGAGATAGAGCCCCGCGGCCATTTGGGAAATCACGAGCATAAAGACCAGGGGAAGATGGCTTTTCTCCCGGCCTACCCGATGTTCATCGGCGGCTTGCATGCCTTCAGGGAAAATCCTCCGGGTGGTGAACCGGGTGGTGGGCAGGGTATAGGCCGGATCGGGCGCCCCGGGAATGGCTGCGTAGGCTGCCGGAGTTGTGCGCACCTCTTCCACGTCCACCAAGGCGATGCGGATGGCCTGGGTGGGGCAGGCTTGTACGCAAGCGGGCGCTTCACCTTGGGCGAGGCGGCCGATGCACATGTCGCATTTGCGGACAATGCCTTTTTCCGGGTGGAATTGGGGAACGTCATACGGGCATTTGAGAATGCAATACTGGCAGCCTATGCACTGGTCGTCGAGGTGACGTACTATACCGGTAACGGGGTCTTTTTCATAAGCCAGGGTGGGGCAGCCATGTGAGCAGGCCGGTTCCAGGCAGTGTTGGCAGGCTGTGGTGACGGTTTGCTGTATGGGTTTTCCGCGGGTATTGTGAATCATGCCCACCGCGCGCCAGGTTTCACCCAGGTCCAGTCCGTTCAAATTATGGCAGGCGGTTACGCAGGCTTTGCAGCCGCTGCATCGGTCGAGGTCGACTTCGAATCCATATTGCTGCCCGGCGCCGGGTGAGTGCGAAGGAATAAGCTCGCGATAATGTCGTGCTTGCTGCGGGGTGCTCCGCATCTCTTCATGGACCTGTGAGAATCGTTCCACGGGAGTCATGTCGCTTTGGCGCTCCAGCAGGGCTTCGATCAGCGAATGTTCCTCGCCCAGGAAAACTTGGAGCGATGGGGATTTAATAGACATCGCGTTGATACCGCTTTTGGCTTTGCATGGCGGCAAGGTATTCCTTGGCCTCGTCGCTGTTTTTGCCGCCCTTTTCCGAAATCACTGCGAGCAGAGACTGTTCAACGTCTTTGGCCATGCGCTTGGCATCTCCGCAGATATAAAAATGGGCACCTTGTTCCAGCCAAAGCCATACTTCTTCGGCTTGCTCTAGGATGCGATGTTGCACGTAAATTTTTTCTTCCTGATCGCGGGAAAAAGCCAGGTCGAGACGGGTGAGAAAGCCGTCGGAATGCCAGGCGATTAATTCTTCCCCATAAGGGAAGTCGTATTTACGCCGCTGATCGCCGAAGAAAAGCCAATTCTTTCCCGGGTCGCCCAAGGCACGGCGTTCTTCCAAAAACGCCCGAAAGGGAGCGATACCGGTACCCGGTCCCACCATGATAATGGGTGTTCCGGGCCGTTCAGGAATGGTGAAATGGGCGGACGGTTGGATATAAACGGATACGGGCATACCCAATGGAACCCGCTCGGCCAGATAGGCCGATGCGACTCCCCGGCGCAGGCGCGCGCCTTGCGCATAACGGACAATTCCCACGGTGATATGCACCTCTCCAGGGTGTTCTTTTGGGGAACTGGAAATGGAGTAGAGGCGGGGAGCCAGTTTGCCCAGGCTCTCCACCAGGCTTTGGGCGTCGAGACGGGTATGGGGGAAATCCTCCAATACGTCGAGCAGGTCTTTGCCATCCAGATATTCCCGAAGTTCGATATCCGTACCCGCAAGCAAGCCATCCAGGATAGCCTGTTCGTTTCGATTGGAACAGGCCTGGCGTAGATTCCCCAATAGTGTGGGAGGGACGCGGCCTATATCCAATTGGGAGAGTAAAGCGGACCGGAGCGGAAAGGTTTCGCCATGATTGAGAGTCACTTTCTCATTACCGAGGCAGTTCAATCCCAAAATGATGCGGTCGACCAGTTCATAACAATTTCGGGGTTGAACGCCTAAGGCATCGCCTACTCGATAATCCAATCCGCTGCCGAGCAAGGAAAGCACCAAATGGCGCGTATCTTTTTCGGAACCCTTGGCGTTGAGAGGATGATTTTCCAGCAAAGGCGCGGGAAAAGGGTGCTTGCGATCATAGGTTTGGGGTGCGGCTGAAGGGGTTACCGCTGCCGCGGATAGCGTATTACCCGGAGGCAATGGAGCAGGTAGTTTCAGCAGCGCACGGATAACTTCCTCCATCCAGGTTGCGGCCGTCACTTCGAAATCCGTATCGCATTCGCAAAGCGTGAGCATCCGATTTGCGCCCAACTCGGCCAGGCGGGTATCCAGATTTTTCCCCGCTTGGCAGAAGCGGGCATAATTGCGGTCACCCAATCCCAATATCGCATAGTTGAGTTCGGATAGGGTGGGTGACTTGGGACCGTTCAGCCATTCCCAAAATCCGGTAGCATTATAGGGCATCTCACCGTCACCCCAAGTGCTGGTTAGGATGAGGACGGGTCCGACGCCACTCCAATCCACCTCCGCGAATTGTTCCAGACCCATAACCTTCGGCTCGATGCGGAGAGGGTTTGCCTGGGAGCCCCTTCCCGGTGACTGGATTTCCGTAGCCCTTTTGAGTTTGCCGGCTAAATCATGTGCGAGGCCTTCGGCATTGCCGCTCTGGGATCCAAATAAAAGGGTGACCGGAATAACTTCGGTTGAATTATCGAAATCATTGAATTGGGTGGTAATAGGCTGTTCATTGCGTGCCTGCGGGGAGAAATTAAGGGCGGATGTATGGACTTGGGTGAGTCCCGCTAAATACCCATTAAGCCATTGGCGTTGTTGGACACTGAATGGTGCGGATTCGGGGAGAATGGGTGCATTCATTGTACCGCCTCTTTGATTACGCAAAGTTTATTTTCCACCGCACTTGAAAAGAGTTCGACGATGTCTTCATCGGAATGACGGGCGGTAAAAGCGGTAAAACTTTCTCCCGAAAGACGCGCCTCCAAATAGATGCGCAAGAGGTTTTCAATAACACCGGGCGCCTGGGGAGCCGGTATGGAGCGTAAGACCGGAATACCCATGCGCGCCTCTTTTCCATGGCCCCCGCCGACCACAATGTGAAAGCCGCCTCCCCGGTAAGTTTCATTTTCCACGGATACCGCGAGCAATCCCAGATCACCGATGAAATGCTGCGCGCAACTATGCACGCACCCGGTAAGATGAATGTTGATGGGAGTATCCAGCGCAAGCCGGTTTTTCAAATGTTCGGCTATGGCCAAGGCCGTGGATTTAGTGGGAGCCATACCGAATTTACAGCCCTCGCTTCCCGTGCAAGCCACCAAACCGGCCTGGATGAAGTTCGGCTCATGGGAAAGGCCAAGCGATGCGAGTAGCGAGAGCGCCTCGGGAATATTTTCGGTTTTGATGTCGGAGACAAGGAGATTTTGCCAAACCGTGAGGCGCAAGGTACCCGAACCCAATTGGGTGGCCAGGGAAGCAAGCCCCTTCAGTTGCGCGGAAGTAAGCCGACCGGACGGAATGGCTATGCCGATATAATGGTGTCCCGCTTGTCGCTGGGGATGCACTCCCAAATGTGCCGTTTTATTCACCTCCCGCGGTGACCGGCATTCCGAAAGCGGAATACGCAAGCATGAAAACGACAATAACTTTTCGACTTCGGCGAGAAACTTTTCGAAGCCCCATTCATCCAGCAAATATTTGAGGCGGGCTTTTTTGCGATTTCCGCGATCCCCATGTGCGATATAGACGCGCACCATGGCAACCGCTACCGGCAGACATTCCTCGGGTTTGAGCAATAATCCCGTATCCCGGGCGAAATCGCCATGACCGGTAATCCCGCCCAAAGCTACCCGAAAATAAACACCTGTCTGCACATCGTTTCCAGCCTCGACGCGGACGGCTTTGAAACCGATGTCGTTGGTATCTTCCAGGCTGGCGATGGAATTTCCTCCGTCGAAAGCGATATTGAATTTTCGTGGAAGCCCAAACAGGTTGCGGTCATGTAAAATATGGTGGTGCAATTGCCGGCATAACGGCAAAACATCTATGAGTTCGGTGGGATCGATACCGCAGGTGGGATTACCCGTGATATTCCGGATATTATCCGCTCCCGAACCGCGAGGCATGATACCGACCTCATGCAATGAGGTTAATAGATCTGCCATATGCCGTCCGCCAATTTCGCGGATTTGCAAATTCGCCCGGGTAGTGACATCGACATAGCCGCCTCCGAATTTGTCGGCGGATTCGGCAATGGCCTCCGCCTGATAGGCTTTCAGAACGCCGCCGGGAATGCGAAGGCGGCACATCATGCCGGCTTGGGCCGGACTTACATTCCACAGTCCATGGGTCTTAAAACGAAAAATGTCCTCTCCCTCGGGCAATACGCCTTGCGCAGAGAGTTCTTCAATACGGGGCCATGAGTCCAGCGGATCGGAGTCGAACTTGATTTTTTCTTCTTTGGAAAGTCGCTTTCCGGACGCCAACCAGGCAATTTGAGCGCGCCTGCCGGGCGCAGAAGCGATATCATCGGGTTGCGAATCTAGTTGCGCGGGTACTCCACCGCTTTTTACAGTCGGAACCAGGGCACGCAAGAACCCATCGAGATATTCTTTTTGTTCGGCAGAAAAAAAATTCGCATCGGGGCTTCCTAAAACCATAACCTCTTCTCCATTTTTCAGGGAGTAGCGTATGGCCAAAAGCCCGGACGGACCGGTATCGGTTGGCGGTGACTTTCAAATGAATGAGCAAAGCCCATACCATACCGGTTTGGGCTTGGATTGGATAGGCTGACCCCATGTTGTCGGTAAATGTCAGTCGGTGTGGTACAACTGTTCGCGAGTTGTCAATATATGAGAACAAATTCGGACAATCGCCTTGCCGAAAATGGAAACCTCTTTGTTTTTAGAGCTTGGTGAGGTGGCACAGCCTTTGCAATGCCTTGGGTAGCGATAAGGAGTCCGAATACATTTTTTTGCTCCTTGCAACCGATACCCGGTCCGGCCGGCCTTTTGCTTTTAAGACCAAAGGTATTTCCCTGCCACAGGGGAAAGGACGGATGCTGATGAATAAGTTACGCGAATCGTTTTCAATTTTTTTACCGCTCATTATCCTCGGAACGCTGCAATCCCCGCAGTCCTTCGCGGCCAAACTGGAAAAGGATGAACTGAACTTCGGTTTCATCAAGCTTACGGATTGCGTTCCCATCGTAATCGCCAAGGAAATGGGGTTCTTCGAGGATGAAGGGTTGTATGTATCCCTGGAGGCCCAAGCCAATTGGAAAGTGCTGCTCGATCGCGTAATCACCGGCGAATTGGATGGAGCCCATATGCTCGCGGGACAGCCCCTGGCAGCCACCATAGGGTTTGGTACCAAGGCGCACATCGTCACCGCCTTCAGTATGGACCTGAACGGAAACGCGATTACGGTTTCCAATGAAGTATGGAAAGGCATGAAGCCGAACATACCCATTAAGGATGGAAAACCCGTCCACCCCATCAAAGCGGATGCCCTCAAGCCCGTCGTGCAAAAATTCAAGGCCGAGGGAAAAAAATTTCCCATGGGTGTGGTATTCCCGGTTTCCACCCACAACTATGAAATGCGCTATTGGCTGGCCGCCGGCGGAATTCATCCGGGGTTATACACCAAAACCGACATAACCGGGACGACCAATGCCGATGTTCTCATTTCGGTAACGCCTCCTCCCCAAATGCCCGCGACTTTGCAGGCGGGTACCATCCATGGCTATTGCGTCGGGGAGCCCTGGAATCAGCAAGCGGTATTCATGGGCATAGGCGTACCGGTGATAACCGATTATGAAATTTGGAAGAACAATCCGGAAAAGGTTTTCGGAGTGACCAAGGCCTGGGCGGATAAACATCCCAACACCCATATCGCCGTGGTCAAGGCGCTTATCCGAGCCGGGAAATGGTTGGACGAAGGCAATAATAAGAACCGCAAGGAAGCGGCGCGTATCCTGTCCAAATCGGAATATGTAGGAGCGGATTATCAAGTCATCGCCAACAGCATGACGGGCACTTTCGAGTACGAGAAAGGCGACAAACGCCCGATGCCTGACTTCAATGTCTTTTTCCGGTATCACGCCACCTATCCTTTCTATAGCGACGCGATATGGTACCTCACCCAGATGCGTCGTTGGGGTCAAGTCACCGATCCCAAGCCGGCGTCCTGGTATCATGAAACCGCAAAGCAGGTGTACCTACCGGAAATCTGGCTTAAGGCCGCGAAACTCCTGGTGGCCGAGAAGAAACTATCGGAAACCGACATTCCCGCCACGGACGGGTATCGTCCTCCGACCGACGAATTCATTGATGGAAAACTTTATGACGGAAAAAAACCATTGGAATATCTGAAGGGGGCTGCAATTGGCAACCAGCATTGAAACCCAACGTGTCGGAACCGAGCTTCCGGTAGAAGTGGAAAATGATAAAAAGACGAAACCCGATAGCGTGCGGAAACTTCCAAGCAAAATGGTGACCAAAGCCCGGATTATCCGCATGCTTTCCCTGGCGGGTTTGACTTGGGGAATACCCCTGGTAAGGTTGGTTAGCGGTGAAAATCCCCGCAGGCAATTCCAGGAACTGGGAATTCTGGTGGCGGTTCCAATGGGCGCCATCTTGTTGTTCTTGATGGGCTGGTCGGTTTTGGCCAAAAAAGTGGACACCAGCTTGGGCCAATTGCCCGGACCCGTAAAAGTCTGGGAACAGGCCGTCAGCATGGTTGAAGAGCATGGGGTGGAACGCGGGAAGGAGCGCGCTTTCTATCAAAGGCAGAATGAGCGCAATGCCCGGCTCTTGGCGGAAAATCCCGAGACGGAGGTCAGGATTAGAGGTTACACCGGTAAGCCGACCTATTTGGACCAGATTGCCACTAGTTTGAAAACGGTTTTCATGGGCTTTCTAATCGCCTCGCTGGCGGCCATTCCCATTGGGCTATTATGCGGTATGAACCGTTTCATGATGAACGCCCTTAATCCTCTCATTCAAATCCTGAAGCCGGTGTCGCCGCTGGCCTGGCTGCCCATCGTCACCCTCATCGTAAGCGCCGTTTATGTCACCAACGACGGGATGTTCGCGAAATCCTTTATTATTTCCGCGATAACGGTATCGCTTTGCTCTTTATGGCCCAGCCTCATCAATACCGCTTTGGGAGTGGCTTCGGTGGATAAGGACTTTTTGAACGTGGCGCGCGTTCTCAGGCTGCCGTGGTATACGCGGGTATTCAAAATCATCATCCCCGCTTCCCTGCCGCTTATTTTCGCCGGGTTGCGTATCTCGCTGGGAGTAGGGTGGATGGTGCTTATCGCCGCGGAAATGCTGGCGCAAAACCCGGGCTTGGGTAAATTCGTTTGGGACGAATTCCAAAACGGCAGCAGCCATTCCCTGGCGCGTATCATGCTGGCCGTGCTGACCATCGGGATTATCGGCTTCGGACTGGACCGCATCATGGTGATTTTTCAAAAAATGGTCAGCTTCCAACCTGAACCGGCCGGAGCTTAACCGAGGAGAATGACGCATGTCTTATCTGCAACTCAAAAAGGTTTCCAAAGGATTCGGAGAAGGATCCCTGCGCACGGAAGTGTTGAAAAACATCAACCTATCCGTCGATGAAGGTGAATTTTTGGCGGTTGTCGGATTTTCCGGTAGCGGAAAGACCACCCTTATCAACCTGATGGCCGGTCTTATCCAGCCGGATGAAGGGGAGATATTGTTCAAGGGAAAGCCCGTTAAAGGTCCGGGGCCGGAACGAGGAGTCATCTTCCAGAATTATTCGCTATTACCCTGGCTCACGGTGCACGGCAATGTCGCCTTGGCGGTTGACCAGGTGTTTCCGCATTGGAGCCGCAAGGCCCGCGAAGACCATATCGCGCGCCATATCGAAATGGTGCATTTGACTCCGGCCTTGTACAAACGACCGGCGGAGCTGTCCGGAGGCATGCGGCAACGGGTGGCCGTAGCCAGAACCTTGGCCATGAATCCCGATATGCTGCTTATGGACGAACCCTTGGGGGCATTGGACGCGCTAACACGCGGCACTTTGCAAAGCGAAATCGAGAATATCTGGAGCCGCGATCGTAAAACAGCCGTGCTCATCACCAACGATGTCGATGAAAGCATTTTGCTGGCTGATCGCATCCTTCCTCTCAACCCGGGACCGGGAGCCACCCTGGGACCTGATTTCGAGGTTAAATTGGAGCGCCCTCGTGATCGTACGGCCTTGAACCGGAATGAGGTTTTCCAGAAAATCCGTAATCAAGTGCTCCATTATCTCGTGGATGCGGGATCGCGTAAGAGCGTGCGGGAAGAAATCGAGAAAATGACTTTACCCGAAATCCAACCGGTGGAATGGTAAAGCGGATTAGGTCCGGGGGGTTAATGTGATTGGCAACCGATATTTGGAATTCGTAAACATGTGCAAATCCTATCCCTCACCGGGCGGTAGCGTGGTAGTCGTTGACGATTTCGAACTGACCATTTCGCAGGGAGAATTCGTATCGCTAATCGGGCATTCGGGTTGCGGAAAATCGACCGTACTTTCCATTGCGGCCGGTTTGACCGATCTGAGCTCGGGAAGCGTGGTGCTCAGGGGGCATGAAGTTGACGGACCCGCGCCCGATCGCGCCGTGGTTTTCCAATCGCCCAGCCTTTTCCCCTGGATGACCGCCTTGGAAAACGTCATGTTGGGAGTCAAGCAGGTTTTTCCTCACGGAAGCGCCTCCGAAAAAATGGACATTTGCAAATACTATCTCGATAAGGTCGGCTTGTCCGGGGCGTTGCACCAAAGAGCGGCATCACTTTCCCAGGGCATGAGCCAAAGGGTGGGCATCGCGCGGGCCTTCGCTCTCAAGCCCCGGCTCCTCCTGCTCGACGAACCCTTCGGCATGCTGGACTCCTTAACCCGTGGCGAACTTCAGCAAGTACTGATGGAGATTTGGGCTTCACATCGTATCACCGCCCTGATGGTGACCCATGACGTGGACGAAGCGCTCTTCCTCTCCGACCGGGTCGTCATGATGACGAACGGCCCGCACGCGCATGTCGGTCGCATTCTGGATATACCCTTTCCACGGCCGCGGCTGCGCGCCGAAGTTACCGAACACCCGCTTTACTATGACTTACGGGGTTCCCTAATCGGATTTTTGGAGGATCATGCCCGGGGCGGAAAACGTGGATCGCTTCCGAAATTACAACCGGAATTCCAGACCTGAATCGACATGAAAACGAAAATCAAAATCGGTTTCGTTCCCCTGGTGGATTGCGCCTCCCTGGTTATTGCCTGGGAAAAAGGATACTTCGCCGAGAAGGGGCTGGATGTCGAATTACGCAAGTTTCAATCATGGGGTCAAATTCGGGAAAAGTTGATCGCGGGCGAAATTGACGCCGCGCATTTATTAATCACCATGCCACTGCAATGCGCGTTGGAAGCGGGATCACAGGCTCCCCCGATTTGCTATGCCTTCGCATTGAGCCGGCATGGTAACGGTATTGTCGTGTCGAATGCGCTTTGGAAAGAAGGCGCGGAATCCGCATCCGTTCTCGGAGCCTGGATGCTGGCGAATGCCAAGGCATCCTTGCGTTTCGGTGTGGTTCACCCACGCAGTACGCATGAGTATTTCCTGAGGTCTTGGCTGGCAACCGGTGGGATGGAAGTGGGCGGACGTATCGCCTTGAAGATCATTCCACCACAGGAGATGGTTGGAAGGCTTCGCAAGCGGGAGGTCGACGGTTTTTGCGTCGGAGATCCTTGGAGCCGCAGAGCCGCGGCCTCGAAGTTGGGCAGGGTCGTGGCCGTGAGCGGAGCGGCTTGGAATGGCATGCCCGAAAAGGTTCTGGGAGTTTCCACCGCATGGCATGCATCCCACGCCCGTGAACATGGTCGGCTTATCCAGGCTTTGTCTTCGGCATCCGCCTGGCTCGACGAACCCGTCAACCGCATGGAGGCGATGGAAATTCTGGCCTCGAAAAAATACGTTAACACCGCCAAGACGAATCTCGCCGATTCCGCCGTCCGGTTTTTTCAAGGCGGTGTCAATCTGGCATCCGAATGGCATGCCGCGTGGTATCTGGAACAAATGCGTAAATGCGGACATGTGGATGAATATGCCGCCAAGCGGCTCGACCTGCGGTCAATTTGCCTGGAGAGTTTTCATCGCGAAATTCTTCCCGGAATAAACCATTGACCCTTGTTTACTTCGATGCGAAAAACCACCTTTACACTTCTTCCTACCTAAAAGGGATTTTATGCAAAAGAATACTTCTCCCGGAATGGCCGCCCCTATTTTTCCCTGCTGTTTGCTGGTCGCGGCTATTTTCAGCCCGCTGCATGCCGCTCCCGCGGAATCTCCTTTTGGCGCCGGCGCCTCGACTTCCCCTTATGGCCAAATCAGAACCCGCTCCGAAATCGACAAGAAGAGAGTAGTGGATAACTCCGCCAACGAAGCGCTGATGCATACGCATTTGCGTTCCCGGCTTGGATTTACGGCTAGCCCCGCTCCGATTGGGGTGAAATTCGAAATGCAGGACACGCGATTTTTTGGAAGCGAGCCGGGTACTCCCCAAAATCCCGCCACTTCTACGGTAGGTAACATGAAGGGCCTGGATTTGCTCCAGGGTTATGCCACCTTGCAATTCATGGATTTGCAAATGGCTTTGGGCCGACAGAAAATGTCGTTGGGCGCGGGCCGTTTCCTCAGCACTTTGGAATGGCATCCCTACTCCCGGGCTTTCGACGGCCTCTCTTTTAATTACGCCATGGGTGCGGGTGATTTGACGGGATTGGGTTTCATGGTTCGCGATGAAAATCCCCAGCTAACCAGGGGTACCAACATCCTATCCGGCTTGTACTATACCCATAAAATCGCCCCGAGCCTGACTGCAGATCTATTCGGATTTTACGACAAGTCCCAAATCGGAAGTAATGTCGCGGGCGTTAATGCCATCAATTCGGACCTTGTCTATGTGGGCCAGCGGGTGGCGGGTCGCTTCGGTCCGGTAACCTTCGAAGAGGAATTCATCTGGCAAGGCGGAGAGCTCTATACCACGGAGTCCCTTGCAAGCGCCGCCTTCCAATTGGCCTTAAGACTGGGAGGCGTGGTCGGTATGCATAAGTTCAATGCCGGTCTGGATATGCTCAGCGGCGACGATGACGCCACCGACAGCGATATGAACACCTATCGGGCCAATTATTTCTTCGGGCATGCCTATTTCGGATGGATGGATTACTTCCTGGTCAATCCGAGATATGGCGTCATCGACTACCGTATCGATGCCGATTTGGGATTCCTTCCCAATGCAGCCGGAGCACCCCGGGTTTCCCTCAAGCCGCAATACCATTTCTTCATGCCCGCCTCGGCGCCCTCGCAAGACGATGAGCCCTATGGGCAGGAAATCGATTTGGAAATCCATGTCACTGCGATTCCCAAGACCAATTTCATTTTTGGGGCGGGTTTGTTTATTCCCGGTAAATCCGCCCATTTTTTACCGGCGGCAAATACTACTGTTGGAGCCGATAATGCTCCAGGATATTTCTTTTATTTCATGCCTGTTGTGAATTTTTAGAGTGCCTAACAAGCATGTCCAGGTAGAAATTCCAGAAATCATCCGCTGCATGCTCATAAGTGAACTGTAGGGCCCGCTTGCGGGCCTTGGATTTGAATTCCTGCAAGCGACCCACATCCAAAACCAATTCCAGGATTTTGGCCTCGAAATCTCCGGAGATGCCGCGCGAGAAAATCACACCGGATTCTCCGTCTTCAATGATTTCCTGAGGGCCACCGGAGTCGGAGGTAATGCAGGGGAGACCCGAAGCCAGCGCTTCCGCAACGCTGTTCCCGAAAGTATCGGTTAGGCTGGGAAAGACGAATAAATCCGCAGCGGCATACAGCTCCGGTAATTCGGCGCCTTCGACCATTCCCGTAAAAAAGGCCTTGTGGGTTTTCGCCAAGGCGCGCTCCATTTCCTCGCGATAGGGGCCATCGCCCACAATCGTCAAGGTCAGATCGGAACATTTCCCCAGCAATTTGGGAAAGGCATGGGTCAGCAATTCGAGATTTTTTTCGCGGGATACCCTTCCCACGTACAATAAGCGAATTCCATGTAAAGGAAGTCCCCGCCTTTCCCAGGTTCCGGCGGCCGCTTTGTCGGGATGGAAATTTTGCAGGTCGACGCCTCGGCTTAATTTGTGGATACGGTTTGGCGCGACGCCGATTTCCTGCATGATATGCCGATAGGCCTCGGAGGGTACGATAACCGGTCCCGCGAATCGCGTGGCGAATTTGGTCCAGGTTTGAATGGCCCAGATCCCGGCTCGGTTCCGGATAAGCACTTTGGCATAGGTCAGGATATCGGTGCGATAATGGCTGAGGGTAGGGATGCCGGCTATTTTGGCGACTATCAACGCCATGACCGCTACGGGACCGGGAGTTTGAAATTCGATGAGGTCAACGGTACGATCTTGAAGATGCGCGAGTAATTTGTCAAGCCGGGGTATGGCCAACTCGCTGGTCGCATACCCGGCTTGCGCCAGTGAATAGCGGCCTTGCAAAAGGACGACCTCGTTATCCGGTCCTTCGCTTCGCGGGGGTTTGGAATGGAAGGCCACTCCAAGCAAAAAAGCATCCCGCTTTTTCTCACGGAGCTTCCGAATCATCAAACGTGACGAGAGCGCGATGCCGTTGACCTCGTCGAGATTGTCACCTATCCATAAAACAATCGGGGCTCGGTGGGGATCCAGGGTTCGGCGGCGGGTTCGATAGGCGGCGCGTAGCCGAAGCAGTCCGGGTAGGTTCCGGATAAGCTCCATTTTAAAATAATAGATCAGCTTCCAGGCGCCGAGAGTTGTCCAGGGGCTATGCTCCCGGAAATGCCGGGAGGTGGGAGCGGAAACCGCTAGGGATGGAGGGGCGGAAGTCATGGTTGGCGGCATAAATGGGGTTATACCCTGCGAAACATAAAAATACAATCGGTTACCCGACAGGGGCCGTCTATTGCTAAATAAGAGTGGTGTTGAATACCGGCAACCGACACCTCCTTGTCACCCTTCATGACGTAGCCCCCAGGCATTTGGCTTTGCTGGATCGGGCCGAAGCCTTGTTCCAGGAAATAGGTTTGACGAAAATCACCTACCTGCTGGTACCTAATTTCCACGCTCAGGGAGAATCCGACATCCATTCCGGTTTCCGGGAGTTCATCTCCCGACCCCGGGAATTCGCATTAAGTTGGTTTTTGCACGGATATTATCACCTGGAAATCGAACCCGAGAGCATCAACCCCCTTTCCCGCCCTTGGGAATGGCTAACGCGTCGAGTCTTATGCCAAAGCGAAGGAGAATTCCATTCCCTCGCTCAGGATGCAGCGGAAACGAGACTGGCGGCGGCAGAACGGGTTTTTACCGCCTGTTTGGGCCTTAAACCGACCGGCTTCGTGGCTCCCGCTTGGCTTTTCCGCCGCGAACTGCTTCCCTTATTAGCCCGCCGGGGCTTTCACATTACCGAAAGCCATACCCATATCTATGATTTGCGTAAATATTCTCAACTGCGGGGTGGGGGACAAGGTTCCACTTTCTGCCCCACGATTACCTGGGCAGTCAGCAATTCCTGGATGAAATATGCCTCTTTGATAAGCGCCCCCCTGCTGACGCTGGTGGGCTCCGCTTCGCCTGTGCTTCGGATTGCCCTTCATCCCTCCGATTTCGCTCATCCGGAAGTGGTCGCCCAAATCCGGTATTTACTTAAGGCCTTGTTACGGAAACGTCAGGCGGCTTTTTACTCCGACGCCCTCAGCGCCTAATTCCCGCCTCGTGGTTAGGTATTTTATGCGAAAATGGGTGCAATGCGAATGCGATGCAAGAGTTGGGGGATTATCGCTCCCTCCTTGATAATTTTAGGGGTGGGTTTTCAGGTTTTGCCTGCTGCAGAATTAACCGCAGTCGCTCCCGAGGCGACATCCGCTTTAGCCGAAAAAAACGCCCGCGACAATTCGCCAACCATTCGGAACTTATGGCTTGATCGCATTGAGAGAAACGGAGGAGTGCATCCCTGGACCCGGCGCCATGCCGGTAAACATGTTTTCCAGGAATGGGTGGCGTTGTTGTCCGAGCATCGGAATTCGGATGCGGCCCTGAAACGGAAAATCGGCTTGGAGCTGGAAAATTACGTGGTGGGTGGCGATATCTCCGCCTTGAGCGATGTCGGCACCAGTCTCCCTATACCGGGTTACACAAGCGGCGATTTCGACATGGCCCTATTGGGCTGCGTATCCTTGCTGGGACTCTTCGAAGAGGATCGCCTTCTCCTCACGGACGAGACCTTTATCCACCTTATCCGCCGGGTTATCCGCCTGTGGGGCCAGACCCCCAAAATGAATTTCGAGGTGTTTTTCCTGAGTTTTCCGGAAACGGAAAACCATTTGTTCATGACGGAAAGCGCCCGTTACCTCACCAATGGTTTCATCTGGCGCAACTCGCGGGATTTGCCCACCCTGGCGGTATTGCGAACCGCACTGATTGAATCCGGATTCGAAATCCATAATGATAAAGGCCAGGTTCACCGCTTGTTGATGGGGCTCATGCATCAAATCATGCGCAATGGATTTTTCGAGTTCAACGCGCAAATCTACCAACGCTTCACCCTGCACGCACTGGCCAACCTCTATAGTTTCGCCCGAGATGAAAATTTACAAGCAGCCGCGGGTAGCCTTCTGGACTATGTCTCGGCCGTTTTTGCCTTTCAGAGCATGGACTTTATCCGGTATCCGCCTTATCGCCGCTCTTCCGAAAAATTCCTGGATAGCTCCCTAATATCCAGCGACGCCACCTGCAGCTTTTTTGCGGCTCAGGGCCTGGAACCGGATGAGTTGTGGCCTTTTACCGAGCTGTGGAAGCAAAACTGGGCACACGCTTCGCTGGCGCTCTGGTCGGTGAACTTGAAATACCGTGTTCCCGACGCGATCATGGATTATATGCGCGGTAAACGCGGCGATTACCTCTTCGAAAGCCGTTTACGATTTCGTGCGGGAAGCCATTGGCAGACCACCTCCGAAAAATATTTCACGTCTCCGAATTTCCTGTTGTCGGCGGGTGGAAAATACCAGGGTTTCGAGGGGCGCAATTTTCCCACTTATCAATCCGGATTGCGGGAGGCGCCCTGGGTTTATGACGTGGTATCGCGTTCAACCACCGCGCTAATCCGTCCCTCCCAAACCCTTCCGCGAAACTTGAATGATGTTCTGCATTTCAGGGGAAGGCAATGGCGTGACAACAATCTCGCCTTGCATGAGAATTTCGCTTTTGGCTATGCCCGCGTCCATGAGCCGCTTCACGCTTGGCCTCACTCCATACCGCAGGGATGGCGGCCGACTTATACGGACAAAACCCGCGACTTCGATTTTCGCTTTTACCATCTCCCTGCGCAAGGCGTGTATGTGGTGTTGGGTCGCCTTAAGCGCCGAGACACCTTTTGGAAGCGTTGGTGGACGCGGTATGCCCTGGGAACGGTGGAGGTTGTGGATACGGGGCGGGTGAATTCGCTGGAGGCGCTTCGTTCCGTGACATTGGCCGGACAAAAAGACCGTGGATTCGGTCACCGGCATGTCTATCGCACCTTTTCCGGTGATGAAATCAAGCTCAACTCCCGGTACGGCCCGCGCACCCAGGGAATCGAAAAAGTGATGTCCGCGTTGGCCCCGGCGATGCTGCCTCCGGTAACCTTGCTGCCCTTCCGTTTCCCCTGGACTGAGCCATCCGCCGATAAAACTTCCCCGCGACGCTTGTACCCCCTGCTCTGGCCGCGCATGGATTTGGCGGGAGCAGCCATTCCCATGCTGGTTACCCAAACCTATCCCAGGCGCGAGGTTGTCGCCTATTCGGACGGTACGGGAAACCTCTTCGTGCACAACCCGGCGTTAGGACAGGCCTTAATCATCAATTACTCCCAGTGGTGGCGAGCGACCCGGCAAGTCGTGTTATTCCAAGGTCTTAGTGTTTATTAGCAACCGACCCTGATCCGCCCCTCCCGCACTGGGATTCGAAATCCGCTAGGCATAATTTGTACATTTTTCCATGCACTCCCTGTCCAGGTGTTCCATTCCCTCGAGGAGGCGTAATCATGCCGTATCCCCTTACTTTAAATTTCTTACGCCGTGCCTTGCTTACGCTTATTTTCTGCCTGGCGGCATCATTCACCGTCAAGGCGCAACCCCGGTATACCTGGACCATTCAGGATTTGAGCCGGATTCCCCATCCCGAAGTCATGGCCATTACCATGGATAACCAGGGCAATAAATGGTTCGGTACTCCAGGTGGCCTTACCCGCCTTTCGGCTATCCAGGATTGGGAGATTTTCACCTCGAAGTCTACCGACGGAGGCTTGGGGTCTGATGTGATTACCAGTTTGGCCATCGGAATGAACACCGACTTATGGGTAGGCACCGATGGCGGGGGAGTGAGTCATTATGCGGATGGAAGATGGACCCGGCATACGCTCGAAAGTACCAACAAGGGTTTACCGGACAATTCGGTGTCTGCGATCGCCGTCTGGAGAGACCGGGAATATTGGTTCGCAACCCGCAATGGATTCGCCGTGCTGCGGGGAAATGTCTGGACGCCCTATTCGGGAGAAATGGTATCAGGCCGACTTCCCAATAAAATGACTACGGCCATAGCGGTGGATTCAGCCGGCGATAAATGGATAGGCACGATAGCGGGATTGGTGCGGTTTTCCGGGGCTACTTGGGAAACCCATACCCAATCTTCCACCCGTGAACAACTTCCGCATAATCGCATCACAAAAATCATGATCGCGCCCAATGGCGATGTATGGGTGGGCACCTACAAAGGGGTGGCCCGCAATCGCAAAGGCAAATGGACCGGTTTCAGCAACGATGCCGCCCTGGGCCCAATCGGAGTGGAACAAGTCTACGATTTGGTCGCCGATTCGGCGGGTGGCGTGTGGATGGCGATGAAGGGCGGAGCCGCCTATTATGACGGGACGGCTTGGAAAACCTACACCCGGGTGAATACGGGCGGAGGCATACGCACTATTTACGTTTACAGCGTATTGCCGGGCCGCAACCGCGACGTTTGGTTTGGTTCGAAAGAAGGTATTTCACTCATGCGTCCGGTACTCTCGGAAGATTGAAATTTACGGGTACGCGTCTTGGTTCCGCCAAGGTAAATGCGGGGCGGGCAAAGGCCATGCGTCAATCCACCACGAAGTAATTGTAGAGCATAGGCCGGGAGGTGTTCAATTTACCCAGCCCCTTATAAGAAATGATTTCTCCGCCCATGAATTTCTTAACCGCGAATTTGGTGAGTCCACTGAATTCATTCAATACCGACAGCCGTTGTTTATGCGAAACCTGCTCCAGCAATGCGGGAGCCTGGCCGAGGTAACTGATTTCCAGACGGGTGGCAACCGAGGCGCCCCGGATTTTCTTTTCATCCAAAATGCGATACTCGCTCGGCTGAAGGAGTTCGAATTTTTCACCCATTTTCCGGAGGCCGTATCCGAACACCGCGCCCTTATAATCGGAAGATCCGCTCAGGTAATATCCCACTTCCAGCGGAGTAGAATGCGAAACATAACGATAGCCTCGCTTGACCAGGGCGGGCGCGAAATCCGTTTGGAAAGTATGATCCATATAAACGGTGCCGTTGACTTTTACGGTGTCGCCGTTCAAGGCCACGGTTCCGGTAACCCGGGCGTAAGGTATATGGATGAAAAGGCCAATTTGGTCGTGCCCGCCCATCCGGAAAACTCCATCGCCCCAAACCCGCCCTTCGCTGATTTGGCTTAGGTGTAAATCGAGCAGGTAATGGACGCCGTTTTTTTCGCTTTCGAAATAAACCTGTTGGGCATGGGGAAGTTTGCCTTTGAACCAGATATTTTGATGGACGCTAAGTTTCCCATGCATTTCTTCAAAAATAAGGTTGTCCTTGGGGTATTCGCGGGCGACGACGTAGTTTTTACCATGGAAACCCAGAATGGACATGTCGGCGCCGCAAACGGGGGATTTGAAATTGCCCAAATTAGCGCGCGAAAAGTTTAGGAAGATTTGCATGTCGCCGTCGAGCAGGAAATGATAAGTCCAGAATTCGTTAAAAGTTTTACTGTCGGCAGGCTGTGGGCGCAAATCGGCTTGGGTAGCGGCCCGCATTTCTCCCCGCGGCGTTTCCACCTCTTTGGACAAAATGGCCTTGGCGCTGAAAAGCAAAGGCAAAATCATCCAGGCGACGCGCGGGAAATGCCACGCTTCGCGTGTAAATCTTATCCAGAGAGTGGAATTGGGCATGGCTTTAAATTAGCATCTATGCCAGTGAGAGGCGAGCACGGACGGGGAAGATTTTTTTCAGGGATGAGAGCGGTATTTGCGCTCTTTGCGGCGTTTTTTCATCCTCTGCAATTATCCGCCACGGAGCGCACCTGGCTGGTGATTCCCATTTTAATGGTGAATCCGGAGAATGGAGTAGGCGCCGGACTCAAATATGTGAACACTCCGTCACCGGTTCCATCGTCCGTTCCGTCGCATGCCTGGGACCTGCATTTTTACCTCACCACCAAGGGTCAATGGGAAATGAAGGTGGAACACCTCCGCGGCGGAATTATCGGTGGAAACTCAGCCTTGCGCAGTGAAGGACATTTCTTCGCTTATCCCGAAAGCTTTTTCGGTCAGGGTAATGCGCCCGAAGCCAGGGACGAAGTGATCTACCATCCGCGGGGGGGACGGTTGCGGGAAACCTGGGAACAACGGATGTGGAGTTCCCTTTACCTTAAAGGTTCCGGATATGCGCAGTGGGTCGACATTCGTAAAGTCCGGTCGCTGGAACCATGGCCATCGGGGGTCTTTCCTCACGGAGTGTCACAGAGTTCGGGCGGCGTAAACGATTTATGGAGCCTGAGTTTGGAGTGGGATTCGCGCGATCAAGAAAAGGCGGCGCGGCAAGGATGGTATGCGGGACAGAAAGCGGGGCATTCACTTTTTTCCACCGATTTCCGTTATGGATGGCATGAATCCTGGGTGGCCGCCTATTCCCACTTTGGGGGTGGATTCGAGGTTGCTGCCAAGCTATTCCAGCAATCGGTTATGGGTAGCCCTCCCTTTTACGAACTTCCCCACTTGGGCGACAAAAGGCTGATGCGTGGGGTAACGCGCAAGCGACTACGTGATCGCAGCGCCCAAGCCGTGCAAACCGAATTGCGTTATCAATTTGAAATGCCTTTACCGGAACGGGTGAACACCTGGCAAGCAGCCGTGTTCGCGGAATCGGGGCGTGTCGGGGAGAGTTTTGCCGATGCTTCGCAAGCGCGCCTGCACATTTCCGGTGGAATAGGAGGACGACTGGTTTTGGGCCGCCGGGCGGCCGTGCTGCGGGGCGACCTGGGCTTTTCGGCCTCGGGTGCAGGTATTTACATTGACTTCGGTCAGGCGTTCTAGAGCGTGGATTGAAGTCCGCTCCACGTAAGTAGCGCAGAAAAGTTTTCCAAACTACGGCTGGGAATATTCGCCATCCACGTCAACGGCAGCATATCGCGGAAATGCAGGATGATTCCCACTGAAAGCAACAAACCCAATGCGGTGAAAAGCGTGGAGAACAGACGGCCATACATCAATAAATCGGTTTGATGGAAGCGGAATTCCCCCCCGAGCCGAAACAGGTACCAGCCCAGAAAAAACAGAATCGTCAGGCTCCAAACCGATTGCAATTCCGCTGTGACGACCGCGCCCAAGGCCAGCAAGATGAGGCACCACAGCGGCAAAAAATAAGGGGCGAGGGCCGCAAGGGGGTTGGCGCCGCGCAACTGCACTTCTCCTCCTTTTTTTAGCGTCGCTTTCAAGGCCAATGGGGGCGCCAAGGTTAAATATCCGGCTAGAACATGCGTGAGTTCGTGTTCCAAGGTATCAATGAATTCCAATGGATCGGATCGGCTTAGGCGGTTCATACCGGCGGAAACCACATATCGGAAACCCAGTCCGCCTGCGAACGCCAGGGCATGGGGATGCCACAAATGACTCAGGTTGAGGCCCTGGGACAGCGTAGCGGCCCAAGCTTCCGTTCCCGCCGAATATAAAGCCAATGCGAGAAATGGGACGGACAACCGGCAAAGCCAGGGGAGAAGGCGCGAGAACATGCTGGAATAGTACAAAGGACGGGGATAGGAATGCATCCCGAAGCAGTCCGGCGCTTTAAACCCGGGGCCATTTTGGTATCTTTCGGGCTCAAAATTTTCTTTTATGGAGTGAGTCAATGGCAGTAATCAAAAAGGTAATCGGTCGGCAAATCCTGGATTCGCGGGGCAACCCCACGGTCGAAGTGGACGTCATTTTGGACAATGGCGTTTTGGGAAGGGCTGCGGTTCCTTCCGGAGCTTCCACCGGCGAACTCGAAGCCGTGGAATTGCGTGACGGCGATAAAAACGCTTACCTCGGTAAAGGCGTACTCAAAGCGGTCGAAAATGTGAACTCGTCCTTACAGCAAGCGCTGGTAGGTAAAGATCCCAGCCAGCAAAAGCAACTCGACGATTTGATGCGCGAACTCGACGGTACGCCCAATAAGGGAAAGCTGGGCGCCAATGCCCTGCTTGGCTGCTCCATGGCCATTTCCCGGGCCGCTGCGGCCGATCAGAAAATCCCCCTGTACAAATACCTCGGCAAGTTGGCCGGCAATTCCAATTTCGTCTTGCCGCTTCCCATGTGCAATATCATCAACGGCGGCGCCCATTCCGACGCGCCCATCGATTTTCAAGAGTTCATGATCGCTCCCGTAGGCGCTGAAAGCTTCTCCGAAGGTTTGCGTATGTCGACGGAAATCTTCCATGCTCTCAAAGCCCATCTCAAAAAAGGCGGCTATTCCACCGCCGTAGGCGACGAAGGCGGTTTCGCGCCCACCCTCAAAGGCACGAAAGACGCTCTCGACTCCATCATGAAATCCATCGAGGATGCCGGATATAAACCCGGCTCGCAGGTGAAAGTCGCGCTGGACGTGGCCTCCAGCGAATTTTTTGATAAAGCCAAGAACAAGTATATTCTGCATAAGTCGACGGGCGAAGCCTTCTCGGCCCAGCAAATGGTGGACATGTATTCCGAGTTATGTTCGGCTTATCCCATCTACTCCATCGAAGACGGCATGGACCAGCATGACTGGGACGGGTGGAAGCTTCTCACCGATGCCATCGGCGGCAGGGTGCAATTGGTGGGTGACGACCTTTTCGTGACCAACCCCGCCATTCTCAAGCGCGGAATCGATCAGAAAATCGGAAATTCCGTACTGGTGAAGGTGAATCAAATCGGAACCCTCAGCGAAACGCTGGAAACCATTTCCATGGCGCAAAAGGCCGGGTTCGGAGCCGTCATTTCCCATCGCTCCGGCGAAACCGAAGACAGCTTTATAGCCGACCTGGCCGTGGGCACGGCCGCAGGCCAAATCAAGACGGGCTCTCTCAGCCGTACCGACCGCGTGGCCAAGTACAATCAATTATTGCGAATCGAATCCGAATTGGGGGCTGACGCCAAATGGGTGAAAGCTCGTTTCTAAATTCGATTTCCCGAAGGGTGCGGCGGCCTCGCCGCGCCCTTTTCTTCCTCCTGGTCGGCTTCGTAATAGCCGCCTGTGGAGATTTGGACTCCGCCGCCCGCCAACCCGGTCCTAAAAGTGACGCGGGTATGCAGGTTCAAGACGAAGCCAAAGAATTGATGCTGCGTAAGCTCGAATCGATGTCTCCCGAAAAGCGCGCGAAAATGCTTTCCATCATGGGTGAAACCTTGGTTGACGAGATGGGTACCTCCGGGAATACTTCGTCCGATTCCACTCCCAAGCCATGAGAGGATTGGTTCAGCGAGTGTCCCGCGCTTCTGTAACGGTTGGCGAAAAGACCCTGGGAAGCATTTCCGCCGGGCTGCTGGTTTTCGCCGCGGTGAGCAGCCAGGACGAATTGGAAGATGCCCAATGGCTGGCTCGCAAAATCGTCTCCTTGCGTATTTTCCCCAATGAAGCGGGGCAAATGGACCTTTCCCTGGGTGATATCGGCGGGGATATTCTGCTCATCAGCCAATTCACCCTTTACGGAACCCTGTCCAAAGGCAATCGCCCCTCTTTTACCCGCTCGGCTCCTCCGGAAGCCGCCGTTCCGCTCTTTGAGCGATTGCGCGCGGAATTGGAAAAGGAATCGGGTCGCCCGGTGCCTACCGGCGAATTCGGGGCGCATATGGAAGTGTCCCTCGTCAATGACGGTCCGGTTACCCTGATTTTGGACAGTAAAAACCGGGAATTGTAATGGCTATTCCCTTTTAAAGCCAGATTTGAAAATCGTTCCAGCGTCTCCGGGTTGAGAGGTTGCACTCCACATTCTACGACTCCGGCACCTGTGGCCTCTCACTCCGAACCGTGGACCACGAAGGCCTTGCAAAACCAATAATACTCCTGGACAAGGCTTACCAAAAGTGGTAAGTTATAGAATATGGCCCATAAGGTCCGAATTACAAAGCGGGAGCTGAAAAAACTGCCGAAGTTACCTCTTCTAATCCAGGAGAAGTTCCGCTTTTTGGTTGAAGATCTAATCGAAAAGGGTCCGGTCCAGGCAAGGTGGCCGAACTACAGTAAGTTAGGCAAGGATAAATACCACTGCCACTTGAACTATAGCTATGTGGCTTGCTGGACCTATGAAAAGGAAACGATAACCATTGAGGTGTATTATGTTGGTTCACGCCAAAGCGCCCCGTATTGACGTACGCATCAGCGGACGAGGGGCGCGCCAAGTCGCCAATCTGCTTCGTCGGACCTACAAGGACGTCCGCATTGAGCCGGATAGCGGAGAGACCGTTGATATCACGGAAACCAGTTGGTACAAGGGGATATCGGCCAAGCTGACGCCAGGCAAGGCCCTGCGTGCATACCGGGATAATGCGGGCCTTACGCTGGCAGAACTTTCGGAGAAAGCCGGCATTGCGGAATCGCATCTTTCGGCCATGGAGAACGCCAAGCGTGGTATTGGAAAGGTTTCAGCTCAAAAGCTTGGCAAAGCCTTGAAATGTGAATACCGTCGGTTCCTATAGGCCCTATCCCACCGGCTGCTTACCTGGAAATTACCCCACCCCTCCGGAAACAATTTATTTTCCTTTCAAGGAGGATTACCCCATGGTTGTTGATGAGAAATTGGAAGCATACGCGGAGGCCCATACCCGCCCGGAATCCGATTTGCTTCAGCGCCTCGCGCGAGATACCCGGGAAAAGATGCCCGGGGCTCGCATGCTGACGGGGCGCGTAGAGGGGCGCCTCCTCAAAATGCTGGCGCAGTTGATAGGCGCGCGCCATATCCTGGAAGTAGGCACCTTTACCGGCTATTCCGCATTGTGCATGGCAGAGGGAATACCGGATGACGGCAGCGTGATTACTTGTGAAATCGATCCGCAAGCCGAAGCTTTTGCCCGTAAATACATCGAGGCCAGCCCTTTGGGTAGAAAAATCGAAATCCGCATGGGGCCCGCGCTGCAAACCATCTCACATCTTCCCGGGCCGTTCGACCTGATTTTCGTGGACGCGGATAAGGAAAACTATCCCGCCTATTTTGACGCCATCATAGATAAGGTAAAAGCCGGCGGACTCTTGATATTCGACAATACCCTATGGGGCGGCGCGGTGTTAAATCCCCAGGACGAAGAAGCCAGGGCTATCCATAAATTGAACGGCATGCTGGCTCGCGACGCGCGCGTGGAAAACGTACTGCTTTCGGTGCGTGACGGAATACAGGTGGCCCGCAAAGTGGGGTAGGGAAAGAAGCGAGTCAGCTATTTCCGGATTATAAATCCGTTACCTTTTCGAAGCGCCCCGAAGATTTGATGGCGGTCTTCAAATCTTTTTCCAATTCGCCGCAGCTGTTTATGGTATCCACCTGCAAGTTACCCTGCGCATCCAGTTTTAGATCACCTTTGTCCAGACAGTTTCCGATATCCACTTGGCTAAACCATTTTCCCACATCCAAGGCCACCCGCAGTCG
>JBGTHM010000017.1:0-21757 GCA_041746255.1 Fibrobacteria bacterium | reverse complement strand
CCTACAGCCACTTTAAAACTGGAAGGATGAGCGATACTGCTGTTGAATCCCGGTGGAATACCATTCGGGTTCCTTGGCTGACCCGGCATATTATTCAAATGGCTATTGTGGTTAAAACTGCCGTTATCCTTCCAGGTTTCCTGTCCGAAAAGAAAGGAAACGACTGTCAAGGTCGATATTAAAAGTGATTTCGCATAAGCCATAGCGTTTTCCCTTGCAGTATCTTGGTTTTAGAAAACCGGCCTTAAAACAGAACCAGTTTTTGAGAATGCACCCCTTGACCCGCATAAACGGTGAAAAAGTATACCCCGGGATTCATGGTATGGTTAGATAGACCTGCGGATGAATTTTCACTTTTAATAATTTCATTCTTGATATTCCGGACTTCCAAGCGGTAACTGCTTTCAATGTTCACGAAAACCGTTCTTCCTTGAAAGCTGAAAATCGGCGATTTGGAATTCGTAAGGCGATTAACGCTCAAACCGGATGCATCATATTTCAGTTTACTGATGTCGATGTATTTATCATGCGTGCGAATCGCCCAATCCTTTAAGGCCTTTATCAGCCTGTTTTGCGCACCGGCCACTTCCGGCTTCCCGAATATATCGTTCACTTCCCATTTGTCGTTTTGGACATCGAACAACTCGAATTCCGGCGGTCTTTCAGGAAGGTTGTGGTCCCTTTGCGCCAGGAAATTATACTCCTTGGGGAATTTGGCCTTATTGTCGATAACCGCTTGATATACGTAGTTCTTCCAGCTGTTTACATTGGTAGCATCCGCGGGTTGAAACCATTTGAGGTCGCGGTTATCGTGGAAAACGAGGCGATACCGGCCGTCATATACCGTACGCTCTTCCACCATCTTCATGTCCATCCCCCCATTCCTATGGGTAACTTCACCGTAGGTATAGTCGTTGCCGGTGGTTTCACGCTTTCCTTCCAGAAAGGGGCGCAGGGAAATTCCCTGGACTTCGACAGGTATTTGCGCTCCCGCATAATCCAAAATGGTCGGCATAAGGTCTATATGGTTAACCAGCGAGGTGACGTGGCCGGGACGTTTTTTCACCCACTTTTCCGGACCGATAATAATCAAGGGAACGTGCATTCCAAGGCTGTAAGGAGTGTATTTTCCCCGAGCGTGATAACACGGCCCGTGGTCGCTTGTTATGATGATTATGGTTTTGTCCTTCTGACCGGATTTCACCAGTTTATCGATAATAGTCGCCAACTGCTTATCGGCGCCTTGGACCTTGCGCAGGTATTGGGCCCAATCATCACGGACTACAGGCAAGTCAGGCAAATGGCCCGGATAATCCACCTTCTTTCGATCGGGATCGGGTCCGGCTTGCTTCATGGTATGCGGTCGGTGAGCCCCTTCGCTCCTGGGTATCAAAAACCAGGGTTTATCGGTCCTGCTCATGAATTTCAACTCATCCGAATTGCGTTCGTCGAAAACGAATTTAGTGGGCGGATAAACATGAAACTTGCCACTTAGGGCGGTGCGATAGCCGGCTTTTTTGAGCAATTCCGTGATGGAGGGAATTGAATCGAATACGGCGTTGTTCTTGCTCAAAGCCGATGCATGCGCGTCCACATTTGAGCGTAAATTGTTGCTGTGCGGATAATGGCCTGTATACAGCGCGGCCTTGGAAACCGAGCAGGTGGGACCGGAAGTATAGGTTTGCGTAAAATACAGCCCTTCCCCTGCCAATTTATCCAAAACCGGAGTGGAAACCTCGGGAGTTCCCAATAGACTGAGATGGGGGCCGATGTCTTCCAAATTGACGAATAAGATGTTTGGCCTTTCATCGGCTCCGAAAATCAGCGAGCCCAAAAATGGGACAATTATCCAAGAGCGCATATTTATTCTCCCGGTTAATCTGCTTGTTTGCCGTTCCCCATTTGTCTTCATATAAATCCTTAGTTCTATTGATTTTCGTGGCTAAGGCCTTTGGTTGCCTACTTTACTCCGCCTACCGTTACGACCCGCTTTTGCACTTGAAAATGCTTTGTCCGGAAACTGATGAAATAGATTCCCTGCTGCAAATTTTCCGGGAGAGAAAAATTACCGGGACCGGCTGATTCCTTCAGCAACACTTCCGTGCCGTTAGCCATGGTTACCCTTAGCAAATACCATTCGTTAAGTGAAACCTGGATGCTATTCCCTGACAGACTAAACGCATTTCCCAGGTCTTGAGGAATGGCCTTAAGGGAAACGGGAGATTGGCATGCGCCCGGAGTGGATATCGTCGCGTAACGATTGAACTCCTTAAAACCAGGATTCATGCATCCGGTTCGTATTGTGTCGGAACCGGCGATGTAGTGAACAGCGTTCAACATGAATTTCTGAATGAAAGGGATTTCTATCGCCTCCTTGGTATGGAGCCCGGCCCAATAGAAAAAACGCCCTCCATCACTTTCCTTCACCCATGCATGGGGATAGTCATCATATGTTTGCTGATGGGACCCGGTAAACAGACTTTTATCCGCGTTCAAAAGCACGGTAAGTCCCGGGGATCCGCGCGGATTCTTTCTCCAATAAAACCATTCGTCGGTCCATGTCATGGATTGTGTTCCCAGCTCGGAGAGAATGGGATGATTTTTCCCCTCCTCGTCGATATGAACCATTCCCTTCGTGATGGGCGTATGGTTTTTCAGGGTGCCTCCGAGAACCTGACCATACCAGGGCCAATCATCTTGAATGAAGCCGCGCCCGCAAGCATGAATGCAAATCGCTCCGTTTCCCTTTCGATACCAATTTTCAAAGTCCTTTTTCTGGGTGGCATTGAAATTGATAGTGTAATCGCTGGCGAATATCGCCAATTGGTAATTGGAAAGATTTGCTGCGGTGAAGGCAGCCGCCTTCCCTTCATCCACTACGAACCCATTTTCACCGGCAAGTTTTTTGATATAGTCCCGAATACCTTTATCGGAGGTTCCACTGACGAATAGAAGCGCTTTTTTCAATCTGGGTGTGAGAAAAGGATCCGCCTGTGTTTTCAGGCCGGTTGCATCGGAGCGGACAGCAGTAGCGCAGATTGCCAGTGAGAGGATTAAATTGAATAAGATTTTGTTCTTTCCAACCAACATCCCGAACCGGTTTTTAACGGGGTTTATCCAGCCTTGAAAATCCCGCACTGGCTTTAATCGAAAACCCATTACCACCACCTCTATTAGTTCTGATTTAATCTACCGCGCAGCAAAGTTTAGAGCGTGATAGTTACGGATAAGGAGCCTAAATTGTGTTTCTTGAATAAAACATCTTATCGCCAAAGTAATGATGTCGGTGGAAGTCGGTATTTTCGGAAAATTAGTTCGAGATAATTGAGGATTTCGATGATTTCCTTTAGGCCGACACCCATGGGAGTGTCGGCCTAAATCGCCAAAAAATGGGGTATTTAAGGGCCTTCGGGGTCGATGACCTGGGTAAACTTACCCGTAGCTGTAGTCAAAATCGTTATCAAAGGAGACCTAGTGGAAAGTTTAATGACACGCTCTCCTGGGCCATGGCCAGTCACCTCCGCAACCTGCGCACCGCGCAAGTCGAGGATTCGCAGACTATACGCTCCGTCAGATGGCATGCGAACCCGCAGAGATCCGGCTTTGCGCTCGAATTGCGCTCCCGAGGATTTGCGGTCAACCCGATTTATGGAGGCAACAATAGTCGCCAACGGCGCGACATCGCTGATTTGGTTCAAAGTATACCATGCATTACGTGTGAACAGGGGAAGATTGTCGGCCGTTTTAACATCGGTAGCTAGCATGATACGGTAGATGCGCTTAGGTTCCAAGCCGTCCACGGTAATTGCGAGGGTTTTTCGATCTGAGTTGGTTTCCAGCTTGGTGATCTTATGATTGCGTTTATCAACGGCGGGCCCGCCATAATCGGAAGTGGGTTCATACCGATAGGAGTGAACCCAGAAATTTTCCGGTTTAATGGCATTGGCAGCCAAAGGCTCGGTGAAAACAATATCAAATCCTTCACTTTGGGAGGAAACCCGTTCAATGGCTTGCAGTGGCCCTCCTATAGGCTTCCATTTCATCAAACCTTGCTTCCGGCCTTTCCAATTATGTCCGGCCCCTTGTCCGAGCGCGCCTCCGAATATCGTACCATCCGGTCCCGTGGCGAAACTCTGGATTCCGGCTTCCAGGATTCCGCTGAATTGAAAGGAAGCACCCTGATACTCGCCTTTTACTTTTTCCAAAAAAATTCGATGTACTACGCCTTTAGCGTTGTCGCCGACCAGAAATTGGCCTTGGAAACCCGTATGGTTCAGATAGTGCATATTGGTTAGGGAACGACTCTCGTCGCCGAAGGGCACCCATACCGCCGGAGGGGTGATGGAATCGGCTGGAGGGGGAGGAAACATGTTCTTCATATGTCCGCCTTGATTATCTTCCAGGCCCCGGACTGCGGCCATGCCGAAGTGTCTCCCTTTTCCCAAATGGTAAATGGGGCTCCCGGGCCGATACTCGCCCTGATTATCGGCGTAGAAAACGTCTCCGGCAGCATTTGCCCCCATCCCATTGGGCATTCGGAGGCCTTTGCTGATTACTTCCTGCTCCCCGGTAGCCAAATCATAGCGCACCGCATACCCTTCGTTGGTACCCGGAGGGTTGAAATTTTTATAGGCGCCGTTGCCGAAATAGAGTCCACCGTTGGCAAGAACGATATTGAAGAAGGGATAGCGGGATCCTTTCGACGCTCCGGCTTCCATTCCGGGAACGATGTATTTGGCGAGGAATTTGATCTCCCACTTTTCCGGGGTACTCCCGGTTTTTACCAGCTTCCAAATTCCATCCTGCGCCGTATAATAAATCTCATCATTGATGACCTTCACTCCAAAAGGAGCCAACAGGTTTTCCGCTATTTTCGTGAACTTGATATTTTCCCGCGGGCCGCTGGCATTTTCTACCAAGTAGATTATGGCGCCCCTACTCATATAGGATGAGTGTAAAAGCACCATACGCCCATCGGAAAGGAAGTCCAATCCACTCACAACCGGATTAAAGTTATTGGGATGCGCCAGCGATGCTTCAAAACCCGGGGGCATGTCCGGAAGGCCAGCGCCTTGGGAGGGCGTTTTGGCAAGGTGTTTCGCGTAGTCGAAATTGCCGGTATTTTTCCAGCTTAGCGGCTGTGCCGAACTGGGCGCAACCACGGCGATTGATAGAAGCGTCGAAAAAGTAATCCAAGGCAATTCCATTCGGAGCATGAGTAACCTCCAAGGTATCTACATGACATTCCCTCCTAATATATCGCCTAAAAATTTAGCTGCATTGCTAATTCATAAGATTCTGTATTCTTAATAATACGTAAGACCCTATAAAAACTCTAAAATACCGGATCTAGAATATTAAACTAGGGAACGGGTTTCTGGGTCTGATAGAGCATACGAACCCAATCCGGATCTCGAGCTCTGTCTTCCAGCATGAGGTTATCGATATCGCCGGACCAGAATTGCTCACTCTCAACGATCCGTTGACCCAACATGAGAGTCGAGTTAAACCCGGGAATTGCCTTGGGGAAATAACCGAATACCGTACCCGCCAATGCCTCGCCGTCAAGGTAGGCTCTTACCACACCGGCTTGGAAAGTAAAAGTATACTGGTGCCATTGGTCAATTTCGACTGCATTCTTGCTGACCCAGACTCCCACTTGTTTTTTCTCGGAATTACCAATTGCAACCCTGATTTTATTCGTTGCATCCAAGGCCAGATGCCATTGTTTTTTACCGCCCTCCCCTTTCCGTACGATGTACTGTTGCACTGAGAGAGTGGATTTCGAATTCTTGGCCCAAACGGAGAGGGTCATTTGGGGACTATCCAGCACATGATGCGGGTCAATAGTGATTTGATCGCGGATTCCATCAAGCCGCAAAGCTCCTCCGAGAACTCCCGCTACGGCATGGTTGACGGTTAAATCTTTACCCAGCCCAATGCGTGTCAAATAGCCGGGATGGGTACCACGCAAGTCACTGACCAGCGAAGACTGCACGTTGTCGTCTAGAGGCCACAAATGCCGGGCTTCCGGGATAGGGCCCAAAGCAGCCATGGGATCGGAGCGGTCTTCTGCATCCGGATTCCCCCAATACAAAACCAATTTTGCCGGGGTAGCGGCGGAACGTAAAGTGTCGATATTCACCCAGAGATCGGCCAATCCCCTGGCTGAATCCCATCTTGCGATATGGTACGTCAAATGTTTGCCCGACTCACTGGATATGCGAATATCCGTTCCTTCGGAAGCTACCTGGGAAAAATCCAGTTCCATACCGGTGAGCCGCAGGTAATGCGGAAAATTCACTTGAACCGAATTCCCGGCGGATTGGGGTCGATAAGCCGGGACTTCAATAATTCGGCTGTGACTCCATTCCTTATAATCCTCGAAATTCCATTGCTGCAAGGGGTTATCACTCGCGGAGGTGAAGTACTGGATGCGGTCGAATTTTTTTCCCGTATACCAGCCCGGTCTGTTACCGGGACCATAGACGGCCGGAAGAATATACACCGATTTTTCCGCGCTGGTTTCATAAAAGTGACCTGATCGGGGACTCGACGCCACGGCGGGATCCAGTTCGATATCCCTGAGATAGAGGGTGTCCTCCTCGCTCCGGGTCGCCCGAATGGGGAGGTAGTTCGCAATGTCATCATACAGAAAAACCAGATCGAAATTTCCCTGGGGCGCTTCGGGGTAGATGTAAACGCTATCCGGGCCCGGCTTGATGCAGTTCGGTAATCCGGGAATGCATATCTGGATATTTTCAGGTGATGCGGAGTCCGAAGGAAATACCCTGCCTTTCAGCGTAACCCAAGGAGAAAGGACTGCGTCCATAATAACGAACCCTTCTCTACCTTTGCTGATTCTCGGCATAATGGCCTTGGTTCCGGCTATTCGGTCCATTACCGACATGGCAAAATTACCCGCAGGAACGTCCCGAAAGGAAAAGTTCCCCAGACTATCGCTAAGACCGGCCCATTCAGCGGAATAGGATTCATTTTCATGCGCCAAAAAGACTTTATATAAACGGATTTGCACACCCTCCGCAGGCGACGCGTCAGGGAACTTGATCCTTCCCGCCACTTCGCCGTTAGTAGTACGGGTGCCGCCGCCTGCATACTCATCAGGCTCGGTGGAGGAAGGATCTGTGCTGAAGAATTGGCATCCGATTAAGAAGGCCGCGAAAGCAAATATGTGAATTATTCGATACATGGTCTAAAGCTTCTCCCCTATCCGAGTCAACGGAAACGAATAAAAATTGATTTGATAGACTCGATCCGCCTTGTCCACGTTCTGCGCAATAAGCAGGATATCCTCCTGGACTTGATTGATCTTCTCTTGAATTTTTTGAAATTCATCCACGGCAATGCTCACCGTCAAAGTAGAAACGTCACGAAATTTCCTTTCCCAACTGTCGAATGACTGCTTGGCCAGGTCGAGACATTGATTCTGGTAGTTCGCAATTCCCGCGGAGTTCCATAATGGTGGTGTCGTTACCGCGGAATCTATTTTCTCATAATGGCCGAACGGATTTTTGCGAATCATTCCGACCGATTCCAGGTTGGCTATGGCCTGCTTAGCTTCTACGGGGGAAATGGCTGGAACAACCATATTGGCAAGCTCAGCATAATTACCCTTGAATTTGTAATAGTCCAGGATCTCCCGAATGGCAATGTTATACCATGCTCCGAAATACCCGTATTGTTCTGCTTCCAGGATTTTTAATTCGGTCCGGCTAAGATAATTGAGCTTTTCGTAATACTTCACCTTTTCGGAAGCTGTTGCGGCAAGATTGAACTGAACCAAGGTCACGAAAAAATCCTCTTCGTATCGCTTCAAGTCGAAAGCTTCGGCCAGCCTGTAGGCCATGGTCAAGGAAGGATTGCATTTTCCACTCAGAAGATTTCCAAAATAACCGGCGGATTTGAAACCGGCCTTTCTGGCTAATACACGATAGGAATAGCGGGGATTTTCCTTTTTCCTTTGAACGAAAAGGTCCTTCAACAGAACCCGGAAATCGGAATATGTGATAATATCTTGCATTTTTCGGTGAGCTTTAAAATTGAAACCGGTTTTTTGAGGCGGATAGGGCGGAGAAAGTCCAGGAAAGGGTTGCCGGTACACCGATAATGGAAATTTTCATAAGGCTATTCATTAAAAGAAAATTCATTCAATCCCCTTTGGCCGCTTAAGGAAAAGGAGTCGCTCAAGCACCTAAAACCTATCCTAGCTGCTTAACGCCACACCCTTAATTTACCTCCTTTAAACCTTATTTGCTTAAACTAATCACACATAATCGATTTCTCAGTAGCCGGTATTTCATCAATTCAAGAACTTCCATAACCCAATATCCATTTATTGTTTTACATAAAATACAGTTCGGTTAAGTGAGATGTTGCGACGAACCTTCCCGTGGCGTAGGTTAAGGGACATGAAAGTTCCCAACTCCTGAATTCCGGTAACTTTTCGGTATAAAATTGGGGTAATGTAGCGTCTCCAGGATTATAGTGAAGAGGAGATCAATGGCAAAGGTGAGTGTTTTGAAAATACTTGTAACTTCGGCTAAATACTCTTTCATTAGAGTGTGCGCACTCCTTTTGATGACCGTTCCTGGAGATACCCTTTCCGCTCCGGTGATGAGTGGAAAAGTCGTCGACTATACCAATACCGGGATTCCCGGAGTTATGGTAAAATTTGCAACTCGCAGCGATACGGCAATCACCAATTCGGAAGGAGTCTATAGTTTTACCTCCCTTAGCGCCAACCTGATAAGGTTCAACCCCGCCCCATCTCCTTTCATGGGTTCCTTGCAAATTCTCACCGATGGAAAAATGCGCATATCGGCAGAACTTTTTAATCTGCGGGGTGTATTGGTCGCAACCCTTAACGACAAGATTCCTCCACCAGGGATTTTTTCTCTATTCTCACTTGTGTCAAATTTGGAGCCCGGCATTTTTTTATTGCGCTTGAAAATGGATGACGAAATTCGGGCGTATAGAATTGCATATACAGGAAATAACGTGGGCCGCTCTGGCTTCCCAAGCTCTTATGCTCCCGCAAGGGATACCTTCAAAAATACTCCCCTCGCAAAGTCGAACCTTGCTCTTGCCGACACGCTTTTATTCAGCAAACCCGGTTTTTATCCACAACGGGAATATGTACGCCATTTTCCGGATACGATAAATTCGCTCTTGCACAAGGTTAAAAACAAGGCAAATAACTTACGGATTACCAGCTCCGTACCGCCCTCTTTGGCCAATGTCTATTCAGCCTGCAACCATGCGGGAACCCAGGTCAGCCTCACCAAAATCGGACTTTATAGCACAGACACGCTTAAGGACCTCGGTCTGCCAAAATTCAGTATTGCCTCGGTGAAGGTAGCCCCCGGATACCGAGTTCGCTTCACACTGGCCAATGGCGATTTCATGATCAAGCCCGAAGATGACGACTGTTTTTCGGATGACAGGGGTTTGGACGGTCGCATCGTATCGGTCACCGTGGAAAAAATACCCGATGATATTCTTGGCCGTCCAAGAGTCTTCATGGCTCTTCATGGCGCTAGCCCCCTGGCCGATGCGGTCAACGAGAATAAATGGACTTATGTGCGCGAGCACTTGGACGGAATTTGGTACAACTCGGCCTATGTCAGCCGGGAAATAGCCGCAGAAATTTTCCGGAAGGTCAAAACCCGGGTTGTCATTGTTCCGATTGAGGGCAGCGTCAGAGATAAAGAGTATAATCCCGGTTCCAGCCAGCCCAATAACAATCTGCGAAAGACCTATCCGGACATAAGGATTTATAATGAAGCCGCCGCGATTTACAAGGGGCCCCTTGAAAATTGGCGGGTAAACGAAATGGAATTGGGTCGGGCGCAGTTCCAGGATTTACCCGTTACCCCGGACCAATCCTGGATGCTATTCAACCGGGTTTATTCCGGCTGGCAACCCCTTCCCTTCACGATGGATAATTCCACGGGCGCCTATCCCCTTCAGGGCACGGAAGCGGAAATTCCTTTTAATGAGGGAGACGGCATGTTCATGGAATCGCCATTCACCCACGGGTCAAACGGCGTGTCCTACGAAGCTTTCAAAAACGGTATATTGCTCAACAGTAAAAACCGTAAAAAACCTTTCATCTGGTTCATGTCCCATAGCACCAATGTGCAGGAAAACGACCTCAACGATGAATTTTTCCAGGTCCTGAAAAACCGCTATTTCAAATATGAAGCGGAAAGGCTCCTGGGGCCCGATGATGTCATCATGATCATCAATTATGACAAAGGGGATCCGGCGCTTGGAATGGCGACGGTTCCGGAGATTGACCCGGCGACTGGCAAACCCGCCACCACTTTAACGGGTATGCTTTATTGGCTGTTGCACCAATAAAGCGCAAAAATCAGTTTTGCATCGGTCCCACGGGGTAGGCTAACTTTCCATCCAACCGATAACTCCCCTCGGGATGGGAATTTTCATACCCGGTATTCAGGATAAGCAAAGAACCCTCCCGGTAAACCTGGGGCGCCATTCGCGGATGATTTAGCCCCGCCCGGATTCCGACGGCGTTATACTCGATTGCCTGTTCTACCTGGGATCCGCCCAGGCCTCCCGAAGGAAGCTTGACGGCAATCTTTTTGCCTGCTACCGTCACCTCCACGGATGTCGATTGGCGGGTCGGATCGCTTACAATCAATTTTCTATCGCGTATGCTGAGAATACAAGGTTTGTCGACGGAGATGACGTCGCCCCCGGTCAATTTCAATTGTCCAGGGACATAAAATACCGCGTGCACGCCTTCGGCTCCTTCGGTGGCTTGCACTTTATCGGTATTGGCCAGTACTTTGGTACGATGCCCGGCGATTACCTGCGCCATTTGAGCTGCAGTTGTTTGCGGATATACGAAATAGGCATAAGTTGCACTTTTAGGGGATTTCCCATGGTCCATCCAAATGCTGAAAATATCCCCGGATACCGGTTTAGAAGGATCCTGCGCATTTATGGTATTCCAATTTCCGGAAACCTTCGCGAGACTTACGATGGCGGCGTTTTCGACTTTATACCCGATTCCCGCCTGATGCACCCACCCCCCTGCCGGCAAAGCATTGGTTCTTTCCGTGAGGCCGCCCATGGAACTGCTGACCGTTCCTGACCATTTTTTCTGGTCAACCGAGGTAAAAATGGCGCCTTGGCTGGGTCCATCTATCCCCGCGCCCAAACAGATGACGGCATTTTTCTCAAAAAACCAGGCTTTATGGGCGGTAAGCCCGCCCAGTTTATAGATCATGGCAGACACACCTGAAGATCCTTCTCCCAATCCTCCCGCGAAGTCGGAATTCCCTTTCATCTCCTCCCTGCTGCCCGGCACGATGTCCGAAATACCTTGATCGATGGTGGTTCCCGGCAAGCGCCGCCAATTCCAAAGCGGGGCGATACTGTCATATTCCCCGCCGTTCAGGTAAATAAGATGGACACCGGAAGCTCCGTGCAGGCCCTGATTATTGTTCCCCAGCGTATTTTCCCCGCCGATTAATCGGGTCGATTTCATGCGAACGGAACTATACCAGTCCGGACGGCGATGAATTCCGAAATCGGACCTCCAGAAAACCTTGTTGCCAATCAACTCATTGGGCCACCGTAAGTTCGATTCATATGTGCTCTTGTATGCCGGGTCCGCGACCATCATTTCCCTGAGGACTTTTTCAAGATTGGCGGCCTTGGTATTCTGGCCGCTCAAGTGCCTTCCCATCCCATTCAAATCGTAGTCCTGGTTCCAGCGAAACCAACACTGACCTTCCAACAAGAATTTCCGGAAGATCTCCATTTTCTCTTTGGGCAAGGCGGCCTCGGTACCGGTCATGGCGTATATCCACAGGATTTGATCGCCGGCAAAGCCCAATCCGTACCCGCCCATTTGCATCTGCGCATGATGTTGGTGAAAGGTCCAATCCGGCTGGATGCCCTCCGCCATCGTAGTCCTGATTTCGGAAAAAACCGCCTCGGCGGCTTTAATCATCAGCGCCTTGTCCTTGCGGATCCAACCCTTTTTCAATTCGATTCCCGCCATCCAAACCTTGTTTTGGCCTGTCCGCCTCGGGTCTATGCTGGTGATGGCATCGCTCAGCACCGAATTCATGGTCTTTTGCACAAGAGCGTTGGGAATGTTCTCCCCCATCAAAACCAGCGTCACGGCCACCGGGCGGGGAATCCCGATCCGTCTCCACCACCAATTGGAATTGCTGTAATTTTTATCCATCCAATATGTCAAACCGGCCACGATGGCATTCCGAAGAACCGCATTTTTTGAAAGGGATGAAGTGGGCGACACATATACTTCCGCCATACTCTGCACCCGGTGCAAATGGTTTTTGGGATCCCAATTCCCATCCGTTGACTTGCTGGAATAATCGATATCCGGCCAGCTTCCATCGGCTGTCTGGGAGGAGAGGATTTCCTGGGCGTCCTTATCCGGGATGGCTGATTGAACATAATAGGCGGTAATTTGCGCCTGGAATTTTGCAAAAATATCGCCGGTTGAATTCTGGGCGAAAGCCGGCAGTAAGCCTGTCAGAAGCACTAACATCGCGACATGACTGAGGCCAACCAGACTATGTGTAATTTTCATTTCCGGTTCCTTATGTCGATACAATTCCATATCGCTCAATGCAAAACAAGGGGTTGGGCCAACTGGTCGCCCATTCCCTTGATTGCCAGCAGATACATTCCCGTAACCTTCCCGCTCAAGTCCACCGGATACCATCCCCGCCCGCTTGAGTTTACCAGGGAAGCGACCTCTCTGCCTTGGATATCGGTCAATGTGACGCGCAGCCTTTCCGAATGGGGCACATAAAGCATCACCTGCCCGGCATTCCGGGAAAACTGGAAATTGCCCGCCGGTGATTTGCCCATTGATGATTTGTGATTATCACCGATGGAAGCGACGGGTTCAACCAGCATTGTGAAGACCACCTCTATTTCCGTCTTAGTGGCCGGATTGATTTGAATCATCAGCTTGCGCATGTCTTCATTCTGTTCCTGGAAATCCAATTGCGGTGACGCTTTGCCTGGTTTAGCGGGAACCACGGCAAACCCGGCGGAGGCGGGCTTGGTGATTTCCATCCGCATCTCCCCTCCACCCTGTTTCAGAATGGCTTTCCGTTTATCACCGCTGATTTCCACCGCGGCTTTCGTATGGAAAAACGACCGCAAATCGGCGGACTGGGTCAAATCTATCATATCCGTAATGGTGAAGGACTTGCCGCGTACCAGGGTGAATTTCCGGGTAAGGGTTTTGGCCAGAGGGTAGGCTTTGGAGATGTCGAGAACCGCTTCCACCTTGTCGGGTTGCGAATCGAAACTCACAAACCTTGCCGAGCCCGTCCTATCTTGGTTACCCCCGTCTTTGTCGAGATTCAGGACATAGGTGTTATGCCCTTCGGTACGCAGCCGGTAAAAATCCCAGCGGCTTTCCGCCCCATTTTGACTCCGGTGATAGACAGCCGATTCCCTACCGGAGTCGATAATCCAGCGAATGCCTGCGCCTTCCAGGATAAAAGAGCCGAGATCGAGGTGCCGATGAGAGAGGGCATTGTTTTTACCGCCTTCAATCCCGACAACAAACCCCTTGCCATTGGTCCAGGTATCGCGCATCGAACCAACGTCATTCCCGCCGAAGGCGCGGTCCAGCGGCATTTGCTTGATGTCATAGGACTTGGCGCTTCCATCAAACCAGATTAGGTCCAGCACATCGCCATTTTGCCCGTTGGCCAATGCATTATAACGGAACCAGGAATAGCGGGGGATATTGAATTTTCGACCCATCCACATGTGCTGGGCTGCGGAAAGGGGGCCCAATCCCGAATCACCGAAGTCAAAAGCTTGTAAATCGGTTCCCGACAGGTAGATCTGGTAATCACCACTTTCTTTGAACGCCCCGACCTCGCTCAGTCCGAAGTCCGTGCCCAAAGCGGTCTCGAAGGCATCAAGCAAATGGACATTATACCGGCTGCCGTAATCCCAATAGCTGGGTCCTTCCCATGTGGCGCCATCGGGTTCATAAGCTTTCATCGGCAACTGAATACTTTTATAGGCGCTGTTTAGAATGCTTGCGGAAATTTCCGGTTTCGTGTCCGCGATGGCCAAAGCTCCGACCACAAGCCCGCCGTTGACCACCTGATTCCAGTTGTGATTACGGGTGTGCCATCCCTGGGAGGCCGAATATCTTTGCAGGCTGGGCTGCATGCCTTTTTCGTCCAAGGCTTTTACGAGCAGGCCCCGTTGCGCGGGAGTCCATTGGTCGTACAACCAATCATAACCTATACCGACGGCATGGGTCATTTCACCTACATCGAGATAATGGCCAGGGTTCCAGTTCTTGAAATTGGAAACCGCTTCCAACTCCGCCCAGGCCCTGTCGGCATAGGGCTTTTCATTGGTAATCAGGAAAACCAGTCCGAGAGCGCGTATGCGTTCAAGCGCCTCCTTGCATACGTATAAAAGGCGGACGCCATCCCGTAATTCGTATTTGGAAGGGGGCATGGTCAAAACTTCATCGGCAAATGCCAGGACCCGCTCCCACGTCCGTGCCGCCACAGGGTCCTCGGCAATGGCCTGTTTAATCATGGCGACTCTCTCTTTGGGAAACAGGAACGGACGTTCTTTTTTCAGAGTCTGTAAAACTTTTCCCTCTCCGGGAAACTGAGCCGAAACATTATGGGGACGAGCGAGTATCAGTGTGAAAACACTAACTGTGGCAAGCATGAATATTCTGTTCATTTTTTCTCTCCGATACCCATTGGAACGAATGGAATTGGAATTCGCTCTATTAGAGCATGCTATTTAAAAAACCACCACTTTTTCTGAAAATACGCCGACCGCCGAATGGACTGTAAGGAAATACATTCCGGGTGAAAAGGATTGGGTGGAGATACCGGTGACCCCATGCGCTTTTTTAACGAGTTCATTTTTGACATTCCGGATTTCCAACCGGTAATTCCCCTGGAAATTGACGACGATGTTGCTTCCGTTAACATGTATGGCGGGTGCTTTCTTCCGAATCCCAGGAGCTAAAGACGCCATCGCAGGGTCATATTTCAATTTATTGATGTCGATATATTTCGTGTCATGAGTCCGTATCGCCCAATCCTTCAAGGCTTTGATAAGCGTGTGTTGCACGCCGGCAACTTCAGGTTTTCCAAAAATATTGTTCACCTCCCACTTATCATTCTGTAAATCATAGAGTTCGAACTCAGGAGGAGTTTCCGGATAATTACTATCCCATTGAGCCAATAAGCCGAACTCCTTCGGAAACTTGGCTTTGTTGGCCATTATCGCCGGGTATACGTAATTATCCCAGCTTTTCACATTTGTATTGTCCGCTGGCTGAAACCATTTCAAATTCCGGTTATCGTGAAAAACAAGCCGGTAACGGCCGTCAAATACGGAACGGCTTTCCACAGTGGGACGGTTGTGCATGTCGTTGGTCCGATGGGAAACCTCTCCGAAAATATATTTGTTGCCTTCGAAATCACTGCGATTTTCAAAAAGCCCGCGTAACGAAATTCCCTGTACTTCTTTGGGAATCGGAAGTCCTGCATAGTCCAGAATCGTGGGCATGAGATCCAATTGGTTAATCAAGTTGGTCAGAATGCCTCCCCCCCGCTTTTTCACCCATTTTTCCGGACCGAGAACTATCAAGGGAACGTTCATCCCCAAATTGTAGGGAGTGTATTTTCCCCTAGCGTGATATGCCGGTCCATGATCGGAGGTAATAATGAGAATGGTATTGTCCTTTTGTCCCGATTTTTCCAGCCTATCCAGTACTGCGGGAATCGAAGCATCCGCTGACTGGACCATCCTAAGGTATTTGGCCCAATCCTCCCTGACTTCAGGCATATCAGGCAGGTGTCCGGGGAATTCCAGTTTGGATCGATCCGGTTCGGGACCCTTACCGGATCTGAAGGGGCGATGAGTCCCGGAGGCTTTGGTAACGAGAAACCAGGGTTTATCGGTTTTTTTCATGAACTCCGGTTCATTGGGATTCCAATCGGAATAGGGAAACTTTTGATTCGGGTAGATGTGGAATTTTCCGCCTAATGCCGTCCTGTAGCCGCCTTTTACCAGCAACTCTATAAGCGTGGGAATACTATCCAAGATGGCGTTGTTATCGTTGAAATTTTTCGCGGAACCGGTCAGTCTTGTAACCGGGCCGTGGCTGTTCCAGACATTGGTGCGAAGATTGTTGCTATGCGGATAATGACCGGTATACAATGAGGCCTTGGACACCGAACAGGTAGGCCCGGCTACGAAGGCTTTGGAGAATACCAAACCCTGATCGACTAGCTTGTCGAAATTGGGTGTAGCTACCGCCGGGGTTCCTACCGCACCGATATGCATCCCCAAATCTTCAATACTGCACAGCAGAATATTAGGCCTGTCTTGCGACATTGCGGCGCCGGCACTGAAAAAGGCCAGCAAGCACCCCAGCACAGCCGCTGATTTGTCCATTGACCGAAAATGATTTTGTACACCCCTATATCCCATATCCGGCTCCTATTTAGTTCCATATCATTACAGAACACGGCAGGTTTGTTGGATATCAAGGTATAGTCCCGCTACTGAGCGCAAATGGTGATCTTGGCCTAAACACCAATAAAACTGTATTCTGAGTAAAACACAAACATCCGCGGAAATGCAGCTTTTTCGCTTTTTTACACAAAATCGGAATCGGGCCGGAACGCCTAAAGGCCATTCAATCCAAATAGTTCACCCCAAAAACCGGATCAAACTCTATGTTAATACCGCTTTATTACTTGGTCTTGATGGTCAAATATTCAGCGTGATGGGTAAAAATCTATTTATGGCTTTAGTCTTGATTGAGGTGACCAATGTTTCCTAAAAATTATGCAGCCGTTTTTATGGCATTCGTATACGCATTTTCAGGGTTAGGCTATTCCCAGAGCTTGCCGAACGATATCACCGCCGTGCCTTTTTATGACACCAATAAAAAAGGTTTGAGTTTTAAAGTCGACCGACAAACCATATCGGGAATGGTCGAAGTACCCGGAAAACCCCAGCACTTTCTGGTATTGGGATTTTACGGTTTCGTGTGGACGCTATATCCCGACACTACGAAGAATTACGCTCCAGGCGCCATTAAGGATTATGCGAAAAAGCAGGTCGCCGATTTCAATATCATGGTTCGCAAAGGTATGGAACAGGGAGTGCATGCCGCGGTTTTTGATCCCGAATTCCACACGAACCGATACTTTTACATGATTTATAATAAGTATGCGGATGAATCGCATTACCATTCCGGTGTGGTCGGAAATAAACCGGGCGATAACCCCGCCGGTTCGCCGGGTTTGTATGTCGTGGAAAGGTGGATTTTATCGGAGGATTATCAATCTCTTAAGCAAGACACCACTATTTTCGTTGCCGATAAGGGAAAGGGTCATGGAGCGGCCAGTATCACTTTCGGAAAAGACGGTTATTTGTATATCGCCATCAATTCCTACAGTAAAAATGGCTGGGATTTGACCGATTACATGCGCAAGGTTTTGCGTATTGATGTTTCCAAGCCTGAGGGGGGCAAGCTGTATACCATACCGCCTTCCAACCCATTCTATAGCTCACCTGATCCGAAAGTAAAAAAGGAAATCTATGCCTATGGACTTAGGAACACTTACATCCTGGCTCCCAATTACATATCGGGGTCGATTTTAGGAGCCGAGGTGGGACAGGTCACCTGGGAAGAAATAAACATAATCAAACCCGGTGCCAATTATGGCTGGGCGGATGGCGGAGATGGCCAGCCAAAACGCCAAGGAATCGGAGTTGAAGGCCCCTGTTCCAATAATTCTGAAACGGGAATCGGTTATACCCATGATTACAATTCCTCTTCAAACACGGGCGCCGACATGAATCCCTATTCCTTTACGGGCCCGCAATCCGACAATAAAAAAGTGACCTGTGCTGATTTTACCAATGCCGAGTGGAACTTCCACCATGCCGGCAAGTCGATGAGCGGTCGTAAAACGGCGCTTGAGGGAACTCCCATGAAGTGCGTGGTTCTGAGCCCGGCCTTCCGCGGAGATCCGTCCTCTCCCTTTTATGGACATCATTTAGTAACCGACGTGGGCGACACCTATTTTCTGGCGATCAATGAAAACAAACCTGGGGTGGCTTGGAAAGTGGGGCAACTTCCCCCAACTGCCGGACTAAACAACCATAACGGTATGACCTCCTTTCCCGAAGACTCGTACGGTAATTTATACGTAACCCTGATGCATGCCCACGCTCAGCAAGCGTCGAGCTTTCATGATATCTTCATGTTGAAGAGCCCCAACCTGAAGCCACTGGCAAATCCCCGGTCCCAGGTGGTCCCTCCTAAAACAACATCGCTTTTCGATTCCGGCAACCGCAGGAATTCCGCGGCGGGTTGGGATCGTTTTCTGGTAAAGGGCATAGTTGGATCACAGGTTGAAATCCCTCATGGGTTTTCCGGGATCCAGGTATATAGCCTTACGGGCAGTCTGCTTTGGAAAGGTGAAATATCCGAGCACCAAAGCCATCGGGCTATTAATCTGCCTTCCACCTTGGGAGAAGGAACCTACGGAATACGTTTCAAGTAGGATTGCGCCTGAGAGAATGGAACGTTGCTTTCGGTTTTTTGAATTCTGGCGTTTGGAGCCTTCTGAGTGGGTTGTAAATTTGGCGAAATAAGGCCAAAATTGACTCAGAAACTGTAGAGCTGTATTATGTAAGATACAGAATTTCTTCCGGTAAGCCCGTAGTGCAGCATCTAAAAAATAGAATCCCACTAGATTTGACTCATACAATTGGGCGGAACAAGGGCTACCTAAAGAAAATGGTGGCAATACCGTGTTTTAGAAAGACAAGGGAGAGGCTTTGAGCACCAAATATTTTTTACTGGTTTGCACGCTTTGTCTCCCCGTGTTAGTTGCGGCCCAATCCACCTGTCGTCAACCAACCGGCTCGGACTTCAGAGTGGTGACTTTGGTGGGACCGAATATGGGATTGCAGGACCCCAGCAAAGGGCCGGTGCATTTGGCTATAGCGCCCGATGGCCGGGTCTTCATTGCCAAAATGAGCGGAGAAATTCGCGTCTATAATCCCACCCCGAATAATCCGGCCAATACCCAACTTGGTACGACCATTCCTACTTTTACACAAACCGAAGACGGTTTGCTGGGAATCGCTCTCGATCCGGATTTTGCGAACACCGGATGGCTCTATGCCTTCTATTCCGACCCATGCGGTCGGAATTGCCCGAATCGAGCCATGGAACTGGCAAGATTCACGGTTTCCAGTAAAAATGAATTTTCGGCTAAGAAGGTCCTGCTTCGCTTCCCACGCGCAACGGATGATACCAGACATGCTGCCGGCGGCCTCGACATGGATGATGACGGGGTGTTGGTAATCGCAGTGGGTGACAACACCGACCCAACTGACAATGTCAATGCCAGGTACGGATCCCTCAACATCGCAAGAGAGGCAGCGGACGCCCAAAGAACAGCTTCTAACACCAACGATTTACGCGGAAAAATCCTCCGCATCAAGCCCATTCGATTCGCGGACGGAGTTTCACCTACGCCGGGCCCGGGTTCTACCTACGATATTCCGAAGGGAAACCTCTGGGAAAAAATTACCGATAAAAATTTCAATCCGAATTGGAACAATAGCGACAATCTCGATTTAGTCCGCAAAGAAATCTACACCTTCGGCCTTCGAAACCCTTATCGCGCGCGAGTGGACTCGAAAACCGGATGGATTTTCTGGGGCAATGTAGGTCCGGATGCCGCATCCCATAGCGCAACTCGGGGCCCGGCCGGAAAAGATTCGTGGAATCTGGCTACCGAGCCCGGTTTTTTTGGATTTCCCTATTGCAACGGATACAATGTACCCTATAACCGCATGGTCACCGCCGATCCACCAACCTATGGCGCCAAATTCAATTGCCTGGCGGTGATTAATGAATCACCCAACAATACGGGGATCAAATATATGCCGCCATCGAAACCGGCCCTGGTGGAATACGGCCGGGTAGGAGCGAACGATGATCCCCGCTTTAACAAAGGCACCAATTGGGCCAACCCGGATAATTCCAATGCAACGGCAATCGGCGGACCCATGTACCGCTATGACCCCACTTCCACCTCGGCTATCCGATTCCCCCCCTATTACGAGGGTAAAGTGTTTTTCTTCGATTGGCATCGACAGATATTCAGGTGGATAACCCTGACCTCGGATGGGAAAATTCCCGCAGGTACGGCTGGAGTGGAGGACTTCAAGCCCGATGGCAACCCCTCCCCCGCCGCCTACGTCGATGCGCAGTTCGGACCCGATGGAGCGCTTTACCTCTTGAAGTATAGCGACAGGTTATACACTCTTGGCGCGGGTCCGCGGTTGTTCCGCGTCGAATACAAGGGTCCCCAGGATGCAGCCTGCTACAAGCCTTTTGAAAGTACGGTTGGAATCAAGGCCCGGTTTGAGGGGCGACACGAAGTTCGCCGTTTGCTCGAGCCTAAATTATCGGGAGGAGCCTATCAATTGCCGGCCGGATACAGTTCGCTGGTCTTGTATGATTTGTCCGGCCGGCAAATTTGGTCCTATAGCCGCGCATCAACGGATGCCGTTGAAAGCGTAAGACTGCCATCACATCTGGTAGGCGGCTTGTTATGGGCTAAAGCCCTTCCATAAGCTTACTATCCAGGAATAAAATCCACCCGCGGGTTGAATCGGCACCCGCAAATGAAGATAATTAGCCACCTCAACGGCTCATTATCTTCATTTCGACCATGAAAACAGCCTTCTACCTTGCGGTCATTAATTTATTCCTGTTCGCTACCGTTTTCGCAATTTTGGAAGGAGTGGTCCGGTACCGGAAATTCCATTCCTTGAAGTATACCGCTCCCATTTTTGTTTATGATCCCGTGCTTAATTACCGGTACAACCCGGAAAATCCCAATTCCTTGGGAGGATTTATCGGAGGTCCGTATCCAAAAAACAAATCGGAGGGGGTAACCCGCATTTTCTGCCTCGGCGGCTCTACCAGCGCCGGATACGGGCTATCCGCAAAAAAATCCTGGCCGTCCCTATTGCAGATGGAATTGAATGACAGGCTTGGGGTAGAACAGGTGGACATTGTCAATGGCGCCGCTTCCGGCTATGGAACGCGTCACCTTCTCCAGATAATCCGAACCATCGCTCCGGATTATAGCCCCGATTATTTCATTGTGTATACTGGTTGGAACGACGTACGAGACATGTCTGATCCCTCTTCCTGGGTTCCCGCCAATATTAAAACCCCACGGGACGGCTGGATAACGAGATGGGACAAATGGATGCAAAATAATTGTTACCTCTACCTCAGCGTACTACGGTGGAGGGTCGAGGGTCTCATCCAGACTTGGGAAAACCGGCGGGTTGGCGAAAAATACAAAGCCATGCAAGCCCAAAAAGTCGATAGTCTATGGAGAGAGGATATCCTTCGTATAATCGCTCTCTCCGATTCCCTTTCCATTACCCCAATATTCGTGCAATACCCCTATTTCGAGAATGACCAATGGCTGGCCAAGGGCATGGATTACGCAAACATCCAACGGGGTAGATTGCGCTTCCTGGGTGAATTACGAACCGAGAAGAACCAACGCGTCATAGACATGACCGGAGTTTTTAAAAAGGCCCATCAATTTCCCGAGCAGGAATATTTCCTGGATTTGATGCATATGAGCGCATTGGGGAA
>JBGTHM010000016.1:0-36960 GCA_041746255.1 Fibrobacteria bacterium | reverse complement strand
TTGAACCACCCCAAATACTGGCCGCTGGTACAGGGCCTTTCGCGCGCTTACGCCATCGTGATCGTCGGCGGTTTCATCTTTCTGATCATATGGGGCTACTTGCAAGGAGGGGTGGGTTAACATGGCGCTCGACTCAAAAATTCCCGACGGTCCCATCGAAAAGAAATGGGAACAACACAAGTTCAACATGAAGCTGGTCAACCCGGCCAACAAACGTAAACATAAAATCCTGGTGGTCGGCACCGGCCTGGCGGGCGCTTCGGCTTCGGCATCCCTGGCCGAATTGGGCTATAACGTGCACACCTTCACTTTTCACGACAGCCCCCGCCGCGCCCATAGCATCGCCGCGCAAGGCGGCATCAACGCGGCCAAGAACTACCCCAACGACGGCGACAGCATCTACCGTCTCTTTTACGATACCGTCAAGGGCGGTGATTACCGCGCGCGCGAAGCCAATGTCTATCGGCTCGCGGAAATCAGCAATCAAATCATCGATCATTGCGTGGCGCAGGGCGTTCCTTTCGCGCGCGAATACGGCGGCCTGCTCGACAACCGCTCCTTCGGAGGCGCCCAGGTCTCACGCACTTTCTATGCCCGGGGCCAAACCGGCCAGCAACTCTTGCTCGGCGCCTACCAATCCATGATGCGTCAGGTGGGGCTGGGTACGATCAATCTTTACACCCGCCGCGAAATGCTCGACGTGGTGCTCATCGACAGGAAGGCGCGGGGCATCATCGTGCGCAACCTGCTCACCGGCGAAATCGAACGCTACGAAGGCGATGCCGTCATCATGGCCACGGGTGGGTATGGACGGCTCTACTACCTTTCCACCAACGCGGCAGGCTGCAATGTCACCGCCGCCTGGCGGGCGCATAAACGCGGCGCTTACTTCGCCAATCCCTGCTTTACCCAAATCCATCCCACTTGCATCCCGGTCAGCGGAGAGCACCAGTCCAAGCTCACCTTGATGTCCGAAAGTTTGCGTAACGACGGGCGGGTGTGGGTACCGAAAAAGCCCGAAGACAAGCGCGCTCCCGACCAGATTCCCCAGGAGGAGCGGTTTTATTTTCTGGAAGAAAAATACCCGAGCTTCGGCAATCTGGTGCCGCGCGACGTGGCCTCCCGCAACGCCAAGCAGCAATGCGACGAAGGGCGCGGCGTGGGCGATTCCGGCCTGGCCGTCTACCTCGACTTTCAGGACGCCATACAGCGGCAGGGTGAAGACCGCATCCGCGAAAAATACGGCAACCTTTTCCACATGTACAATCGCATCACCGACGAAAATCCCTATAAGTCTCCCATGCGTATCTACCCCGCCGTCCACTATACCATGGGCGGGCTGTGGGTGGATTACAATTTGATGAGCACTATTCCGGGGCTGCACGTTCTGGGCGAAGCCAACTTTTCCGACCACGGGGCCAACCGTCTGGGAGCCAGCGCGCTCATGCAGGGCCTGGCCGACGGTTATTTCATTATTCCCCATACCATCGGCCATTATATCGCCACCGAAAAGCCCGAGCGGGTGGGAACCGATCATCCCGCCTTTACGGAGGCCGAAAACAACGTTCGCGAACATATCGGCAAGCTGCTGGGCGCCAAAGGCAAAACCCCGGCCGTCGAATTCCACCGCCGACTCGGCAAGCTCATGTGGAATTATTGCGGCATGGCCCGCAACGAAGAAGGGCTCAAAAAGGTCCTCGGCGAAATTCCGGCCTTGCGTGAAGAATTCTGGCGTGACGTCAACGTTACGGGGGGAGCCGGAACCTACAATCAGAACCTGGAAGAGGCCGGACGCATCGCGGACTTCATGGAATTCGGGGAATTGTTGGCCCTCGACGCCTTGAATAGGCGCGAATCCGCCGGCGGCCACTTCCGCGAAGAAAGCCAAACCGGCGAAAACGAAGCTTTACGCGACGACAAAAACTTCGCCTTCGTTTCGGCTTGGGAATTCAAAGGCGTAGGCAAAGAGCCGACTTTACATAAAGAAGCCCTGCAATTCGAAAACGTGCACCTCACGCAGCGCAGTTATAAATAAGTCTTAATCAAGGAATCGGGCCATGCATAAAAAGATGCGATTCACGCTGAAAGTCTGGCGCCAGCAAGACGCCAAGACCAAAGGTAAATTCGTGGAATACCAGGCTAAGGACGTACTCGAAGACATGTCCTTTCTGGAAATGTTGGACGAGGTGAATTACGATCTCGTGCGCAAAAACGAAGAGCCTATCGTGTTCGAACACGATTGCCGCGAAGGCATTTGCGGAAGTTGCGGCTTCATGGTCAGCGGCGTCGCTCATGGGCCTATCACGGGAACCACGGTTTGCCAGCTTTTCATGCGCAGTTTCAAAGACGGCGAAACCATCGTCGTCGAACCCTGGCGCGCCCGCGCCTTTCCCGTGCTTCGCGACCTCTCCGTCGACCGAAGCGGATTGGATAAAGTGATTTCCGCCGGCGGCTTCGTTTCCGTCAATACCGGTGGAGCCCCGGACGCCAATGCCACCCGGATTCCCAAGCCCGATGTCGACAAGGCCATGGACGCGGCCGCTTGCATCGGTTGCGGAGCCTGCGTCGCCGCCTGCCCCAATGCTTCGGCCATGCTGTTCGTAGGCGCCAAGGTTTCGCAGTTTTCGTTATTGCCTCAGGGCCATCCCGAAAAGGATAGGCGCGCCGTCAATATGGTGAATAAGATGGACGAGGTGGGTTTCGGCAATTGCTCCAACCATTACGAATGCGAAGCGGCCTGTCCCAAGGAGATTTCCGTGGAGCATATCGCCAGGATGAACCGGAGTTACGTGAGAGCGAACGTCTGCGGAAACCAGAGCGTAAAATAGCGGCAGCTTCTTTTAGACCAAAAAGGGTCGATTGTGTATGCTTCTTGTTTTACCCCGAGGAAGCCTGTATGAACCTGAAAAAATTGACCACCTCTGCCGGAGCGCCGGTTGCGGATGATAATAACAGCATCAGTGTGGGCGAACGGGGACCCCTGACTTATGACAACCATCATTTATTCGAAAAGCTGGCGCATTTCAATCGGGAGCGCATACCGGAGCGCGTAGTGCATGCCCGGGGCACCGGTGCCTATGGAACCTTCCAGCTAACCAAAAACTTGTCCGACTTTACCATCGCGGACTTCCTGCAAAAAGCGGGCGGCCAAACTGAAGTATTCGTGCGATTTTCCACCGTGGGAGGCGGGCAAGACTCCAGCGACTATGCCCGCGACCCGCGCGGTTTCGCCGTCAAGTTCTATACCCGCCAGGGAAATTTCGACCTGGTGGGCAACAATACGCCCGTCTTCTTCTTGAACGACCCCATCAAGTTCCCGGATTTCATTCACTCCCAGAAAAAGAATCCCGGCACCAACCTTCCTGATCCGGCTGCGATGTTCGAGTTCTGGGCCAACCACCCCCAATCGCTGCACCAGTCCACCATTTTATTTTCGGACCGGGGCATCCCTCTCTCCTATCGGCATATGCACGGTTTCAGTTCGCATACGCTTTCGTTTTGGAACTCCAAGGGCGAACGCTTCTGGATAAAATGGCATTTGAAGTCGGACCAGGGAATCCGGAATTTGACCGGGGAAGAGGCCGTGAAAATGCCCGCCAACGGAGCGCAGGCCGACCTTGTAACAGCCATCGATCGCAAGGAATTTCCGACCTGGACGGTCAAGTTACAGATCATGCCCGAAGCGGATGCGCTTGATTACTCGATCAATCCCTTTGACTTGACCAAGGTTTGGCCTCATGCCGATTATCCGCTCATCGAAATCGGCAAGCTGGAATTAAACCGGAATGTGGAGAATTATTTCGCGGAAACCGAACAGGCCGCATTTGCGCCGAGTAATCTGGTACCCGGAATCGGAGCTTCGCCGGATAAAATGCTGCAAGCGCGCTTACTGGCTTACCAAGACGCGCACCGATACCGCATAGGAGTCAATCACAATCAAATTCCCGTCAACGCGCCTCGCTGTCCGGTCAACCATTACCAAAGGGATGGGGCCATGGCGGGAATGTGCCCGGCCCATGGAGCCGACCCGATTCAACATGCGGGCGTCAATTTCTACCCCAACGACCGAGCCGCGGAAGGCGCACCGGCTCCCAGTCCCGAAATCGCGGCGCCTCCCATGCCCGTACTGGAGAAGGCATGGATCAAGGCGCATGATCAAAGTGGAGATGACTACTATACTCAGGCCGGAGCCTTGTTTAAGATTATGGGTGGGGAGGAAAGAAAAAGGTTAGCCGCCAATATTGCCGGGAACCTACGTCATGCGTCAGCTTCGGTTATCGAACGAATGCTGACACAATACGGTAAAGCGCATCACGAGTATCGAGCGCTGGTAGAGGCCGAGTTGCGATAGTCCGATGAGTTGCAATAGTCTCCGGGACTATTGCAACTTCTTTTCCATAACCACCAGATCCACTCGCCGGTTCTTGGCGCGACCTTCTTTGGTGGTGTTGTCGGCGATGGGTTTGCTGAGACCCAGTCCTACGGACTTGAGGCGGGCTTGCGTGATACCCTGTTCCACCATAAAGTTCATCACGTTTTCCGCACGACGCTCCGAAAGCGTTTGGTTATGTGCCGCCGATCCGGTATTGTCGGTATGTCCTTCGACCAGAACGTCGGCGTCTTTGTAAATCGTCAGAATTCCGGCGATTTTGGCCAAACTGGTTTTAAGGTCGGAAGTCAAAGTCGCTTTGTCCACGTCGAATAGAATATCGGACATCGAAATGATGGTTCCACGCGCATCCGTCTTTACTTGAATGAGCGCGCTTTGCAGTTCGTCGAAGCGGCGCGCGGCCTCTTCTTGGCGCTCCCGTGCCTTGCGCTGCTCCGCTTCCAACGCGGTTTGTAGCCGGGCTGCATTTCCCTTTTCCATTTGGATGATTTGAGAATAGACCGTGTTCAACTGGTTGGTAATATCCATGCGCAGCGTTTCCAACTTGGCCAACTCTACCGACCTCTCCCGCGCCTGCATTTGCAAAACTGCGGCCCGCGTCCAAATCGAAGCGGCTTCCACCGCGAGGAGGGTTTCTTTCGCCTTGGGCTTTTCATTAGTCATCCGGCGAGCCGTTTCAATGCGGGATTTGGCTTCCCCGTAGAATTCGGGCACTGCTCCCTGATTGCGGACTTTTGCAAATGCGGCGTTCAGCTCAGCTTCCCAAGCGTCCAATCCGGGTGGCGTGGAATTTTCACTGCTTGTCGCGGCGGCTGCCGACTCGGATGGGGTATCGATGGAGCTTAGCTTTCCCAGGTTTTCCGCCGGTACATGCGGGGCCCCGAAAGCCAATGACAAGGGAATCAAAAGAAGGGTTAAATATTTCATGGCTTGCTAATCCCCTTCATCTCCTTGAGTATTTCTTTATAGGTATTCAGCTGATCCGTATCCTTTTTGACCTGACCTTGTAGGAAGTCAACCCTTTTATCCAGGCTTTCAACTTCCCGCTGATAATAAGCCTGATAGTAGAGGGCTACCGCCAAGTCGGCGTGACGGAGACCTTCGTCGTTCTTTCCGTCCTTGATTTCGTGCGCTGAGCGATCAACCAACGAATCGGCAAGCGTCTTTTGCACGCCGGTCAGATTCGCGGAACGCGATTCTTCTTTGAGAGTCGCGGCATGACTATGCCGTTGTTTGGCCAAACCGCCGACATTCGATGCACAGCCCACGGCCCATATGCAGACGCCGACGACGCCTGCCAATCTTATCGGTAGGAACTTCTGTTTTTGCATGGTAAAAAGGAGTAGCAATATTGCCTTCCAGAGGCAAGTGATTCTTGCGTTAATCGACGTATTCGATACGAATCCACCCTCGATTTACGTTTTCCGCAGAAAAACCTCCATGCTCGAACAAACCGCCACTCTTGCGGCTCAATTCGATACGGCCTCCGATGATGCGCGTCATGCCCGCCGATTCGAGCGGAATCACGACTGCATCTTCGGACTCACCGACATCTCGGCGAATTAAAACCGTAACACTCCGTATTTTTTCCGGGTTCACACCAGAATCCATAGTGAGTAATTCCGACTGTTCCATATTCCACATGCCGATATCGCGATGAATAACGCGCGGTTGTGAGGAGGGAGCATGCAAAGAAATCGGAGGAATGGTGTTCTTTGTGATTCCCTCGTGCCCATAGTCCAGGAAGAGCACAGCGCCCCGGGAACTTTCCAAGGCCCCCAATTCCAAATCGAGACCCTGGGTACCATAAAAAATGAATCCATCGAATCGACCCTCTCGCAGAGCCGCCAAAAATGCCGTGTCGAGAGGAATATTCACCATCTCACCGGCATCTTCGGTACGCACGGTAGCCATCCCTACCGAGGAGTCTGACGCGGGTTGTAAAACCGAGAAGGGGGTTGCGTCTTCAGGATGGCTCAACTGCTTCGCCAACTTGACTTGCAGAACACCGGTTTGATGAACCGCGGCGGCATAGACTAATAGACGCGCGCCTTGCAATCCGCTTAATACACCGCCGGCCAAAGCGTAATTTATCCAGGCCAAAGTCTCCGTCCCCCGCACCTTCAGGGTTTGGGTTTGTCCGTAAAAGAGCACGGGGTTGGCATAACCGTCTTTAAAGGGGGTATGCGGGGTTTCCATGGCGATGACAGCTTGAGCAGCCAACGCCAGCATTAAGGCGGTCTTGAAAAACTTTGTCATGTAGAACTCCGGGTCGCGCAATTGAATAATAATTTCTAAATCGCCGGCCCGCCACTTTTCCCTTAGCCCCAGCCTTCTTCGCGTAATTTTCTCGCATCCAGCAGCGATTCCTTAAGTCCATATCCCGCCCAGCAACCCAACGCACCCAGCAATGCTCCCAAAAATCCCGTCACGGCCAGGAGTAAAGACGGGTGCGGCAATTCCAGCATTCCGGAGAGCCGGACGGATAATACTCCTTGATTCAGCCAATCGAAATAGGCCGCAGTGGCCAGCCACGCCACCCCCAACCCCAAAAATCCTGCCGTAAAGGCTTTGATCGGTCCTCGGCTCATGGCAAAGCCGATGATAAAAGCCGGTAGAACGCCTATCCACCATGGGGCGAACCATTGTAATCCGAAGCCTATCGACAAAATCAATAGGGCGGCTAGCATCTTTTCGTCCTCATCACTATTCCTTTTCCACCTTACGGCTCATTTCCAACGAGTAGCGAATTTTGTCGAAATCGATTTCTTCCGGGCCCGACCAAAACAACAGCTCGTGCATCTCACCTTGTTTCCAGGTCTGTAGAAAATCCAAATAATGCGGGGAACCGGGGTGTCCCGATTGACCCCCTGGATAAATTCCCAAAGCTCGAGGTTTGTCACCCAGAGTAACCACCATGCGCCAAGTGGGCCCGTGATGGGTTTGCATTTTATTCACGCATTCCGCACAACCATCCGCTGGTAACTTTCCGCTCCCCAGCCCGGGTATGCGGGCCAAATGCCGGATTTCGACGGGGCGGTAAGCACCCCAATTCCAAGCTTCTCCCATACGGCCGAAGCGCCTGAACATATCCCGCCCGGTTTCGATGAAAGTCTTTCGGATGAGATCGTCGAGCGACTCCGTTTCCGGAGTATGGATATCGTCGAACCAGGAAGCGTGGGGATCCTCAAAAATCATTTTGCGGGTACGGGAACGGGTGGGGTATTGGTAGCGCGAAGAATCGGAACCGTATTCATCGGCCCAAATGGCCCGAAACATTCGTCTCCACCATTGGTCGAACAAACTGGCCGCCACACTTTCCGCCCGGTAACGGAAATCCCAGGCCGCCAATTCCCGGCTCATCAGTCGATCGTTTTCGGACAAACCCAGCGTATCCAACCGCCGGAGCATTTCCGGAAGCAAGTGCGAAGCGTGTAAACTGTAATCATCCTGCAATAAACCGGCCATTTCGTCCCACCCCCAGGTTATCGAGGTGTCGGCCAACTTTTCCCCCAGACGCGTCGCGCGCTCGGCCTCGTCAAAACCCCAACCCAGGTAATACGGGTAGGCCGAATCGACGGGGTTCTGATTGGCGCTAACCAGAAACCCGGCCGCGGGATTGAGTGCCGTGGGAAGATGATGCGGAGGGATCCAAGCCTGCCATTCGTATAAGGTATCGCTGCCGTCGCTGATATACCGGCCCTGGCCGTTCCATCGCAAGGGGAAATTCCCCTGATGCCTCACGCCGATATTACCGGCAGAGTCGATGACCAGAAAATTTTGTGCCGGACATTGAAACAGTTCCAACGCCTCCAGTGCCTCGCCCCAATCCCGCGCCCGGTTGAGCGTCAATATCGCTTTCATCTCGTCGGAGGGGTCATGGCCGAGCCAGCGCATGGCATGGTCGGGCGCGGGTCCGTAGCGGGGCCTCTCGCTGCTTTTCTGGACGATGGGCCCATGATGGGTGAATACCACGGTGTCCGCCGTGGGCTTGCCGCGGCGCACGAACACGGATTCAACAACCGCCGTGGTCGGTTTCCACTCCCCTCCGTGAAAATATTCCGACAGCGTCGAATCCTTGAAACGTATTTGATACCAGTCGAACACATCGCTTTGCCCATTGGTCAAACCCCAGGCCAGCGAACGGTTGAAGCCGATGAGCACGGCCGGAGCACCGGCCAGCGAAACGCCGTAGACGTTCAATGTGGGACTGACGAGCTGAACCTCGTACCATAGCGAAGGCAGTGCGAGAGTGAGATGGGGATCGTTCGCCAAAAAAGGCCGGCCGGTGCGGGTTTTCGCTCCGGCTACGGCGAAAGCATTGCTCCCGTTCCCCTCGACGGGCCAGGAACCGGCAATGGGCCCGACCAGGCCGGGTCGGAAGGGCTTGGTGGGGGAGTTAACCTGCAGGGGCTCAACGATGGAGTCCGCCGCGGGAACGACCGGAGCAAAAGGGGAGGGGTAACGCGGAAAATACTTCTCCATGAAACCGGGACCGAATTTGGCCAGGGTATTGGTCCGCCGAACTTCGTCGACGTCAGTCGAAAGGGTCCATTGCATATGCTTAATCAAAAGCACGGTTTTGAGCGGGCTCCAATCCTCGGGGCGATAGTCCAGCAACTTGTATTCCAAAGGGCGGGTGCTGGGAGTGAGGGAAGCGATATAAGCGTTCACCCCCGCGGAAAAGGAATTGAGAACCGTCATGGTTTCCGGATCACGCCGCATCACCTCCAGCGCCCCACTAGCCGCCTGGGGCATGCCTTGCCGCCTTTTTCCCACGTCATGGTCCAAAGCGGACGGGCCTACGACTTCCGACAACCTTCCCGCGGCGGCCAGGGCCTGGAATTCCATTTGCCAGAGACGATCGCGAGCCGTCACGAATCCTTGCGCGAAAAAAAGGTCGGCGTCGTTCCGGGCGAATATATGGGGTACCGCGCGCGTGTCGTAGACCACCCGGACCGTATCGCTCAGCCCGGAAAAGAAAAAAAACTCGCTGCGCTCTTTGACGGGCGGAGCATTCCGCCAGATTCCCGAGAACGGATTCAAGAGTTCTCCCGGCGCGGGCAAGCGTCCCAGCGGTCGTGAAAAAACCAGGATTAAAACCAGAACCGCCAGGGTCGGAATCAGAAATCCCGCCCATCTTCCCAAGGATAATTTGCCCATGGGGTAGAATTTAACCAATTAGAGGGAACTGAATGGAAAGCAACCCACGCTTAATACGGGGAGCAGACCAGCAATTGCCGGGGGGAGTCCAGCTGGGGCGTTGCCAATCCGTAATCGGAATATTCCGCTTCGACGGTAAACCCGTGGTTTTGCAGCATGGACGACAACTCACCCTGGAAGTACAAGCGCGATTCCGCCTCTTCAATGAGTTCTTCATCGCGGCCGGGGAACCGGAAAAATGTGCGGACGGTCGAAGTGCGGTGGATTCTATTGAAATTCCGGCTCTGACTGATGGCAACCCGGCCTTTCCAATTTTGATCTTGATATTCCAATACCGGCCGCTTCACTCCGTCTTCCCGGGTCAACCAATCCAACGTAGGGCAGAAAGCGTCCACGATAAACCGTCCGCCTTCCGCCAAATGGCTGCGAACGGATGCCAGACAATCTTCCAGCGAATGCTCGTCTAGAAAATGCGAGATGGCATTGTGGGGCATAAGAACCAATTCGTAGCGTCGGCCGAGATTGAATTTCCGGATATCTCCCTGCACCCAGTCGGCCATGGGTTCATGCCTTTGGCCACGCTTGCGCGCCTCCCAAATCAAGGTACTGGAGGCTTCCATTCCAGTGACGCTACACCCGGCTTTGGACAAGGCCTCAGCAATGCGTCCGGTTCCGGTGCCCAATTCCAGCACGGTCCGCCCGTACCTTTCCGCCATGGTAATCCAAAACGCCAACTCCGGATCGAGTTGCAGACTCTCCGGTTTCCAGAGGTCGGTTTTGAGGTTTTCAATTTGGTGTGAAAAAAACATGCAATTGACTCGGTTTGTGAAGTCAATTATCACGCATTCCCGGAGAAAAAGCACTAAGTTTGAGTGACAATTTTTCAACGATTTACAAACAAAAACCGCTCAAAACCCTTAAAACCTGTGGTTATTCTGTTTATAACTATTGAAAACGTCTGGTTTTCCACATTTTGTACGGAGATCGTTTACAGATTGTTGTGAAGCGGGGTACCGAAGCAATCTCGGCCAAATCGAAGTGTCTCAATCGGACGGAGGCTTACCGCGCAGTTTCTTCTTTTCCGAGATCATTTGCTTGGCTTTCATTTCCCTTTTCTGCGCACCCAGGGGTTTGCGGGTACGGACACGCTTGGGAGCCCGGTAATTCAGGCGCGCCACCTGTTCCCGGATTTTTTCCAGACAGATAAGTTTGTTGCGATATTGGCTGCGCTCTTCTTGCGCCGTTACGGTTATGCCGGTAGGGAGGTGGCGCAATCGGACCGCACTATTGGTTTTATTCACATGCTGGCCGCCTTTGCCCGAAGCGCGGAAAGTTTCCACTTCGCATTGCTCCAGCAACTTTTCTTCCGATTCCGGCAATACGATCTTCGCCATAACCTCCGCCCAACGGCAGGGAGAACTTACGACTCCAGCAGGCCGGTCGCCACGCCCTCCAATTGCCCGGCCTTGAGCTTGAAATAATTGACTACTCCTCCAACCAGGATGAGCTCGATTTGCCGGTTACTTAAATGATACCTCATTCGGTATTCGCTGTCCCGGGTTTCATTGTATACCGATATAGGGTTGTGGTTCTCCAGGCTGGAACGGATACCGGAGGCGGAGAGGATGTCACCGGAATTTAATTCGTCGTAGTCGTCGGGGCTTGCGAATTCCAAGGGTAGAATTCCGAAATTGATAAGATTCTGCCAACCGATGCGCGCGAATCCCTTGGCCAGCACCGCGATTTGCCCCAGATACCGAGGCGCCATGGCCGCATGTTCCCGGCTGGAACCCTGAGCGTAATTCTCGCCGGACACCACCACATGGCCGCCGAATTCCTGCTCAACCTTGCGGGCACGGATGTGGAATTCGGGATCGAGAGAGTTATAGGCGAAATGGCTGATGCGAGGGATATTGCTGCGAAAGGGCAACGCCTCCGCTCCCGCCCTTAAAATCTCATCCGTCGAAATGTTATCCCCCATTTTCAGCAAAACGGGTACCCGGAAGGCATCGATTATCGGAGCGAATTCGGGTAATGATTTGATATTGGGGCCCTTTTCCAATTGGGTTCGCTCCAGCTCTTGAACCGGGCCCAACAACATTTCCGTATTGATGACTTCGCGACGCGGATGGCGGTAACGGGGGTAATCCATCCCGTAGAGGTTTTGCATATCCCGGGGATCGGTAATCCTTCCCGTCAAGGCTGAAGCCGTGGCGGTCTCGGGGCTGCAAAGGTAAACGCTGTCTTCCTGAGTGCCCGAGCGGCCGGGAAAATTGCGCGGCACGGTGCGTAGGCTGATGCGACCGCTGGCCGGAGCCTGGCCCATGCCGATACATCCGTTACAACCGGCCTGGTGAAAGCGCGCCCCGGCGCGAATCAAGTCCTGGAAGGCGCCCATCTCGGCCAGATTTTGGATGATTTGGCGCGAAGTGGGATTGACATCGAATGAGACAGCGGAATGGATCTGCTTATCTTGGACCATTTGGGCGCATATCCAAAAATCGCGCAGCCCTGGATTGGCCGAGGATCCCACATAGGATTGGTAAATGGGCCTTCCTTCCACTTCCCGCACCTTGACCACATGACCTGGACTGCTGGGAAGCGCGATAAGCGGCTCCAGACCCGAAAGATCAATCTCGTCCAGCAAGTCGTAGCGGGCGCCCTTGTCCGGCAACAACTCCACCCAATCCGCCTCCCTCCGCTGTGCTTGCAAAAAGCGGCGGGTTTCGACATCGGAAGGAAAAACCGTGGTGGTCGCTCCCAATTCGGTACCCATATTGGCTATGACATGCCTGTCCATTGCGGAAAGGTGCTTCAATCCCGGCCCATGATACTCGATTATCATGTCCTTGCACCCTTTGACATCGTACCGTCGCAACATTTCCAACACGACGTCTTTGGCGCTTACCCAAGCGGGAAGCGACCCGACAAGTTTCACCCCGAGGATACGGGGCATGTTCAGATACACCGGCTCACCTGCCATCGCGAAAGCCACCTCGACGCCTCCCGAACCCAACGCCAACATGCCCAAAGAGCCGGCGGCGGGGGTATGGCTGTCGGACCCCAGCAGGGTTTTTCCGGGAATGCCGAAGCGTTCCATGTGCACAGGATGGCTGACTCCGTTTCCCGGTCTGCTATACCAAATTCCGAATCGCTTACAGGCGGAACGGAGGAAAAGGTGATCGTCCGCATTCTTATAATCGGTTTGCAGCAGGTTATGATCCACATATTGCACCGAGACTTCCGTTTTCACCCGGTCCAACCCCATGGATTCCAACTCCAACATGACCATGCTGCCGGTGGCGTCCTGGGTCAAGGTCTGGTCCACGCGCAAGGAGATTTCGGCCCCGGGCTGCATTTCCCCCGATATCAGATGCGATTTAATCAGTTTTCGCGAAACACTTAGGGGCTGGGATGGATCCGCCATGCCCAGCAAGAAAAAAAAATTCCACCCCCCGCAAAAGGGAAATCGACCTCTCATGCGGTTCCCTATTCCATCTCTCCTTCCCTCGATGCTGGGGATTTCGATACGAGCCTACGGTTTGTATTTTTTGCTTGTACCCACCCTAAAACCGCTTTTTCGATTCTCGCATGGGGGGCCATAGTGTATACTTTTTATAAAGGGAGTTTTTAGCGGAAAAACAGTCGACGATGGAAGTGGATCTTTCGTCGCGCCGTGGAAATACAGTATGATCCGATCCGCCCACCCGCATGATTCCGGACAGCCCGGATTCGAACCCAACGGCATGAATCTGGCCTTCATCGAAGGGTTATACGCCCAATACTGGGCCGACCGGCAATCGGTGTCCGAAGATTGGCGCGCCTATTTCGACAAATTGGGAACTCCCGAACCCGCCGCGACGATGGGGCCTCGCTTAAAGCCCGGGACATTGTTCAACCCGAGATCCGCCGGTCAGTCGGCAACCGTCATGGAGGCCCGCGAAGGCCAAGTAGCCGCCTTGCAGGATAGAGTGGATCAGCTCATTCGGGCTTATCGCGTACGGGGCCACCTCATCGCCCGTATCGATCCGTTGGGCATACCCAAGCCCTCCCTTCCCGAAATCGAGCCCGCCAATTTCGGGCTGACCGAAAACGACCTGGACCGTTCCTTCTCCAGCAATACCATTCAAGGACCCGAAGTCTCGACTCTGCGCGAAATGCTGAGGCGTTTGCAAGACACCTATTGCCGATCCATCGGCGTTCAGTTCATGCATATCGACGACCCGGAAGTGCGTAAGTGGTTGCAGGAACGCATGGAGGGCTGCGAAAACCGCATCCACCTCTCCCGCCGCCAACAAATCGACATCCTTACGCGACTCACCGACGCCGTCCTATTGGAAGAGTTCATTCAAAAGAAATACCTCGGCGCCAAAAGCTTTTCGCTGGAAGGTTCGGAAAGTCTCATTCCGTTGTTGTCCCTAGCCTTGGAGATGGCGGGCGAACAGGAAATCGACGATGTGGTCCTGGCAATGGCCCACCGCGGCAGACTCAACGTTCTCGTCAATATCATGGGAAAAAGTCCGCGCGACGTTTTCCATGAGTTCGAAGACCCAGACCCTGAGCTCCACCTGGGCCGGGGAGACGTCAAGTACCATCTGGGTTACACTAATAATTGGGAAGCGGCCAACGGACACAAAATCCACTTGTCCCTTTGCTTCAACCCCAGCCATCTCGAATATGTGAACCCCGTGGCTCAGGGCAGGTTGCGCGCAAAACAGGACCGGGTCAACGACTCGCGGCGGGTTAAGGGCATGTGCCTGCTCATTCACGGCGACGCCGCCTTCGCGGGTGAAGGCGTGATGCAGGAAATCCTTAACATGAGTGAATTGCCGGGCTATACCACCGGCGGCACTCTGCACGTCATCGTCAACAATCAAATCGGCTTCACCACCGGTCCCGACGAGGCCCGCTCGACTACCTATGCCAGCGATGTGGCCAAGATGTTGCAAATCCCGATTTTCCATGTGAACGGGGAGGATCCCGAGGCCGTGGCCCAGGTCGTGCGTCTGGCAATGGATTTCCGCATGACCTTCAAGCGCGACGTGGTCATCGACATGTACGGATATCGCCGCCGCGGACACAACGAAGGCGACGAACCGGCATTCACCCAGCCCGTGCTTTACCGCACCATCCGGCAGCGCAAATCCGTTCGCGAGGGCTATCTCGAGCATTTGCTCAAATTGGGCGGAGTCACGCGCGAAGAGGCGGACAAAATCGCCGCCAAACGCACCGAACAATTGGAAGAGGCCCTCACCCTCGCCCGCCAAAAGCAATTCAAACGCTCCAAGGAAGGCCCGAGCCGCGTTTGGAAGGGTTTTCAGGGCGGTCCGGAACCGTCTGTGGCAGATGTGGATACGGGTATGCCTCTGGAAAAACTCGCCGACCTGATGGAGCGTCTTACGACCTTGCCCCATACCTTCCAGCCGCATCCTAAAGTTTTAAAGCTCCTGGAAACCCGGGCTGAGATGGGTAAAGGTCTGCGGCCTTTGGATTGGGCGACGGCAGAGTCCTTGGCCTTCGCCAGCCTAGCCGCGGAAGGTGTGCGTATCCGCCTTAGTGGGCAAGACAGCGCGCGCGGAACCTTCAGCCAGCGTCATGCCGTCCTCTACGATATCGAAGACGGACATGCCCATACTCCCCTGCAAAACCTTTCGCCCGAGCAGGCGGCTGTGGAAATAGTCAACAGTCCGCTTACCGAAACCGGAATTTTGGGATTCGAATATGGTTACAGCCACGATTGTCCCGGCGGGCTGATTCTCTGGGAGGCCCAGTTCGGGGATTTCATCAACGCCGCGCAGGTCATCGTCGATCAATTCATCGCCTCGGCCGAAGACAAATGGAAGCGGCTTTCGGGACTGGTGCTACTGCTGCCGCATGGATTCGAAGGCATGGGGCCCGAGCATTCCAGCGCGCGCCTGGAACGCTTCCTGACTTTGGCCGCCGATGACAATATCCAGGTATTGAATCCCACCACCCCCGCGCAATACTTTCATAGTCTGCGCAGGCAGGTGCTGCGCCCTTGGCGCAAACCCCTGATCATGATGACGCCCAAAAGCCTGCTTCGCCATGCCCGCGCCACGTCCACACTGGAAGACCTGACGCAGGGCACTTTCAAACGTATCCTTCCCGATGTCCGTGTCGCCGCGAAACGGAGCACGGAGCGGATATTGCTTTGCAGCGGAAAAATTTATTACGAGTTGGAAGAAGAACGCGAAAATTCCGGTCGGGAAGATATCGCCATTCTTAGGTTGGAGCAAATCTACCCCCTTTACAATAATTTCCTTGAGGAAGCGCTCGCTCCTTATGCCTCCGGAACGCCCGTGGTTTGGGTGCAGGAAGAACCGGAAAACATGGGCGCCTGGCGCTATCTCCGCATCCGCTTAGGCGAATCCATTTTGGGCCGCCATCCGTTTTCGGGTATCTATCGGGCCGCCTCCTCGAGCCCGGCCACGGGGTCGGCAAATAGCCACCGCCTGGAACAGCGGCAATTGCTTGCAGACGCCTTTGAAGAAGATAGCTTACACGTATCGGCCAAAATACTGCAACGGCGGAAGGCGGTAAGCTGAGAAAGCTTTTCCTCCTTTCGTTCATGACCTCAGTTATTTTAATATTTAACCGGTAGCGGACTCCAAAGTGGAGCATCGCCGCCCCATCCATCCAAGGAGAGCCCTGTATGTCCGTGGAATTGAAAGTACCCAAGGTGGGAGAGTCCATCACCGAAGTGGAAATCGCCGACTGGCTCAAGTCTGTGGGCGACCGGGTTGAGAAGGACGAAAACCTGGCAGTCATCGAAACCGAAAAAGCCACCGTCGAGCTGCCTTCGCCCGTGAGCGGAATCCTGACGCGGATCACCAAAAAACGCGGTGAGCCGGCCAAGGTTGGCGAAATTATCGGATATGTGGAAGAGGGCGGTGAGGACTCGGGAGGGAAATCCGGCGGAACTCAGGAAGCTACCAAGGAAAGTGCGTCTTCGGGCGATTCTCACAAAGCCAAGGGCCAATCCGTATTCGTAATGCCCGCGGCCAAACGCGCCCTGGAAGAATACGACCTGAAAGCGGATGAAATCGCCGCCACCGGCAAGGGTAACCGGTTGCTCAAAGAGGATGTCCTGCGGCATGTCCAGGAAACCGGGAAGCCGGGCCAATCCGCTACGGTCCAGGCTCCCCCCTCATCGGCGTCACCGACTCCGGCTGAAGCTGCGCCCGCCGTCCCGAAGCCCTCGCGCGGCGGCCGGGAAGAAGAAGCGGTTCCCATGTCCCTGCTGCGCCGACGGGTCGCCGAAAGACTTATCGATGCCCAACAATCCGCCGCATTACTCACCACCTTCAATGAAATCGACATGGGCGCGGTGATGGAATTGCGCAAGCGGCATCAAGAAGCCTTTCAGAAAAAATACTCCATCAAGCTGGGATTCATGTCGTTCTTCGTGCGCGCCGTAATTGAAGCCTTGAAGGAGATTCCTCAAATCAATGCCCGCATCAGCGACGGTAACATCGTCTATCACAATTATTTCGATATCGGCGTGGCTATCGGAGGCGGACGCGGACTGGTGGTTCCCGTATTGCGAAACGCCGAGCTCATGAGCCTGGCGCATATCGAAAAGGCCATCGCCGATTATTCCAAGCGGGCGCAGGCGAACTCCCTCAAGGTGGAAGAATTACAAGGCGGCACCTTCACCATAACCAATGGAGGCGTTTACGGTTCCCTGCTTTCCACCCCCATCGTCAATCCGCCGCAAAGCGGCATACTTGGAATGCACGCCATTCAGGACCGACCCATGGCCCGCGATGGCCAAGTGGTTATCCGTCCCATGATGTACGTCGCTTTGACCTACGACCATCGCCTGGTCGACGGACGCGAAGCGGTGACCTTTCTCCGCCGGGTGAAGGAATCCATCGAGGATCCCGCCCGCATTTTGCTGGAGGTTTGAATGGAACATGATTTGATCGTAATCGGCGCCGGGCCCGGTGGGTATATAGCCGCCATCCGCGCGGCGCAACTCGGCCTCAACGTGGCCTGCATCGAAAAAGAAGGTCCGCTCGGAGGCACGTGTTTGCGCGTGGGCTGCATTCCCAGCAAGGCATTGCTCGAGTCCAGCGAACTGTTCCGCGAGGCGGGCGAATCCTTCGGCCGCCACGGAATCTCCGTCGGCGACATCAAACTCGACCTCCAGGCCATGCTCAAACGGAAGGATGACGTCGTATCGACCCTCACCCGCGGCGTCGCAGCCCTGTTTAAAAAAGCCGGCGTTACCCGCTACTTGGGGCGAGGCAAGCTGGTCGGCCCCGGTAAAGTTTCCGTCGAAAGCCGCACCGAATCCGGGGAGCCCCAAACCACCCTGCTGCAAGCACCGCATATCATCATAGCCACCGGAAGCGTATCCTCCATACTTCCCGGGGTGGAATTGGACGGAAACCGCATCGGTACCAGCACCGACGCTTTGAACTATTCGGAGGTTCCCGGTCACCTGGTGGTTATCGGCGCCGGCGCCATCGGCCTCGAATTAGGATCCGTCTGGAGCCGACTGGGCGCGAAAGTCACCGTGCTCGAATATTTGAACCGGATATTGCCGGGTATGGATAAGGAGACCGCGGCCGACACACAGAGAATTTTATCGCGGCAGGGCCTGGAATTCAAATTGGGTGCGCGTGTGAAATCGGCCAAAGCCGACAAAAAAGGCTGCGTGGTGGAATGCGAAGGGTCGGATCCCATTCACTGCGACCGCGTGCTATTATCGGTGGGGCGCACCCCCAATACCGAAGGCTTGGGATTGGAGTCGGTGGGGATTACCACCGATAATCGCGGACGTATACCCGTGGATGAAAATTTCGCTACCGTCACGCCAGGTATTTACGCCATCGGCGATGTGATACCCGGCGCCATGCTCGCGCATAAAGCCGAAGAAGAAGGCGTCGCCTGCGTGGAAAAAATCGTGACGGGGCATGGTGAAGTGAATTATGACGCCATCCCCAGCGTAGTCTATACCAACCCCGAGGTGGCATCGGTGGGCAAAACCCAGGAACAACTGGAAGAAGCGGGCATTCCCTTCAAGAAGGGCGTGTTTCCGATGATAGCCAACGGCCGGGCCAAATGCATGGGACAAACCGAAGGCAAGGTTCGAATTCTGGCGCATGCGGAAACCGATAGGATACTGGGCGTGCATATCGTCGGGGCCCGCGCGGGCGACCTCATCGCCGAAGCCGCGGTCGCCATTGAATTCGGGGCCAGCAGCGAGGATTTGGCGCGTACCAGTCACGCGCATCCCACGCTTGCCGAATCCATAAAGGAAGCCGCCCTGGCGGTTCACGGGCGAACCCTTAATCTATGAGGTTTTCGGCGCGGTACGGAAAGCTTCGCGCCTTTCTGAATTGATTTGATTCATCCCGATTCAAGGTTCCACTTCCATATACCCGTCGGCATCAAAACCTTCCGGCAATTTCCGTAGCAGCTCGGTATGCAATTCGACATTGTCCCGCGGCGACAGCATGACGAACTCGCGTCCGGTACCGTCCTTGCTCCGCGCGGCAGCCGAGAAATCCACGCCTTTAAGCCACTTACCGCAATCGAAGGCAATCGTCATATGTAAAGAATCGTTCCGTAACCAGCCATCAAGCCGCTGCGAGTCGAACGTAAATTTGTACTGCAGGTCGTTCGGAAGCTCGATCAAAAAATCGGGCAGGGAATCTTTGCCATAACCGGCCTTGATGTAACGGGAACCGGTAAAATCCTCGAAACTCAACGTATCCGACCAGGCCGGGCCCTCCCCGGGCGCCGCCAAACTGAGTTCGGCAAAGGTCCACCCGCCCTCCGCCTTTTGCGCGGGCAATGTGGAAGCGCCGCCTTCCAGTAAATCCACAATCCTGCCATCTGGAGTCGCCCACAACTCCCCGGTCCGGTTCGATTGGGTGGTATAGCGGACACACAACACGCTCAAAGTGAAGTTCCGCATATACGCTTCATCCCAGGGTTGTTGTACGGAGAACGCAGCCGTCACCACCACCTCATTGGGATTGCCGACCTCGGTTCCGGCGGTTCGCTCGCACCCGGCCAACAGGACCGCTAAGAGACATACAGCCGGAATCCAGACCCGCAAACCCATCACCGGCTATTCCCTACCGGTCAGCGGAAAAAGCTGCATGTTGATTTGCACCACTTCCTCGGCTTCTCCGCTTTCGGCGGCGAGGTTGAGTAATTCCTTGCGCATAAGCTGTAATCGCTCCTTGAGCCGTGCGAAATCGCGCCGACGAATGGCGAGGGTAACGGAGGAGATATCGCGCTCCGGCCCTGCAATCTCATCCAGCGATTCTCGCGCCTGCCGCATCATCTGGTCATGAAAGTTTTTCACAAAAAAAGAACGTACCTCATCGCGGGTGCTGATGTGGGTATCCACCTGAGCATACCCGTTCGCAGTCTTTTTGATCAACCCCAGGGAACCCAACAACTCAAGCGACTCCTCAGCCTGTTTGGGTGAGATTTTCCGCCGCAGCCTTTTGGAGATCCAGGCAGGCTGTTTCCGAAAATCTCCCAATAAAACCATTTCACGAATGGCGGTGTGATGCCAGTGCGCGAACATCTGGAATTGGTGTTCATCCAAATGCCGCAGCCCCGCCCGTGTGCGGGCCTTCAAAAGGCGCGCAAAGAAAAAATTCCGGTCCGTCAGCGTTTCACTTTGATTGAAAAATACCAAATTCTCGAAATATTCCGCCTTTTTTCCCGATAGCCCCAATCCGGCTTGGAATTTGGTAATGGACTTGCGGCTCAGATTCCTTTTCCCGTCCATGACCAGTTTGTAGTAATTGGGACTGGACAGGCCGGCTTTCTGGGCAAAACCACGGAAGGAATACGCAGGCATTTTTTGTTTTTGAAAGCCATGGTAATCCTGGAGATACACCCGGTAATCGGTGTACTCGAATATTTTCGGCTCTAATGGGGAATCACTCATGTCCTATTTCCCATTCCCGGATCCGCGGGCGTTTACCATGGCCTTTTTAACCAGAAGGTCGCGCTGGTCGTGCAGGCTTTTACGTACGTTCTCGCGGGGCCATTCCATAACGTCCGCCACGATACTTTCGGAAATCCCGCCCACATCCCGCATGCCATACACCTCCAGGTCGGTGGGAGTAAAACTTCGAGAGGCCTCCCGTACCCGATGGGAGGCCGAAGCAGGCTGCGATGCCGGAATTTGAGATGAATCCTCCCACATGTGCCGTCGGGCCCAATTCTCCGCCTCCATGCCGGTAGGATTGCCTTTCCCTTTCGACTCCAGTTCCCGCCATATCCGCCGACGCGTATGCTTATAAATGAACGTGACCGGATTGCCTTGCATGGATTTCACATCCCACTCTTTCCCCAATTCCCGCAATATCTCTTCCAGTAGTTTGGCGGACTCGCTCGGATCGGAAAAAAACCATCCGATATACCGATACAAAGAATAGTAATGGCAACGCAATACCCCCTCGAATGAGTCCACCATGGGATGGGCGGCTGGGTTTCGGATTCGTCCGATTTGTATTTCCGATATTCCTGTAGCCGGCACATTTACCCCCTGCTTCTTGCGGACCTGCATGGATTGAGCCGCCCAGAGGAGAATTTACCCCCCTTCAGGCAGGTGAAGCCGCGTGGGAACCCCATTTCCTGTTAACAATTGTCTTCACCCCGGTTTAGCCTTGCATAAATGGATGAGGAAATGGTTTTTTCTAGGCGGGAGCATCCTTAAATCCGGGAAATTGAACGCACCGATTCTACTATTCTAGGACAGATGAATAAGGTTTTAATCGTTCTAACGGGTTTACTGGCATTAGTCACTCTCGCGCCGTTGTCACGCTCGCATTCCGGTTGGATACGGGTTTGGGATTTCCCCCGCTTGCAAATAGGCGTTATGGCACTTATCAACCTCATACTGACCGTCGTATTCCGAAAATACTTTTCAGCATCTACTCGCGGATGGCTCTTACTTTGTAACGCGATTATCGCACTCTATCAGGCCGGTAAAGTCTATCGTTATACTCCTTTTTTTCCCTGCGAGGCAATCGACAGCCGTTTGCGCAATCCCGGCTCGGTATTCAGCCTGATGGTTTCCAATGTACTGATGGACAATCGCAAGGTCGACGAATTTTTGGGCCTCGTCCAAAAGGCCGATCCGGACATTTTGCTTATCAACGAGCCGAATCGATGGTGGGAAACGCATTTGGAAATTCTCGACGCGAAATACCCCTTTCATGTGAAAGTACCTCTGGACAATACCTACGGAATGATTCTCTATTCCCGTTTCCCTCTCTTTGAACCACGCGTGCACTTTCTGGTTCGCGACTATGTCCCTTCCATCCACGCCTTGGTTGAACTTCCTTCCGGATCGCGAGTGCAGCTTTATTGCGTACATCCCGAGCCGCCCAACGAGGCTCAAACACATAATCGGGATGGCGAACTTTTAATGGTCGGAAAAAAAGCGGCCGAATCCGAATATCCCTGCGTGGTGGCGGGCGATCTGAACGACGTGGCTTGGTCCAGAAGCACCCGGCTTTTCCAGAAAATCAGCCAGACGGTGGATCCCCGTATCGGCCGCGGTTTCTTCAACACTTACAACGCCAAGATTCCTTTGGTGCGATACTCGCTCGACCACATTTTTTACTCACCTTCTTTAACCTTGGTGGAGTTGCGGCGACTGTCGAGATTCGGATCCGATCACTTTCCCATTCTAATCCGGCTCGAATACGACCCGGAGTGCGGAAGGCGCCAATCGCCTCCCACCCCGACATCCGAAGAGATCGAGCGCGTCAATCACGTTATCGAAAAAGCGAAATAAGCCCTCATGACTTCCGATGAAAAACCCCTATCGCATAAACCCCTCGCCTACCCCCGAACCCGCAAGGGCGACCTTGTAGAAAACCTGCACGGGCAGAATATCGCCGACCCATACCGCTGGCTCGAAAACCCCGATTCTCCCGAAACGAGAACTTGGATCCATGCGCAAAACCGGCTTTCGGAAGAATTTATCGCTGCGATTCCAAGGCGCGAAGCCATCGAAAAACGCCTGCTCGAGTTATGGAATTATGAACGCTATGGCGTCCCGTTCAAGGAGGGGGACCATTACTTTTATTTCAAGAACGACGGATTACAAAACCAAAGCGCCCTCTACGTCGCGGACGGTCTGGACGTTGAACCCTGGCTGCTACTCGATCCCAATACCCTTTCCACGGAAGGGACCGTTTCCATATCCGGCGTAGAGGCGAGTCGGGACGGAAAGCTTCTGGCCTACGGGATTTCCAGCGCGGGTTCCGATTGGGTGGAGTGGAAGGTGCGCGACACGAGCACTGGAAAGGATTTGCCGGATCGTTTGGAGCGCATCAAATTTTCCGGAGTGAGCTGGAATGCTGGGAACTCGGGATTTTATTACAGCCGTTACGAATTGAATATAGACGCCAAGCCTTCCGACCCCGATCGGCATCAAAAGTTGTATTTCCATAAGCTCGGTACCCTGCAGGAAAATGACGAGTTGATTTATGCCCGTCCCGATCAAAGCGAATACGGCTTTGATGGACGCGTCACCGAAGACGGCAATTACCTGCTAATCACGGTCTGGAAGGGAACCGATACCCGCAATCTGCTTTTCCTCAAGGATTTGCGTGATTCCCGCTCCGCCGTAATGCCGCTGGTACCGGAATTTTTCGCCCACTTTTCCTTCATCGCCAATCAAGGAGAGGTCTTCTTTTTCCGGACGGATTTCGAAGCGCCGCGTGGCAGCGTGGTCGCCATCAACGTATCCCACCCAGCCATCGACGCCTGGACGGAGTTGATTCCACAGGCGGAGCCTACCCTGGAAGAGGCGACCTTCGTGAACGGGTATTTTTTGGCGCAATACCTACGGGATGCGCACAGCGAGGTTTCCGTTTTTGACAGCCGGGGGAAATTCCACAAGCAAATCCCTTTGCCGGGACTGGGCAGTTCCGGAGGTTTTTCGGGGAATAGTTCGGATACCGAAACCTTTTTCCATTTCACCGCTCCAACCCGCCCGGCGACGCTTTACCGATTGGACCTCGATACCTGGGAAGTGAGTTTGTTCAAACAACCCGCCCTCAAGTTCAATCCGGACGATTTCGAAACCCGGCAATTCTTCTATGTCAGCCGGGATGGAACCCGCGTCCCCGTATTGCTCACCTCGCTTCGCGACCGGCCCCGCAACGGCGACAACCCCGTGTATCTTTACGGTTACGGCGGCTTCAACGTCAGCTTGACGCCTTTTTTCTCCGTTCCCAATCTGGTATGGATGGAAATGGGCGGCATGGTGGCCATCCCCAATATCCGGGGCGGAGGAGAGTACGGCGAGGAATGGCATCAGGCCGGAATTCTGGCGAATAAAATCCGCGGCTTCGAAGACTTCGAAGCTTGCGCCGAGTGGTTGATTTCCGAGAAGTATACCCGACCGGAGAAACTGGCCATCTCCGGCGGCAGCAACGGCGGGCTGCTGGTGGGAGCCTGTCTATTGCGACGCCCCGATCTCTTCGCCGCGGCGCTTCCCGCAGTCGGGGTCTTCGACATGCTCCGCTTCCACAAGTTCACCATCGGCTGGGCTTGGACCTCGGATTATGGTGACCCGGAAAAGCTGGAGGATTTCGCCGTGCTGCTGTCCTATTCCCCTTTGCACAACGTGAAGCCCGGTACGGCCTACCCGGCGGTTTTCATCACTACTGCCGACCACGACGATCGCGTCGTGCCCCTGCACAGTTTCAAATTCGCGGCGGCATTACAAGAGGCGCAAGCCGGACCCAAACCCATTCTTATCCGCGTGGAAACCCGCGCGGGACATGGCGCGGGCAAGCCCCTGAATAAGGTGGTGGAAGAAGCCACGGACCGGTTGGCCTTTCTAATCCAGGTTTTGGGGATGAATTCAAGCCCGGAAAACAAGTGAAAACGGGGAGAAAAACGGGTATCCCACGAGTGAGAAAAAAAGTAGTTTGGCCACAACCCTAAAAAGGAGAGAAGTCATGCCAATTCGCAAAGCCTCCGCCATTTGGACCGGTAATTTGAAAGAAGGAAATGGAACCATTTCCCTTGTCGATGGGCGCTTTTCTCAGCCCTACTCCTTCACCTCCCGTTTCGGAGAAGGCACGGGCACCAACCCCGACGAACTGATGGGTGCCGCCCTGGCAGGGTGTTATTCCATGGCCTTGGCAGGAAATTTGGCCAAAGCGGGTTTTTCTCCCGTGAATATCGAAACTCAAGCCCACGTCCATATCGAGAAAGTCGGAGAAGGCTTCAAGGTGACTCAAATCGAATTGCATACTCAAGTCCGAACCCTGGATATGGATGAGGTTAAATTCATGGAGATCGCGGAAACCACGAAAAAGACCTGCCCCATTGCCCAGGCCTTACAGGGCACCGAAATCACCCTCGCCGCAGAGCTGAAAGTCGCCGGGGTCGCCATGCCCGCCATGGAATGACTTTTATCCTCGCTTCTAGTACTTTTTAGGCGATGCCCGCTATCTGGCGAAATCGCCTCGCTTTTATTCTCATCATCATTTCCTTCGGCCTTTTATTGCCAGGGGTTTACCTTCCCGTGCTGACCATTGAAGTCTCGCCGGTGCTTCCCCTTTTCGGAAAACTGGAACTCTTCCGGGAAACCCGCAGTATCCTGGGAACCGTGCAAGAGCTTTATAAAACCGACAACCATTTGGTAGCCATACTGATTTTCGTATTCAGCGTGGTGGTTCCCGCCATCAAAGGCATTTCGCTGATTACCGCGCTGATCGCAAGCAACGAAAGATTCCGTCAGCGCATCCATGCTTTTATCGGCATCATCGGCAAGTGGTCCATGGCGGACGTCTTCGTGGTCGGCATCCTGCTGGCTTATCTGGCCTCCGGGGGACACCAAGGCATGAGCGCGACATTACATGAAGGGTTCTACTATTTTCTGGGCTATTGCCTGGTTTCCATTCTCTCCACTCAGATGATGAAACTGGACAAGGCATAGTCCATGTCGCCTCCGACTTCGCCACCTTGGGATTCCGTTGATTCCTCCGAGAGTGGTCCGGAAAGTCATCTACTGGAAAAGGCGCGCGTAAGGCATATCACCTTCCATAACCCGGAAAACGGGTATTCGGTGGTACGGCTATCCCACCCGCGCGCACGGGGAGATTTCACCGCCGTTGGCCACTTTCCCCGCCTAAGTCCGGGCGAAGAGGTCGACTTGGAAGGCGAATGGACGCGCCACCCCACCTTCGGGGATCAATTCAAAGCTCGGAGCTGTACCGTCCGTCCTCCTGACACCGGAGCGGCCTTGGAAAAATATCTGGGAGGCGGCCTGTTCAAGGGAATCGGTCCCGCTTCGGCCAAAGCCATTGTGGAACGGTTCGGGCTCGATACCATCCGTATCCTCGATCAAGAACCGCAGCGCCTCCAGGAATTATCCCAATTTAAAGGCCGCAAAGCCGAGGCCCTGATGCAGCAATGGGACGAGCACCGTTCCATGCGCGAGGTGCTTTTTTTCCTGCAAACCCATAACTTGAGTTTGGGCTTGTGCGCGCGCATCTGTCGCCAATTGGGACCCGACGCCGCCCGCATGCTGAAGTCCGATCCTTACCGGCTGGCCGTGGATATGCCCGGCATACCCTTCGCTCAAGTCGATGCTATCGGCCGCAAGCTCGGCTTCGAAGACGACTGCTTCGAGCGTGTTCGTGGAGGCCTGCTCCACGCTCTTCAGAAAGCCGCCGAAGACGGCCATGTCTACCTCTCCCACGAAGAGCTCATGGCGCGCGCCGGTACGCTGCTCCGCAGTCGGGAGGAAACCCTGGTGTACACGCTCGATCACCTTCGCGACAACGAGGAAATCCATGCGGACGAACAAGGGTTGCTTTATCTTCCCTATTTGTTTTTTTCGGAAAAGGGGATAGCGCGGAAGTTACGGGAATTATCCTTCTCTCCCAAAGCCCTTGCTGAAACTTCCGTGAAAAGGGCCGTTAAGTCGGCCGAAGCGGCCTGCGCCCCCGGCTTCGTGTATAGCCCCGAACAAAGAATAGGCATAGGGGAAGCCGCCAACCGGGGAGTATTCCTCCTCACCGGCGGCCCCGGCACGGGAAAAACCACCACGGTTTTGGGTATCCTGCGGGTTTTCCAGGAGGGCGGCCTCAATATCAAACTGGCAGCCCCCACGGGACGCGCGGCCAAAAGGCTTTCGGAAATAACCGGACATCCGGCCTCCACCTTGCATCGGCTTTTGAAATACGAAGTCGGTTCGGGCGCCTTCGCGCATAACGAGAACTTTCCCCTGGACGCGGACGCCCTCATCGTGGACGAACTTTCCATGATCGATACCGTATTGATGTACTCCCTGCTCAAAGCCGTACGGGGAGGAACCCGCCTGGTTCTCATCGGCGATCCCGATCAATTGCCCTCGGTGGGGCCGGGCAAGGTTTTAGCGGAACTCATCTCCGGAAACCAAATCCCTCATCTCCATCTGTCCAAAATTTTCCGCCAGGCGGAATCCTCGCAAATCGTCCTCAACGCGCATCGCATCAACCGGGGAGAAACGCCGGTCGCGACGGAAGAGGGAAATTTCCATATCCTGGCTCGTAGCGAAATCCAGGATTGCCTGACGGCAGTCGAGGAATTGGCGGGCACCCTGCTTTCGGGTAATATCCGTTTCGATTCCCGCTCCGAATTGCAAGTTCTGACTCCCATGAACCAGGGGCCGTTGGGAACCATTGTCCTGAATCAGCGTCTGCAGGCTTTGCTCAATCCGCACGGCAGCCCTTTGCGGCATCGGGATCGCGAATTCCGCGACGGCGACAAAGTCATGCAAATTCGGAACAATTATGACAAAAATATCTTTAACGGCGATATCGGTTTCATCGTCGCGGTTTCCGCGAAAACCCGCTCGCTGTCCGTGCAATATGACGACCAGCTCGTGGCCTACGAAGGCGAGGAACTCGATCAGCTCAATCCGGCCTATGCGGTAACCGTACACAAAAGCCAGGGAAGCGAGTTCGGATCCGTAATTTTAGTCCTGACCCGGTCCCACCATATGATGCTCCAGCGTAATCTGTTCTATACGGCGGTTACCCGGGCCCGCAAACACCTCTTTCTAGTGGGCGACCCAACCGCCATTTCCCGAGCCGTCGCGAACAATCCCACCGTAAACCGCAATACCCGTTTGAGCGCGAGAATCGAAGCAGAAATGCGTTTGCAAATGGAAATCCCCGGACGCGACTGGGAACCCCATGCGCCAAGCACCTTCCGGGGCGGAAATTTCAATGGGATTTTTGATTCAGGACAAGACTGAATAGAGCGTGGCCGAATCCCCCTTGCCCGTTGGGAGGCGCGAGATGACGGGCCGCCGCTTTTACCGGGGCGCATCCGTTTTCCATAGCTACCGACACGGGCATATGGCGGATCATTTCCAAGTCGTTGCCGGAATCGCCGATTACCAGCGCCTCCTCTTCCGTCAAACCCAGATGTCGTAACAGCCTTTGCGATCCCGTTAATTTATTGATGCCCAAGGGCGTTATTTCCAACATGTATTCGATATAAAATGAATTTTTCAGGATGGAAGTTTCCAATTGGACGGACCGCAAAGCGTTTTCCGCTTCCCGTAAATCCGCTTCTCTCCCCACCATCAGCAACTCGACGACCCTTCTCCCCGCCAGTCCGGCTTCCCAATCCGTAACCTGTTCGGATTGGGCCGCGTTTTTCGAGACGAAGTCGGAATTCAGCAATGAGTCATTCCGGAAGAGGACATCTTTGACGTCGCGGTTTTCCTCGTGCGTCAATACTACAGGATCCAATCCCACCGCATTCAAAGCGGAGAGGGTAGCGAAGATCGAGGCTTCGGGAAAAACCGCGCTATGTAGTTCTTCTCCGGTGCGTAAATCCCGGATTATCATGCCATTATTCAAAATGCAGAAATCGATGAATTCGTGCAGAGCGAGCCTGTCCAGCATTTTTTTGCAAGTAGTCCACCTCCGACCCGTGGCCAGACAAATCCGCACCCCCTCGGCCCGGCAGGCCTTAAGCGCGAGCAAGTTCAACTCGGGCAGGCCACCGCCATCATCCAGCAAGGTCCCGTCGATGTCGGCGATTATCAGACGAATTGGATTGATACTCGGCACCTTTACGCTTGGATTTTCCGGGATCGGGACCGCCAAAGGCGAAGTGCCACTCGAAGCCATCGAATCCCAATATATATAGGGATGCTAAAGAGTAAAAGAATCGGGGCATACCGCCCCAATTGAGTTAAACGCGGGCGCTAAGCTTGGTAACGGAGCGTATTTTCATAGTACTCGTTCAACTTTCGCTGAAAATCTTCGGTAAAGTTCATTTCTGATTCGTATTCCGGTGCCTGAATCACATCCGCACGTAATACCTTGGCAGCCACTTTTTCGTGTTCCCAATTTAAACCCTCTATCCATGCGGGAGATAACACCACCTTTCTACCGGGCCACCAGTTTCGGGTATCCAAGATCAGGTAACGAATGGTCCATGTCCGATCGTCGCACAAAAAATCAACAATGTGTCCGATTTCTCCGTCACGCGCCTGCATATGATATCCCAATACTTCGCGCCAACTACGCAAACGGGGATCTCCTTTTGGTTCCAGCATTTCTGGGCCGGCTCCAGGACTCGAAATGGTCCGCTGTTGCGCCAAAGTTTCCGCGCTAGGCGGATAGGTAGGAGCCGTCACACCTCCCCAGAGATAGGGACCCTCCCAATAGGCCGGCCAGCCGTAATAATCGGAATAAGCCATTTCATGCTGCCGGGATACCGGTTTGGCCTCCTCCACAGAGGGACTTTCCTCGATTTGTTTGCGGCTGAGGCGGGTGCTCAAAACCCGGATATTTTCTTCCGGTAAGGTAATTGCAGCCGGCGAAATCAAGACTTGCCGCCCCAACAGCCAATTTCCCGTATCCGCCACCAAGTAGCGCACCGCCCAATCCTGGTCGTCGAAGTAATAATCCTTAACCTTTCCCACTATGCCATCGGTTGCGCCTAGCTCAAATCCTTGTAGGCTTTTTAGGGTTCGCAGCATTTCCCACCTCCAAATCCATAGAACAAGGTGCACTAACCTCTGCCTGCAAGGATGCAGGCGACACCTTTCTTTAAAAAAACTTCGTGTGGACCGCAAGAAAAGAAAAACGGCTATTGCGGGGACATTTTTTGTCCCCCTCACACCTTTATACTCTAAAAAACCAGAAGGAAAAAATTATGCTCTTGGATACCCCATTCTGTGCAGGCGATTCCCCGGCCTCTCCTTTGATTTTGCTGGTGGAGAATAATGACGATATGCGCGGGGCCTTGAAATGCTACCTGCAAAACCTGGGATACAATGTCCTAACGGCTTGCAATGGTTTGGAGGGGTTAGCAATCTATCGTAATTGCGGAGCGATGCCATGGATTATCAGTGAGGTGGAAATGCCCTATATGGGGGGAGCCGAGATGGCAGCCGAATTAGGCCAGGAGGGTTATCCCTATTCCCTTATTTTCATCTCCGGGCACCCCTTGGCCTCCGAAAAAATCCAGGAAGTTCCCGGCTCGCGATTTCTTCGCAAACCTTTTACGTTGTTGGAATTGAGAGAATCTCTCCGGGAAATGGTGCATGATTGCACCATGTACGGCCCCACTTCGGGGCGTTTACGGCCCCAAGTTGAGTGGACCCCACACCCGGGCAATAAACCTGCGGAGCCCTATGTTACCAAGGCCCCATTCCAGACTGGTCCTGGGGGCTTTCTTGATGTTCCAGGAATTACACAGGCGAATTATTCCCACGTTTTAAGTGATAATCGATACTGCTGAACGTTTCACCCAATTCCCCCACCACCTATTTTCAATCATGCGGGATAAAGCTCACGGCATAAAAATCAACTTTGAAAAAGCCCTACCCACTCACGTGAACAAGGCTTTTTTCTTCCGTAAAATTTACAGAATTGAGCGAATCAACCGAAAATTCAACCCAACACTTGTTCAGTTTCCTCAGGGTTGTTCTGGGGCATTCAGGTAGACACCCAGTGCCGATTTATCGGCATTGAAACCGTTGGCTGCGCCGGCAGCTTGCCCGGTGGTCGCCATCCTGCCATCGACTGTCATCAAGGTAAGCCCGTGCGCTCCTCGACCCACGACAATCCTGGGAGTAGCCTCACGGCCGTTCACAGGCGAAATACGCAATCCGGTGGTGCCACCACTTCCCAATGCATCTGATTTGGCTGCGGCCGTGGTAAATACCAATGCGTTGACATTGGCGCGTTGCGCGCGTCCAGACATGGTCAGGGTATAGGTTTCACCCGCCTTGAATACATACGTAGCGGCGAATTTTTTATGATCGGAGTCGATGGGCTTTGCCCCGGTCCATGCGCATCGTTCATGGTTCCCACCGAAATGTTTCGTATCCTTTTTCAAGATATCCAGCGATGGCGCCCCGCTTCCTGCCGAAAAATCACCTGCTACCCTGATATACACATCGTTACATTTATCGTGTGGCTGACCCTGGAGGTTTTTATAAATATGCAAGTGGAGAGAGTATTCCCCGGGAGTCGTTATCTTGAACTTATAATTTAGAGGCTGTTTGGGAGATCCGGTGCTGGGGTTATTACAGGTCATCTCCAGCGCACCTTTGCCGGTATGACCATTAGGTTTGGTTAATTTCCAACAACTGCCAAGGGAGGATTCGGTATCCTCCGCCTCCATCATTACGAAACCCTTTCCATTTTCCTCCCAAACCTTTTGCGCGTAGAGAGAGGGGGTCGCAAACAGGAGTGCGATGACACTCGAGTTCAATATTTTATGGTGTTTCATAATCCAATACCCTTCCGCGAATTTCGAAAAATTTCGATAAATACCATGTTTGTAATGGTTTTGAAAACAATATAGCTGACCTTAATTTAATTGCGGCCGGTAAATCCGTGTTGCGGCTTGATTGAGGTCGGAGCCAACTTCTGTATCTTATGTGAAACAGTGTCCCGGACTTGCAGGATTTGCCGAATTCCCCGGCTTTTAGGCTAAATCAACCGGGCGTTTTTCCAGTGCGGACTGGTAAATCGCCTCTTGGACATCCAGGTTTTTCAGGTAAGCCGGGCCATCGGTTTCGGAAGGGACATTGTCGAGAATGCATTGGATAAAATGCTTTTGGGCGGCGTAGGCGCAATCTCCGGCGAAGCCGACTTTTGCATGAGCATAGGCATGCTCCTTTTCCGACTCCCCCAACCTTTGCACCGTGAGCCTGCCATCGCCGTAAAGCCGTATCGATCCTTTGCGCCCCTCCACCAGGAATTCACCGAAAGTATAACGCGGGTCCTGAAAGTTGCTTTCATTGAAACGACTGGCATCATAGTATCCGAAAGGGCCGTCCTTAAATTCAAATGCGACGAATCCGCTATCCTCCCCCTTGATATCGGGGTTCATTTTCCGCAATTGCGCATACACACGGGATACGTCCCCGGCAAGGTACCGGAAGGTATCGATGAAATGCACCCCGGTTTCGAAAATAAGCAATTGGGGCATCTCCCGGAAAAAGGGTTGGCGCTCCAGGTAGGCATTCTCCTGCCACCCGTCCCCCATGCGCATGCGGAAGTTGAAGGTATGCAACTCCCCGATGGCGTCCGCATTTAGGAGTTTCTTGATTTCCCGATGCCATGGCTGGAAGCGGAAATTTTCATGAATGCTCACGCGTAGGCCGGCGTTATTCACATAGGCCACCAAGTCTTGGGCCTCTTTTTTCGTGGGCGCCAGGGCCTTTTGGCAGATGATTTGGATGCCCCGATCGGCTGCCGCCTTGCAATACTCGAAGTGGGTCTCGGCGGCCGTGATGATATCCACGAAGTCCGGCTTCTCCTTGTCCAGCATTTCGGCGAAATCACTATAGACCCGTTTGATGCCCCATTCATCGGCGATGGCACGAGCTTTATCCGTCGAGCGATTGCACAAGGCGGTAATTTCCACCTCCGGGATCCTGGACCACCCGTCAAAGTGGTACTTACTGAAATACCCCGCTCCTACGGCTACGCCTTTTAACTTGGCCATCATCCGTTCCCTTTCAATATGCGATAAGCATCGAACAGCGAAGTTTCTCCGCCGACATTTCCCGGAAAAATAAAATAGGGCATACCCGGAAATTTCGATTCCGGCCCTAACAACCAGACGGGTACGCCGGGGAGGAGTTGGCCAAGCACCATGGCGCGTCGCACTCCAAGGGCTTTGGTGGCGACATCGCTGGAAGTGATCCCGCCCTTTGCAATCAGGAAACCGGGTTTTGTCTGGATGTCCGCAATAATTTTTACCAGGCAATGGGAAACCGCTTGTCCGAATTCCAGCTCCTCGGATACATCGCCTTTGCGTACCCATTTCCGGCTGGTATGAATAACGACGTCAGCACCACTGCTTATCAGTTCTTCCACCCGCAAACTGATCCCTTGCGCTTGCTTTAGCAACGACTCCGGATTCTGATCGGCATCGAGAAGCAATTCCAGGGTTTGAATCCCTGCATTGTTACAGAGATAACTCAGTTGGCGCGAAGAAAGCGGCACGTATGAGCCTACGATAATCACTCCGCCGCTCGAAGATTTTTCCGCCGACGCCGTCGGCTCCCAAAGTCCCCGCGCAGAAACTCCAGCATAACTTCGGACAAAAGACGCTCCCGTCCGGTACAAAAAAGATTTTCCCCGGCTTTCCGCAATCCGAAAGGCTTCGGCCACGATATCCAGATCGGAATAAGAAAAGGCGTCTACGGTCACGACAGTTTGCCCCTGGATCCCATCGAGCCTTGCGAGAACGCCCGGCACACCACCCTGTCTAATTATGGCTAGGGGAATGTGCAGAATATCACCCTCTTGTTTACCCCCCCTGGTTTTTTCAACCACCCATTCACCCAATCGGGAATGCTTGAATCCAAAAGCATGATCGGATGCGAAAGGGGTTTCCGCAACGGGAATCAATGCATCCGCATCCCGGACATAATGGATTCCCTCCACCGTTACCCGGCCCGCCTCAATAAATGCCGGTATGATTACATGGACGACCTTTTCCTGGTAAAGCGGCGCTTCCAATCGCTCCAGTTCAATCGGATAATGTCCCCGCAGGGTACTATCGCTCCGGCTGATGACGCGGAACTTCCGCTCACATTGCTCCGCTGCTTCCCGGATATTCAATCCGATACGATTGGCAAGGGATCCGGCTTGGTCTTCGCTCAGGCTACGCGAGTTCGTCAAAATGAAAAAAGCCGGGGTTTTTTGTCGGAACTCCGCCGCGATGGCCTCTACGCTCCATTCGGTTATTACCGGAACCCCATGCACGGTTTGGGTTCCGGTGGGGTCATCGTCTAAAATGATGACGGAAAAATCGGATTCTTTGGTGAGCCTGTCCGATTCAGTTAGGGATTCGGGTTTCCGCTCCGGGGGAAGGGAGGTCTTAAGCGTCTCGTATAATATCGAAGCGGCCAACCCTTATTCCTCCACAGCAAAGGCCCGGCATGGAGCTCCATCGCCTTGATAGATTTTCAACGGCAAGGAAAAAAAGGTGACTCGTTCCTTTTGGATTTGATCGAGGTGAGCCAAGCCCTCTACAATACGGATATTGCTACCCAATAGCGTTTGATGAACGCTTTTCAATTCTTCCCGATTGTGTACATCTGCGACCGAGGGAGGCTCAACACCTACCATCTTAACCTGCATCTTCACGCACCAATCCGCCAATTCCTGGCTAATCCGGGGAAGCGCATCCCGGTAAATTTCCGGTTTGTCTACAAAGCGGCTCCAACCGGTACGAAACAAAAGAATTTCGTTCGGTACAATCCGTTCCTGAATATTTCCCAAATCGGCTACTCGAATCAAATATTTCTGTGGGCAATCGGGAATATCGACAACCCAAGCGGGACCCATCAACTCTTCTATCGTGTATTCATCGATGGAAGGCCCCTCCACGCCGAAGTGACAGGGTGCGTCCATGTGGGTTCCGGCATGGGAATAAAGGGAGAGATTGTTGGCATTCCAACCATCTCCCCGCTCCATATTCATGGCGCAATCGAAGGAGACGCCGCGCATCCCCTCCCGCATGGTCAAAGTGAGATCAATGTACCGCGACACGGTTGTTAACCAGGTGATTCAAGACGGCGTCCCCGACCTCGGAAGTCTTCGATTTGCCACCCAAATCAACGGTTTTTATGCCGGAAGCCGTAGTGGCCTCGATGGCTCGCTCAATATCCTGTGCTGCCGCTTTTTCACCCAGATGCTCCAACATCAAGGCCGCCGATGCGATGGTCCCGATGGGGTTTGCAATGCCTTTTCCGGCGATGTCGGGAGCTGAGCCATGGATTGGCTCGAACATGGACGGGAATTCCTTTTCCGGATTGATATTGCCGCTGCCGCCCAAACCCAGGCTGCCCATGATGGCGCCGCCCAAATCGCTCAATATGTCACCAAAAAGATTGGTTGTGAGGATGACGTCATGGATTTCGGGTCTCAGCACAAAACTGGCCACTGAATTATCGATGTACATTTTGCGTAATTCCACGTCGGGATACTGCTCGCCCACCTCCTGGATCACGCGGTCCCAATAGGCCAGGCTGTTAATCAATGTATTGGATTTGGTGACATTGGTGACCCGGTTCCTGCGCGTGCGAGCGAGACGAAAGGCGTAATGGGCAATTCGCTCTATTCCGGCGCGAGTGAACACGGCGGTATCCATAGCCACTCCATAAGGCATTTCCGGGTATAGGATTTTTCCGTTTTGGACGAATTCGCCTTCATTGTTTTCGCGAATTACCACGAAATCGATATCCTTCATGCCCTTATTCCGCAGGGGACTCTCGATGCCCGGCAGCAGTTTCGTGGGCCGATAATTGACGTATTGCTTGAATGCGGTACGCACTTTGAAGGTATACCGCAAGGCAGGCAAAGTATCATCCACATCGGGCAGTCCGACCGCTCCGAATAGAATGGCGGAATGTTTGGCCAATTGGGTTAGCCCGTCCTCAGGCATGAAATCACCATGCTTTTTGTAATATCCGGCTCCATACGGGAAATCGGTGAATTTAAGCGAAAATCCATGCTTTTCCGCCGCGGATTGCAGAACCTTTACCGCTACAGGAACTATTTCATGGCCGATTCCGTCACCGTTCACCACCGCAATGCTGTAAGAAGTCATCCTTTGTACTTTCTGCAAAATGGGTTAAATACCCAGGAAAGTAGAATATTTGACTTTTCCTGGCTCCTTACGGGGTATCGGAACCAAAGGCATATTCCACCTGCAGAGAAAGCACGTGGACCGTGGTTTTCTTAAAATCCGGTTTCCAGGATATTTTATCCCCTAAATCCACGGACAAACCCTTGATCGGACGGCTTTTCAACCCGAATGAGGAACTTGCTAAATAGGACAAGTCCTTATTGTCTGACCCGCTATAATCCGCATAGGCTGCGATGTTCAGCCCGGTCAGGGCAGGAGTTACCACCCGCATTTGGGGTTGCCACATCCAAAATGAATAGACCTCCGGCTTGGTGATCAGGCGGCGCTCAAAGGTGTTGTTGAATTCGAAGGAAAAGCCTCCTCCCACCGGAACCCGGACATTCACGCCGGCCCGAGGCAAATATTGCTGGTATTCGGAGGTGGTGATGATGTCATCGTACAAGTTGCTGTCGGCGATTGACCGGTTGTAAATGGCCAATTCAGCCATTCCCGAAACCTCCGCCTTACCTACCGTGCCAAGGAACAACCTTCCGAGGATGGCGAATTCAGTACCTGAAAGTCCCGAAGAATCAAATGCGGACTGCACCAAATCGATTTGTTCCAAGTGCTGCCCCATGAAGGCCTCTCCCCTCACACCCAGGAACAATTCTTCTCCGGCCATTGTTCCGATGGTGAGGCCAATATTCTGCCCGAATTGGATATCGGCATTGACCGCTTTAGTCGAAAACAAGGCTATGATGGCAAACAATACGATTTTCATGCTAATTTTTTCCATTTTTTGGGGGTTAATCCTATTAAGTGAGGTAAGAAGGTTCTTTCAGTCCTGGAAAACCGAGAGTCCAGTCAAATCAATCGTGTAGAAAGCATAAATGCAGAGCATGTGGTTTTTGATGATTTCGTCGGCTCGGAACTTCATCTGAAAATTGTCCGCCAAACTGACTCCCAAGCCTTTTATTGGCGAGAATGAGACGCCGAATTCAGTTTCCGAATAATATTCCCCGGCCTCCCTTTGATTGAATGACTCCGAATAAATATAAGGGCTCAACTTTATGCCGGTATATTGCGGGCCACTAATTTTAAGCGCGGAGCGATATCGGTACATCGATTTCTGCTGGGTGGTTTCTCTTACTTTGGTGGTTCCACCGGAACCGCCAGGTCGATCAACAAATTGATAGAACAACTGGTTGCTTCTTTCGAATCGCGATGTCCATTGAACGGAGCCCCCGATTGCCAAAGGCTTGGTCAATACC
>JBGTHM010000015.1:0-16260 GCA_041746255.1 Fibrobacteria bacterium | reverse complement strand
ATGAAGAATGGATCTCGATCTAGGACGCATGGGAAAAACAACGGTGGCAAACACCACTCCTACAATAACCAATCCATGGGTTCCGAAAAAGAACAGGAAATCCGGGTGCGGATAAGCTTGATCAAGCGCGGGAGTAACCAGAGCCTGCAAGGTGCCCGCCAAAGCCCAGAAATAGGAAACGCCATATAGGACGAAATTCCGGTTGAACAGCATGATGGCGGTAGTAAAGGCCGCTACATCGCAAAGATGCAGGGGTAACATGTATTGGAATGGATAGCCTTGATTGAGGCCATAAGCCATCTCCGCAATTTTACTGGTAGCCAAGGTGGCGCCCATTAACATAGCCGAAACATTTTTTACCCGGTTGGATGCATACCTTTTAACCAGTACGGGAAAGCCGATTGCCGCTACCAAAATGATGATGTTGGCGATTAAATGTTGCCCGCCAAATATTACAAATGTGGACATGTCATCCCTAGATTTACAAATTTAGACGAGAGGGCTCGAGAAAAATTGCCACTCCTCCGGCTCAGGTCATTGAGGGTTTCCGAAAGCCGGTCCCATCAATTCGACTTCCAATCGGGACAAACCCAGTTTTTTGGCCTCCGTTCGCCAAGTCGAAACCACACCTTGGATCTCATCCAGGATTTTTCGAGCTTTTGATTTTTCTATCCGGTAATACCCTGAAGTCTCCAGTACTACGTCTAAATCGGGAACGGCCGTGCTTTCGTCCAGCCTGATGGCATGTTGCGATTTTGCTGGGACGGGATTCACATCGTAGGCGGGCGAGAGACGCCAACCGCCTAGCTCCCTGATGAAGGCATGGTTCCTTAGGTGGTCGTCCCGGTTCCCGACCATGACATTGAAAACGACACGCCGGAAAAGCTGCTCCAAATCTTCCCCGATGTGATTGGCGACGCCATGGTCGGAAACGTATTGCGCCATATCCAAGTAACTCGAGTCTTGATTCCCATCACGTCGCTCCAATAAGGTCATGGCCGAGGCGAACATTCGACGTATGTCACCATGACGATCGAAGCGGGCGGCACAATAGGTTCGGTAGCGCGGTGAAAGCTCTTCCAGCCTGGCTTCCGGAACCTGTATACCAGCGCGACGAGCCAGCTTATTGAGCAGGAATTCCCAGGCTCCGACGTCATTGCGATCTTCCTGAGCAGGAAACTTGGCAAGCCAAAGGCGCCCGTATTCATCCGTGAAATTCGCTTTGGGTCGGGCCCCTCCCAACGAAGTGCCCGGCGCCATCAGCATCGCAAGCCATTTTTCATATTCCGGCAGGGATTCGGAGTCAGCCGATTCGATGCGCCTGCTGATATCTGCGAGTTCCCGGAGGCTGGTAAATGGAGGAGCAGGGGTTCCAGATGCATCCAGGAACACTCCGCTTTCCGGGGCGCGGAACCGAAGCGCACCGCTTCTTGTCAGGTCATTGACTCCAAGCAGGAAATCCAGTTCCTGCAAGGTGCGGGCCTTACGGCCCTCATGTAGAGCACGAATAGATTCGCGGCGTTCCATGAGGACGCGTCCCCAGCGATCCGGTGCGGAATCCATGAAAATCCCAAATGCAGCGGTGTCGGGCGGCGGATATTGTTCTCCGGACCAAAGCTCGAGTCGGGGATCGAGCATAAATGCGCGGCCGTCGTGCAACCAGGCTTCGTCGTATTCAAAGGATGCCGGCAAATCGGTTCGGATCTCATGCCGGAATAGGGCCCCCACCTTCTGAAGTGGACCAAGGTCGGCTGCGTCGAGGAAGACCTCGAAGGCCTGTCGGCGTGGTTTAGGGCTGGGCATCAGCTTCACCCTCCTTGCGAGGTGAACGGCGGGCCGATACTTTTCCCGTCTCTGTTTCGCCTAGTGGATTCGTTTCACCGGTACTGGATTTCTTGCGTGATTTCCGTTCCGATATTTTCAAGTCCTGAAGCTTACGACCCAGAACATCGTCTCGTGCTATCGCATCAAGATCTCCATCTAGTCCCAATACCCGGAGAGCCCTTGCGTATGTGCCTAGAGCGATAGTCGCATCCCCTTTTTCCAGTCGGTTCAGGGTGTCTCGGGAAACACCCATTCTCTGAGCGAATAAGATCGTTGTTATGCCGCGACGTAGCCTGGCCATCCGAAGTCGTTCGCCAAGACTGGCCATCTGTCGCTTAAGAGCTGGAAAAGTTGGTCGGAATACGCGTCCCATATCCGATATTATAGCCTATAATTGCTATTATGTCCATAGTATCTGACATATTTGGGATAATTGAAGATATTGCCCACGGATATTGATGCGCCGGTGGGTATAATTTCCGGTATTCGCCTATCCATCGAAAGGGGAACAATTTGTCGAATCTATGGGAAAAATACTCGTTTGCCAACGAACCTGCCTTCGTTAAAAATCGGCTCCAAACTGGATGTATTCTTTTCATGAAACACAAATGACTAAGGCTGTATTCACCAACGACTGAAACCTTTTGATGACACCGTAAAAATGGGGTTCAGAGTTCCTACCCGTTGAAATACTCTCAGTGATATTTTGAAGACCTGCGCGATAATCGACTACTTTTACTTGGGTATTTCACGGTCAGAACAACCAGGAAAACATAAAATGAAAGCCACCGCCTACGCCACGAAAACCGTCGGCCTAATTTTCCTATTTACCGCAGTCGCCCAAGCCCATAGCCCAGAGGGCCTTGCGGGTGGATTCCTCAGCGGAATCCTGCATCCCGTTACCGGCCTGGACCATGTGGTCGCCATGGTGGCGGTGGGCCTTTGGGGCGCGTTCCTCCGTAACCCCGCGATTTGGATGCTGCCCGTCATCTTTCCCTTGGTCATGACCGTTGGCGGGGTCCTGGGTATTGCCGGAGTTCCGATTCCCGCAGTGGAGGTCGGCATCGCCCTTTCCGCCGTTGTCTTGGGAATCATGGTCGCCGCCGCCGCCCGCCCACCCTTGTTTGTGGCGGCGCTGCTCGTGGGCCTGTTCGCAATCTTTCATGGCCATGCCCATGGAACCGAGCTGCCCCACGCGGTGAATCCGTTAGCCTATAGCCTGGGATTCGTTTTGGCTACCGGTCTTTTGCATCTTGCGGGTATTGCCTTCGGTTTGCTGGAACGATTCGCGAATGGCAAACTCGCCATTCGCGCGCTCGGAGGAGTGATTGCTTTGGTCGGAGTTGGATTTCTTGTCCGAGCCCTATGAATCGAGGCATCCTACAGATTTTCATTCTGATCCTATTGGGGATTCCGAATCGGGCTTCGGCTCATGAAATGATCGAAGGCGCGGGCGACTTTTATAACGGTCTCTTGCATCCCTTCTTTTCCCTGCCCCATTTGTTGACCGTCATCGCATTGGGCCTCCTGCTTGGCCAGCAAAAAGAAAACAAGGGAAACCTGCTTTCGATGGCATTCCTGTTCGCGTTGATTCTGGGGTTTGTCTGCGCGACCTTTTCGATCGGGTTTTCCACCCAATACCCCCTGCTCGCCTGTGCCGGAGTCTTGGGCTTCTTACTGGTTTTAAGCCGTCCTCTCCGCATTTGGCTCACTGCCCCAATCGCGATTGTGACGGGAATTCTGATGGGACTCGATTTCGCTGCGGAGGAGGTCGAATCGAAAGCCGCCTTGAACGTCGGCACCGGCATATCCCTCTACTTTTGTTTTCTTTATTTGACCTTGATTGGTGAAAATTTCTCGAAGAAGAATTGGCAGCAGATTGGCCTGCGGATACTGGGGTCGTGGATAGCGGCTATTGCCTTACTGGCGTTGACTTTGAAAGTGTTCGAGAAGCAATAACGGATTCCCAGTGGATAACGTCGGTAAACCGGCTACAATCGAATCCGGCTCCATCGCTCCGCCACCAATTCCCCATAGGCTTCGCGCAAATAATTCGATAGATATGCGGCTTCAAGAATCGCATCCCACTTCCCTATGGAATTGGCTAGGCGATGATATGAATTCTCCTTCGCCTTGAGGGGAATTTCCAGGTTCACCGCCAATGCATCGAAATCCTTACGGAGTAAGTTGCTTTTCTTGCCGTTCAAAGCCAAGGCGCACTCCTCCACATCCTGAGGCAACAACAACTTGGTCGCGACCAAGTCGTAGGCTGGCGTTAATTTTATGGAACCCGGAGAGGGCCGGTACAATGAGAATTTTTTTAGGTGCATATCCGCATTGCCGGTTAGAAAGCAGAATACGGACAATTCGAAAAATCGAATCGAATCCAGTCCCGGCTGAACCGAATATCGGCGAATGGCCTTGCCCACTTGCTCCATAGAGCCTTTATACTTGTCCTCCGTCAAACGACCGGTTATCTGACACATATCCTCCATTGCGATTTTACTCTTGGCGCTCCTATCAATGCGGCGGGTAATGTAGGCTAGTTCGCCCGACTGCATTCGAATCAAAGAGTGAGGCACGGTGTCAATACCGGATACCTCCGCAAGCCGCATGGTTGTATCCTCAATTTCGGGTAAAAAAGGATAATCGGCCGTGGGTGGCTTCAGTACGAACTGTCCCCACAATCCGACCAATGTCAAACGACGCGCTTTTCCTCCTGTCGGGGCTTTTTCCAAATTCAGGGAGATTTTCGCCTGTACGCCGGGTATGGTAGCCTGAGAACGAACCACCTCCATTGCCAGTCGTTCCATCTCGACAAGATTATAGGGCAACTCCGGCGCCGAAGCGGTCCCGAAAAATTTTTTGCTGCATTTGGGATGGAAATCTTGGGCCGCTTCTTGAACTCCTTCAATATGGTAACCACAATAGAGGCAGCGCTGATCACCTGATTTCATGGTACATCAACCACCTGTTCTACGCTGATGTTGCCGATACAATCTCGACAGCAAGTCAAAAGCAACCCCATTCGATCGCGTGGATTTACCTTCCAAACTTTTTCGGCCACCAGCAGCAACCATCCTTCGGGTATCAACCCATCGAAAAAAGGAAACAAGGTATTGGAGGCGTACGTTTCCTTCCGCAAGGGTAAGGTCACACTTACAGGCGATGGATGGGACAATTGCAAATAGTCAGTTGTGTAGAAAAACTCATATCCGGATTCGGTTTCCCGTATATATCCCGATACAGTCTCGTCCACTTTTACGGCTCCCACACGGAAATACTCGTTGGCCATCAATGCTGCTCCTTATAGGCACTCGACTCTTCCCTGCCGGAAACCGGACCCGCTGCATGCCCGAAAAGCGCCAAAACCTGATTGACTTTGTCCATCCTCAAGGTGGTTTTGCCCTGCTCAAGGTCGCGGACGAAGCGGAGGCCAACTCCGGTCCGCTGGGCCAGGTCATATTGGGTTAATCCCGCTTCTTCATCCAAAGTCTCAACCTGAAAAAGCGAAGGCGCCAAGGATTGCCCCTTTCGCTGAATAAAGGTATAATATGTACATAATTAGGCTTTTGTACGTTATGTAAAGCCTGACGAACGAGGGGGAAATATGTCCAGTGTATCAGTGGCACAAGCGCGGAAGAATTTGGCCGACTTGGTATCCCGCGCTTCATACGGCAAGGAGCGGATTGTGGTTGAAAAACATGGTAAGCCTACTTGCGCAATCATTCCTATTGAAGCTTTAAAGGCCTTGGAAGAATGGGAACGTATGGAGGACAAAGCCGATTTGCAAGCGATCAAGGCCCGCCGGGGAGAGTCCTCTCGTCCCTGGGAATCCGTGAAGAAGACACTGACCGGAGGCACCAAGAAAAAGGCGCGGGCGGCCTGATTGGAGTACCGGGTCGAAATCCAACGGAGTGCTGAAAAGGAATTGGCCGCGCTTTCGTCAACTTTGCAAGCGCGGATATTCAAGGCAATTGACGGCCTTGTCACGGAACCCCGTCCCAATGGTTGTAAAAAATTATCGGGCGCCAAAAATGCCTATCGTATTCGTGTGGGGGAATATCGTATCGTATATGAAATTTATGATGGGATATTGATTGTAATTGTTATCCGAGTCGCACACAGACGTGATGTGTATCGGGACTGAAAAATGGTCTGTAGTTCACAAGATTGCAGGGTAAGCAGGTCCTGTGCGCAAATCAGAAGCCTCTGGAATTCTAAAGCTATCTGGACTTTTCGGAGCATTGCCTCACTACCGAACCTTTCCTCGTCAATTGAAACCCTGGAAAACTACCTTTCCAGACTCATCACCCCGCCCTCAGGCAAACCCCTCCACTACGTTGGGCGTACGGGGGACAGTTCCTCCCCTTTCGCCCAATCCCCTTTCAACCGCATGGGCCAGCATCTTGGATTCAACAAGAACAGCAACGTCCTGCGGAAGCACCTCAATACCCTGGGCATCCCTCCAGAGGAATGCCGCTTTCAACTCGTGACACACGGCCCCATCCTTGAGGAAGCCGGAGATGCCTCCGTTAAGTGATGTGGAAAATTTACCCTGAATTGGCCTAATACACTGGTAATTTAACAGGGCGTGCTTGTATGGCAAATATGCTTTACAAAGTAATGGCTTTACCGTCCCCTTCTCTTAGATTTTATCGGCGGGCGTGGAAACCTTGGATAGAACCTGACCCACCTTCTCCGCCAATTGGGCCGGAGAAAAGGGCTTGGGCAGGAAAGGCGCGTCGGGATCCAGGACGCCTTGATTTACGATGGCATTATCGGTGTAACCGGACATGAACAGCACTTGCGTAGTCGGATGCAGGACTTTCAATTTCTCCCATAATTCCCGGCCGCTCATTTCCGGCATCACCACATCGGTCAACAAGAGACGGAACGGGACGGGAGCCTCGGCGATGATTTTCAGCGCCTCCTTCCCATGCACGGCCATGCGTACGTCGTATCCCAGGCCCGTCAACACCCTATGGGCATAGGTGCGCACCAATTCCTCGTCCTCGACCAGGAGAATGGTTTCCCCATTCCCCCTGACCAGCGGGGATTTTCCTTCGGGAGGCGTATCCTTGTCCAGGCCTTCATTCACCGCGGGAAAAAAGATTTTGAAACTGGAACCCTTGCCCGGCTCAGTGTACACGTGGATATGGCCGCCGCTTTGCTTGACGATACCGTACACCGTGGCCAGACCCATGCCCGTGCCTTTGCCGTGCTCCTTGGTGGTGAAAAAAGGCTCGAACAATCGTTCCTTCACATCGGGCGACATGCCGATGCCGGTATCGCTGACCGCCAACACCACATGGGGCCCGGGTCGCGCATCGAGATAGGCGCCCAGGGTCGATTCCTCCACCTCCATGGCGGAGGTTTCCAAGGTCAATTTGCCTCCCGAGGGCATGGCGTCCCGCGCATTGATGGCGAGGTTGAGTATGATTTGCTCCAATTGATTGGGATCAATGCGCACCGGCTTAAGATGGGGCCGCAACACCGTGACGAAATTCAGGTTTTCGCCGATGACGCGCTTGAGCAGGGATTCCATTCCGGTCACCACCACGTTCAAATCCAGCACCTTGGGCGAAAGGATTTGTTTGCGGCTGAAGGCCAATAATTGGCTGGTGAGCAGAGCCGCCCTCTCCCCCGATCGTTTGATATCGGCGAGCATTTCGAGGGCAGACTCTTTTTCCTCCATGGAGACCATGGCCAATTCGGATAAGCCGATGATGGCCGTCAGGAGATTGTTGAAGTCATGGGCGATGCCCCCGGCCAGCCGACCGATGGCTTCCATCTTCTGCGATTGCCGCAATTGGTCTTCGGCATGGCGGATGCGTGCCGCATCCTCCTTTTGGCGGGTGATGTCGTTGGTGGTGCCTATGAGGCGGTAGGTACGCCCGGTTTCGTCGGTCAGGGGCGCGATGCGCGTCATCCAATGGAACGTGGAGGTCTCCATCACCAACGATTCCTCATATTCCATGGGCAGCTTGGTCCGCGCGCATTCGGCGTACTTTCTCAACACCCCGTTCACCGCGTCATCCGGGAAGATACCGAACATGTCCTTGACGGTTTTCCCCAGCATCACGCGCATGTCGAATCCCAAGTTTTCTGCCCGCCGCAAATAGGCCGGATTGAAACCCGCGAAGACGAATTCCTCTTCCGGGGTCACATCCATCACCCAAATGGCCTCCTCGGCCCCATTGTAAATGCTTTCCAGGAACCTTTCTTTTTCCAGCAAGGCTTCCTCGGTTTTGCGCCTTTCGCTGAGATCGACAATGAAGACCACGAATCCCTCGACCACCCCGTCGCCCCGGCGATGGGGAAGATAATGCCCGCTCACGTAGCGAGTACCCCCGTCCCGATAGGGAAGGGCGTCCTCGAAGGTTTGAACCTCCCCGGCCAAAACGCCGTCCACCCGAGTCTTGAGCTTGGCATAGGCCGTGTCGCCCAATACCTCCCACATGGTTTTACCCACTATCTCCGCTTTGGAATGACCGAACCATTGCTCATAGGCTCCGTTGTTGAACCGGTACCGCCTGTCGGCCCCGATATAGCTGATAAGGGCCGGAGCCGCATCCATGATCAACTCGAGCTGCTCCTCGCGCCGCCGCAAATCCTCCTCGGCCCGCTTCCTTTCAATGAATTGACCCAATTGCCGTCCCATGGAAACCAAGGTTTCGGTCAACTCCGGACTTTCGGCGATTTCGGCCCGGGAATAGAATTCGAAAACACCCAGCAAATTATTTCTGAGATACACGGGAAAAGCCAATCCCGATTTAAACCCGGCCGCCAAGGCCTGGGGCTTGCGGAGAAATCCGGGGTCATCCGCCAGCGAAGCTATCCAAACCGGTTTACCTTCCGCCTCGACCCTTCCGGGAATGCTCACCTTCTCCGCAAAGCGCATTTCCCGGCTCACGGCCAAGAACGATTCGAATGACCCATCCGGTTTATATCGCATGTCAGTCAACCGCAGTCCGCCCGGATACTCGTCTTGTTGCCAAAATCCACATACCTCCCAGGACGTCCTTTCCAGGATGGCTTCCAGCACGGCGCCTATGCCCTGCTCCAGAGACTGCGCCTCGGCCAGAATGCGGGTGGTGGAGGTTTGCAGAAAATTCCAATTCTCGGTCGCCTTTTGTTCGGTGAGATCGCGGATAAAGGAGGAGAACATCCATTTCCCGTCGATGCGGGCCGGAGCCACGGACAATTCGATGGGAAACTCCGACCCATCCCGACGCATGGCGGTGATTTCCAAGCGGCGATTGAGGATGGGGCCTTCCCCGCCGGCGAGAAAATGCCGCATCCCGCGCTCATGACCCTCGCGGTGTTGGGGCGGTATGATCATCCCGCTCATAATCTGGCCGTGCGCCTCCTGCGCGGTCCAGCCGAACATTATCTCGGCCCTTTTATTCCAATCCTGAACTAGACCCTCCGCATCAATGGTGATGATGGCGTCCAGCGCCGAATCGAGGATAAGCCGCCTCCGCTCGGCTTCCGCCTGTCCCGGGCCGGGAGTGGCCTCGGGCAGGGGATTGGAAATCAAGGGTTGGTTGGTATGTGCCATACTGACAAAATAGAATTCGGTGTTATGAAACCTAGGGGGAAGTCCCTCCAGAAACCGTGACATACGGGAGTTGGGGAAAGGAAATCCAACGACGCGCTGAAAAGGAGCCGGCAGCGCTTTCATCAACTTTGCAAGCGCGGATTTTCAAGGTAATTGACGGGCTTGTTACGGATCCCCGTCCCATGGGGTGCAAGAAATTATCGGGTGCCAAAAACGCCTTTCGAATCCGGGCTTCCGAAATATGGCGTTTGATTTTTCTTTCCTCCAAACCTTTGGGTCCAAGGTATTCATGAATGCCGGGATGCAGGCTTGTCCAAATCCCTTCCGCTTGTTTACGGAGCAGAATCAATTCCCGTCGAAGACGTTTGGCAAATCCTTTGACGGTTTTCATAGGCGCCTGCGAAAGATAGGGTCCCACGGCATCCAGGGGATTTTGGGCCATGATATCCAGAAGTTCGGCCAGGTTACGTCCGGCATAAGCGACGGTAACCTTTTGCATCCAGGCCGTCTTTTCCGCCCTGCATCCCGCATCGATTTCCTTATCCGGATGGAGTGCCCGCGCGAGGAGCAGGTAAAGCGCCCTGATATCTCCAGCCAATGCCTCTTCCCCATCGCGGCGTTTAACCGAAGCCTTGCTTTCCCGGCCACCAGTTTTCCCTCGCCGTTTTGTTTGCCAATGGCCGACGTTTCCGGATTTTGGTTATCAAAGATGATTGTAGTCGAGAATTGGTCTGGTGCGAAGCCAGAAGCAGTTTTAGTGGCAAGGATGTTACTGAGGTACTATCCTTTCTGGAGTTGATTCGAGGCCTTCCAGACCAGTTGGTAACGGACAATAGTACGGAATTGACCTCCAAGGTCATGTTCCTATGGATGCAATCGATAGCTATGAAGCATCATTTTATAGATCCTGGAAAGCGGTCGCAGAATGCTTTTGTTGAAAGCCTGAACAGCCAAATCCGTGACAAGGTACTTGATGAAGAGATATGGGAAACCCTTGACGAAGCGCAGGCTTCCTTGGACCGATGGAAATCCTTTTACAACGAAATACTTCCCCATGGCAGCTTGGGAAGAATACCACCAATGGAATATGCTGCCGCTTTCACCCAAGGACTCTCACTTGCGGTGACCAAGTAAAGGGGGCCGTGCCACCCTTTCGACTTACAAAAGCCCCACAGTGCCTACCTGCATTGCAAAAGAGTTGTATAGGTTTTCAATTTGGATTAGGTGGTTTGAATTGGTAACGCTTGGTAACCAATGGCATCGAACTCGAAATACCAATGCTCTCTACATTATAAGTAAAATCAATAACTTACAGAAATTTTAAGCGGGAAGATAAGTGAAAGGCCCCAGGTTTGCGCCCAGGGCCTTCCTACTAAACTGGTCGGGATGGCGGGATTCGAACCCACGACCACTTGAACCCCATTCAAGTACTCTACCAGACTGAGCCACATCCCGAGGCGGGGACTAATCTATCAAATCGGGGGGTATTCCGTCAATTCGTTTATGCCTCGAGTCGTCGTTATTCCCGGGTTCTTTTTCCTTGATTTCACGCACCATTCCGCGATTCCCCCTCCCCATCGCACTCACAACGATTTAACTTTTCCCGATTCAATCCAAACATGACGAAGGAGAGCACGTGACTCTTTCCACTTTAGACACATTCCGAAAGCAATACACCCCCAAACTCCCGACGGCCTTGCGGCTGGGGCTGGCCCATACCGCTTGGAGCGAAGGCGAAAAGGCCGAACCGAAAAAAGACCGGGATACCATACGCTCCGCTTTTCCCAATACCTATGGGCTGCCCATTCTCAAACTTCAGAATAGGAGCGAGACCACCCCTGCGGCCAAGCCCTTGCGCGTTGGAGTGGTGCTCTCCGGCGGACAGGCTCCGGGTGGGCACAATGTTATCGCCGGGCTCTTCGACGGCTTACGTAGCCTCCATGCCGAGAGCAAGCTCTTTGGATTTACCGGCGGACCTTCCGGTTTGGAGAAAGCCAAGTATGAGGAGTTGACTCCGGATATTATCGACGCCTATCGCAATACCGGCGGCTTCGACATCATCGGATCCGGTCGCACCAAACTTGAATCCACCGAACAGTTCGACCGCTGCATCGAGACCATCAAATCCTTGAATCTCGACGGCATTGTCGTCATCGGCGGAGACGATTCCAATACCAATGCCGCAGTGCTGGCCGAATACTTCCGGGCCAAAGGACTTGCCACATCGGTGGTGGGTGTGCCTAAGACCATCGACGGTGATTTGAAGAACGAGTATATCGAAACCTCCTTCGGATTCGACACGGCGGTCAAAACCTATTCCGAACTGATCGGCAATATCGCCCGCGATGCCCGGTCTGCCCGCAAATACTGGCATTTCATCAAACTCATGGGCCGCTCCGCCAGCCATATCACCCTGGAAGCCGCGCTGCGCACGCAAACGAATGCAGCGCTTATCTCCGAAGAGGTGGAAGCCAAAAAGCTCAGTCTCAACGATATTGCGACTTCGCTGGCCGATATCGTTTCCGAAAGGGCGGCCGTGGGTAAGAATTATGGCGTCGTGTTGGTTCCCGAAGGCCTGATTGAATTCGTCCCTTCCATGAAATCCCTGATTGCCGAATTGAACGACATGCTGGCCCATCACGAAGCGGAGTTTTCCAGCCTGGTGGGCGACACCAAAACCGCCTGGGTATCGGCCAAGCTAAGCTCCGGGTCCGCCGGCACTTTCAACGACCTTCCGGATAATATCCGTTTGCAGCTTTTGATGGACCGCGACCCCCATGGCAACGTCCAGGTTTCGCGTATCGAAACCGAAGCGTTGCTGGCCGAACTGGTGGAGAGAAAATTGCATGACCGCGCCGACTTTTCCGGCAGCTTTTCTACGCAGCGACATTTCTTCGGCTATGAAGGCCGCGCCGCCGCTCCTTCCAATTTCGACGCCGATTATTGCTTCGGCCTCGGGTATACCGCCGCCGCTCTAATCAACGGAAATAAAACAGGTTACATCTGTTATATCCGAAATCTCTCGAAGGGAGTCGATGCCTGGGAAGCCGGGGGCTTGCCCATTACCATGCTCATGAATATGGAACAGCGGCACGGCAAACCCAAGCCCGTAATTGAAAAGGCGCTGGTCGAGCTGTCCGGTCCTGCCTTCACGGAATTCGCCGCCAATCGAAACGACTGGCGGGTAGAAGATGCCTTCCAATACCCCGGACCCATCCAGTATTTCGGTCCTTCCGAGGTATGCGATGGGGTGACGCGGACTCTCGAATTGGAAGGTCGTTAGCCTATCAACAGCTAAATCCTCAACCGCCATCCATAGGGGTATGGATGGAATTCAGCCCCAAGACCTGGTTGGTCACGGGCTTTTTGGCGCCATTTCCTGTTGATTAAGTGTTGAAATGTGGATATATTCTAAACGCGTATGAAGTGCCCCTATTGTAGTTTTGAAGAAGACAAGGTTGTCGACTCCCGCAGCAGCAAAGAGGGTCGTGCCATTCGTCGCCGGCGGGAATGCCTCAGCTGTGGGCAGCGCTTTACCACTTACGAAAACGTGGAAGCCGTTCCCCTGTCCATCAGCAAGAATGACGGACGCCGTGAACCCTATGACCGGCAAAAATTATTGATGGGACTCTATACCGCGTGCAAAAAGCGGCCGGTTTCCGCGGAAACCATTCACGCCCTGGCGGATCAAATCGAAAATCAAATGCATGGGCTGTGCGAGAGTGAAATCCCCAGCAATACCATTGGCGAACTTTGCATGAAGGCGCTGTATCAAGTAGACGAGGTAGCGTATGTCCGCTTCGCCTCCGTCTACCGGAAGTTCAAAGAAGCCAAGGAGTTTCTATCCGAAATCAGCGTCATGCAACAGAACACTCCCGAAAACCCACAATAGCGGCTAGAGCCGCCCGCGTCGGGCCCCACGCAATAGCGAGGTGATTTGCTTAGGCGTGAGCTCCTTCTCCCCTTTTTTCTTCTTGGGAGAGCATTCCTCGCATAAGGGTACATACTCGTTCGACACGGAGACGGCCCCTTCGGTGCGACCGGTTTCCATAATCGAATATTTTTTGCAGGGTCGCTCTTTTTTGCAGCGATAACAAGCGACTACTTCCGGCTTGATTTCGCCGGTGACCATCTTCGCTTTGTAGCGGTCTTTATTTTCAATCTCGTATGCCCGGCTTAGGGCTTGGCTCTTTCGTAAATACCTGTCGTGGTTTTCATCATCCGCCATAATCACCCCTCGCTTCCCGTTTTATTCTAAATACCGCCCTAAAAATACAAAAGTCGGGGAAACCTCCCAGCACGCACATTTTGATTTGGAGCGGCTACCCCGCATCGGCTTCCTTGAGTCCGTCCGGCTCAAGCGGCCAATGAATGGCGCGATAGGCGAAATCAGCCAATACCAGCCGTCCCAGTGAGGTAAGCGCATGATCTTGCGAATGTAAAGAATGCTTCTCCCCTGGCCCCTGCCGGTGTTCGTCCAGAAAAGTTTCCGCACAGCCATGGAGGTCGATAAACCCACCTCGGCTGATAGCCACCTCGGCCAGACCTCGGTTCAATTGTTCCGCTTTGCCCCAGGCGTCCTCACCTGCGAAAAGAGGCGAACAAACATTGGCGATATAGAGCCGAGCTTTAGTCTTGGTCTCGACCATTGAGATAATATGCCGTATCTCTTCCAAAATCGCCGGAACGGGTTTCGACGAATGGATGTCCGCTTTTCCCAAAGCCAAAACCACCAGCTGTGGAGTTTTACCGATAATATGCAGTGGACATTCGCGCAGCACACGGGCATAATCCGTGTCTTTGTCGCCGTAAATCGAACTGGAAACCGGCGCCCGAGGGTGATGAAGAAAAAGGAAGTCGAGCAGCACCTCGCCGAAGCCCTGAGGCCCGGCAAGAATTCCGTCACCGAATAAAATGATTTTGTTCAAACTGGTGCGATTCTATTGGAATGGATTGTCCGGACTTATGCCACTCAGCGTGGATAAAGCGACAAATATAACAACAGTAGGATACTTCGCCGTGGCTGGTCTCGTATTTGGACTATCACTGAAGAAGTGAGGGTTTTCCCAAGTCTCGACCCAGCACATTGCGTCCCCGTAATAGATCCGGGGTTACCGTTAAGAACGGTTGAATGCGCTCGCGGAGTATGTTGCTTGTCGGGCATCCGGGCAAGGACGGGAGCTGCCCGCGAATATTCGCAATCGTGCCGTTCCAATCGCTCTTGGGATTCGCCTGCGTAATGGCGATCACCCCGTCCCCTATCCGGGCCTGCAAATTGGACGGATTATCCCACGTCGCATCATGCCCGGTCAACGATCCCGCCACACCATAGCCGTCATCCGCAATGATAGGCTTCTTGGTCAGCTCATAAACGGACTTCCAAGTCATGGGATTAACGGCACGGATACGGGCATTGTCCGCTTCTGTTCGTCCTCCCGAGGTATGGTTGTAAGTGAAATCCCCCATATTAAAGGCGCCATACCACGCAGAAGGGTTTGGAACCCAGGGCGAAATATCCATGGAAAAATTGGCTTGGGGTAGATGCTTCCGCACGATGGCCACCAACTCTCCCATTAGCGCTGCTGCTTCCGCGAAGGTAAGGGGACCACCCTCCTGCTTGGTACCGGAGGCATATTGATAAAAGTCGGGTTCCATCAGCCAGACGATAGGTTCGAGCTTTCCCCAAATCTTGGCGGTTTCCGAGGCGTATTTCTCATATTGAGAAAGGATGCGTGCTTTCTCCTGCCGAATATATTTTGCTCCCCCCTCACATAGATTGGGTGAGCCGACATCGCAATCCTTCAATCCCCGGTCGGAACGAGCCGTGAAAGCGATGATATAACTGTAATAAACTGGCGTGCGGCCCTCCAGCTTCCCGCCCGGTTTGCAGGCCTTGAGCATATCCCCTATCCAATAGGGGTTGAAGTTTTCGTCCGAACCGGCCCAGATGGTGATGTAATCCAGCTCCTGCGGATAACCAGCGTTGGGTCCATCCCAGGCCATGCCGAAATTGAATTTACAGGAGGATAATTCCCCCCTGACGGGAAGAACATACGCCATTACCAGGCTGATTGCGATTGCAAAACGACTCATCTGACTTCTCCACAATATCCAGGGCCCAGGTATTAGTGGGACCAATTGAATTCCGGGTTTTCCGCGGCTGGAATTCGCCACCCACATAATCAGTTTCCCGGCTGCCGGGGGTTCTGTCAAGATAAGGGTAAGGTGGAGAATTGGAAGCTCAAAAAGCGGGAATGAAGCGGTTGGGTATGGAAATGCGTGTATATGCTAATTAGTGGGGGTTGGTGAAGTTCACGGCTCCGGAAGCAATTTCCGGGCTCCTATTTCGGATACAAGATCACGGGTAGGCTGGAGTTTTGGATAGAACAATCTACTACCGGTGATGTGACCAGCGACAGGGAAATTGTAAAGACTAAGTTAATGCCCCGAATATCAATTGTTCTCTTTGTTGCGATCTTTTAAGGTTGAGCGCCTAACGGATGATACCGAACCCCCAATCTCCCCAAGATGAGAGCAACCTTTTTCGCTATGCTATACTTCAAAGCCATTACCAGAGGTATATTTATTTACATGAAAAAACTAATCCTGGCCATTCCGTTTATTTTTATTGCGTGCATTTTTCAGGAGCAAACCACTAAACCAAACCCCAACCCGCCCGTAGATTCACTAGCGGTTCAACCAAGCTCGCTCAGGGAAAGTCGGGATATTTGGGAAAGCTGGAAACACTGGAAGGGCAATAGCTATTCCTACTCGGTTCTCTATGCTTCCGTTTTCGGTAGTTGGAATGAAAGTAAAGTTTCAGTTCGAAATGATTCCGTCAAAACTATTACCAGAATATTTGGAGACATGTT